>DDQG01000008.1 GCA_002342585.1 Prevotellaceae bacterium UBA2448
TATATTTTCCTGATTTTTGTTGACTGTCCTTGCTTCTTAGCCCTTAAAAAAGTTGACTCGGTTAAACATTAAAACTGTTTTTTGTTGACTGTTCTGCTTTATCCCTGATATGAGTTGACGGGATCAGTATTAACCCTGTTCTCTGTTGTCTGTGGTGCAAAAGTAAACATATTTCAGTGATTATACAAAACGATTTATGCTTTTCTCTTTTTTTTATTTTATATGGTTTGACTGTTATGTGATTCTTTGATGTGCAGTTCCCTATAGCTCACCCACCTTTTCTTCAGTTCACCTGTACAGGCAGCAGCCTGACGCGGGGTCATCATGTCGATACTCATATGAGGACGCTGTTCATTGTAGAAATCAACAGCTGCACAAATGCTCATAATGACTTCTCCGAGAGAAGTGAATCTCATGCCTCTGAGCAATTCGTTCTTCATTGTGTTGTTGATGCGCTCTGCCTGTGCATTTTCCTTAGGATCTCCATTCTCTGTCATACTGACCCTTACACCATACTCCGCCAGCAGTTCTACATAGCGTTTACTGGCATATTGGAGACCGCGGTCAGAATGGTGTATAAGCGAGATATCCTCTTTGGAAATGTTCCTTAAGCGTTCAAGAGCCATATGCAAGGCGCGTATCGGGTATTCCGTATCGAGTGTCGGACCTATGCACCAACCGACAATCTCTTCCGTGTATGCATCCAGAACAATGGACAAATAGCAGAAACTGTGGTTTTCACTGTCCAGCCATATAGGAATATAGGTAATGTCGCTTACCCACAGTTGGTTGGGAGCCGTCGGGATGAACTCTCTAATGAGATTGGGATAAACAGGAAGACCATGCGTAGAATCGGTAGTCCTGGGCTTGTGCGTACATTTTCTGACCTTCAGACCATACTTGTCTATCAGCCTTTCAAAGCGGTCGCGTCCCATAGGATGGTTACCAATGAAATCGCGCTTGTACATATACCACAGTTTCTTTCCACCAATACCAGGATCCTTTTTGCGGATATCAAGAATGTAATTCAATGCGAAATCCTCCTGAGCTATTTTTCTCAGCAACACATTCTCGTCACGATGAAAATAAGCCTGCTTCGACACACCAAGCAGCCTGCAAAGACTCTCTATAGGATACTTAAGAGAGTCCTTTGCATGCAAGCCCGTCACTGCTTGGTGCCAGCTTTTTTTCGAATCGGAATATTGAACTGCTTTTCAGCTACGCTAATAATTTCGTCGTAAAGGGCTGCACGCATGGATTCATCCTTAAGAGCCTTTCGAAGACGGGATACCTCCTCCTTCAGGGACTTTAAATCGTTCGGGACAGGATTATCGACAGACTCTAAGACAGCTTTCTTCTTACTTCGTTCTTCTGCCTGTTTCATACGATTGTTCTTGTAACATGGGTTTTCTGACACGAAGGTACGAATCCAATTGGAAATAGTCCAATCTGAAACAGGAATAATTTTAGAAATTCTTGTTTTACCCATGTGCTTATCACGATAAAGAGATATAACCTTGTCGTAATAAAGTCGCTGTTTTTCTGTTCTGATTTTTTTCATGTTGTTGACTTCTTATAAGTCAACTTTTTTCAGGGAAAGACACTCCTACAATCGCATGCCGAAGAAGCCACGGGCACGCCATTTGTTCTGGTTGATGATGACGTTGCTGTCGTCGAAGACGGAGTTGTTCATGACGAGGGTGGCACCTACGAAGAAACGTGGGGAGATGTTGAAGACAACGGCAAGACGTTCGTTGAATATCATGTTGAAACGGACGTGTTCGGCTTTTTTGCGTTCTCCGTTTATTGTCAGGTTGTTGCGGTTGAAGACTACGAATGTAGGCATTACGGAGAGGTGGAGGAGCCATCTGCGACCAAGTACCCAGTTGTAGCCATATCCGCCTCCGATGCCGACGTGACCGAGGTAGATGCGGACTTCAGGAGATTGCGGATTGCGAGATTTGAGGGCGTCGGTAGTCTTAAGGCTACCTCCCTGGTAACTGAGGCAGGCTAACCAGGAACCGGCAGAACGGCGCTGGATATAGCTCTGGGTGAAGGCTGCCTGATAGGAGAACTTACGATGGTTGAAGGTGTAGGTGGCAGCGAAGTTTACCATATTCATTTCCACATCATCTTTTTCCATTCGTAACATGGTATCGCCACGACGTATGTCACCAGAGAGGGACTCTGAACGCTGATAGCTGAAGTCGAGACTGAACCGGCGACTGTAGAAGTTGAGGTTGAATTCGTAGTCTTTATATATGCCTCCCCACTTGGCAGGGTTGATAGCGAAGCCGACTCCGATGCCCCGATAGATGGCTGCGACGGCAAAGGTTGTCTTATGGCTGGTGGCAAGGTCGGCTTTGGAATAGACGTCACGAATGGTTCCCTTAGCATGGAAAGTGTTGCCTGTCTGGTTTACACGAAGTTTCAGAGTGACTTTTCCTATAGGACGTATAACATATATGGAGTCGAAACGAATTTTGTAGTAATTAGCCGTTAATCGTTGCTTCAGCCGCTCCCTTAAACTCAGTTCCTGAAATGCAGAATCAACAGTTGCTGTGTCAACAACGGTTGTATCGGGAACTGAATCGTATATGTATATCGTATCTATCGATATAGTATCAATAGATATCGTATCATCTGCCCAAGCAGGTGCAACGCTCATCAGCGCTATAAGGACTATAAAAATCTTTCTAATCACTCTCAACTCTCAACTCTAAACTCTCAACTTTCAACTATTTCTGTCCTGTTGCCTTACGATATTCCAGTTGTTTGGTTTGGAAGAGTGCATAGGCATCGATATAGCGGTCGCGTGCCGACTGATACTGTTCCTGTGCTTTCAACAGGTCGCTCA
Source organism: Prevotellaceae bacterium UBA2448 (assembly GCA_002342585.1). Taxonomy (GTDB): domain Bacteria; phylum Bacteroidota; class Bacteroidia; order Bacteroidales; family Bacteroidaceae; genus Minthosoma. The sequence goes on from DDQG01000008.1 coordinate 2,858, forward strand.
TATTAGTCTGACCCACTTTATAGTAGTCTTTATGTAGGCGCAGGTTTTCGTCGGCTTGGGCTATAGCATCGTGAGCTATGAGCAGTTTCTTGTGACTGCTCTCAACTGCTGCCCAGGCATTATTCATGTGGATGATGAGTTTCTCGCTACTATCCTCAAGTTGTTCTTTAGCATCTTCGTAAGCCAACTTCTGACGTTTGATGGCATGAGAACCACCCCACCAGTCGCTGATAGGTATGGTTACTCCGGCAAAGAGAGCTCCGGCACCGCGTCCCTTGTCTATGAGGTTATTATAACCGTAGCTGGCTCCAACACCAACCATTGGCAGGTTTTCGCCTACCTTCATCTTATGTTGCAGGCGCTGACTCTCAACGTTCTTTTCCAGAAGACGATATTGCGAAGTGGAAGTAACGGCTGTCTGGTGGTCGGTCTTGAGAGACAGAGGAAGTGCTACGAGCGAACTGCGAGCCTCTGCCCCACCTTCGAGTTGGGCGTTGAGTTCTGCAGGCAAGACTACATCTACTGCCTCTCCAGCCTTACCTACGTGCTGAGCCAGGAGTTGAGAAATGGTGGAGAACTGGTTATCCACTTCTATCTGGGCACTTTCTATCTCGCCCTTACGGAGTTGCACTTGCAACAGGTCGTTGCGATTGGTAACTCCGGCACGAACCATATCGCCTACTTCTTTCTCCAACTGCACGAGCATATCGTGAACGCTACGTAGGGTTTTCTGTTTTTCCTTCAACGAAACTGCCTGCCAGTAGAGTTGTTCGGTTGTCATCTCGACTTCGTCCTCCTGGTACTCGAGTTGGATTTCGCTGGCTTGCAGTCCTACCTTAGCCAAACGGTTGCCGTTGATGATTCTACCACCCATGAAGACTGGTTGAATAGCAGTTACAGAACCCAACACACCACTCTTTATCAGTTGGATGTTTGAAGGTATGTTCACACCTGGAGGCAGGATATTCTGTAATGCGGCAGGCATATTAAGATCTACATTAATCAGGTGTTTGTTGAATGTGACTGCAGCACCAGTAGCTGAGACAGTAGGAAAATACTTGGTGAAGGCTTCACGCTGCTGTTGCTTGGATCGCCGAATTGCGTTTTGGGCAGAATGAAGACTATAGTTGTTCTCAACAGCAAACTGCTTGAGTTGCTCTAGAGTATATACTTGCTGTGCAGTAGCTGAACTGCACAGAGCAATACTGAATATGAAGGAAAATATATGTTTCATTTTTCAAGTTTTATCTTTAAACTTTACTCTTTAACCGTTAACCATTAACCGTTAACCTTTAACCATTACTCACTTCTTCCCATAACTTTCCAGTAAGCGATAGGCATAACGGTGAGGATGAGCAACATGGTGATGAGTGTGCCGTAGCAGATAACCGCACCCATAGGCATCCAGAGTCCGCTACCACCAAGAATCATCGGAACCACACCCATCGAGGCTGCGGCAGAGGTGAGGAAGATTGGACGCATACGACGTTCGGCTGCCACATGGATGGCATCTTTGAGCGAGAGGTGTTCGAGTTCGCGCACCTCAGCTGCATAGTCGAAGAGGATTACTCCGTTTCGCACGAGGATACCCATAAGGGAGACGAATCCAAGAACACTGGTTATTGATATGTCGCAACCCTGAATGAATGCACCCATTGCAGTACCGATGATACAGAGCGACAGACAAATCATGATGAGTACAGCCTCGCTGATGTTCTTGAAGTGCCACAGGAGTACGAAGAAGATGATGAATACGGAGATAACGAGTGCTCCAGCAAGCTGAGGTGTCGTCTCGTTGTCGGACTCATACTGTCCGCCATATTCTATCTGCACGCCCTCAGGCAGTTGCACGTCGGAGAGTGCTTCCATTATGTCTTGGGTAACCCAACCTGTATTCAGTCCGCGACCTATCTCAGCAAGGATGCTCACGGTACGAATACCGTTTCGGTGACATATCTGACCGTATTGCCAGGTAGGAACTATCTCGGCAAACTGACGGAGAGGCACACTTGGTAACGCTTCTCCTGCGGTATGCAGACTGAGCAGAGTAGAGAGGTCGGTAGGTATAGCTGCGGAAATACCGATAGGAATGAGTTCGTCCATCACATCCTGTGGTGTGGCATGGTCGGCATCGTCGGTTTTCATCTTCACATTTACGTCGTAGTCACCCTCCCAGGCAGTACTTACGGTGAGTCCTTCGCCATAGCGGAATGCCATCTGCAGTTCTACCGTTTCGTTAGTAATACCCAGTCGGCTGGCTTTCTCATCGTCAATCTTGATGCGAACAGTAGAGAGGGGTTCGAGCATATTGCTACGCACCAGACTCAACTGAGGCATACGGCGCATGATGGCTGAAACGGTGTCGGCAGCCTGAGCAAGGAGACTGAGGTCGTCACCTTTCAGACGCACTTCGATTGGATTCAAGCAGTCGCTATAACTCAACTGCTTTATCTTTACATAAGCATCCGGGAAGTAAGTAGTGTATTTCTTCGTACACTCCTCTACGAGTTCTACAGTTGCTTTATTACCCGTAGTATTCACGATGAATTGGGCAAAAGTCTCGTCAGCAAACTGTGGAGCATAGGCTGTGTGGAAACGAGGAGACGAACATCCCTTGAAGGATGCAATAGATGTGATGCGTTCGTCCTTCAGCAACATATGTTCCAACGAGTCGGCTACCTGAGCCGTGCGCTGCACTTCAGTACCGGTAGGCATGAAAATCTCTACGGCAAACTGATTACGTTCTGCGTAAGGCATCATGCGTTGTGGCAACTGGAGGAAGAGCAGACAACCTATAATCACGGAAGCTACGCCACTTGCCAATGTGAGCCACGGATGACGGAAGCATACATTGAGCAGTTTCTTGTAGTACTTATCCATGATGTCGAGCAGGTTGAACGGTTTTCTGCCATCCTTAGGACGGGCTGCTGCGATAGGTTTCTTTATGAAGGCGTACTGCAGGATAGGCAGCAGGGTCTGTGCTATAATCATAGAGATGAACAGTACGATGCTTATTGCCCAAGGGAAGGAGAGCAGGAAGTCGTGTGTCTGTCCCTTCATGGTGACGAGGAACGGGAAGAAGGTAACGGAGATACAGAGTGTAGCCGTGAAGATAGACTTCAGAAAGTGTACTGTGGCATCGATACTTGCTCTCATACGACTCTTTCCCTCTGCCATCATCTCCATATATGAGTCGATAATCACGATGGAATCGTCCACTATCATACCCAGAGTGACGATAAGTGCGGCAAGGGTTACGGTATTCAGTTCGAGTCCGAACATATAGAATGTGCCAAGCGAGATGAATATGGTGATAGGCATAGTACCCGCAGCAACTAAGGCTACTCGCATAGGCATGATGAGGATGACCACCAGGATAACCGTCGTGATGGCTATCATCAGTTCGTGGAGGAAGTTTGAAATAGAATCATCGACCACCTGCTTCTGGTCGGTTATGGTAGTGAGTTTTACGTCGTCGGGGATGGTCTTCTTGAAATTTGCCAGTTTCCTGTTTACTTCAGCTCCCATCTTGGAGACGTCCTGTCCCTTCTTTATTTCCACACTCAGAAGGATACACTTGGTACCATTGTTAGAGATGAACGACGAAGCCTTTACGTACTCGCGTTTCACGGTAGCGAGGTCTTTGAGTCGCACATTATTACCCTCAGCATCAGTATACACAAGTGTGTTCTCTACGTCGTATATCTTATTGAGAGCATGATCTACATATATAGGCGACTTATAACCATTGGCTTTCAGTCGGCCGGCTGTAGTTACGAATCCCTTTGCCTTCAACTGTTGTGCTATGAGCAGGTGACTGATGCCGTAGTGGGAGAGTTTGTCGGAATTGAGATAGATGCTTATCTGTTCTTTCTGCAATCCGTGAACACTCATCTTTCCCACACTCGGAACCATTCGCAGCGAGTCGATGAGAGCATTCATGTAGTCGTTCAGTTCACGATAGGTCTTATCCTTCGATTCCATCGAGAGCAAAAGCGCAGAAGTATCACCGAAATCATCGTTTACCATAATGGCAAGCACACCTTCCGGCAGGTCACCCTTGAAATCCTGCACTCCATGTTTGAACTTAGACCAGAACTCATCCTTGTTCATCAGGTCGTCGTTCAGTTCCACCTGTATGATGCTGAGTCCTTCCTTAGAGTAGGAAACAGTCTTCTCTTTCTTTACTTCCTTATAAGTGAAAATGTATTTCTCAAGAGGTTTGGTCACCTGTTCCTCCATCTCCTGCGCCGTAACACCAGGATAGACAGCTACGACGATACCCTGACGTATGGTGAAATCAGGAAACTCATTCTTGTTGATATGTGCCAAACCATAGATACCCAAAGCCACAAGACAACTTACAAGCAGCAACACAATCTGCCTGTAATGCATACACCACTCTTGCAGTGACAGTTTTTCTTTCTTCTCTTCCATAATCTATGAAAATTGAAAATTGAAAGTTGAAAGTTGAAAATTAAATAAACGGTAAACCATTATTCAACTATTTCAACTTTCATTCCGTTGCTCACTTTCTGCTGACCCTTCACAATCAGCTGGTCGCCGGCGGAGAGTCCCCCACCCACCTGTGCACCTTGGGCAGTTTCGCTGATGATGGTTATTTCACGTTTCACGGCTTTGCCACCATTTACCACCCAAACGAAAGTCTTGTTGTTGTAGTCGAGCTGCACCAGACGGGCAGGAACGAACACACCTGTGGCGCCTTGCATATAATTGGTGAATGCCTGACAAATCATACCAGGCAAGAGCTGTCCGCTTGGATTCTGAATGGTTGCTTTCACTTCGTAAGTACGTGAACGAGGGTCGGCACTCACTCCGCGCTCTGTCACATAGCCGGAGAACTCGCTGTTGCCGAGAGCAGGAACGATAATCTTCATCGACGAACCCTTCTTGATGCGCTGCACATCATCCTCCGGAACTGCAATCTTAACCTTCACACTTCCGATGCTAACAAGTTTTACGATAGGCAAACCGAACGCAGCATTCTGACCTACCTCAGCACTCTTGCTGGCGATGAAACCGCTGAAAGGAGCATAGAGTTTTGTGTCGGTAAGCGACTTCTTAGCCATTGCCTCCTGTGCCGTAGCAGCCTTCAACTGGTTCTCCGCCTGTATCCACTGCATCTCGGGCAACGAACCTGCATCGTGCAACACCTTCATACGGTCGTACGTATCCTGAGCCTGTTCCAGACTGGTCTTTGCGATGGTATAGGCATTCTGCACAGTCGTAGGGTCGAGTTCAGCTATCAGCTGTCCCTTTGCCACAGTCTGCCCTGCATCCACATAGATTCGTTTGATGGTACCGCTTCCCATAAAAGAAAGCAGAGCACCACTCGACTCCTCTATAGTACCGGAGAAACCCTGTTCTCCGTTTACAACCTCAGCATGCAACTGCTGCACCTTCACTCTGACCACCTGTTCCTCGGCAGTCTGTTTCTTCTCGCTACAACTGTAGAGTGACGTCAGCACCGCTACAGCCAACAATGTTCGGATAGTCTTCATATATGATTATGCTTTTCTGGTCTATTTTTTGCAAAAATAGGTCAATATTTTCTGACTACAACAATTTTTTACAAAAATATTTACTTTACATAAAAAACTCGCCTAACTTCTCAGCCGGGCGAGTGAAGATAATTAAAATTACATGTCTGATAAAAAATATAAGGGTTCGAATTTCTTTTAACCTTAATACCATTTCGACTGCAAATGTAGGAATTTTTTCTTTTCTAAAAACGATGAAATCGCACTTGACGGCAAGAATTGTAAATTTTGCGTGTTTTTTTGTAAATTTTGCGTCTCATATTATCATTTTTGCCAAAAAATCATCGTAAATTAGCACAAAATAAGGAAAAAGATAAAAAACTTATGTACGAACAAGTCGGATTACAAAGTTACTGCTACATGATGGTATATGGTGCGGTGCTGATGTTTGCCATAGTGGCAGCTGTTTATTTGATGCTGCGACAATATAATGTGATTTCATCGGGGGTTAAGCCACCAAAGAAGTTAACGAACTGGGCAACTGCATTCCTTATTTCGGTAGCCATGAGCCATGTATGGTGGACGGTATTAGGTAATGTGTGGTTGACGGAAGACCGTTTTCTGCGTAATGCAATAAACATTATGCTGGACAGTATTACTCTTGTGCCACTGATGATGACTACACTGTTATGTATGCTGCAAGACAAGCACCGAACGCTGTGGCCGATTTTCACTGCTACTATACCAGTAATAGTCATTTGTGTGTGGGTGGGGATGATAAACCGGAATCCACTGTATGAGGCGCTAATTCGCGACTATATGCTGCTGCAGGCTCTTGTGTTTGCAGTTTATATTGTTTTTGCAGTAAGAAGATATGGAAAGTGGCTACACGACAATTATGCCGACCTGGAACACAAAGAACTGTGGAAAAGTTTTGTTTTGTTGTTCATCCTGATACTGCTATTCTTATGCTATAAGGTGAATTTTGGCGGGTTTGGCATTGAATTTGCAGTACAAATTATAAGTATAGTGCTGATTGGTTTCCTGCTGTGGAGAGTGGAGTCGCTGGAACAACTTGAAGACACAGAGACGGAGGAGGAGATTATAGATAGTTTCATGGAGGAAATTGACGATGAAATCGAAAAAAATACGAACTCCAATCTGCAACTCAGTCAACAAGTAGTCAATGAAATACAAATATTGTTGACAGAACAATGTGAAAAGAAACAATTATACCTGCAGTACGACATCACCTTGAATGCTCTCTGCGCTGCCATTGGAACAAACAGGACATACCTTAGCGCATTCTTTGCACAAAAGGGTACAAACTATAATATTTACATAAATCGTCTGCGAATAGAGCATTTCATGAGTTTGTACCGCGAGTACAAAAAAACAAATCGTCCTATACTCATCAAGGAGGTGGCGTATGAAAGCGGTTTTCAGAGTTACCGCACTTTTACTGCTACCTTTAAACGAATAATGAATATCACTGCAAGCGAATGGTGCGAGAGGAATGGTTAAAGGGTAGCGGGTAGCGGTTAAGGAGTTTTTGGTTATTGGTTATTGAAGCTTAAACTATTTTTTTTCAACTTTTCAATTGTCAATTATCAATTTTTATTTCGTACCTTCGCACCCGATTTTTATAAATAATGTGTAAAATAGATGGGTAAGTTTACAGAAAAAATGAACGCGGTGGTAGAAAAACTGGCTCAACCACAATCGTGCAGAGACTTGTTCAGGGAGTACAACGAAGGCGCTCCACTGCCATCAGGTAAGGCTTTGGAGGAAATCATAGAACTGGTCAGAAGTATTATGTTTCCCGGTTACTATGGTAATTGTACTGTGAATACCGGTACTCTGCGATTCCACTTAGGCGTGAATATTGAAAAACTGTACACTCTGCTCATCGAACAGATTCAGGCAGGACTGTCGTTTGCTGATTTCAGGGACGTAGCTGCTTATGCCGCATACAACCGACAGACCATCATCAAGGAACTGCACAGAATGGCGACAGTAAGGGCTCAAGCTTTCATAGAACGTCTGCCAGAGATACGACGTGTGTTGGCTACTGATGTGAAGGCTGCTTACGACGGTGACCCAGCTGCAAAGAATTTTGGAGAAATCATTTCCTGCTACCCTATTATAAAGGTGCTGACGATATACAGAATGGCTCATGCACTGTGGAAACTGGAGGTGCCACTCATTCCTCGTATGCTCACAGAACTGGCTCACTCGGAAACGGGTGTGGACATACACCCGGGAGCACAGATCGGTGAGCATTTCACTATAGACCACGGAACGGGTGTGGTAATCGGAGAAACCACCATCATCGGTAATAACGTGAAGCTGTATCAGGGTGTGACTCTGGGAGCAAAGAGTTTCCCACTCGACGAAAACGGCAATCCTATAAAAGGTATTTTGCGCCACCCTATCATCGAGGACGACGTAATCATATACAGCAATGCAACTATACTGGGGCGCGTCACAATAGGTAAGGGCGCTGTCATCGGCAGTAACGTGTCGGTTAGTCATGATGTGCCAGCAGGAACAACCGTTACACAGAAATAAAGAATAATGGAACATACTATAATAGCAAAGACTTTCAAAGGACTGGAAGAGGTTCTGGCGAAGGAGGTGATAGCCCTCGGAGGCAATAACGTGGAAATAGGCAACCGAATGGTGAGTTTTACAGGCGACAAGGAGATGCTGTACAGAGCAAACTTCTGTCTGCGCACTGCCATTAGGGTGTTGAAACCGATAGCTGTATTCAAGGCTGACGATGCCGACAAAGTGTATGAGGAAGCAAAGAAGATTGACTGGCAGGAATATATGGACGTGAACACTACATTCCTGGTGGATGCAGTTGTGTTCTCGGATAATTTCCGCCACTCGCAGTTTGCCGCTTACAGAATAAAGGACGCCATCGCTGACTATTGGAGAGACAAGACAGGAGACCGTCCGAACGTAAGCATCAGCAATCCGGGACTGAGAATCAACCTGCACATCTCTAATGAAGATGTAACTGTAGCACTTGACTCAAGTGGCGAATCGCTCCACCTTCGCGGATATAAGGTAAAGAATACTGAAGCACCTATCAACGAGGTGCTGGCTGCAGGACTTATCATGTTGTCGGAATGGGATTGTCAGAGCGATTTCATCGACCCTTTCTGTGGTTCTGGCACCATTCTGATTGAAGCTGCCCTGATAGCTCGAAACATATATCCGGGTGTGTTCCGCAAGGAGTACGCATTCGAAAAGTGGAAGGACTACGATGCCGACCTGTTTGAACGTATATACAATGACGACAGCGAGGAAAGGGAGTTTAACCACAGAATATATGGTTACGACATAAACAGCCGGGCTGTACAGATTGCTCAGGATAATGTGAAGTCGGCTGGCGTTAGCAATATAGTAGAGATTCAGCAGCGCGACATAGCTGAATTCGAACAACCTGCCGAGAAGGCTATCATGATAACCAATCCGCCGTACGGAGAACGCATCGGAGCTGTGAAGGGAGGAAATCTCGAGGAACTGTATGCTACCATAGGCGAACGACTGAAACATGCTTTCATCGGTTGTGACGCCTGGATTATCAGCAACCGCGAGGAGTTCTTTGCAAATGTGGGTATGAGACCGTCAACTAAGTATGCTCTGTTCAATGGTAACATCGAATGCGAGTTCAGAAAGTATCAGGTGTTCGACGGAAAACTCAGACAGCAACGCGAGAAGGGTGTTGACATAAAATCGGAGGAGGAGCGTAAGCGTAATGCCAAGTACAAACCACATAAGAAGAACGAAGACGGCAGCTGGACACGTGAGAAGACCGAAGAGGAGGCTGACCACTATTTCAAGGCAAAACCATTCAAGGAAGGTTTCAGAAAGAACAGAAAAGATGATGATGACCAAGAGAGAGGTGAGCGCAGAGACAGAGGTGAGCGCAAGGACAGAGGCAGAAGAGACGAGAAAGGCGAGCGCCCAGGACGTATGTCATCGTTCGAACAACGTCGTCGTATGTACGAAGCAATGGACGACGAAGAGGCTGAAATCATAAAGAAGCACCTGAGGAAGTGGGAGAAGTAATATCAAGAAGATTTATCCCCATTTCATCATCGGTTTCACGATAAAATGGAATGCCCGACCGGCGAACTAATTCGAGTGTGGCTGAGTTGAAATGAACACCAAACGAAAGACGTATGCCACGAGCAAGGAGTTGCTGAGCCAATTGAGGCTTACCACGAAAGCCATGTACAATCCACAATTGCTGTGGGTTGTATTTTTTATGCAACTGAAGAAGCAGGTCGAAGGCACGAACACAATGTATGATGAGTGGCAGATAATGGGTTTCAGCCAACTGAATCTGAGCCTCAAAGGCTGCCTGCTGAAGACTCATCTCAGCACCCCTAACGGCATCAAGTCCACACTCCCCTATCGCAACCACATTGGGCAACCGAAGGTCTTGTCGGAGGAGCTCCAACTGCTGCTGCCACATCGCATCTACATGCCAGGGATGAAGTCCCACAGAACAACGTTCCACATCAGCAGGTACTGCGCCCGGGAAGCAGTTGAGAATAAACTGCTCTGTAGGATCGGACGGACGATGATGTGTGTGAAGATTCATGAGGAGTTAGGAGTGAGGAGTTAGGAGTTGCGCCAGCCAATTATGCATTATGCATTATGAATTATGAATTAACTTTAAAAATGGAATTTTTCAGGTACGGGGTCGTAGCCACTGCCGCCCCAGGGATGGCAACGAAGGATGCGCTTGACTGCCAGGTAAAGTCCTTTGAAGGGTCCGTGGCGTTGGATTGCCTCTACTGCATAACGGCTGCAGGTGGGAGTGAAACGGCATGAGGGTGGTGTCAATGGCGATATACAAGTACGATAGAAGTATATTGGTAGCAGGAGCAATAGGGATAATGCTCTGCTAAGTATGTTCTGATGACGAAGTGAGGACAGGATGGAGGTTAGCTTGCTGCGAATCATATCAGATGGTATCGGATATTCTGGCAAGGGCCTTGACTACTGATTTGCTTACTTGACTGCTGGTGGGTACATTGTCAGCTATGCAGATGAAAGCTATGTCAACATGACGACCTGAACCCTCAAGACGGGAAAGTAGTATTTGTTTATTGAGACGGTATGCCTCGCGAACCATACGTTTCATACGATTGCGATCGACTGCATGATGCATTCGTTTCTTAGGAACGGAAACCAAGATGCTTGCAGGAGACGCAACATCGGATTCGTCTATGGTCCATACAATACGAAGAGGATAAACGGCAATAGATGAATTGCGACTTGAAAAGAGGCTCTCGACAACTAAGCGGGAGTGGATACGTTCTGCCTTTGAAAGACCCAAAGGACTAAGCATGAGATTTCTGTGTTGACTTGGCAAATTCCTCAATCATAGCAGGCACAGAGCGCAATTCCGGAGTAACGGTAAGGTCAACACGAAGACCTGCCTTCTCAGCTTCGTGGACAGTCTTAGAACCAAGACAAGCAATCCACACCTTACCCTGCTCAAAGTTAGGGAAGTTCTTCACCAAAGAATGGATTCCCTCTGGTGAGAAGAATACAAGCATGTCGTAGTCGAGTTTTTCGCCGGCCTGGAAGTCGTTGGCAACAGTATAGTACATCACAGCCTCATCGTGCTCTACCCCAGCCTCTTCAAGCATGTTGAAAATGTCGTCATTATGGGCAGACGAAAGTGGAGCAAAGTATTTCTCTTTGTTGTGCTTCTGAATGAATGGAAGGAGGTCGGCAAGTTTACCTGTCTCAGGGAAGAAGTTCTTACGCTTACGGTACTGAACATATTTCTGCAGATAGAGCGACACCTGCTCTGATACACAGAAATACTTCATGTCAGTAGGGATGTTGACGCGCAACTCCTTGCAAAGAGTAAAGAAGTGATCGATTGCATGACGCGATGTGAAGACAATCGCTGTGTGACCGGCAATAGATACGTGTTGCGACCTAAAATCTTTGGAGGTCATCGGTTCAATCTTGATGAATGGTCGGAATACAAGATCAAGATTGTATTTTTCAGCTACATCAAAGTACGGTGACTTTGCCGTCTGTGGTTTAGGTTGAGAGATGAGTATTTTTGCCATCAGTACAAATCGTTTACCTCTAAAAAAACTTTACTTGCCCATTGTAAAAATCTCCACAAAAAGATGGTGGGCACTATTTCGACGCTGCAAAGGTACAAAAAAATTAAACACGCTGCACTTTTTTTAACCTTAAAGTTGATAAATAGCTTGAAAATGAGGGCAATTTCGTATAAAATTGTCAATAAAATATAACAAATTGCCACTATGATTGGTGGTATGTTAGAAAAAAGTTGGAAAAGAATGATAACGTAACAGGGATATACACTCAACGCTGTGAGATACACATAACTGGAGGTCCAACTGGAACGCATGTCATAGGATGGGAAGAAAACCCAGTTGACCAGCATATAAAGATAGAGTTTGGCAATGAAGAAAAGTACGAGTAGCAAAATGAGGACGATTACTACCCAATAAGGTATTCCGGTAACGGAGGAGAAAGAGGTATGTTGCGCAAGATAATCGAAAAGGGAGAGAGAAAGAGTAAATGAGGCAATAAATATCTGCCACATGCTATCTACCCAGAAGTTTTTAGTTATCACCCCCTTCACGGAGTATTTTCTTTCTTTCTTGAAGAACTGCTTCCAGGTGTCCACAATAAAGGGACGGGAGTTGTGGAATATGCTGGCTATGATACCAAGACACACGAGGAGCAGCAGGATGATGCCACTATCAGAACTGACTGTGTAGTTACGTTCGGACATAAGTACTTCCCTATCGGAAACCATAGTACCCTGGGCAAAGTAATCGGTACGATTGATTACGTTGCTATCCGTTGCCGTAAGGATGCTGTCGTAGTTTGCTATACTGCTCCTCATGTGCAGAATATGATAGAAGTGGATGTTTAGAGCTTGAATGCGCGACGTATGTCTTCAACTGCATCAAGTTTCTCCCAAGTAAACAACTCTACCTTGATGTCTTTCTCGCCCTCATAGCGATTATAAAAATGCTTGGTGACCACCTGAGGTTCGCGCCCCATATGACCATAAGCAGCTGTCTCCTCGTAAATAGGAGCACGAAGTTTGAGACGCTGTTCGATAGCCTTAGGACGCAAGTCGAAGAGGTCTTTTATCTTGCTAGCTATTTCACCATCAGACATAGGTACATGGCTTCTGCCATAGGTATTGACATAAATGCTTACTGGTTCAGCAACACCAATAGCATAGCTAATCTGAACAAGGATTTCGTCGCTCACACCAGCTGCCACCATGTTTTTGGCAATATGACGGGCTGCATAAGCTGCAGAACGATCCACCTTGCTAGGGTCTTTACCTGAGAACGCGCCTCCACCGTGAGCTCCTTTACCTCCATAGGTATCAACGATAATCTTACGACCTGTAAGACCTGTATCACCATGAGGACCACCAATAACGAACTTACCAGTAGGATTGACGAAGTATTTTATGTCCTTATTGAAAAGGGCACGAATCTGAGGATTATGGATGGATTCGAGTACGCGAGGAATAAGGATGTTAACCACATCGTCGTGGATACGAGAAAGCATCATTTCATCGGCTTTTTCCTGAGTAACTCCTTCACCAGGGAAGACGAATTCATCGTGTTGTGTGCTGACTACGATAGTATCTATACGAAGTGGTGTACCATCGTCTCCATACTCTACAGTCACCTGACTCTTTGCATCAGGACGCAAGTAGGTGACTTGTTTGCCGTTTGCACGTTGGTATGTCATTACTTTGCCTTCACGACGAATGTCTGCTAGTACACGCAAGATGCGGTGAGAGAGGTCGAGAGACAGCGGCATGTAGTTTTCTGTTTCGTTGGTAGCATAACCAAACATCATACCCTGGTCGCCAGCACCCTGATTCATAGGGTCGGAACGCTCAACACCACGATTTATGTCTGCCGACTGCTCATGTATGGCGTTAAGCACACCACAAGACTCGGCATCGAATTTGTAAGAAGACTTGGTATAACCAATACGGGTAATGGTTCGACGTGCTACCTCTTGAAGGTCAACATAAGTGTTTGACTTCACCTCACCAGCTACGACTACCTGACCGGTAGTACAGAGAGTTTCACACGCTACTTTAGAGTTGGCATCATATGCCAAGAGTTCGTCAAGAACTGCATCGCTGATCTGGTCAGCTACCTTGTCAGGATGTCCCTCGCTGACAGATTCAGATGTAAATAAATATCCCATAACGTTTTAGCATTTTTTTTGTGGTTGCAAGCAGAGCAAATCTATCCACATACATTATTAATATATATATAACTTAAATTTATGTCGTTTTTATCTTACGAATTGCTTTAATACGGTTCCATCGGCACGACGAACGATATTGATACCAGGATGAAGTCCGTTTTGGCGTGCTCCTGATACAGTGTAGATTGTTTCCACTCCTTCTGTCTGAGCAGCAGGAAGTGTAGGAACAGATGTATGGCCTTCGTACTCAGCAACAAAACCGGTGGTAACAGATTCTGTTCCCTTTACATTATAGGTATATGATTCTCCACCCTTAGCAAGGATATAGACAGAACCACCTGTGTGGGTTAGGTCAGCATCAACGCTAAGACCCATACATTTTGTATCACTTGTTTCTACAATGATACTCTTGCCAGAGGCTATGATAGTTACGTTGGTAGAATCACTAAACGTAACCGAACCGCCGTTGTTTACTGTCTTAGCTGTCTGTAGCTTACCCTTTATTCCTTTCGAACCGTCACCAATGGCGTTGATAGTGATGTTGCCTCCAGGGATATAAGCCAGCCAGTTGCTCTTGATACCAGAAGATTCCTTTCCTGTAACATCGATATTGATAGTTCCGTCAATAATTTGTAGAAGGCTATCTGCCTTGATTCCATCGGCATCGTCACCTGACACAGTAAGATTAAGAGTACCACCCTTGATGAGAACAGTTCCATAGTCATCGGAGTCGATACAATCGCTGCCTGTATTGGAAATATTCAAGGTACCCCCATTCATCTGGAAGTAGTTCTGATCACTCTTCACCTTTCCCTCGCCACAATGTATGCCATCGCCGACAGCAGAAAGAATGTTGATAGTGCCTACTGTCTTCTTCAACTGCAGATATTCCTTAGCGCTGATGGCATGTTTTTTGTTTCCTGTCACATTGAGAGTTCCACTACCAGAGAACTCTGGATGACCAGTTGTATAGAACGCAGCCTTCTGTACGCCTGAAGCATAGTCAACAAGTGTGTTTTCAGTTCCAGCCACCAAAACAACAGCTATTCGCTTGCTACATTCCACATCGATTGCAGCACCCTTCTTACTTTCTATACTTACTCCATTGAGCTGAAGAGTCAGTTTGTAACTACCGTTTATGGTAAGTCCTCCATCAGTAGTACTACCAGATATGTCGTAAACATATTCTTCGGTTGTAGTAGTCGATCTCAACGTTACATAGCCACCGTTTACAGACGAAGTAACTGATGCAGTAGCTGGAATGTTTACACTTGCCGACGAACCATCAAAGACTACTTTGATGACATCGCCTTCTGCTGCTTTCATGCTTGATGTGAACACGAAAAAGAGGCAAAGGAGTAAGCTGAATTGTTTCATAGAACAGAGGATTATGAATTTGCTGGCAAAGGTACGACATTATTTTTATATATGAGAAACCGAATGCTCAAAATAAAATTGAGCACTCGGTTTTTACTTATTATTCAGTACGAAAGAGTGTACTGGGGAACATTCAATTATTCAGCTGTCTCAGCAGGAGCATCTTCTTCCTTGATGCGAGCACCCATTACGAGGTATGCAGTAGGAGCTGCGATGAAGAGAGATGAGAATGTACCGATTACGACACCAAGTATCATAGCGAATGAGAACGAACGGATGCTGTCGCCACCAAGGATGAAGATTACAGCAAGAACGATGAATGTAGATACTGAAGTGTTTACGGTACGAGTAAGACAGGCATTGAGCGAGTCGTTGAAGTTAAGCTGACGATCACGACGTGGGTGGTTCTGGAATGTCTCACGAATACGGTCGAAGACAACCACTTTATCGTTGATAGAGTAACCGATAACTGTCAGGATAGCTCCGATGAATGTCTGGTCGATTTCGAGTGAGAAGCCAATCCAACCGTAGCAGAGTGAGAATGCACCGATAACGAGGATTGTATCGACAATCAGAGCGAGGATAGAACCAATCGAGTATGCCACGTTGCGGAAACGAACGAGGATATACACGAAGATTACTACGATTGCGAAGAGTACGGAAAGGATAGCTCCGTATGTGATGTCTTCAGCTATTGAAGGTCCTACCTTTTGAGAAGATACGATAGAACCACCCTCGCGATTGTCGCGATCGAGGAATGCTTCTTCAGATACTGTTGAAGCAACCATACCACCATCGACGAATGCCTTGTAGAGGAGGCTTTCGATAAGAGCATCAGACTCAGCATTATTCTCGTTGATGAGGTAGTTGGTAGATACACGAACATTTGTACCTGTAGTACCAAGTGCGATAACTGTTACGTTTACAGCCTCATCATTCTTTGCGTTAGCTTGGAACTGCTTAACGATAGCTGCCTTCACATCCTCTGTCTGTACTGGCTGCAGGAATTCTACCTTATAGTTGCGACCACCTGTGAAGTCGATAGACTGACTGAGTCCGCGAACAAAGAAGCTGCATACAGAGATAAGAACGAATGCACCGAAGATAACGAATGACTTCTTATATTTACCCATGAAGTTGATAGATGAGTTTTCCATCATCTTATTGATAGAGAACTTAGTGTCGAACTTCAAATCCTGCCACTTGCCATTGTTTACGAAGTGCTCGAATACGATACGAGTGAGCCATACAGCAGTAAAGAATGAGCAGACGATACCAATCATAAGGGTTGTAGCGAATCCCTTGATAGGACCAGTACCGAAGTTGTAGAGGATAATACCTGTGAGGATAGTAGTTACGTTTGAGTCGAAGATGGCAGAGAAGGCGTTGCTATAACCAGCAGCAACAGCATTCTTGATGTTCTTGCCTGCACGCATTTCTTCTTTTGTACGCTCGTAGATGAGCACGTTAGCATCGACAGCCATACCAAGGGTGAGCACCATACCGGCGATACCTGACATTGTGAGGGCTGCACCAAGACTGGTGAGGATACCGAATGAGAAGAAGAAGTTGAGGATAAGTGCGCAGTTGGCAACCATACCTTCGCGCAAACCATACATGAATACCATGTAGAGCATCAGTACGATGAAGGCAACGATACAAGAGATGAAACCTGCTTCGATAGACTGCTGACCAAGTGTAGGACCAACGATGTCTTCCTGAACGATTTGTGCAGGAGCAGGCATCTTACCTGACTGGAGCACGTTTGCAAGGTCCTTAGTATCGTTTGTTGTGAAGTTACCAGTAATCTGAGAACTACCACCATCAATCTTTCCGTTTACGTTTGGAGCTGAATAAACGAGGTTATCGAGGACGATAGCAATTGCATGACCTACGTTAGCCTCTGTAAGGCTTGACCACTTACGGGCACCTTCTGTGTTCATCTTCATAGAAACACATGGGTTGCCATACTGGTCGAACTCATCCTTAGCCTCAGTAACTACTTCGCCCTCGAGTGGAGCACGACCATTAGTACCTGTAGTACGGATTGCATAGAGTTCGAATACCTTTCCAGCCTTATCCATTGACTTCACGCCCCATTTGAGTGAGAGGTCGATTGGGAAAATCTGCTTTGCTGTTGCGCTATTGAGCAGGCTGTTGATTTCAGCAGTATCGCTTGCAAGAGCATAACCAACCATACAACCGGCAGCACCCTGAATTGGCTGAAGCATTGCGAAGAGAGGATTTTCCTTCTTTGCTTCTTCAGTAGCCTTCTTCTGAGCCTTACCAGCATTGCTGGAAAGTTCGTCGGCACTAACCTGAGAAAGGAGAGCCTTTGCCTTGCTTGAGTCTGCCTTGAGAGCATCCTCTGCAACTGAGTCGGCAGCAGCAACATCTTCTGTAGCAGTTGTGTCAACTACCTCAGCAGCACCACGAAGTGCATTGTTGAGTTGTGCGAGGTAAGGAACGATAACCTGAGTGTCATAAGTCTCCCAGAATTCGAGGTTTGCACTACCCTGGAGGAGTTTACGAACACGCTCTGGCTCCTTGATACCTGGCAACTCTACCATGATACGGCCTGCAGCGCCTTCAATCTTCTGAATGTTTGGCTGAACAACACCGAAACGGTCGATACGAGTACGGAGCACGTTGAATGAGTTGTTTACAGCCTCATCAACACTTTCGCGAAGAACGGCCTCTACCTCAGAATCAGAAGAGTTGGTGTTTACCTTACCCTTCAACTGCTGTGTGGCAAAGATGGTAGCAAGTGGCTGACCATTGCTGTTCTCTTTAAAAGCCTTGACAAATAGTGTGATAAAATCGCTCTGACTTTCCTGGCTTTCCTTTGCTGCCTGTGAAACAGCCTTTGTGAAAGCTTCGTCAGTCTTGTGGTCGGCAAGTGTCTTTACAACCTCAGGAACACTCACTTCGAGGATTACGTTCATACCACCCTTCAGGTCAAGACCAAGACCGATGGCTGTTTCACGACAATCCTTCAATGTGTAGCTACCGAGATAGAATGGAGTCGAGTTGAGCGAATCCAAGTAAAGCTCTGCATCCTCTTCACTCATTTTCTCAGCCTGCTTCTCAACATAAGAAGTAGCAATAGAGAAAGACAAATAGAAGCAGCAGATGAGAGTCAGTGCCACCGCAAGGAATTTGATGAATCCTTTGTTTTGCATTGTTGTTTGTTATTAAAAATGTGTATTATAAAGTTTTTCAGCCCGCAAAGGTAAGACATTTAATTTATATTTGTGGTTGAAGAAATGAGATTTTTTCATTCTTCAGTCAAAAATATGCGTTTTTCATGCCTATGGTTGCAATTCCAGCCATGCATAAATAGGAAAATGGTCACTCATTTTACTATATGCATCAACTTTTGCATTGTATGCTTTTATGTTTTCCGAAGTCAGGATATTATCGATTCGGAAGTACATTCCAGAACGGTTGTAACTGAATCCTACTCCACACCCAGAACGAGTGTAAGCATCGTTGAGCAGACGGGTAAGGCGATAATGAGTGTAGGAATTGACTGGCGCGTTGAAATCGCCCATACAGAGTACATACTTGCTGTCGCTTTGCTCTATGTGCTTAGCGATGGAATCGGCCTGTGTGGCACGAATGTAATTGGCAGCTTTCAACTTGGTAATCAGCGAATCGTATTTTTCTTCATTATCCTCACCTTCCGGATTTTCAATTATCGACTTGTAATTGTCCTTGTCTGCTGCTTGCAGTTTGTACGATTCCATGTGGTTGTTCACAACGAGAATTGTATCATTTCCCTTCACTACCTTATGAGCAAAACTGCCATTTGTAGAAGACTCATAATTAATGCGTTCGCTACTGATTATAGGGTATTTAGACAAAAGTAGCAGGTGGAGCATAGGCTTGATTGTATCTATCCCTATGTAAGGATAGATGGAATCACAGAGTTGGTGAAGGGTAGCCTCTGGGATGTTTTCCATCTCTTGAATACAAACTATGTCAGCCCCACTCTCTCGAATATATCCCAACACTATATTTTCGTCCCAAGGTACATCTCTAACATCACCAAACCCCATCACATTATAACTCAACACCTTGAATGCTCCTTCAGGTATTTTAGAAGAGAAGTTCACAGGAAAGAAATCACGGATGGAATCGGCACAAATCAACATTCCGACAATACTTACAAGCATAAACCGGCGTTTGATTACCAGCCAGATAAACAGAAAGAAAATAGAGGCACAAAGGAAAATAGGAAGGAACATTCCCCAGTAGGAATAGTCTGGATAGTCATGACTGTTCAGTCGGTAGGTATAGGAACACAACACAAGTGCCACAACAATCATTATGTTTGCAGCAACAAGAAAATACTGTACCAGCTTACCTATTCCTCTTAACATAATAAATAATGTGGAAACCTTCTATCTCTTGCTCTCGTCAAACAAGGTTTGCTTTTCACTCTCCGTAAGACTCTGATAACCACCTGTGCGCACTTTGTCAAGAATGCGATCTATCTCGTCTGCATGTTCGCGTTTGCGAGAATTGTATTCGTAGTCCTTTGTATAGTTATCATTATAATGCACATGCATTGTTGTAGTCGATTCCTGCTTCTGCCAGAAGTTCTGACCGAAATGTATGGTTTTGCGCTGAGCAGCATTTCGCCAATAGAGGATGAGCAGAAGTCCAAACAACATACCACCAAGATGGGCAAAGTGAGCCACACCATCTGCCCCACTAATTCCCTCGAAAATTTCGATGGCAGCATACATGCACACAAACCACTTAGCCTTGATGGGGAAAGGAATCGGAATGATGAAAAGTCGTTCCTCCGGGAATGTCATACCGAAGGCGAGCAGAATGCCATATACAGCACCTGAAGCACCTATAGTCATAGCATAAGGAGCAATAATTCCGAGTGCCTGTCCGAATTCCTGAACAAGTCCGGCGCCAATTCCGCATACTAAATAATATAGGAGGAATCGACTTCCGCCCCATACCTGTTCCATGATTCTACCAAACATCCACAAGGCAAACATATTAAAAAATATGTGAGTAAATCCACCATGCATGAACATATAGGTAATGAGCTGGTGAGGCATAAACATACCAGAACCCCAATACCAAAGTCCTAAATTCAAAGTTGTGGTGATATGAAACAATGAATCTATAATAAATGCTGCAATATTCAGCAACAGCAATGATTTCACTACAGGAGGCATAAATTTCTATTTTCTTTAAAAATCGGTGCAAAATTACTATTTTTAGGGCAATTCTATGCCAAAAATGCTACTTTTGGTGCTTTTTTTTATAAAAATTCAAATTTTTTTTGGAAAATATTTGTACTCATATCTGAAAACCATATATTTGCAATGCAAAAAACGGAAAAACATATTCAACTTTTAAAAAACATTATTTATTAACCTTTATCTTATTCTATTTAGTTATGAATAAAAGTGAACTCGTAAGCTCAATCGCTGCTAAGAGTGGCCTGAGCAAGGAAGCTTCTAAGAAAGCTCTTGATGCAACTATCGAAGCAATTACTGCTGCTCTTAAGGGTGGTGATAAGGTAGCTCTCGTTGGTTTTGGTACATTCTCTGTATCTAAGCGTGCTGCTCGCCAGGGTATCAACCCAGCAACTAAGCAGGCTATCAAGATCCCTGCAAAGAAGATTGCTAAGTTCAAGGCTGGTGCTGACATCGACAAGGCTATCAACTAATCAGTTTATTTGAACAAATTAAAACACATTGGAAGAGGGCCCTTAATGAGCCCATCCAATGTGTTTTTTTCTACTTTTATCATTCCAAACACCATTTTTCAAGGTTTAAAACAACACAAAAAGAAAGAAATGAAACGATCCTCCCATCTATATATATATATAATGTGTATGATGATTTGTTTCCTTTGTGGTTGCAAGGGAAAACAAAAACCTGAGTCAGACACAACTGTCACAAAAGTAAAACCGACACCAGTAGAAGTAACACCCAAAAGTGTAGAAACCAGAGGCATCATCGGCGAAGGTTCATCAATGAATGTGATGCAACTCATCGAATATGATGGTGACACACTCGACATCGTAACTGCCAACCAGATGGTTATGGGAGGACTCATCGTAGGCGATGCAGTAGATGTTGTTTATAGTTTAATTGGAGACAATCTTGTGGCACAGACAGCTGTCAACCTCACATCCCTGCAACACTTATGGTCGCAGCATGTGGGAGGAGGCGAGAAAAAAAGTCTGGAAATCGACGACAAAGGACTTGCCACAACATACAATATGAGCATACAATACGATCGCTGGGCTGTGCGAAATGGTTTGCTTATGCTTTCAACACCTAAAAAGGTAGGTGACGAAAAACCTGCTAATGTGGATACATTCCAAATAATGATGTTGACAGAAGACAGCCTTGTGCTGATGTCAAACTCTATAGCATTCTCCACAGCATTTTATCGAGACAACTAAGTATTGCAACTTTGAAACATTGCAACTTTGAAACAATTAATCCCCCAAATACCATGAAACATCTTTCTCTTATAGCAATCATGCTATTAGCTTCTGTTTCTGTATCTGCTAAGAAGCAAGAACAGAAGACCGACCGCGAAGTGTGGGTCGATATAATGTACCAGATGGCAGAACCAGTCATGAAGAATATGGCTGAAGGAAAACTCCAGCAAGTGATGGACACTACTGGTGGATGCAAAAACCTGGAACTCTCCCCTACTTGGGACAATCGAAACAAGAAAGTTGCCTATATGGAAGCCTTCGGCCGACTGCTTGCCGGACTGGCTCCCTGGCTCAATATGCCCGATGATGACACACCTGAATCGGCTAAGCGCAAACAATTGCGTGAGTGGACTCGCAAAGCTATCATCAATGCTGTTGACCCTAACTCGCCCGACAGACTCGGTTGGGAAAGTGGTGGACAGACTCTTGTCGATGGAGCTTATGTCGTAGAAGGACTCTTCCGCGGATATGACTCACTTTGGGTTCCGCTGCCACAGGAAACAAAAAATCTATACATCAAAGAACTGAAAGGTCTTCGCCGTTACGACCCTCCATACACTAACTGGTTGCTTTTCATAGCGATGGAGGAGAGCTTCCTTATGTATGTAGGAGCCGACTACGACCCATACAGAATAAAAATGGCTCTCGCCAAGATTGAAGAATGGTACATTGGTGACGGAATCTATAGCGACGGACCATCATTCGCTTTCGACTACTATAATTCCTATGTCATCCAACCTATGTACTACGAATGTCTTGAGATGATTTCTGCCCGTCAGGGAAACAACAGCTACCTCATCTTCGGCAAGACAAACGACAAGGTTCGCACAGCTAAAAACCGTCTGGGGGAAGTGCGCAAGAGAATGCAGAAATGGTCTGTCATCCTGGAGCGATTCATCTCTCCGGAAGGCACCTTCCCAGTTGTGGGCAGAAGCATTCCATACCGAATGGCGACCCTCCAGCCTCTTGCCCTGCTCGCCTGGCGTAAGCAGTTGCCAAAGGAACTCCACGAAGGACAGGTTCGTGCAGCCCTCACAGCTGTAGCCAACCGAATGTTCTACGGACAGTTAGAGAACCCAGCAAAGAAAGCTTCTCCACTTAGCAAGAACTACAATAAAGGTGGATTCCTCACCATCGGATTTGTCGGACCTCATCCAAATGTAGCTGACTGGTACACCAATAATGGTTCACTCTACATGACCAGTCTTGCATTCATGGCTCTTGGTCTGCCACCAACCGACTCCTTCTGGATAGCCCCAGCAGAGAAGTGGACATCAAAGAAAGCTTGGGAAGGCGACGACTTCCCCAAGGATCACAAATGGGACATTAATAGCCAAAAACTTTATTGGGAATAAACTGTAACTTTAAATAAAAAGAGCGCCAACTGCACTTGCAACTGGCGCTCTTTTTGTATTATAGCATTCATTATGCTTTAACCCAAACCTTATGGGAGTGACTGCCTCGAGTAGCTACTCCCGATTTTGTATCTGCCACAATTTTCTTCAGTTCTGTCGAAGCTGCAGTACGGCAAAGTCCTGTTGCTACAGTAAAGTCGTAAAGAGTAAAATAGCCCTTTTCATTGAGCAATTCGTTTGCTTTTGCAACTTTCTCCTGATAAGAAAGAGTGTTCTTGTTTGGCTTCTGAATGCCTGTAGCACTCTGCTCCAGATTAGCCTCTTTGTTCATCTCAGCCAACAACTTTGCATCAGGTTTGAAATTGATTCCCTTGATGTAAACCTGACCGAATTGCTTCTTTACAGACTTCCTCCTACCCTCTTTAGCAGCCTCAGCCGACTTAGTGCTCTCGTCAAGACCAAGCGAAAGAGAGAATATGCCCAGGCCATCAATCTTGATGCTGTGTCCCTCACACATCACACTCTTCATCACCTCAGCAAACACCTCCAATACTGCCTTATACGCAGAACTACTAAAAGACCCATCATGAGCAGTCATGTGCTTCAGAACAGTCTGAAAGTCTAACATTGAGTAAACATCCATCTTTGGGAAAACCAAGTTTTCGCCATTTCCCATTCCCTTTGGGAGTTCCTGCAAAACAAATTTAGCCATAGTACTGTTTTATTTTATTATACCTACAAGATTTCTTTTACTATACCTACAAGTTTCTTTTACTACGCCAACAAAAAACTTTTTCTAGGTTAAGAATTTTATGTTCACAACTTATGAACTTATGTTCACGGCTTATGAACATATGTTCAAGACTTATGAACTTGTGTTCATAACTTATGAACATAGATTTCTTGGTGCAAAGAAACAAAATTCCTAGTTAAGTAACAAAAAAACATAGGAGGAATTTATTTATTTAGATAAAGCAGGCTCTCCGGACCCAAATTGAATAAAAGATCGATGATAGAAAGGTCAGGCTGAAAACCATGTTTGTGAGCAAACACCTGATAGTAGGGAGGAAATTGAGAGTTGACAGTTGACAGTTGACAGTTGACAGTTGAATCCTGAGACTTAGAACCTGAACTCTGTAGAATGAAATCTTCGGAACGGGAAATCTGAGGCTGAATGTCGATGAGTTCGCAACATTTAGTGATGAGAGCCTCGTTCAAATCCATAAGGAAAGTCCAATGTTGCTGATAGATAGGACGGAAATCATCCTGTAGATATTCGAAGAATGGAGAGTTGAAATATGAGGACTGAATAGCATTCCAATGCTGATGTTGCCAGTCTTCCCTGTAGCTTATGCGAACATCCTTCATCAGACACTTGGCTCCTGCTGAGAAATTGGATTTATCAATAGGAACAGTCAGATTCAACACTCCGTTTGGAGCATCAATAGTACATCTGTTGCGAATTGTCTGTTTGTGGAAATGTTCGTACTGTTCTATAACGATTGGTTCGCCCGAGCAGAGCTGAGCGAACCACGATATTGGAGGCAGATAAGCCGTAGGCAAGACAAGTTGTCCTGTTGTCATTCTTCTGTTATTTAATATTGTCCACACCCTTAAACAGGCGATTCCATCGGATGCGAAGGAAGTGGTCGGTATAGGCATCGGGACAGATAGAAAGCCAAATGAATTTTGGTTTTCCAACTATATGATCCTCGGGCACAAATCCCCAGTAGCGACTATCGGCAGAGTTGTGTCTGTTGTCACCCATCATCCAGTAATAGTCCATCTTGAAGGTGTATTCAGTAGCTGGTTTGCCGTTGATACGAATCTCGTTTTCAGTCACTTCGAGGTCATTACCCTCATAGGTACGAATACACCTTTCGTAAATGGCAATATTGTCGAGAGTGAGTTTGAGAGTTTCTCCCTTGGCAGGAATATGGATAGGTCCATAGTTGTCGCGAGTCCATCCATAATCATGATTCAGAGGATATAGAGTTCCGTACCAACCATCCATGATTTCCACGACGGAATCGACTGCTTCGCACTTCTTCAAACCCTCAAGAGCCTGAGTAGTAAGAGGCATAAAACCATATATATTCCATTCGCTTCGCTGTTCATCGCTAATATCCAACTGGTTACACAAGTCATCGAATTTTTTCAAGGTAAGATCCTCATGAGCATAGACAGCATAGGAAAACTGAGCAAACTGGGGAGTTGGCTGGGGTTTTCCGTCATTATATATAATCTTATTGCGAATTTCGAGTGTCTGACCAGGAAGTCCCACACATCTTTTTACATAGTTCTCGCGACGGTCGGCTGGACGAACAACTACAGAACCATACTGACTTTGGTTTGACTCGACAATAATCTTTCCGATGGAATAAAGTTGTTCGTAAAGTTTTCGCTGATCCCATGCTGAAAGACTTTTCATCTCTGGCACTTGCATTCCCTGTTCGAGGGCAGCTTTCTGAGCCAACTGCACACAGAGGTCGTAATAGTCGCCTCCATAATTCACAGCAACAGTATCACCAGCAGGGTAGTTAAATACAACAATATCACCCAGTTCCACCTTTCCAAAACCCTTCACTCTGCGATATTTCCATTGTGGCCACTCGATGTAAGACTTACAATTGAACAAAGGAAGAGTATGTTGAGTCAGAGGCATAGTGAGTGGAGTCTGTGGAATGCGAGGTCCATAGCTCATCTTGCTGACAAGCAGGTAGTCACCTGTAAGCAAAGACTTCTCAAGGGATGATGATGGAATCTGATAGTTCTGGAAGAAAAACTGATTGACAAAATAAACTGCAACAAGTGCAAAGACGATTGCATCAACCCAAGACATGATGCCTCGAGCTACATCACTCTCAAGGCTCTTCCACCATGACCACTTGATTTTCTTAGTGATATAGACATCATAGATGAAGGGCACAACGATGAGTCCCATCCACGAACCTACCCAAAGCAGGAAGAGCAGATAGAGGGTTGTGACAACACCAAACTTCGTCCATTTCACCCATTCAGGCTGAGGTTTCTCTCCCTGATTGCCTTGAGCTTGTGTCTTCTTGAAACTTTTATAGTCGAATGCCATAGCTTAATTTAATTCATAATGCATAATGCATAATGCATAATTGGGCTGCGCCTTATACAATGCATAATAATTATTAGAAATGGAAAAGGTCGTCAGTACTTAGCAGACCTTCATGAGTAGCTGTGAATTCAGCTGCAAGGACAGCTCCCAAAGCAAATCCCTTGCGCGAATGGGCATCATGAGTGATAGTGATTTTATCGGCCTCACTATCCCAAGTGATGGTATGAATGCCAGGAACCTCACCACGACGAATAGAACTGATAGGCAGAAGGTCGGCTGCTACCTGGTCTGTTCCTTCAACGGTACCATCTGGCTGTTGCAGGTAACCCATTGTCCAGTCTTTCTTTCTGTCAAGTCTCTCTACTATCTGTTCAGCAAGTGTGATACCAGTTCCAGAAGGGTGGTCGAGTTTGTGTATGTGATGAGTTTCCTCCTCTTTAACATCATACTGTTCAAAACCATTCATGATGCTTGCCAGATATTTGTTTACAGCAGAAAAGATAGCAACACCTATAGAATAGTTTGAAGCCCAAAAAAGAGTTTTTCCCTGTTCTGTACAAGCTTTCTTCACATCATCTCCATGATCTTTCAGCCAACCAGTACTGCCACTTACGACCTTCACCCCCTTGGCCCAAGCCTTCAGATAATTGCCGTAAGCTGTGTGTGGAGCCGTAAACTCGATTGCCACATCGGCACTTGCAAATGCCGGGCTGTCGAATTCCTCCTGGTTATCTATGTCGATAATGCTGACAATTTCATGTCCTCGGCTTAGGGCAATCTGTTCTATCATCTTGCCCATCTTTCCGTATCCGATTAGTGCTATTTTCATAATTCGAAGTATTTTTTGTTTTGCGCCGCGAAGGTACGAATTTTAAAGTGAAAAGTGAAAAGTGCGAAGTGAAAAGTTAGTATATACATTATGTAAGGGCAATAACAGAATAAGCTACCATAACATAACGAATAAACTTACCTAGTAGAGAATAGATGAAAACCCCAAAGACATTAGCACGAAGAATGCCAAGAGAAATGGCAATGGCAGTACCGAAGAAAGGCAGGAAAGAAAAGAATGCAATCCATGAACCTCGCCTTTCCACATAGTGCTGAGTAACTAAAAGCCGTTGTTCCTTTATGTGCATCCAATGCGAAATCTGCTGCACATTGCCTATTCGTCCGATGTAGTAATTGAACATAGAACCAAGCACATTGCCTATAGTTCCGCAAACAACAGTAAGAGCAGGATTCATACTTGTGGTTGCCAATAAGGCTCCCATAACAGCCTCTGAACTAAACGGGACAAATGTGCCGGCAAGAAAGGAGGCAAGTGCCATTCCGATATATCCATACTGAATGAAAAAGTCGTTTAGTGATTCCATGTTATAACAATTCTGGATTAAGAGAAAGGTAGAACACAAGCAAGCTGATGACAAGGAACACAAGGCTGGCTATGTGAGAATATTTAGTATATGTAAGTGCGAAGAAATGCCCCGAAATAATAGATGTATAGACAATCAGCAGAGGCAGAATGATGTAAAAGTCCTGAGGTTGCAAAATCAAGAGGAAAAAGAAGAAGAAAGCCTGTATGATGACTGAAACATATATGATTCGGATTTTAGATTTATCTTTATACCTGTTACGATAATAATCCACGATTCCAACGGCTAAAACAAGTAAAATATACACGAACTGAACAAGTTTCAGAAGTGTCAGAGAACCATAATCCGGAACAGAAAAAACAAATAAGTCAGACACCCCATCAGCTAAAGCCTGATAACTTTCTTTAAACACAAAATAACCCAGCATGAGCCAGTAAGGCATCAAAAGGGCTAGAATAGAAGCTACAAAACACTTGCGCGACATACTCCTCATGTAAATCTGACAAATCCAATAAATTGGAACCAAAAACAGAATCTTCGAATAAAATAAAGATATGACAGCAAGTATAAGGTAAGTCAGAAAAGACAGAATGGGTGATTTGATCAGAGTAGTGCGACAAAGCAAATGCATGGTGATGATAATAGAAATCATCATCAAGTGAGCAAAAGAAAATGTATGCAACTGAATGATGACTGTAGTTAACAGAATTGCCATACAGCTGTGCATGCGAGAACCATTACGGAGGAGAGCATTCCGATTGTTTAATTCAGCAATCAGATATACCATAAAAGATGACACAAGCAAGCCCCCAAGAATAGGTTCCCAATCACCTTCGCCACGGAATATAAGCCATAGCAGAATGCACACACCACTCACAACTGGCAAAGTGTATTTGCTAAGAGATATGGGCTCAAGAAATTGCATCATCTATTATATATAATGAGAATTTTACGAAACGAGCGCAAAGGTATGAAAAATATTTCGTACCTTTGACGCCCAAATGAAGAAATTGTATATTGAAACATACGGCTGCCAAATGAACGTGGCGGACAGCGAAGTTATTGCCTCTGTGATGAAGATGGCAGGATATGAGTCGTGCGATAACCTTAACGACGCAGATGCTATACTGCTGAATACCTGTTCTGTACGCGAAAATGCAGAGAACAAAATATACAATCGCCTTGAAGCTCTGCAGGGAATAAAGAAAGGTGGAAAAAAACTGATTGTGGGTGTTGTAGGATGTATGGCTGAACGGGTAAAGGACGACCTGATAGCAAACCACGGAGTAGATCTTGTGGCAGGACCAGACTCTTACCTTACCCTTCCCGACTTGTTTGCAAGTGTAGAAGTAGGGGAAAAAGCCATCAACGTAGAACTTTC
The DNA here is from genome assembly GCA_002342585.1 of Prevotellaceae bacterium UBA2448. Lineage (GTDB taxonomy): Bacteria > Bacteroidota > Bacteroidia > Bacteroidales > Bacteroidaceae > Minthosoma. The sequence goes on from DDQG01000008.1 coordinate 31,694, forward strand.
CACCACAGAAACTTATCGAGATGTAATTCCAGAACGCATTTGCGGCAATCATGTAAGCGGTTTTGTCAGCATTATGCGAGGATGCAATAACTTCTGCCATTACTGCATTGTTCCCTACACTCGAGGTAGAGAGCGAAGCAGGGAGGTAGAGAGCATACTTAACGAAGTAAAGGACTTGAGAGATAAAGGATTCAAGGAAGTAACCCTGCTGGGACAGAATGTAAACAGCTACCAATGTGGCGAGGTAACCTTTCCAAAACTCTTGAGTACAATTGCAGAAGCTGTGCCAGACATGAGAATCCGATTCACCACATCACATCCGAAGGATATGAGCGATGAAACCCTGCATGTCATAGCTGAGCATCCGAACATCTGCCGACACATCCATCTGCCAGTTCAATCAGGTAGCAACAGAATCCTGAAACTGATGAACCGAAAATACACCAGAGAATGGTACCTGGAACGAGTGGCAGCCATAAAAAGGATTATTCCTGACTGCGGACTTACCACAGACATCTTTGTGGGTTTCCATTCAGAAACGGAGGAGGACCACCAGATGTCACTCTCGCTTATGAAGGAGTGTGGCTACGACAGTGCCTTCATGTTCAAATACTCGGAACGACCAGGCACTTACGCATCCAAACACTTGCCCGATGATGTGCCTGAAGAAATAAAATTGCGTCGACTGAACGAGATGATAGCTCTGCAAAACGAATTGTCAGCAGAGAGTTATCGTCAAGACGTTGGAAAGACTTTCGAAGTTCTTGTTGAGGGAGTAAGCAAACGTTCTAAGGAACAACTCTTTGGCAGAACCGGTCAGAATAAAGTCGTTGTTTTCGACCGAGGAACGCACCATATCGGGGACTTTGTTACAGTTAAAATACTGGACTCATCGTCTGCTACACTTAAAGGAATAGAAGTATAGAAATTAACTCAATATGAAAAAACATTCACATTTTTTCTCAACGCAGTTTATTACTCCTGCCATTAGCACAACTCTCGTACTGGTGCTACTTGGCACAATCGTGTTTTTTGTACTTACAGCACACAATTTGTCTAACTACGTTAAAGAAAACATAAACATAACCATTCTGATATCTGATGAATTGGACTCAAACCAGATAGCCAAACTGAAGGAAAAGTTCAAAAAAACCAACTACGTAAAATCCATAGAATACATATCAAAGGAGCAGGCTCTTCAGGATGCTACGACTGATATGGGTACCGACCCATCAGAATTCTTAGGTTACAATCCATTCACGGCTTCGTTCGAAATAAAGATTAAGGCAGAATATACCACCACAGAACATATCGATAAGATAGTTAGCAAGATAAAGAAGAATCCATCGGTAATTGATGTGATTTATCAACGCGACCTTATCAAGTCGGTAAATAGAAATCTGCACAAAGTAAGTATAGTTCTGCTGATTCTTGCAGGATTGTTTACGTACATCTCTTTTGTACTGATAAACAATACCGTACGACTCTCTATTTTCTCGAAACGATTCATCATAAACACAATGAAACTAGTGGGAGCAAAGTGGAGCTTCATTCGTCGTCCGTTCCTCGCAAATGGAGTGACACTTGGAGTTATTAGTGCTATCATTGCCGATGCACTACTCTATGCCGGATATACCTCAGCCCTGAAATATGAGCAGGACCTTCAGTTGGTAGTAAACCAGGAAATACTCATAATTGTTGGTACTTCAGTTTTGGTATTCGGACTTCTTATCACATTTATCTGCACATTCGTATCTCTGCAGAAATACCTGAAAATGTCAACAAATAAGTTATACTATATCTAAACCCATCGGTAAAAAATTTAATCATCATCTGAAACAATTAAATATACACATATATGTCAGATTTCGCATTCTCAAAAATCAACTACATCCTATTGGCTATCGGCTTTGCCATAGTGCTATTGGGATTTATCCTGATGTCGGGTGAAGGCACAACAGAAGAGGCATTCAATCCTGATATCTTTAGCGATTTGCGTATTAAGGTGGCACCTATGGTCAGCCTATTTGGTTTTATTTTTGTAATCGTAGCCATTCTTTGGCGCTCAAAAGATAAGAAATGAACGAAATTCAAGCATTAATCTTAGGTATAGTCCAAGGACTGACTGAGTATCTGCCTGTAAGCAGCAGCGGACACTTGCAGATTGGTCAGCGTTTACTTGGTACTAACGATAGTGGCAATCTCACCTTCGACATCATTGTTCATGTAGCAACTGTGTTTGCTACCTTAGTAATCCTGCGCAAGGAGGTATTCTGGATTTTCAAGGGGCTTTTCCGATGGAATGGAACCATGAACGACGAACAGAAGTATACACTCAACATCCTTATCTCAATGATTCCAATCGGAATTGTGGGACTCTGTTTTAAGGATTATGTAGATGCCATCTTCGAAGGAAGCCTCGTAGTGGTAGGTGTATGCCTGCTTGTAACATCAAGCCTTTTGGCAATGACCCATTTCTACAAACCACAAGAGAAAGAAAACATCTCTCCGCTCCATGCTTTCATCATAGGAATAGCACAAGCTGTTGCAGTACTGCCAGGACTCTCACGAAGTGGTTCTACCATAGCAACGGGATTACTCTTGGGAAATGACAAACAGAAGTTAGCACAGTTCTCATTCCTGATGGTTATTCCACCTATATTGGGTGAAGCATTGCTCGATTTCAAACATATCGTAGCACCAAGTGCCGAATATTTAGCCGAACATGGAGGCGAAATGGCAACAATACCTACATCTGCTCTCATAGTAGGTTTCCTTGCTGCATTCATAAGCGGATGTTTCGCATGTAAATGGATGATTAGCATAGTGAAACGTTGCAAACTGATATACTTCTCTATATATTGTGCCATTGCAGGTATACTTGCCATTGCACTCAGCATGGGAAACTAAGACATGAATCTGGAAACTGGCTTTATACTGGCATTCAACAAACCATATCGTTGGACATCGTTCAACCTTGTTGCCAAAATACGAGGAGAACTATCCCGCTATTTTGGTGTGAAAAAAGTAAAGGTGGGTCATGCAGGCACCCTCGACCCATTGGCAACAGGAGTAATGCTGGTTTGCGTAGGCAAAGCCACAAAACAGATTGACACTTTGCAAGCAGGCACAAAAGAATATATCGCAGAAATAAAGTTGGGGGCAACAACACCTTCGTTCGACATGGAGACATGTGAAGATGCACAATACCCTATAGAGCACATAACAAAAGAATCTGTAGAGGAAGTGCTGACCCATTTCATCGGAGAAATACAACAAATTCCGCCAACATATTCTGCAGTAAAGGTTGATGGGAAAAGAGCCTTTAAATATGCTCGTACAGGTACAGAAGTAGAATTGAAACCGAAGACATTAGTTATCGATGAAATCGAACTGATTGACTACGGATTCGTAGCTCCGAAAGAACCTAGCGAGACACTTCCCGACGCACAAGAGCGCATTAAATATCAGCATGATAACCTTTCAGACAAATACCTGCAACTGACAATAAGGGTCGTTTGTTCTAAAGGTACTTACATACGAGCCTTAGCAAGAGATATTGGCGTGGCACTCGGTACAGGAGCCTACCTGACAGGGCTGATACGAACCAGAATCGGTGACTACAAGCTATCCGACTGCATGGATGTAGAACATTTCCAAGAATGGCTCAACAACCAACCAAAAGAAGAGATTAAAGAACAAGTACAATAAAAACAATAATCCAGAGATTATGAAACTCTCACAATTCAAATTCAAACTTCCAGAGGACAAAATCACACTCTATCCACCATTCAGAGATTTCGATGGAGAACGCGTTTACGATCGTGACGAATGTAAAATGATGGTAGTTCATCGTAAGACAGGAGAAATTGAACATCGCGTCTTCAAAGACATATTAGAGTATTTCGAAGAAGGAGACGCAATCATATTCAATGACACCAAGGTATTTCCTGCTCGCTTGTTCGGAAATAAGGAGAAAACAGGTGCTCGCATTGAAGTTTTTTTGCTCCGCGAACTGAACGAGGAAAATCGTTTGTGGGATGTATTGGTAGATCCTGCCCGTAAAATCCGAATCGGAAACAAACTGTATTTCGGAGAGGACGAATCGTTAGTAGCAGAAGTAATTGACAATACGACAAGCCGCGGACGTACTTTGCGCTTTTTGTATGATGGTTCACATGAAGAATTCAAATCCCTCTTGTATAGCATGGGAGAAGCACCAATTCCTGACGATATTCGTTCACGTCGTGCTACAGAGCCTGATGATATGGAGAATTTCCAGACTGTCTATGCAAAGAATGAGGGAGCTGTAACAGCACCAAACTCAGGTCTGCATTTCAGCAAACAACTGATGAAACGCATGGAACTGATGGGAGTAGAACAGGCTTTTATCACTCTGCATTGCGGACTTGGATGTTTCAGGAATATTGATGTCGAAGACCTAACTAAACACAAAACAGACAGCGAACAAATGATAGTAAACGCTGAAGCCTGTGAGAAAGTCAACAGAGCAAAAGAAGCGGGTAAGAAAGTTTGTGCAGTAGGTACATCAACACTTCGTGCCACAGAAACAGCTGTTGGTCCAAGCGGATTACTGAAAGATTTCAATGGATGGACAAATAAATTCATTTTCCCTCCATATGAATTCCAAGTTTGCAACTCGTTCCTCGTAAACTTCCAGATGCCACTCTCCACACGCCTAATGCTGGTAACTGCATTCGGTGGTTATGATTTAATCATGAAGGCTTATCAGGAAGCTCTGAACAACGACTACAAATTTGGAACATACGGCGACGCTATGCTCATTATTTAAAATGAATACAGCATACCTTTCTTTAGGAACAAACCTGGGAAACAAGACTGAAAACCTCAATGAGGCTATAAGGAAAATATCAAGGCGGATTGGGCACATAAAAGCACAATCCGCTTTCCTACCTACCGAACCATGGGGTTTTTCTTCTTCCAACTCTTTCCTAAATGCTGCAATATGCGTTGAGACTCTATTGTCACCAATAGAACTGTTGGAAACTACACAGACCATAGAACGTGAAATGGGACGGACAACAAAGAGTACTACCAACGAAGGGAAGGCTGTATACACCGACAGAATTATAGATATAGACATACTTCTATATTATGAAGGCATCAATGCTACACCTGTTTTTGATGCAGACAAGAATTGGGGTGGCACTATAAACCTAAAATCAGAAAGATTAACTATCCCGCATCCACACATGCTTGAGCGAGATTTTGTTTTATTACCTTTAAAAGAAATACTATGAGACAGATTCTTATCTTAATCGTTTTTTCTTTATTCTACACATCTACAATGGCACAAAACAAACAGTTCACACTCGATGACCTTATTCCAGGAGGCACAACTTACAAAGACATGCAACCTGAGAATCGCAGTTTTGTGTTCGAAAAAGAAAAGGTTGTAGAAAAAGAAGTGGAAACTGCAGCAGAGGCAGAACGAACAAGTATTGAAGGACACAATCTGTTTGTTGATGGAAAACAGATTACTACCGATGGTTCGGCAGCTATCGTATATGGACAAGCTGTTCACAGAGATGAATACGGATGTACAAAGGGGCTTTTCTGGAGTCCTAACACAGAACTTCTTGCTTTCTACCGCATGGATCAGAGTATGGTATCTCCTTATCCGCAGGTAAACATTACTCCAAAGGAGAAATCACAATGTTACGATGCAAAAGACGAAAAGGAGTTAAATAGTCGCATTGCTACTTTGGAACCAGACTACTATCCTATGACAGGAGAGACATCTCACAAAGTGACTATAGGAGTTTACAATACAAAAACTTCAGAACTCATATACCTGCAGACTGGTGATCCAACCAATCGTTATTTCACTAATATTGCATGGAATCCTGCCTCAACAAAGATTTATGTAATAGAGTTGAACAGAGATGTAAGAGATTATAAACTGAATGAGTATGATGCCAAGACAGGACAATTTATTCGAACTCTGCTGACAGAACACAATGACAAATATGTGGAACCGCTCAACCCAATACAGTTTCTTCCTTGGCAAAACGATTCATTTATTATTCAGTCGAGACGAGACGGATATAATCACATATATTTATATACACTACCACAAGAGGGACCTGCTCAACTGAAAGCACAACTGACCAAAGGAAACTGGGAAGTTCTCTCTGTACAAGGTTTCTCAAAAGCGATGAAATCGGTAATTTATACTTCAAACGAATCTCATCCCCTTAACCAGTCGCTCTATAGTGTAACGACAGAAGGCAAACGCACACTTCTTGGAAACGCTGAAGGTTGGCATGAAAAGATAAAAATCTCCGACTCTGGAAAATTTATCATTGACAACTACAGCACTCCAACTATTCCACGAAGCATCGACCTTATAAACGTAAAGACAGGCAAGGCGCGAAACCTTTTTACTGCTGAAGACAAATTCCAGGAGGGTGGTTATGCAATGCCACAAATCAAGACAGGCACAATAAAAGCTGCTGATGGAGTTACAGACCTTTACTACAGAATGATATTACCTCCTGATTTCGACGAAAAGAAGAAATATCCTGTAGTTACATATGTATATGGAGGTCCACACCTTCATCTGATAGATGCCCGCTATAAATACTCTGCTCGCGGTTGGGATCTGTATATGGCACAACTCGGATATATCATGTTCTCGCTTGACAATAGAGGTGCCGAAAATCGTGGAGCCAATTTCGAACAAGCTACATTCCACAAACTGGGTCTGGAAGAAGTGAAAGACCAGATGGAAGGAGTGAAATTCCTCAAGTCCCTGCCTTATGTTGATGCAGAACGAATGGGAATTCATGGTTGGTCTTATGGCGGATATATGACAACATCCCTCATGACCCGATTCACAGAAACAGGTGATGAACCAGGAACATTCAAAGGCAAATCGCCATACAAAGTTGGTGTAGCAGGCGGACCTGTCATCGATTGGCATTTCTACGAAGTAATGTATGGCGAAAGGTATATGGGAACAGACAAGGAGAACCCAGACGGATATGAAGCAACTACTCTGCTTACAAAAGCTAAGAACCTCGAAGGAAAGCTGCTTATTATCTACGGATACAACGACCCAATTTGTGTTCCACAACACACATTGAGTTTTATTCGTGCCTGCATCAATGCTGATAAATATCCTGAATTGTTCACCTACCCTGGAGACGGACATAATATGTCAGGAAAAGATCGAATACATCTTCACAATATCATAACTAACTATTTCGAAAATCATCTTAAATAACTATATGGAAAAACTTACAGTAATAAAGGTAGGTGGTAAAATTGTTGAGGAAGAAGAAACTCTGCAACAATTGCTCAAAAACTTCTCAGCTATCGAAGGCCCTAAAGTACTTGTGCATGGAGGTGGCCGTTCGGCTACAAAGTTGGCAAGTCAACTGGGTATTGAATCAGTAATGATTGATGGTCGTCGCGTTACCGATGCCGCTATGCTTCGTGTTGTCACTATGGTTTATGGCGGTTTGGTAAACAAAAATATAGTTGCTCAACTGCAGGCATGTGGCATAAATGCTCTCGGACTCACAGGAGCAGATATGAATGTGATTCTTTCTCACAAGCGCAAACCCAAGAACGTAAAACTCGCAGACGGAACAGAACAGATGGTGGATTTTGGGTTTGTTGGCGATGTAGATAAGGCTAATGGCGAGGGACTTGCTAAGATAATCGAACAAGGCATCACTCCTGTAATGGCTCCGTTAACTCACGATGGAATGGGACATTTGCTTAACACCAATGCCGACACTATTGCCGGCACTACTGCAAAGGCACTTGCTCCTTATTTCGATGTAACTCTCATCTATAGCTTCGAACATGCAGGAGTTCTCCGCAATGCTGATGATGAAAACAGCGTCATTCCGCATATAAACAAAGATTCTTTCGAACAATTCAAGGCAGACGGAATCATCAGCGGCGGAATGATACCAAAGATAGAAAATGCACTTGAGGCAATAGAAGCCGGAGTGAAGAAAGTCATCATCACTCATGCTAATGCTATTGACGGAAAACATGGTACCATAATTGAATAATCAGTAATGGTATAGCAGTTGAATAAGTAAGATTATTCTGAAATAACAAAACAAAAAGTGGACTTTACCCGCGACATACTCCCATTAAAGAATATCCTCTTCCGTACAGCTCTTCGAATCACTATGAATCGTGAAGAGTCGGAGGATATTGTTCAGGACACACTCCTAAAACTTTGGGAGCGAAGAACAGAGATGTCGAAAATCAACAATCTGGAAGCTTTCGCGATTAGTGCTGTACGAAATCTGGCACTCGACAGGTTAGCCTTGCACCAGAATAAGGTAATTTCCCTGAACGAAGACCTTCATGACACAGAAGACAACCACCCTTCTGCCTATGATAATATAATAAATAATGAGAGAACAAACCGTATTCACAACCTAATCAACCAACTACCCGAAAAACAACGAACAGCAATTCAATTACGTGATATTGAAGGAAAAAGCTACAAAGAGATAGCAGATATTATGGGCATTTCCGAGTCGGATGTAAAGATAAATATCTACCGAGGAAGAGATTTTTTGAAAAAAAATTGCAAAAACCTGTAACTTTTTCGTTTCTCAACCGTCAAGCATTATAGAGACGTAAATTTTTATATGATGAACTACGACTACATAGAACAACTGATAGACCGCTACTTCTCTTGTCAGACATCACTACAGGAGGAGCAGATTCTTCGTTCGTTCTTCAACGGAAACGATGTTCCTGGTCATCTGATGCAATATGTAGAACTGTTCCAGTATGAAGATGAAGCAAAGCAAGAGTCTCTTGGCAGCGACTTCGACGAACGAATTCTTTCTATTGTAAACGAAAAGAAGAATGTAGTTCTGCAACCCCACCATCGCTTCACACCTTTCTTCCGTGCTGCTGCAATAGTAGCTATAGTGCTTACCATCGGTAGTGCAGCTGACAAGGCTTTAAGCGACAAGTCGAGCCATTCTGTGGAGAACAGCATCGAAATCAATCCTTACATTCGTCAGGCAGACATTCAGAACACCATCAGAATTAAGGATGTGAGTCAGGCAGAAGCAAGACCACAAGTTGATAGCCTGATTGTTCAGCCCGCAGAAAATAATCTTCAATAAAGAATACTACTTTAAAATTAACGTAATAATTGCTTTAACTAAACCTAAAACTAACCTTTTAAGTTGGGTAGCTGTGAAGTTTTCCGACTCAAGAAAGACCTCTAAGGTCCAAATCTCTCAAACGAAAAGGATGTGCTGATTAGCACATCCTCTTTCATTTTTATAGAGTTTCTTTTTTATAGGGTTTCTTTCCAAGCATCATCCACATCTTTTATGTCGATACCAAGCAGTCGCATCTGTCGGAAGAGTTCTGGAAGATATTCCTTGAGGAAAGCCTTCTTCCTCTCTTGCAGAATCTGTTGCTTAGCTCCGGGAGTGACATAATAGCCCATTCCCCGTTTGTTGTAGATAATATTCTCACGAGCCAGTTCGTCGTAAGCCTTTACAGCAGTATTGGCATTGACTTCCAGCATCACAGCATACTCTCTGACAGAAGGGATGCGATCATCATCCTGATATTTTCCTGCCAGAATCTCATCGCATAGGCGGTCAGCCATTTGCAGATAAATTGGTTTTTCTCCGCTGAACATCATAGGTTTGCATTTTTACGGTCTGTCAACTGCCAACGGCAGAATACTTTATACGATAGCCAAGTGAACAATATGATGCCACAGATATGTAATATACATAACACATAAGAACGGTGTCCTAGAAATAGATGTGGCTCTAAAGAGTTTATTATCTTTACAAAAAGACTCCCGAATATCACCAGAAACAGACTTGTTATTGCAAAATGGTGTTTACGCAAATATATTCCTCCAAACAAATATACGGAATGTATAAGAATAAAAAATGAATTTACACTAACCCCACGTAACACTTTATCTTCTGACCAAGTATCGAAGAAATACTTCGATGCAGCTATTATAGGTCTGCCTGCCGAAGACAGCCAAATCATGTGGAGTACATCAGCTACGATAAAAGTCAGAATGCCGGCTACTACTGAAAATCCAATCATATAAAGCCATCTTGCCAGGAACTTCTCCAGATTTGTTGCAGGAAGCATCAGCAGGGCTGTACGATTCTGTTTTTTCTGCTCTTTACCATAAAGCTGGCTTGCTATAACGATGAAACAGAAGTACATTGCTACAGATCCGAAACGACCTACAGACCCGCATTGTGCGTTAGTAACCATTTCTATATGTTCCGGACTATATAGCTCCTTAGATAAACTATAATATTCTAATGGAATGCCTATAATGTGTGCCCACCAAAAGAAGAATAAGTACACAAGGAGCATTGTTACTGATGTCCAGATGAATGCCTTCAGATTCTCGTGGAAGTCGAGTTTGAGCAGATAGCCCAATCGTTTCATATCAAGATTTTTCATTTTACAAGTCCTTTCGTTACAGCATTAAACAATAGTTCCAGATTCACCTGAGTCTCCTTCTCTCCCTCTGAGCGCTTTGCTATTACGGCATTGCCCTGCAGACTTGGTTCGGCATAGAGAACATTATCGCCCATCTCGCTTGGCTGGCGGTATTCAAAGATATATCGGTCCATAATGTCCTGAATAGAAGCATTGAGCAGGAGTTCGCGCTGCGAGAGCATGATGATGTGGTCGAGCAGCGACTCTACATCATGCACCTGATGGGTGGAAATCACTATCATCCGGTCCTCACTCATGTTGTTGGCAACAGCTTTGCGGAACTGCGACTTCGAAGGGATGTCGAGTCCGTTAGTCGGTTCGTCCATAAGTAGCAGACGAGTGTTGGAAGCTAAGGCAAACGACATAAGTACCTTTTTCTTCTGCCCCATCGAGAGGGCTCCCAAGTGGATGTCGGGAGTGAGTTCGAAGTCCTTCAGACAGGATTCGAGAGTCTCGCGACTGAAGCGAGGGTAGAACGGAGCATGCAACTTGACATACTTCTCAAGTGAAATAGAAGGAAAGTCAAACTCCTCCGGCACAAGATATACTTCCTGCAGCACTTCCACATTTCTGCTGAATGTTTCTATTCCATCGGAGAGGACAGAACCTGCAGCAGGACGAAGCAAACCACTTATTAAATATAATAATGTGGACTTGCCTGTGCCGTTTTTACCAAGGAGTCCGTAAATCCGGTTCTCTTCCATCTGAAGATTGAACCCGTCAAACACCCATTCCTTCTGACATGGGTACTTGAATTTCAAATCTTTTACTTCTATCATAATAATTTCTTTTTAGTGTACTACTGTAATAGTACACCGCAAAGGTAAGACATTCTCTGCGAAACAACCAAATTTTTTTCAGAAAAAAATACATTTTACCTGTAAAAAAATTTTCTTGCCCCTAAAAATAGGCTTTCCCGCCCCCAAGAAGAAATTTTTATTGCCCCTCGAAGAAATTTTCCCTACTTCCCGAAGAAATTTAATTTATATGGTTATACATTCTATGTTCATAAGTTATGAACACAAGTTCACAAGTCATGAACATAAGTTCATAAGTTGTGAACATAAGTTCATAAGCCGTGAACATAAATTTGTAGGCGTAGAAAAAGAAAATATATAACGAAGGAAAAGAAATTGGGTAGGCAAGGAAAGAAAAGGAGGTAGGCAAGGAAAGAAAAAAGGTGGGAAGGGAAAAGAAAAAGGGATGCACCAACTGATACATCCCCTATCACTAAAAGTATAAAATGTTATTTCTTGAACTCTGCATAGATTTTACCGGCGATTGCCTGAAACTCCTCAGGAGTAAACTGGAGTTTCTCCTTGCGGAAATCTACATCAGCTTCGCTCTGCATAGGAATGAGGTGGATGTGTGCATGAGGAACTTCGAGTCCGAGCACTACCTCAGCTACTTTTACACATGGGAAAGCAGCTTTGATGGCGATTGCCACCTTCTTGGCAAACTGCTGGAAACGGGCAATTTCGTCGTCGTCCATATCGAAGATGTAATCTACTTCGCGACGAGGAATGACGAGTGTGTGACCCTTAACCAATGGATTGATGTCGAGGAAAGCATAGAACTCCTCGTTCTCAGCACATTTGTAACTGGGAATTTCGCCAGCAGCTATTTTTGAAAAGATATCCATAATGCTACTTATCCTACAGAAATACTCATTACTTCGAGGTCGATATCGCCAGCTGGAACCTTAACAGTTACGATGTCGCCAACCTTATGACCGAGCAAACCCTTTGCAATAGGAGTAGTGACACTAATTTTGTTTTCACGGATATTAGCCTCACCATCACTTACAATAGTGTAAGTCATCTTAGTTCCGGTCTTAACCATTCGGAGTTCTACCTTAGAAAGGATTGAAACTTCGTCGGTCTTCACGCGACTTGCATCAAGAATCTTAGTATCTGCCAACTGAGCTTTCAGCAAAGCAATTTTAGACTCGAGTTTTCCCTGAGCCTCCTTTGCAGCATCATATTCTGCATTCTCAGAGAGGTCTCCTTTTTCGCGAGCCTCCTGAATCTGCTGAATCACAGCAGGACGCTCTACCTCTTCAAGTTGTTTGATTTGGGCACGCAATTTGTCGTAGCCCTCTTGAGACATATAAGCCATTATCGTATTTGTTTTTATTTATTATTTCGTTTCTCATAGTGTAAAAAAGAATCCCGAAACGATAGCTCCGGAACTCATTCTACATATTTTCGGTGCGAAGGTACGATAAATAATTGAAAATTGAAAAAGGAAAGATGAAAATTATTTATCTTTGCGGTTAAATAACATAACAAACATCATGACACACAAATTTGATTTCCTGATTATCGGTTCAGGAGTAGCAGGAATGAGCTATGCTCTGAAGGTTGCAGCAGCCAAGAAAGGCAAGGTGGCAATTATCTGCAAAACTACTATGGAGGAAGCAAATACTGCCAAAGCACAGGGTGGTATTTCTTCAGTAACTAACTTGTTGGTGGACAATTTTGAAAAGCACATTGAAGACACAATGATTGCCGGCGACTACATCTCCGACCCGGAGGCTGTGCGCCAGGTAGTCACGAGGGCACCAGAAGGAATTCGCGACTTGGTGAAGTGGGGAGTAAACTTCGACAAGAAAGAGGATGGTACATTCGACTTGCATCGCGAGGGTGGACACTCGGAATTCCGTATTCTTCATCATGCCGACGACACAGGTGCGGAGATTCAGCGAGGACTGATGGAAGCTGTGCGAGCTAACAAGGACATCGAAGTGTTTGAGGGCTATTTTGCCGTTGAAATCATCACTCAGCACCACTTGGGAATCCGTGTTACCCGACGCACACCCGACATAGAATGCTTTGGAGCCTATGTGCTGAATCCTAAGACAGGAAAGATTGACACATTCCTTTCGAAGGTGACACTTATGGCAACTGGTGGCACAGGAGCCATCTATGCTACAACCTCCAATCCTTCTATTGCCACAGGCGACGGCATAGCTATGGTTTATCGTGCCAAGGGAAAGGTGAAGGACATGGAGTTTGTGCAGTTCCACCCAACTGTTCTTTACAACCCGAAGGAAACTCACCCAGCATACCTTATCACAGAGGCTATGCGCGGTTATGGTGGCATTTTGCGACTGCCAAACGGCGAGGAATTCATGCAGAAATATGACGAACGACTCAGTCTGGCTCCGCGCGACATAGTAGCCAGAGCAATAGATAATGAGATGAAGATTCATGCTCTCGATCATGTCTGTCTTGATGTTACACACAAAGACCCGGAGGAAACAAAACACCACTTCCCGAATATCTATGCCAAGTGTCTCAGCATCGGCATAGACATCACAAAACAGTACATTCCGGTAGCTCCTTCAGCACACTATATGTGTGGTGGAATCGTGGTTGACCTTGACGGGCAGAGCACTATCAAGCGCCTCTATGCTGTAGGCGAATGTTCTTGTACAGGTCTGCATGGAGGCAACCGACTGGCAAGCAACTCACTCATCGAAGCAGTAGTATATGCTGATGCAGCAGCTAAGCATTCTCTCGAAGTGATTGACCAGTACGATTTCAACGAAAAAGTTCCTGATTGGAATGATGAGGGTACAATGACCAATGAGGAGAAGGTGCTCATTGCTCAAGACGCTAAGGAAGTAGGACAGATTATGTCAACTTATGTGGGCATTGTGCGTTCAAACCTCCGACTTCATCGTGCCTGGGAACGCCTCGACTTGCTCTATGAAGAGACAGAACACCTCTTCAAGCGCGTAAAACCGACAAAGGACATTTGCGAACTTCGCAACATGATAAATGTGGGTTACCTCATCACTCGCCAGGCTTTGGAGCGCAAGGAATCACGAGGTCTCCACTATACAGTCGATTATGCAAAACATGCCTTAGACAACCAGAAAAATCAACAATAAGTATTATGAAAAAGATAGTTTTTTTCCTCTTCACATTACTATGCATTAGTGTTTCAGCAGAAAAACTGCCACTCGACCCGGCAGTTCGCAAAGGCACTCTGCCCAATGGTCTGACCTACTATTTGCGATACAACAACTGGCCAGAAAAACGGGCAGATTTTTATATCGCTCAGAAAGTAGGCTCCATCCAGGAGGATGACAACCAGCGCGGTCTTGCCCATTTCCTGGAACACATGTGTTTCAACGGAACCACCCACTTCCCAGGCGACAGAATAAAGAAATATCTAGAAAGCATCGGTGTGAAGTTTGGAGAGAACTTGAATGCCTATACAAGTTTCGACGAGACTGTATATAATATAAATAATGTGAATGTGGAGACAGCTGGTGCTCTAGACACATGTCTGCTCATACTTCACGACTGGAGTCACGACCTGCTGTTGGAAGACAAAGAGATAGACAAGGAGAGGGGAGTAATCAACGAAGAATGGCGAGCTCGCAGTTCGGCTATGATGCGAATGTACGAGAAAGCCCTGCCGGAACTCTATCCGGGCAGCAAGTATGGTGAGCGCCTGCCTATCGGCAAGATGGATATAGTGATGAACTTCCCATACGAAGACCTTCGCAGCTACTACCGCAAATGGTATCGTCCCGACCTGCAGGCTATAGTCATAGTAGGCGACATAAATGTCGATGAAATGGAGAAAAAGATACAGGCTGTATTCTCCGATATAGCTCCTGCAGCACCCGATGCAGCCAAGTTCGAGTATTATCCTGTGCCAGACAACAAAGAACCTATCTTATCGATTAACAAGGACAAGGAACAACGTCATAATTTCTTCTATCTATTCTGGAAAACACCTCAATTCCCAAAAGATGACCACACTACTTACATGACGTTTCAGTTCCTGACCAACGCCATTTACAGCATGTTTGCAGAACGCATTGATGACATTCTGCAGAAACCTGATGTTCCGTTTATCAATGCTTCATTCAGTCACAGTGATTATTTAGTTTCAAAGACTAAGGCAGCCTTCACAGGTCATGTGGTTTGCAAGGAAAACCAATACAAAGAAGGTGTACAGGCACTCTACAGAGAAATTCTGCGTGCAAAAAGGTATGGTTTTACAGCAGCAGAATTTGACCGTTTCAAGGCTGAATACCTCTCACAACTGGAGAAAGCTTACTTGCATCGCGACAAGGTACAGAACACAAGTTATGTGAATGAATACATACGCAATTTCATCGACCAGGAACCCTGTCCTGGCATAGAAGTAGAGTATGACATGATGACCCATGTTGTGCCAACATACACCGTTGAACTGGTGAATCAGGTTTTCACTCTGATGCCCGATTCCAATCTCGCAGTTGCTATGTTTGCTGCTGACAAGGCGGACAACATTCTGCCAACGAAGGAAGAAGTTCTGAGTTATCTTGCAGAAGTGGAGAAGGAGGATATTCAACCGCTTAAGGAGGAAGTCAACAATCGTCCGCTCATCGAACAGATGCCTGCTTCCGGCACAGTAAAGAAAATTAAGGACGACAAATTCGGAGCGAAACTCATCCTTCTGAGCAACGGCATCAAAGTGCATGTAAAGCAAACCGATTTCTCGCCAAATCAGATTAGTTTAAGTGCCCATAGCTTTGGAGGCAATTCCCTCTATAGTGACGATGAATACTTGCAGACCAGCAATATAGGTGGAGTAAAAGTCGGCGGATTAGGCAATTTCAGTGCTACAGACCTCAACAAAGCTCTTGCAGGCAAACAAGCCAGCACCAATGCCTTTGTAGGTGCCAATGCAGAGGGCATCAATGGTTCGTGTGTGAAAAAAGACTTCGAAACACTCCTCCAGCTTGTTTACCTCACATTCACAGCTCCACGCAAGGATGAAGAGGCTTTCACTTCACTCATTAACCGAACCAAAGAAAGTCTGCGCAACCAGGAACTGCAACCTACCATTGCTCTTGTAGATACAATAGCAAAAGTAATCTACAACAACCATCCACGCGCTGTACGAACTCGTCCTGCCGACTTGGATCGCGTCAACTATGACCGCCTTCTGGAGTTGTACCGTGAACGATTTGCGGATGGTGATGATTTCGAATTCTTCATCGTAGGCGATTGCAATGCCGATTCCATCGCTCCTCTGCTTGCAAAATATATTGGAGCTCTGCCTACACTTCCTGGCAAAGAAAAATACAATATAATCAGTCTTCGCGACCCTGAAGGCGAAATCTATAATGTCTTTGAGAAGAAACAGGAAACTCCTCGTGCTCTCGTTAATTTCTCATACCACACAAAGATGAAGCCAACCCTGCACAACTCTCTTGTAGTCAGCATGCTCGACCAACTCATGGATATGCTTTACACAGAGACTGTACGCGAGGATGAAGGCGGAGCTTACGGAGTACCTGTACGAGGTAATGTGGTTCGTTATCCAACCGAAGAGGCTTCAATGACTATATCGCTTACTACTGCTCCGGAGAAGCGCCAGAAGATGACCGAGATAATCTACAAAGGTATCGATGAAATGGTGGAAAAAGGTCCGAAGGAAGAAGATCTGAAGAAGGTAAAGGAATATATGTTGCGCTCCCATGCCGAACGACTCAAGAACAATGGTTACTGGATGAATCAGATGATGGAGTATGCCATTTGGGGTAACGACTGGGTAACACCATACGAGAAGACTCTTAACTCCATTACTACTGCAGACATACAGAAGGCAGCAAAAGCTATCTTCCGCTCCGGCAACCATTGTGAAGTAGGAATGACAAGTCCGAAAGAAACGAAGGACGAATAACGAAAGACGAAGGACGAATAACGAAATGAAGAAATCTGCATTTTACATTATGCTTCTTGCCTTGTGCTTAACTGGCAATGTACAGGCACAATCATGGCAGCAGTCGGTAGTGGCTGCACTCGATAAACTGTCGCAGGAGTTGGACACAGCTCACTACGACACAGGAATCCAAATATACGACCTGACTGCCAACAGTTTGCTTTGGCGCTATAACGACCACAAAGTGATGCGTCCGGCATCCTGCCAGAAACTGCTTACCACCATTACTGCCCTTGACGTTTTAGGTGAAGAGTACGACATTCAGACCACAGCAAGTTGTACTGGCAACATTGTCAGTTTATCATACACAACCGATACAATTAGGACAATCAAATACCTGAAAGGCGATATCTATATCCGTGGCGGTTTTGACCCAACCTACACCTTCGACGACCTCATGTTGCTTGTTGGAGCAATCAGAGGCATGGGTATCGATTCCATCGCAGGTTTCATCTATGCCGACACCAGTTTCAAGGATCTGCCTCTGTTGGGAAATGGCTGGTGCTGGGACGACAAACCAAGCGTTTACCACCCATACATTTCGCCACTGCTTTTCGACAGAGGAAGACTCACACCCGAAAGCAATAAATACCCTACAGACATAGACTTCAATCCTGCCCTCCACTTCGTACAGACACTCGCAACACAATTGGCGAAGGAAGGTATCAACTGTCACGGTTATGCCATCAATGCCGACACGCCATTGAATAGTGTAACTGTTTACGTGAAGAAGACAAACATCCTCGAACTGTTACCTCGCATAATGAAAAACTCCGACAACCTGTATGCCGAAGCCCTGTTCGCACAACTGTCACACTCTGAGGCAGGCAATGGTGCCACATACAAAGACGGAGCAAAGGTGGTAAATAGTGTGCTCAAGAAAGCAGGAGTGAACACTTGGAAGGTGAAGGTTCATGACGGTTGCGGACTCTCGCCCTACGATTTCCTAACCCCGGCAACACTCGTAAACATGCTTCGCTATGCCTACAATAACAAACGCATCTACGACAACCTGATGCCTGCCCTGCCTATTGCGGGACAAGACGGAACTTTGGAAAAACGTATGATTCGCAAACCTGCCCTGGGTCATGTATTTGCTAAAACCGGCACAGTAACAGGTGTGTCTTCCCTTGCTGGTTTTGCAACAGCCTCCAACGGACATTTGCTGGCTTTTGCAATCATCAACAACGGAGTACTCAAAACTAACATCGGACATAAAATACAGGACCGTATTTGTACAGAACTGACGAAATAAAAATCCGTAACTAAAGCACTAAAATTCCGTAACTAACCCACCATAAACATTCTTTTTTGCCATATCATTACACGATATGGCATTTTATGTGCATTTTTTGTTCGTTATAGTACGTTATATCATTAAAATATCGTAACTTCGCGCATTATTTGGAAACAAAATCAGTTATAGAGTTTAATGGAAAGAGAGGAACAGGATTTTAGAATTGATATTGACAAGATCTTGAGAGATAAACTTGGGAATAAATCGAAGTTTGTTCCAGGATTTTTAGTACATTGGCTTAAGAATATTCTGCATCAGGACTTCATAAACTTCTATCTGACGGGGGAAGGCAAAGGACTTGAGGGTAAAGAATGGCTCGACGGATGTCTGAATTATCTTGGCAACCGCATAAAAGTTCAAACCGACATAGACGGGGTGATAACCGAGGGGCTTGATGCTCTGCCAGGCAACGAAGGCGGCAGATACTTTACCATCGTTTCCAATCACCCTCTTGGCGGTCAGGACGGACTTGCCTTAGGCAGCATAGTATGTGGCAAATGGAATAGCAAGATGGTGTATCTTGTCAACGATCTCCTGATGAACCTGAAAGGTCTGGCTCCGCTATGCGTTCCTATCAACAAGACAGGGGCGCAGAGCAGACAGTTTCCGCAGATGATTGAAAAGGCATTTGCCAGTGAGAAAAACGTTGTGATGTTTCCAGCAGGACTGTGTTCGAGAAAGGGCGACGACGGACAGATTCACGATTTGCCTTGGAAGAAGACCTTTATAACGAAGAGCATAGAATACAAACGTGACGTGATTCCAGTACATTTCTCTGGACACAACTCGGAAAAATTCTATAACATAGCACGATGGTGCAAAAAACTACACCTCAAGATAAATATAGCAATGCTGTATCTGCCCGATGAGATGTACAAAAACAGAGGTAAGGAATTTACCGTGACATTTGGCAAACCCATCCCCTGGCAAACATTTACCGACCCATCCAAGACCCCATCCCAGTGGGCTGCTTGGGTTGAAGACAAAGTATATGAATTAAATAAGGCATAATGGAGCAAGAAATTATCGCACCAATTCCTGTGGAGGTTCTACGTCAGGAACTGACCCCAGACAAGCAGCTGCGCATGACAAGTCGTAGCAACAACGAAATATACATCGTGACTTGGCAGGACTCGCCAAACGTGTTGCGTGAGATAGGTCGTCTGCGCGAAATCGCTTTCCGCGCTGCTGGTGGTGGCACAGGCTTAGACTGTGATATTGACGAATTCGATACGATGGACAATCCATACAAGCAACTCATCGTATGGGACCCTGAAGCACAGAAAATCATTGGCGGCTATCGCTACATCTTAGGTCCGGACATTAAGTTCGACAAAGAGGGACAACCCATTCTGGCTACGAGCCACATGTTCCATTTCTCCGATGAATTCATCAAAAACTATCTGCCTTACACCATCGAACTGGGTCGCTCGTTCGTCACTTTGGAATACCAGTCAACCCGTGTCGGTTCGAAAGCTATCTTCGCTCTCGACAACCTATGGGACGGACTCGGAGCTCTTGCAGTTATTATGCCTGGCTGCAAATACTACTTTGGCAAGGTGACCATGTATCCTTCTTACAACCGCATGGGACGCGATATGATTCTGTATTTCCTGCAGAAACATTTCGGCGACAAGCAAAACCTCGTTATCCCGACAAAACCGCTTACTTTGGAACACGACAAAGAGATATTCGACAAAATTTTCTGCTACAACGATTTCAAAGAAGACTACAAGGTGCTGAACCGTGAAATCAGAGCTCTCGGATTCAGCATTCCGCCACTTGTCAACGCATATATGTGTCTGTCGCCGACAATGAAGATGTTCGGCACAGCCATCAACTACGGTTTTGGCGATGTAGAGGAAACAGGCATTCTGATAGCAGTGAGCGAACTATACGACGAGAAACGCATCCGCTACATTGACAACTTTGCAAAAGAACATCCTGAGTATGTGAAAATCACTTCAGGAGCAAACAAGATAATTTCATAAACGATTATAAAAAGGTAAAAACAGAAACAAACAATTATGGCTTTTACAAGAATTACCGCTGCGGAGGCAGCAGCATTAGTTAAGAACGGAGACAACATCGGACTCTCAGGATTCACTCCAGCAGGTACTCCAAAGGCAGTGACAGCAGAAATTGCTAAGATTGCACACGCAGAACACGAGGCAGGCAGACCATACCAGATCGGTATCTTCACAGGTGCATCAACTGGTCAGTCTTGCGACGGAGTACTCTCCGACGAACACGCTATCCGTTACCGTGCTCCTTACACTACTAATCCAACATTCCGCAAGCACGTAAACAATGGTGAACTCGCATATCAGGACATCCACCTCGGTATGATGGCACAGGACCTTCGCTACGGATTCCTTGGCGATGTGGATTGGGCTATCATCGAAGTCTGCGCCATCGAAGACGACGGCAAGGTATATCTGACTGCAGCAGGTGGTATCTCTCCTACTATAGCCCGTCTGGCAAAGAAGGGTGTAATCATCGAACTCAACGCATTCCACTCACCTAAGTCAATAGGTATTCACGATGTGTACGAGCCACTCGACCCGCCACAGCGCAAGCCTATCATGATTGAGAAGGTAACCGACCGCATCGGTACTACTTACCTGCAGATCGACCCTAAGAAAATCGTAGGTGTTGTAGAATGTGACATACCCGACGAGGCTCGTTCGTTCAAGGATGCCGACCCAATCACAGACAAGATCGGTGAAAACGTGGCACACTTCCTCATGGGCGAAAAGAAGCGCGGCATCATCCCTCCTGGCTTCCTCCCATTCCAGAGCGGTGTGGGCACTACAGCCAACGCCATCCTCTTCGCACTCGGCAGCAACCCAGAGATGCCGGCAATGGAAATCTACACCGAGGTGCTCCAGAACGCCATCGTTGACCTCATGTTCGAAGGCAAGGTACGCTGTGCATCAACATGTTCGCTTACCGTTACCAACGACAAACTGCAGAGCATCTACGACAACATCGATTTCTTCAAGGACAAGCTCGTGCTTCGTCAGTCTGAAATATCAAACAACGCAGAGGTGATTCGCCGACTCGGACTTATCGCCATCAACACAGCCATCGAGGTTGACATCTACGGACATGCTAACTCAACACAGATTTGCGGCACGAAGATGATGAACGGTATCGGCGGCAGTGGCGACTTCGAGCGCAACGCATTCCTCTCTATCTTCACCTGTCCGTCAGTGGCAAAGGGCGGTATGATTTCATCAATCGTACCATTCTGCTCACACATCGACCACACAGAGCACGATGTGAACATCATCGTAACAGAACAGGGAGTTGCCGACCTCCGCGGCAAGGGACCAATGCAGCGTGCTGAAGCAATCATCGAGAACTGTGCTCACCCAGACTACAAGCAGTTGCTTTGGGACTACATCAAGATTTCACAGAAGGGCCACTCATGCCACAATCTGGCAGCTACACACTGCTTCCACGACACATTCCTCAAGGAAGGTGACATGCACAAAGTGGACCTCAGCAAATTCGCATAATGAAACTCATTTCATGGAATGTAAACGGACTCCGCGCCGTGTGCGGTAAAGGCTTCAGCGATACCTTTGCCGCACTCGACGCGGATTTCTTCTGTCTGCAGGAAACAAAAATCCAGCAGGGACAGCTCGACCTGCAGTTCCCGGGCTACGAATCCTACTGGAACTATGCCGAGAAGAAAGGCTACAGCGGTACAGCCATCTACACCAAGCACCACCCGCTCAACGTCAACTACGGACTGCCACAGGACATCATCGATCAGATGCCCGACGACGGCTGGACCGACATGAACACCGAAGGCAGAGTAATCACACTGGAATATGCCGATTTCTTCGTTATTACGGTCTATACTCCAAACTCGCAGGACGGACTCCGCCGACTCTCCAACCGCATGACGTGGGACGATGCCTTCCGTCTCTACCTCACTCAGCTCGACAAGCAGAAACCCGTCTTCGTCTGTGGAGATATGAACGTAGCTCATCAGGAAATAGACCTGAAGAACCCCAAGACCAACCACATGAATGCCGGGTTCACCGATGAAGAGCGAGAGAAATTCACCGAACTCCTTTCTGCCGGTTTCATCGACACATTCCGTCATTTCCATCCACTCCAGACCGACATCTACTCCTGGTGGTCCTACCGCTTCCATGCCCGCGAAAAGAACACCGGCTGGCGTATCGACTACTGGCTCTGCTCCGAGCGCATCAAAGACAACCTCGTAGCAGCCCGCATCCACACCGACATCTTCGGCAGCGACCACTGCCCTGTAGAACTGGAAGTAAACCTCAAATAAACAAAGGAAGTTGA
Organism: Prevotellaceae bacterium UBA2448; assembly: GCA_002342585.1. Taxonomy (GTDB): domain Bacteria; phylum Bacteroidota; class Bacteroidia; order Bacteroidales; family Bacteroidaceae; genus Minthosoma. Next base: position 54,579 of record DDQG01000008.1, read on the forward strand.
CAACCGAATGTCAACTTCCTTTGTCTTTCGTCCTTCGTTTCTCGTCTTACGTTTTTTTTCGTGTGCACAGGAATTTTTTTTCGTGTGCGTACGAGCCAAAATCTCTCTCGATTTTGACAATGCAAAGATACAACATGAATGGAGCGGTTGCGATAGATTCTCGAATTCATTTTGAATTTATTTGAAATGTAAAAAAATTGCCGTTTAGGCGCGTCGGCGCGTCATTTCGAAAATCAACTACGGCAACTAGAATAAATCAGCATCACTTACCCGCATCAATCAGCTACGACTACCCGCATCAAAAATCCTTATATTGAATTATTATATATATAATAATTTTAATAACTATTTTTTAGCACTCCTACGGCAATATGAAAAACCAAATGACGCGCCGACGCGCCTAAACGCCTAGCAGTTTTTTAGGAGATAAAGAGTGTTGGATTCGCAAATATATCTTATCTTTGCATGGTGAAAAAGAGTGAAAAGCACATATCACCAGTGTTTTTAGGCATATATTAAAGGTAAAGATAAATAAGAAAAGAGCAATGAAAAAGAAAAACATCATCACTGCACTGCTATTCATGGCAGCCGTGGTCACTTTAAAAGTGAATGCTCAGTCGCAGATTCCCAATGGAGTTTACAAACTCTCCGAAATAATTCATCAAGACGGGAAACATCTGGAGGCACAGTTCAAGCAGTATAAGTTCTGTTTGGATAAGTATTCGCTTACAGTCGGCTACAACTCTGTGATATTCCCCAGCGAACCTGTGGATTTCGGACTTTCCAATCCTGACGGAAAGCCGTTGCAGTTTACCGGCGAGCTGTCAAAGACCGAGAACAAGGGCATCCAGCTGTTCAGCACTTCCGACAGCACATTTACGCTGCGCTGGTTCAACGACCGCAGTGCCTTCAACGAACATCTGTTCCCATACGGCACGAATATCGACGAGATTTACGAGCAAGTGAACGACTCCGACGACGTAATGCTGCGCTCATATAATCTGCTGCAGATGAAGCTTGGCGTCAAGAAGCACCGCCTGCATGGCGTGTGGAAACTGCGTGGCAAACAGCAGACAAACACAGCCACCTCGCAGTATTGGACAGAAAGGGCAGATCAGGAAGAATATCAGATTTTCGGTAGCCGCGAGATGGTCACCGTCTATGACAACCCCTCTTTCCCAAGGTCTAATCTGCAATGCTGCTTCTCACCTTGCACCTATCTGAGCGAATATGCCTATGATATTGACAACCACACTTTCGTCGTGCACTGGTTTGACAGCGAGACTATCTCCATAACCACTAACGACAGCGAGGGCCGTCCGTCTGTCACTATATGGGATCGCTGCGGCATGCCTCAGAATATTCAGGAAGTATTTGGTACAAGTGTGCCACAGATGACGAAGGACATTTCGCATTTCATGGTTGACGGCTTCGAGAAGACTTACGGCAATCAGCCCGATTCTATCCGCAAGGCTTTCGAGACCTTCGACTTCGCTGTCGATGCTAATGAGAAGAACAACGCCATCTTCCCCGTCCTCATGCGGAATGGCTTTGAGGAGGAATACAAGGCCATGAAAGACTCGCTGCTGTCACAGCTGATGCGCGGTGAGATGACAAGCGACGAAGCCGTGAGCCGCTATGTGTTCTGGTTCTATAAAAACTTTGACCGACACACTCAATGCTCGTCACCAACGTTCTGGAACATGACGAAAGATGTTATCGTTGACTACAAAAAACTCATCCCCAAATACGCCCCCGAACCTGTCGGCTGCAAGGTGGATGACGAGACTTATCTGCTGCGTCTGCCGTCGTGCATGGGTGACGTGCCAACCTACGAATGGATGGAGAAGAAAGAGGAGGAGTTCAAGCAGTCAGGCTGCAAATACCTTATCCTCGACCTTCGCGGTAACGGAGGCGGCAGCGACCATATCAGTATGCTGTTTACTTGGCTGATGTGCGAAGGCAAAATGGAGAAGGATGCAAAGTTTTATTATATGGTAAGCACTGAGAACAACCGCATACTGAAGAAGTACAGGCATGATGACGTGATGAAGGAGGCTCTGGTAACCGAAGAAGGCAGTCTCATCAACTGGTGGACCATGCCCAAGGGAAGCAATGAGAGGACTTCGCTTGTGAAGAAAGGTGCCATCATCGTTGACAACAAAACCGCCAGCGCTGCCGAATCGCCTGTGAGGTGGATTCGCGAATATCCCAAGAGCCATGTCAAGGTCTATGGTCGTGAGCGTACCAATGGTTGTGACCAGACCGGCAATATCAACAGAATCCGTCTACCCCACAGCGATATCACATTGGTATGCCCGATGACCGTTGATGACATCTTCATGCAGTTGTGCAAGGAGAAGAATCCAGGCCACAAACCTGATGTCATCATCCCACTGCCTTATCCTGAAGAGTTGACGGACAATATCGACGAGTGGGTGCTGTGGGTGGCAAAGAAAATGAAGAAATAGCTCATTTTTTAGTATTCAATAAGCGACGGTGCAGTGGAAGCCGAGGGCTTCGACGCGGTCACGTATGGAGTCGAGCTGGGTAGGAGTAGCTTTGCGGAGTCCCTTGACAGGTACTTCGCGGTCTATGGTGTATATCTCCACTTCGCGAGGCTGGATGAGTTGCAGGGCACTGAGCCAAGGACTCACGAATTCGTCGGAGATGTTGCTCACATCCTTGCCTTCATGTTCGCCCTGCATGAACATGGTCTGAACAATACAGTCGCTACCGAAGGCAATAAGGCGCTCGATGACGGCCTGAACGTCGTAGCCCTTGTGTGGACGGTCAACCGCGTCGATGTAGTCAGGATTGATGGTGTCGAGCTTACATATATTATTATCTACGCGACGGAGGGCATCGAACACCTGAGGACGAAGAATCTGCGTGGCATTGGTCAGGACACTGATCTTGGCACTGGGGAAATAATGATTACGCAGGAGGATGGTATCGTCGATGATTTCTGAAAACTGCGGGTGCAGAGTGGGTTCTCCGTTGCCTGCAAAGGTGAGCACGTCGGGTGTGGTGCCCTCCTGCTGCATCTTCAGCAGCTGCTGTTCCAACGCCTGAGCTACTGCCTCGCGGGTAGGAATCTTCTGCTGCGGACGATGGTCGCCATTCAGTCCGCATTCACAATAGATGCAGTCAAACGAACAGAGTTTCCCGTCGGAAGGGAGAAGGTTGATGCCAAGCGATATGCCGAGACGGCGACTATGAACTGGACCGAAGATAGGAGAAGGAAATGTTATTGACATGGGGAGTGAGGAGTTGGGAGTTAAGAAGTTAAGGAGTTAAGACGATACTGGTTTTTCGTTTTCGTTATCGTTTTCGCGCTCGAAGCATTCGATCGTTATTGAATTGGTCTTGTCTGACGGTAATGTGCTGGAAGCCCATAGACTGGAGCATGGTTGTCAGCTCTTGAGCATAGAGGCGGTTTATCTCAAAGAAGAGGGTTCCGTCAGGGGTGAGCATCGTAAGAGCCTTTTCGGCTATGGCACGATAGAAGAGCAGAGGGTCGTCATCGGGCACGAATAGTGCGACGTGAGGTTCGTGGTCCAATACGTTTTTCTCCATTTCATCGGCTTCTTTATTGCATATATAAGGAGGATTTGATACTATAACATCAAACCAGTTATTTGCTAAATAGGGATTTGGATTGAGGATGTCTGCCTGGATAAAGTCTATATCTGCATCGTGCATTTTAGCATTCTCGCGAGCTACGGTAAGGGCTTCATCGCTGATGTCTATTGCCGTCAGTCGGGTCTGAGGCAGCGCTTTGGCAAGGGCTATGGCAATGCAGCCGGAACCGGTGCCTATGTCGAGAATGGAATGGGGAGCTGGAGATTCGTCAACAACCCAGCGGACCAGTTCTTCTGTTTCAGGACGGGGAATGAGAACGGAGGGGGTGACTTTGAGTTTCAGACCGCAGAAGTATGCATAGCCCAGCACCTGCTGTATGGGTGTGCCCGAGGCTATGGTCTGTGCCATTGAGAGCAGGGAATCTGCATCGGTTCCATCGCAGTCGGATGTGAGAATCTGCGCCTTCGAGAGCTGAGTCGTTTCCTCTATCAGCATAAATGCCAATGCTGATGCTTCGCCCTCTGAGATGCCGCCTTGGAGGAGTGTTTGTTTGACGTTGTGGTATAAATCAAAGCCAGACATGAACCACTTGTGGATTTATCTCAGCCCTGTAGCGATACAGACCTCGAGGTGCGCTGTGAATAGTGTTCTTCTCAGTATTAATGATGAAACCGTAGTTGTTGAGGTCGTACACTATATTACAATGCGAACAAGAACACGTTCCGTCTGTATTGACAGTAAGACGATATTCCACACTGCGGCAATTCGGACATGCAAGGTCGTAAGCAAGTGGTTCGCCACCGTAATTCGTGCCTGTAATTATACCACCACAACCGAAACGGAAGGACTTAAAATCAATCGCAGCAGGTACATAATCCTGTGTACTCACTCCGTTGGAGATGCGGATTTTAGTATTATAGTCGCCCGCAGTAGTTACAGAGCGGATAGTCACGAACGAACCTTGATTCAGAGCCGCGGTAAGCTCTGCATAACTAAGAGGCGCCAAACTGATGAAGGGTGGCGGACATCCTGGAAAAGGTTCGTAGGTGGCATTTATTTCGTTCTTTTTGCACGATGAAATGGCAAATAATACTACGAGACTAAAAAGAAAGTTCCGGCTTATATATGATTTCATTGATTTTCTGTTTTTCTTCGTCAGTGAACTGCAGGTTGTCGAGTGCCTGCAGGTTGTTATCCATTTGAGCAACACTGCTAGTGCCAATGATGCATGAAGTAACTCGTTCATCGGACAGAACCCATGCCAATGCCATCTGTGCCATCGACTGCCCACGCTCTTTGGCAATCTGCCCCAATGCCTTCGCAGCTTCGATTCGTTCAGGAGTAACATCTGTGGTATGCAGGAATGCTGATGCTTTGGCTATACGCGAGTCGGCAGGAATGCCATTGTCGTATTTCCCTGTCAGCAAACCCTGTGCAAGCGGCGAGAAGCAGATAATGCCCGAACCATTGTTGGCAGCAATCTGGAAATTGCTCTTTGTCGGGTCTTCATTCGTAGGCAAACCACCCAACTGCGCTTTGCGGTCGAACATAGAACAGCGATACTGCGAGAGCAGACAAGGAACATGAGCCTCACGCAGGATATCGTATGCCAACTGCTGTTTGTCAGCAGGGTATTTTGATATGCCCACATAGAGAGCCTTTCCCTGACGGACAATATCAATGAGAGCCTGCATCGTTTCCTCAACAGGAGTCACACCGTCGTATCGGTGACTATAGAAAATGTCGAAATACTCAAGACGGCAACGTTTCAGACTCTGGTCGATGCTTGCCATCAGGTTTTTGCGCGAAGAACCTGTGCCATACACCCCGGGCCACATATCATGTCCCGCCTTGTTGGCGATGAACATCTCGTCGCGATGGGCAGCCAAATTATTATGCAGGATACGACCAAAGTTTGTCTCTGCCGAACCTGGTTCCGGACCATAGTTATTGGCAAGGTCGAAGTGGCATATGCCTTTATCGAAAGCATGCAGAATCATCTGTGAGGCTGTGTCGAAGTTATCCACAGACCCGAAGTTGTGCCACAGTCCGAGGGAAAGAAGCGGGAGTTGAACTCCACTATGTCCGCAATATTTATATAGCATGGTAAAAGTTAGGAGTTAGGAGTTGCGCTGCCAATTATGAATTATGCATTATGCATTAATCAAGGAGTTTTTGGATTGCCTGTTGCATGTTGTGGAAATCAAACTGGGAGAGGGTGCTCTCCATGAGTGCCTGTATCTTATCGTTGCAAAGATTACCGAGCGAACCTTCATGGGTGTGGTGCAAATCCTTGTTCGGTTTGAAATTTCCAGCCTCTATATCGAGTCCCACCTTCTTATATGCATCGCGGAACGGCATGCCTGAAGCAGCGAGTTGGTTGACGGTTTCAACAGAGAAAATAGGGTCGTAAATCGGGTTGTCAAGGATATGGTCGTTCACTTCCATCTTCTTGATAATGTATGTAGCCATATTCAGACAGTCTTTCAGTTCGTCGAAAGCAGGAAGGAATGTTTCCTTGATAATCTGCAAGTCGCGGAAATATCCCGAAGGCAGATTATTCATAATCATCGTAACTGTTGTAGGCAGGGACTGCAGTTTGTTACATTTCGCACGGGTCAGTTCGAAGACATCCGGATTCTTCTTATGCGGCATGATTGAAGAACCCGTAGTGCAATCGGCAGGCAACTTCACAAAGGCAAAGTTCTGCGAATTGAACATACAGGCATCGAACGCCAGTTTTGCAAGAGTACCTGCAATAGATGCCATGGAAAATGCCACGTTGCGTTCGGTCTTTCCGCGACCCATCTGAGCATAAACCACATTATAATCCATAGAGTCGAAGCCCAGCAAGTCGGTTGTCATCTGACGGTTCAGCGGGAAACTGCTTCCGTAACCTGCTGCAGAACCAAGTGGATTGCGATTAGTTATGCGCCAGGCAGCCAGCAGATACTGCATGTCATCGACCAGACTCTCTGCATAGGCACCAAACCAAAGTCCGAAACTGGATGGCATAGCAACCTGCAGATGAGTGTACCCCGGCATCAGAACGTCCTTATGACGATTAGACTGAATAATCAGTTCGTCGAACAACTGCTTAACCAACTCTGCAATCTCGCGAATTTGATCGCGAATGAATAACTTGAGGTCAACAAGCACCTGATCGTTACGGGAGCGTCCGGAATGTATCTTCTTGCCTACATCGCCCAACTTGCGAGTAAGCATCAGTTCCACCTGACTATGCACATCCTCTACACCTTCCTCTATCACAAATTCGCCACGTTCAGCCTGCTCATAAATCAGTTTTAACTCCTTCAGGAGCACATCCAATTCATCCTTGGTGAGCAAATTGATGCTCTCAAGCATGATTATATGAGCCATCGAACCGATAACATCGTACTTTGCCAGATAGAGGTCCATCTCACGGTCGCGACCGACAGTGAACTTCTCTATCTCAGCAGTCATATTAACGTTCTTCGTCCAAAGTTTTTCTGCCATAATCGTTGCTTTAATTATATGGTATCATTGCAAGCATATCTGCCATCTTCTCTATACCATTCTTCAATGGTTTGTCGAGCATCTGCTTCATGAAGAAATTCAGATCAGCATCAACAGTGAGTTTCATCTTACTGCTGTTGTCCGATGTAGGCAGAACCTGAGCCCAGCATGTGAAAGCAACAGGCGAACTCATCGACTGAAACTTCACACATTTGTTCTCCTCGCGCTCTACTATTTCTACAGAAACAGTACCTACCATTCCTGCATCGCACGAAACACTGTCAGCAGAAAATTCCATTTTATCGATGACATCGCGTATCTGGTCACGTTTGTCATCTGGTATCTGCTGCTGAATGAGGGGATCGTTGATGCGTTCTTTTATTACCTGAAGATTATTAAGGTCTGAGAGTTTCGAATAGACACTTTCTACAGGGAATGGTATCTGTTTTATTGTACTTTCGTATCTTGCCATGATATGTATTTTCTCAATTATTTTTTCCAGTTTGCAGGGTCGCGGCGCCACTCGTTGAGCATTGGAACCTGATCCTTTGTGATATAACCGCTCTCAAGGGCAACCTCAAGCACTGCCTCGTAGTTAGTAAGAGTGAGCAAACGCACATTGGCATCTTTGAATGCCTGTTCGGCGATAGGGAATCCGTAGGTGTAACTTGCAATCATACCAACCACTTCGCTACCACTCTTACGGATAGCCTCAACAGCCTTCAACGAAGAACCGCCAGTTGAGATGAGGTCTTCGATGACAACAACCTTAGAACCTGGAGCGAGTTCACCTTCAATAAGATTTTCCAATCCGTGATCCTTTGGTTTGCTTCTTACATATACAAATGGTTTATTCAGAAGGTCAGCTACCAAAGCACCCTGAGGAATAGCACCTGTAGCAACACCGGCTACAGCATCTACATCTGGGAAATTCTCAACCAGCAAGCGAGCCAACTCTGTCTTTACGAATGTGCGCAAGTCGGTAAAAGAAAGAGTCTTGCGATTGTCACAATAGAAAGGTGACTTCCAACCACTTGCCCATGTGAAGGGATTTTCAGGTTGCAACTTGATAGCTTTAATATTAAGTAATTTCTCGGCAAATATTTTTTCTAATGTATTCATTGTATATGTGATTTTAGTGTAATTGTTTTTTCAGTTTTTCTTTAATTTTTTCCAAATCATCAGATTTATAAGTGATGTTGTGCTTCTTGTCAACCAACAAATAAGTAGGAATTGCCTCCAACGCCAATTCGTTCACTATAGGCGACGACCACGCTAATCCATCACAATAATGCTCAATGATGAGGGAATCGCGACGCACAATATCTTCCCATCTGTAACGCTGACTATCGAGTGAGATAGCTACAAAACGAACAATCTCACCATATTCCTTTTGAAAGTTGCGAAACTTATACATCAAGTCATAACTGTTTCTCTGCCATGAAGCCCAGAACATAACGACAGTATAGTCTGTATTGTCCGTTTCGTTCCACAACTTCCGCTTCACTTTCTTCGTATTTGTCAGTTCTATATTCTTCAGTTTTTTCCCTTCTGTCAAAGCTCCGGCATTATCAAGCATTGCATCGGCAGAATATAACAGAACACTTGTAGAATTATATGAACGAAGAACACTGATGAGCTGCTTCACATCAGCAAAATTGGGATTACTGTTTTGCAGGAAAAATTTATCAAACAGATAAAGAGCAACGGCAGACTGCGGATTGTCCAATATGTACTGCTTTGCTACATTTGGAACATCAGATTCTTTCACCTCCGAGATATCTTTCCGGAACTGCATCATCAGTTCATTCTCCTCAGAACCCTCTACCTTGTAGTTTTTCAGGTCATTGGTAGCAGCACTGTACTCAATCGTCTTCCCTGGACTGACAAACACTACCTGTTCCACTGCATTTGGAAACAGGAGGATATAAGGAATGGTATCATAAACCTCTCCTCTATATTCAAAACGGCTATCTGCAATCTTCAGTGTATCAATTGTAGCATTGGGGTTGTAAGGCGAATAGATAAAAAGTTCGCCCGACTTCATGCCATCAAATTCACCTTCGATAGTGAAACCATTGCCACTATGGCCACACCCTATCAGTAAGAGTGTGGTCATAGAAGCTAATGAATATATCAAAGACTTTATCAAAGTACCTTTGTGATATTAGGGAAACTATAGAACTCGCAATCGTTGAGAGCCTTCTGACGATAAGAGCTATCTTTCTGAATAGACTGTTTCAGGTTTGTAAGGATAGCAGCTTCTTCATTCTGACGAGCAGCTACGATAGCCTTCAGATAGAATGTGAGAGCATCTGGATTCTTAATGTTGTTCAGAGTCTGTGTTGCAGAGCTATAATCCTTTGCAAGAATCTGAGCCAAAGCAGCACTGTTGTTTGCAGACTTACCCAGTTTTGCAGCAGCTTGATCATACTTACCCTGAGCAACATAGAGATTTCCGAGGTTGTCGTCAGCCGATGGAGCATTTACACCCTTAGCGGCATACAATTCTGCAGACTTGAAATCGCCGTTGATAAGTGCGATAGTACTCATATTTGCATTTGGTTCTGGAGCATTTGGATCCTGTGCAAGAGCCTGCTGATAATATTCGTCAGCCTTCTCTACATTACCCTCCTTCATCTGAAGTACACCAAGGTTGTTGTAAGCACGATAGTCGCTTGGGTACAATTCCTTTGCCTTCTGGTAGTAAGCAGCCTTCTCTGCATCAGTCTGAGCGATTGTGTTACCAGCATAGAGGAGTTCTTCAACACTCAACTTCGTTGCATCATCTTTGCACTGCTGTACGATTTCCTCATCGCTACGACCGATTACATCGTAGTTGATAGTGAGGCGAGAACGACGGAGTTCTGGCAGAACTGCATCAGCAAGGTCCTTATATACTGTAGCGATATTTCTGATTTCAGTCTCTCTCTGTTCTGGATCCTGATACATAGAGAGAACTCGCAGAATCACTTCTTTATCCTGCAGATTTGACTGTGATACCAATTCCTTGAAACCTTCCCAGTCTTCAGCTGTATATTTAGTATCTACGTTTGTAGAAAGCTTCTGAGCCTTGAGCTGCTTGTTTACATACTGTTCTGAAACCTCACCACGCTTTTCAGCCAATTTCTCATTGAAATCGTACTTTCCATCTGGTGAAGCATATGCGCTAACCTCTACATTCTTAATTGCAAGACCCTTCTGATCCTGCTTGATTTCCTTCATCTTTGCGATGAAATCTTTTACATTTGAGCTATTCAGTTCGCTACCACGCAGATTTGCCTGATTGATAAGGAACTTAACAGCAGCTTCCTGCTTCTGGCTGATAACACGCTGGAACTTATCTGGAGCTACAGAACGGCCACTGGTACGAGCAGCCTCACTAACAAGAGCTGCAGTAGCAATTACACCATAACCAATCTTAACTTCAGGAATCTTAACCTCCTTGTTACCCTTCTTAGCTGCAAACTGCATATAAAGAGTGCTCTTAGCCATTTCGTCTTGATATGGGAAAGACACCTTCATAGTTGCAGTACCGCCATTCTTGTAAGAGATAACAGTGTTGTTAGCCTCAACTTTCTCACCCTGGAATGTCTTGCTGGCAGCTGTTGCCTGACCACCTTCCCACTTCAGTACTGGTGTGCAAGTAACTACACCTTTCTTTGGCATAAACTTAGCAGGGATGTTAGCACTAATAGTTGCTGGAACTTCACCGGCAACATACTCCAATGGTGTAGGAGTTACATTAAAATTCTCACTTGTGATTTTACCAAAACCACTACAACCAGCTAACACAACTGATACAGCTGCACTTAGCACAAAATAAATGTTCTTTTTCATTGTTGTTTTTTTAAATTAGTTAAACGTAATATGTTAATTGTCTATCACTTCTTGAGTCATTGTACGAACAGGATACCACACTGAGATGAAACCAACTACTATCACTGTTATGAAAACCAGCACTATGTCCCACATACTCACACTGACGGGATAGGCATCTATGATGTATGCTCCCTCCTGGTCTCCAAATCGTACTATGCCATAATATTGCTGAATAAGACAAAGGGTAAGTCCTATGACTATTCCCGCAACGGCACCTATGAGTGAAATCATCCTGCCCTCAAGCATGAAGATGTTTCTTATTTGTTTATTATCAGCACCCATATTCCGCATTATCAAAGCATCCTCTTTCTTGTCGATAATCAGCATCGAAAGCGAACCGATTATGTTGAAACAAGCTACCATCAGGATAAAGGTCAGGAAGATATAGGAAATCAACTTCTCTATTTTCATAATCTGAAACGTGCTTTCCTGCTGCTCATATCTGTCAAGCACTTTAAATTTACTGCCCATCAACTTCGTTATGTGCGATTTCATCGATGAAATACTTGCACCTTTTTTCAGTTTCAGTTCTATGCCCGTAACCATCCCCTCCTTCTCAAACAAACGTCGGGCAAAGTTTATATTTGTCAGTACATACTTGCCATCATATTTATTCTGCTTCACCATAAATCCTACATTAGGCGAGTACAACTCTTCTATATTGAAACTCTCGCTTGGGTCAGTCATGTCTATCCTCTCATCTCCTCGTGGTGCATATACTTCAATAGGTTGTAAGAAATCAACGGGCAATCCCAATTGTTGCAACACACCCACTCCTGCTACTCCATAATCCAACACATCGGCATGCAGTTCGAAGACGCCATCACCATACAGAATGTCATTTATATCTGTCAACTCCTCAAAATTATCATCCACACCCTTGATTGTAACCATCACCTGGCGGTTGTTTGCAATCAGAAGAGCATTATCTTCCACCACCTCAGTATAAACGGCAATGTTTTCATTCTTACGAAGAGTCTTCAACAATTCATCATCTGCCGCTATGTATTTTCCCTCTATAGGGACTAATTTTAATTCTGGGTCGAAGGCCGTAAACAGGTTTGCAACCATATCCTGGAAACCGTTGAATACACTGAGAATACACACCAAAGCAGCCGTTGCAATTGCAACTCCACAAACACTCACTCCACTGATGATGTTAATTGCGGTATGCGACTTCTTAGAGAAGAGGTATCTCTTTGCTATATAGAACGGAAATGCCAACTTTACTTCTCTCCCTTCAGCAGTTTGTCAATATTCTCTACATAGTCGAGCGAATCGTCAATGAAGAACTTCAACTCTGGAATAATTCTTAATTGATATCTTTCCAGTGTTCCCAGTTCGTAACGAATTTCGCTGACATGAGCATTTATATTATCGAGTATCTCCTGAGCCCTTTCCGATGGGAAAATACTCAGGTATGCCTTTGCAACACTCAAGTCAGGACTTACCCTGACCACACTAACTGATACGAGGATTCCACGCGTTTGGCGTGTCTGTTTCTGGAAAATCGTAGAAAGATCCTTTTGTATCAGTCTTGCAATCTTATTTTGTCTATTAGTATCCATGTCTATTTCTTTTTATGTATAATCGTCAAGCCGTCTCTTAACGGCAGTATTACCTTCTCCACTCGTGAGTCTTGGGCAACGAAATCATTGAATTCCTGTATGCTTGCCGTTTGCGGATCAGTATGTTCTTTGTTGAGTACATGTCCGTCCCAAAGAGTGTTGTCAACAAGTATATACCCTTCAGGATTCAGATGGTTCAGCACCATTTCGTAGTATTCCTTGTACTTCCTTTTGTCTGCATCAATAAATGCCATATCGAACATCAAACCCATTTTAGGCACAATCTCCAAGGCATCACCAATGTGCATCGTTATCTTATCAGCATATTCTGAGTTTTCAAACCAAGGACGGGTAAAATCTTCCTGTTCATCGTTTATCTCGATTGTATGCAAATGACCACCTTCTGGCAAACCCTCTGCGATACACAGTCCGCTATACCCACTGTATGTTCCCAACTCCAGAACCATCTTCGGCTTTATCATTCCGACAAGCATCTTGAGAATTCTCCCCTGTACATGTCCGCTGGCCATTCGGCTATAAAGCAGATGCAAGTTGGTAGCTCTATAAAGCTTATGCAGATATTCTCCTTCTGGGTCTATATGGTTTTTGATGTAGTCGTCCAGTTCGTCCTGGAAATCTACAAAGTCAGAAATCAGAATATCCTCGCGCATCTCTTACTTATTTTTTGCCAAGAAAGCTTCAACAGCAAGTCGATAGCTGTCTAAACCAAATCCACAAATCACTCCAACACATGCACAACTAATCATAGAGTGATGTCGGAATTCCTCTCTCTGATGAACATTCGAGATATGCACTTCAATTACTGGAGTATTGATTCCACGAATAGCATCCTGCAGAGCCACACTTGTATGAGTATATGCTCCTGCATTCAGTATGATACCATCCCACGAGAAACCGACCTCATGGAGTTTGTTGATGAGTTCACCTTCTACATTCGACTGGAAATAACCGAATTCTACGTTGGCATAGCGCTGTTTCAACTCAGCATAATAATCTTCAAAACCCCTCGCACCATAGATTCCAGGTTCACGTTTTCCAAGTAAATTCAGGTTCGGACCGTTGACTATCAGTATTTTCATATTCCGATATATTTTTTACACTTTGTGTAAAGATTGTATAATTTAGGGTGCAAAGGTAACGATATAAATGAATTTTGTGTGTAAGAGAAGGGAAAAAAGTACAAAATTATTTTGTTTGCATGTATTTCCGTTCTCCGCCCCAGCGTTCATTCAGTCCATCGGAGAACGCTTCATGGAACAATTTCATCCAATCCCAAGACCGTTGAAAAAGCAACAAATATGCCTCACTAATCAAGTAGTAATATGCAAGAACCAAACTCTTCTTTAATACACTTCTCTTCTGTATTTTCTTGTTATACACCTTGTTGCGACTCATGCAGTACATCTTCCACTTGACAGGTTTGAAATGACCAAGTACCAGAAAGTGTACATCTGTATCTTGCATGACTGGGTGTAAGTGTCGAGCACTGAAAACTCCATAAGACGGAAATCCTGCTTCCGTCATCCTCATATCGTAGTTCATCTCATCACCATATATGAAAAGTTCGCGTTTTGGTATTCCAACTTTCTTCACAGCCTCTATCGAAAACAGTCCTCCATTAAAAGGATTGCAGTATCTTGGCATCAGTTCTCCTCCACCATATGCTGCATGTAATACCTCTGGATCATAACTGCCTTTGCAAGCTCCATTCAATTTCTCTGGATTGTTAATATCCATCAAAACAGGAGAAACATAACCATACTGACGAACATATCTTGAGAGAATTTCCAAACAATCTTCTGCAGGCAATCCATCGTCGTCCAGCATCCAAAAAGCATCGTATCCACCGTCTTTCAAGGCTGTTTCCATACCTAATGAAAAACCCATAGCTCCACCCCCATTCTCAGGCAGATAATTATAGCAAATCCTCACACCATTTATCTCCTTGTCGTAATTCAGAGAACGCAATAAGTCAGGTGTTCCATCAGTAGAGTGATTATCTACCACATAAATGCATTCAGGTCTTAATGTCTGTCCTGCTACTGCTTCCAGACATTTCACCAATACCTCTTTTCGATTATATGTAGGAATGGCAACAGCTATTTTCATATTGTTTCAGTTACAATTGTTTCAGTTATTCAAATACAACTCCACCATCTTGAGGTCATCTTTGTAAGTTACCTTCAAATTAGAATCCTCTCCATCTACAATCCTAATAGGTATGTCAGGACGATATTTCAGAACTACTCCACAATCGTCGGTAGCAGTGAAAACAGGATCTTTCAAACCTATTTCATAGGCAGAACGAATCACTTCGATGTCAAAGGCTTGTGGAGTCTGTGCCCGATACATGGTTTTACGGTCCGGCACACTCTTAAGCACACCATCATTGCATACCAGAATGGTATCGGTTGAAGCAATAGCCACTCCACATGCTTTTGCCGATTTCATCGTGAAAATCACGTCATCTATGATACGTTTCGACACCAGCGGACGAGCAGCATCATGAAGTATCAGAATCACATCTTCTGCAGCATATTTCTTCACAGCTGCAAGACTGCTGTCGTAGCGTTCCTTACCACCTTCCAGCACATCAACAACTTTTTTATAGTTATTCTTGCTGACCAAAGCTTTTACCTTATATATATAGTCTTTGTGTGACACTATAACCACTTCATCGATTGACGGATTACTGTCAAAAGCCTCGACAGAATACTCTAACACAGTCTTTCCGTTTATCTCGAAAAACTGCTTTGGTATATCAGTTCCCATTCTGCTTCCCTTGCCTCCAGCCAAGACTACTGCAACATTTCGTTTTGCCATAATGTCTATAGTTTTCGTTTAAAGATATAAATGATGCTCTCTCGCAGAATCTTCGCTTTCAAAATCCACAATACAGCCAGATATATCACCATAGCCAGAAGAATCCTGCTTATCAGAAGCCAGTATATATTCTGAATGCTGTCAGTAAGAAAATATGTAGTAATCATTGTTGCTGCTGCCAAAAACCCAAACGGCAGAATGTCCTTAAAGGCTTGCAACAGACGGAAACCAATCTCTCTCCACACAAAATACTGCCATACTAACACCCAAAGAGCCAAAATGCAGGCATAAACGATTACCATATCCCTCACATTTCCTGCCAGATAATGGATAGCTATGATTGATGCCAACATGACAAGACCCTGGCAGATTATGTTCCACATATATATATTAGACTTTCCTCGAGCTATCAGCATATTGAAATAAAGCGTTGAAATGGGTAAAAATGCACCACCCACACATAGTATTCGCATCAATAAGGCACTTGATAACCATTTTTCTGTGATAAGTATGACAATGAATTCCGGAGCTATGAGCGAGAGTCCGAACATAACTGGAAAACAAACGAAACAAGTAAATCGGAGCATCTTGCTGAATGAGTGACAGAGTCTGTCTTTGTCATCACCTACTTGAACGAATGTGGGTTGGGCAACACCCTGAACCATACCAATAATAGTCTGTGCTCCCATCATATTCCATTTGTTTGCCTGACTATAAAGTCCCACCTCCGTTTTGGTGTAGAGTTTTCCTATTACCAAAGCAAAGATATTATTATTTATCTGGTTGAAGATGTTAGTTATTAGCATTTTACTGGAGAAACCAAACATCTCCCTGATGGGTTGGAAGGTAACAGTAAAAGATGGTCGCCAACCACTTACTATCCAACTCAACACAGAAACAGTCAGGTTGAAAAGTATGGTTTGAGTGGCAAGTCCCCAATAAGCCATATCGTTGTAAGCCATAATGATACCAACTGTTCCGGAAATTAGCAAAGCTACAACCCCAATAATAGCCAATGGTTTCTGTCTAATCTGTCTGAAGAGTATGGCTCTGGGTACAATGCTAAACGAAGCAATGAAGAAACCTAGGAAATAATAGCGAGAAAGTGAAGTTAGCAGTGGTTCGTTGTAGAATGCAGCAATCAGCGGAGCTAAGAAGAAGAAAAGGACATACATCATGAAACTCATAATCACATTAAACCAAAAGACAGAATTGAAATCCTTGTGTGTGGCATCGCGTCGATTGGTGAGAGCAGTGACGAATCCGCTATCTTGCAATGAATTAGCTACAAGAGCAAAAATCATCAACATGCCTATGAGTCCATAGTCGTCTTGAGTTAGTCGTCTTGCCAGTATGATTCCGAAGACAGCATTAAGCAGTTGTATGGTTCCACTATTGAAAGCAGACCAAAACAATCCTTTTGCAGCTTTGTCTTTTAGTGTTACTGGCATATAATAGTTCTTTCTGTTGCTTAGTCTTCCTTACTCTTTTTTATCAGTTCTGGTTTCACGAAGATAGCATGAATCTTACGCTTTTCCTCCGGTGGAACCGTCATATAGTCCCTATACAAATCCTTCAGATAAGCATCAGGATTATGGGGAGCAGAGAAAGTCTTTCCTTCAAATTGTATCTCCCCAACAGGGAAAATGCTATCCTGTCGGTGCATGATGCCATATCCGTTGTTTATCAGTATGTTGGATATGTAAGTATCACGTTTTCTGACATAACATAGGAATTGCCACAGTCCTTTCAATACCATGTATTTGGCTCCAAAATAGAAAAACTCGCAGAAGGAGCGCAAAGAATAGTAGTGTTGTCCATGCAAAATGCTGTAACTTACAGATATACCTCGTGAAATCTTCTTAATCCAATGTCTTGATGCTGTAGGATAGTCGATGAATGGGAAGATATCTACGAAGAGTCCTTTCTGATAATCTGTGTTGAACATGTCGGAAGCCTCTATGTAGAGAGAATTCATGTCGCGAACCTTCACGATTGGTTCCTTGCAATGAGGATCGGATTCTGGAGTTTGCAGAAACAGATTCTCGGGCAATTCCTTTGACGCAACCTTGATAAACTTCTCCATCTCCTCAAGTCGCATAGCCACATCTATGTCATCATCCCAAGGAATAAAACCTCCATGACGAACAGCCCCCAGGATGGTACCTCCATCGAGCCAGTATTCTATGTTGTACTTCTTGCAGATTCTGTCTATCTCCTCTAAGATGCCCAACTGTTTCAGCTGACAAGCCCTCAGATTTTGTTTTACATATTCTGAAAGAAAACTATTTTCCATCTTATCCACCTTTTACGAACATAATATATTTATGGTTCTCTCCACAGCATTGGTCATATCATAGTGCGGATTCCATCCTATAGCAAGCAATTGCCTGTTGTCAAGTATGGCATTCACGGCAATTGAAAAACCTTTCTGCTCCACCTCATCTGGCAAATCAAAGATTACCTTCTTGCCTACAGCCTTAGCACAAAGTTCTGCAAAATCCCTCAGATGCACATTACAAGCCTCAACTGAAATGTTGTATGGTACACCAACTGCTCCATTAAGCATAACATAAATCAGTGCAGCTACTGCATCAGCTACATAGGTGTAGGAAAAAAACTGGTTGCCCTTGCTCTTCAGAACAATATCCTCGCCAGCTACAGCTTTGAGGATAAACTGAGAAGATGCTTTTGTGTCGCTCAACAACATCGAAGGACCGAATATACGACTCAAGCGCACGATTTTCACATCAGTTCCCTTTTCACTTATATATGATTGGCATAAAGCCTCGCAAACACGTTTCGATTCAGGATAGCAGGCACGACTGTTCAACAGATTCAGATTACCTGTATAGTCTTCTGTGAAAATGTCCTCTCCACGAGCATTTCCATACACCTCCACACTAGACGGATAGAGCAAAGTGGCTCCACATCTTTCAGCCAACTCAAGTGCATTTTCTGCGCCTTTCACATTTGTCAAAACTGTCTCTACAGGAAACTGCGAATAAGCCTTAGGATGAGTATTGCTGGCAAGTGGAATGACGTAGTCAACCTTCAAGTGAGAGGGAAAAGGCTGACACACATCCTGCTGCAGAAAGGTAAACTGTGGAGAGTTGTAGTATTCCCCAAGTCTATCATTAGCTTTATCTTTATTTCTGCCTACAGCAATAACATTCACCTCACCCAAAGTCATAAGGGCATCAATCATACACATACCCAAAAGACCTGTGGCACCAGTAATGAGAACAGTCTTTCCCTTCAACTGGTCGATACCCTTTGTGGAGAGTATATAGCTGATGTCTTCCTTGTAGAGCGGATTTGATTTATTCATTTTATTTCAACCAACTGTCCTTATCCATTTTCAGATAACACTTGAATAACTCAAGGTCGTCCTTAGTGGTGAGTTTTATATTTTTGTCTGAACCAGCAGCAAAATGGAGTCGTTCTCCCAGTTGCACCATCATGGTGTTGGTGTATGAAGAACCATTTATGCCTATACCTTTTTCAAAAGCCTCACGATACTTCTCGATGAGAAGACCAAATTTGTAAGCCTGTGGTGTAGCCACACGACGGAGTGTTTCACGTGGAATATACTCTGTGGTTGTGTTGGCATCCTCCTTATTCACAATGAAAATCTGTTCATTATAGGGCATACTGGTGACACCATTTCCATACTTGTCACATTTCTCAATCACATCACTCAGCACAGATGGTTCAATCAAAGGTCTGATTCCATCGTGAATTATTATATTATCATCTTTTGACACTTTGTTCTCCAGATAGTAAACTCCATTACGAATACTTTCCTGAGCTGTACTACCAGAATCAACAATCCATTCCAGTTTGGTTATGTTAAATTGGTTGGCATAGGAACGAACTACATTCTGCCAACCATCCAGGCACACTACCTCAATCTTATCCACTTGCGGATGCCGCTGAAAACTCTCCAAGGTATAGATGAGCACAGGTTTGTCATACACATTGATAAACTGCTTTGGTATGTCCTGTCCCATTCGGTTGCCTACTCCGCCTGCAATAATTATAGCTATATTCATTCTGTCTGTCAGGGATTGTATGGTTATTATATAATGTGTAAATATGATTGGCAGCAAAGTTAGTCTTTTTTCTTAAACCTGCCACTCAACCAAGGAATTTTTTCAACATATGGAACCAAAAGGAAACATATTATAAAAATCACAACTGTGAGTATTGTGAAATCGTCCCAGTTGTCTTTGAGCGATTTTACATTTGCTGAACGAACCAGTTTGTAGAACTGAATTATCGGATAATGTGCTACGAAGAATACCATCGAATGCTGTCCGATGAAGTTTATTACAGGTATTCTTGGAGTCCTTATTGAAAGCAGTAAACCTGAAAGTCCGCAAAGCGAAAGGGTGATATTCACTACAAGTGCAAACGCATGACCTTCCCAGCGATTTTCCGACATAGTATATTTTCCTCCGAAGTGAATGTTGAGTACTACGAAAACTGCCAGCATAAGTACTGAGAGGATAACTGTCACACTTGTTCCCATCTTTTCCATCAGGAAGTGCCAAAGGCGACCTAAGTAAAACAGATATATTCCGATAAAAACATTATTAAGACTCATCCACAAAGGGTTTCCTTCTTTCCAAAGCCACCAACTGATGAATGGGAAAGCCAGAATCATCCAGTGCAACTTTATATTTATCACTGTCTTATGATGATGCCAACGCATCGATTCAGGTATTGGAATACGCAGAAGTGGTGGTACTTTAGAAATTAGATGGGCTACCACATAAGCTATGAAGAATGAGAAGAGGAACCAAGTAGGCGGATTGCCGTAGAACATACTTGACTCCCATGTGTGCTCGATTGTGAGCGACTTGCAAACTGTGTTTTTCGGGTCGAGAACGAAGAAAACGAAGAAATAGAAAATTGCATTTCCGATGAGTCCCCAAACAAAATAAGGCACAAGCAACTGTTTAGCTTTCTTACCGATAAACTCCTTAGAACTGCCTGAAATGGTTTTGTTGAAATAACCTGCCTTGAAAAAGAAGAACGACATGAAATAATAACTCCAATCCATAATCGGAGTCCACCAACTCTCATTGGCAAATCCACAGGCACCTGTGATGTGCAACATTATCATTCTGATGATACAGATGCCACACAATAGGTCGAAAGCATTATTTCTCTCTTTCATTTACATAACAAAATGTGCGCAAATGTACAAAATATTATTTATATTTGCACTCATTATTGATTTTCTGATGAAAAGAATAGCTTACATCATATCTGCCTACACAGATCCTAACCATCTCAAGAGGTTGGTTGAACGACTTTCCGTTAATTCCGACTTTTATGTTCATATTGACAAAAAAATTGACATCACCCCTTTTAAAAAGGCTCTTGCAGATAAAGTTCAGTTTGTTCCCCGTTATTGGATTAGCTGGGGTGGGTGGAGTCAGGTGTTGTATCAGGAAGAACTTCTGAAAGCTGTTTTTAATAGCGGAAAAGACTATAGTCATATTGTTTGTCTGAGCGGACTCGACTACCCTATGTGGAATCCAGAAAGGATAGTCAGTTTCTTCAATGAGAATCCAACTAAAGAATTCATTGCCGGTTTCGACATGACTTCAGGACATCTTCAGTATCCTTATTATACTAAATATCATTTCTTCCGTGACTTGAAATGTAATTCTCAGTGGTGGAAGGACAAACTAATTGTGGCTTCCAGATGGTTTATGAAACCTCTTTGCCACAAACCTCCATATGCACCTATTGATGGAAAACAGTGTGATATATATAAAGGTTCGGACTATTGGGCTATCACTCCAGATTGTGCAAAGTTAGTTTTAGAAAAACTCTCCCAGCAACCTCTACGCAATTATTTCAAATATAGTTTTGTACCATCAGAAATGTGTTTGCAGACAATCATTTTCAATTCTCCTTTCAGAGAAAATGCTATTCTGCATACAGACAAGTATCCAGGTTTGCCAACTCTCACCCCACTGCACTTTATTGACTATCATGGATTCATAAAACATCTGGACGAGTCAGATTACCCACGACTGAAGGAAAGCGGCAGAATGTTCTGCAGAAAAGTGGTAAGTGGTAAAAGTGACTCATTGGTTGAGATCATTAATAAGGCATAATTTTTTTCATAACTAAGAAAATATTTTTTCTTAACTATAAAACAATTTTTTTATAACTATAGCGCAAAAATTACATAGTTGAAAAAGTTATTATAACAACTATGTTGATAAACTGTGGATAATGTTGATAACTGTTCATAACTTAAAATAAGAGTCAACTATATATAATATGATAGTAAAATTTAATTTCAGAAGTTAATTAAAAGTTATTATTTTTTATAAAGATTTTTTCAACATTATTTTTGCTACTTTTCAACATGGTTTTATATAAAAAAGTTATCATATAACTATTTATTAACACAATGTTGATAAATTTTACATTTGTATAGATTTTCAGTATTTTAAAGCAATTTTTACTGTTGATAAGTATGATAATAAATACCCATTTGAATGATGATAACTTAAAAAGCAAGATTTTTAACATTTTCTTATCAACACTATCAACAACCCATTATTATCTTTATAGAATTTATAAAAGAAAGAATAAAGAATAATATATTTATAAACAAATCGAAATACCTGATGATAAGTTGGAAGTATGAAAAGAATATTGAGAATTATAAAATAAATTAATTTATTTTGTATTTCGCTCGCTTACTCGTAACTTTGGCTTCAAAATAAATAATGTATGGGTAAAGTTATAATTATCGGTGCTGGAGGTGTAGCTTCAGTGGCTGCACATAAGGTGGCTCAAAACAGCGATGTTTTCACCGAAATAATGATTGCTTCAAGAACAGAGTCTAAATGTCGTACTCTAGCTGATGCAATCGAAAGTAAGGGTTTGGTTCCAAAAGGAAGTATCAGAACTGCTAGAGTAGATGCTGATAATGTAGAAGAGCTTGTTGCTTTGTTCAACAGTTTTCGACCAGATATCTGCATGAACCTTGCTCTTCCATATCAGGATCTGACCATTATGGAGGCTTGTCTTCAGGCTGGAGTGAATTATCTCGACACAGCCAACTACGAACCAAAGGATGAAGCTCATTTCGAATATTCATGGCAATGGGCATTTAAGGACAGATTTGAAAAAGCTGGACTTTGTGCTATCCTTGGTTGTGGTTTCGACCCAGGTGTAACAAGTATTTATACTGCTTATGCAGCAAAACATCATTTCGATGAAATTCAATATCTCGACATAGTTGACTGTAATGCCGGTGATCATCACAAGGCTTTTGCTACTAATTTCAATCCAGAGATAAATATTCGTGAAATCACTCAGAAAGGTCTTTACTGGCAAGATGGAAAATGGGTTGAGACAGAACCACTTGAAATCCATCAGCCTCTCAATTATCCTGAGATTGGTCCGAAGGAATCTTATCTACTCCATCATGAGGAAATAGAATCACTTGTAAAGAATTATCCTACTATAAAGAGAGCTCGTTTCTGGATGACTTTTGGTGAACAATATCTGAAACACCTTGAGGTAATTCAGAATATAGGTATGTCTCGCATCGATGAAATAGAATATCAAGCAGAAGCAGCTGATGGAAGTGGACCTGTAAAGGTTAAGATTGTACCTCTTCAATTCCTTAAGGCTGTTCTTCCAAATCCACAAGAACTTGGCGAGAACTATGAAGGACAGACAAGTATTGGTTGCAGAATCCGTGGACTCAGGGATGGAAAGGAACATACATATTATGTATATAACAACTGTAGCCATCGTGCTGCATATGAAGAAACAGGTATGCAGGGAGTTTCCTATACGACTGGTGTTCCTGCAATGATTGGTGCCCTTATGTTTATGAAAGGACTCTGGAAGCAACCAGGTGTGTGGAATGTTGAGGAGTTTGACCCAGATCCATTCATGGATGAACTCAACAAACAGGGTCTTCCTTGGCATGAAATTCATGATGGCGACTTAGAACTCTGATTTTCATTTTATAAGATAAATAAATAAAAAATATAATTATGGCAGATGCAGATAAATTAAAAGCGCTCCAAGCAGCTATGGACAAAATTGAAAAGAATTTTGGTCATGGCTCAATTATGAAACTTGGAGACGAGAGAAAAGTAAATGTGGATGTAATCCCTACAGGTTCAATTGGACTCGATTTAGCTCTTGGTGTAGGCGGTTATCCAAAAGGTCGTATCATTGAAATTTATGGTCCTGAGTCATCAGGTAAAACAACTCTCACCATTCATGCAATAGCTGAATGTCAGAAACAAGGTGGTATTTGTGCTTTCATCGATGCAGAACATGCTTTCGACAGTTTTTATGCCGAAAAATTAGGTGTAAAACTCGATGAATTGTACGTTTCTCAACCTGATAACGGAGAACAGGCACTCGAAATTGCAGATCAGCTGATTCGTTCTTCTGCTATCGATCTCATCGTAGTTGACTCTGTTGCAGCTCTTACTCCAAAAGCTGAAATAGAGGGCGATATGGGTGATAACAAGGTAGGTCTGCATGCAAGACTAATGTCTCAGGCTCTTCGCAAACTCACTTCTACCATTGCAAAGACAAATACTGTTTGTATCTTTATCAACCAACTTCGTGAGAAGATCGGTGTTATGTTTGGTAACCCAGAAACTACAACTGGTGGTAATGCCTTGAAGTTCTACAGTTCTGTTCGTCTCGACATTCGTAAGGTTTCTACTATAAAGTCTGGCGATGAGGCTATTGGTAGTCAGGTAAGGGTTAAGGTTGTTAAGAATAAGGTAGCTCCTCCTTTCCGTAAGGCAGAATTTGATATTATGTTTGGCGAAGGTATCTCAAGAAGCGGTGAAATCCTCGATATGGCTGTAAATGAGAACATCATAAAGAAGTCTGGTTCTTGGTTCAGTTATGGAGACAACAAACTCGCTCAGGGTCGTGATGCTGCTAAGAAAGTTCTTGAAGATAATCCTGAATTATCCGATGAAATCACCGAAAAAATTAAGGAAAAGCTAGCTAACAAAGAAGAAAAATAAGTTTTACCATGAAAAAGAGTTTATTATCACTGTTGGCATTATCATGCATCACTATCGCTGCAAATGCCCAAAACAACAAGGATGGTTACCCAATTACTCAGGTGCCGTTCACAAGTGTAAAAGTTAGTCAGAACACTTTCTGGGGACAGCGTCTCGAGGCAAGTCGTAATGTAACTATTCCATTGGCTTTCAGTAAGTGTGAAGAAACACACAGATATGAAAATTTCTCTCGCGCTGCAGAACATATAAAGGATCCTAGCAAGGTATTTGAAATTGATCAGCATGCTTACTCCTTCGATGATACCGACCCATACAAAACTCTTGAAGGTGCCAGCTATCTGATGCAGACTTACCCAAATGCTACTTTCAAGGGAAAGAGTCTTGATAAGTATTGCGATTCTGTCATTGCAGTCATAGCAAGCGGACAGGAACCAGACGGTTATCTGAACACTTTTCGTACGATGAATCCGCAGCATCCACACAATTGGGAAGGTCCTACCCGTTGGAGTAAGGTAGAGGATTTGAGTCATGAATTCTATAATCTCGGACACCTCTGCGAAGCTGCTGTAGCTCATTATTATGCTACTGGAAAGAAGAATTTCCTCAACATCGCCATCAAGTATGCTGACTGTGTATATAAGGAGGTAGGAAAGAATCCTGGTCAGGCTCATGTAGTTCCAGGACACCAAATTGCTGAGATGGGTCTTGCAAAACTCTATCTTGCTACTGGTGACAAGCGTTATCTCGAACAGGCTAAGTATTTCCTTGACGAACGCGGAAAGACAAAGATAAAGCAACAGTATTCTCAGAGTCATAAGCCTGTAATCGAACAGGATGAGGCTGTAGGTCATGCTGTTCGTGCCGGTTATATGTATGCCGGAATGGCTGATATTGCAGCTCTCACAGGTGATAAGGACTACATTGCTGCTATCGACCGCATTTGGGATAATATCATCTCTAAGAAGTATTATATCACTGGTGGTGTAGGTGCTACAGCTTCTGGTGAGGCTTTCGGTAAGAATTATGAACTGCCAAATATGTCGGCATATTGTGAGACTTGTGCTGCTATTGCTCAGGTTTACCTCAACTACCGACTCTTCCTCCTGCATGGAGATTCCAAGTATTACGATGCGCTCGAGCGCACTCTCTACAATGGTGTAATCAGTGGTATCAGCATCGACGGTGGTACTTTCTTCTATCCTAATCCACTGCAGTCTATGGGTCAGCACCAGCGCCAGCCTTGGTTCGGATGTGCTTGTTGTCCAAGTAATGCAGCCCGTTTCATTCCTTCTCTGCCTCAGTACATCTATGCTGTGAAGGATGATGCGCTCTACATCAACCTTTTCAACGGAAATACAGTAACTACAAAGGTTGCAGGTAAGGCTGTCACTCTCGAACAGGAAACTAACTATCCTTGGGATGGTGCTGTCACTCTTAACATAAAGAAAGGTAGCGGTAAGTTTGCCCTCAAGATTCGTATCCCAGGATGGGTTCGCGGCGAAGTAGTTCCAAGCGATCTCTACACTTTCGTTGACGGCAAGAATCTCAGCTATTCCGTTAAGGTTAATGGTGAGAAGGTTGACGGCGAACTCCAGCAGGGCTATTTCGTTATCAATCGTAAATGGAAGGCAAAGGATAAGGTTAGCATCCACTTTGATATGGAACCTCGTGTAGTTCGTGCAAACGGCAAGGTAGCAGCTGATAAGGGTCGTGTGAGCCTTGAAAAGGGTCCTATCGTATATTGTGCTGAATTCCCAGACAACTCTTGCGATGTTCTCTCTATCCTCCTCAACCAGGAACCTAAGTTCACTTTCAGCACTGTAAACATTGCAAATACTACGATTCCAACGATGATTACGGATGCTCAGACACTTAATTTCGACACTACCGGACGTCTTACTACAAAGGACGAACGACTCACTCTTATCCCTTACTATGCATGGAACCACCGCGGTCCTGGTAAGATGACAGTTTGGATTCCTATCGACCTCAGTGCTACTACCCCTGCACAACCAGCCAGCATAGCAAGCGAAAGCAAGGTAACTGCTTCAAAGAAACGTCTGCCAGCCCTTTCTGCTATCAACGACAGACTGGTTCCAAGCGATGGAGACGATCGTTCTGTTCCTTACACTCACTGGTGGCCTGCTAAGAACTCTACAGAGTGGCTGCAGTACGATTTCAAGGAACCAGCTACTGTAAGCACATCAACTGTTTACTGGTTCGATGATGGTCCTTGGGGCGGCTGCCGCGTTCCAGATAGCTGGAAACTCTACTATAAGGACGCAAATGGTGCTTGGAAGGAAGTGCAGTCACCAAGCAACTATGGAGTTGTCAAAGGCGCTCCTAACACCGTAAATTTCGCTCCGGTGAAGACTTCAGCTATGAAACTCGAACTCGTACAACCAAAAGATTTCAGTTGCGGTGTGTTCGAATGGAGTATTAAGTAATTTAATTAAATAAAACTATGTCAGAATTCAATTACAATCGCGATTACAATGCCTCTGCTTATCACAGTGGCGAAGTATCAGTTGCTGCAGAACAAACGCTTATTAAGAACGTGTATCTCTGGATGTGTGGCGCTCTTGCTATCACAGGACTTGTAGCCTACTATGTAAGCACTAATGGTCCTCTTCAGTATGCTATCTTCTCCAATCCGGTCCTGTTTTACGGACTTCTTATCGGTGAGTTTGTTCTCGTCATTGCTCTCACAGCTGCTATCAATAAGATTTCAGCTCTTACGGCTACTTTGATGTTCCTTGTCTATTCAGTCATCAACGGAGCCACCCTCTCGTCTATATTCCTGATTTACCAAATAGGCACTATAGCTACGGCTTTCTTCGTGACTGCCGGTACTTTCGGAGCTATGGCAATCTATGGAAGCATCACAAAGACTGACCTCACCAAGGTTGGAAACATCTGTATCATGGGTCTTATCGGTATCATCATCGCTTCGCTCGTGAACATTTTCCTGAAGAACAGTATGGTTGAGATGATTACATCTATCATTGCAGTCATCGTCTTCGTAGGACTCACAGCCTACGATTCCCAGAAGATTAAGCAGATGTTCTGGAATGCTGAAGTCAACGATATAACGCAGAAATTCGCCGTTCTTGGCGCTCTCACGCTCTATCTCGACTTCATCAACCTCTTCCTCCAGCTCCTCCGCTTGTTTGGCAGCAGAAAAGACTAAATCCAATCATATATTATAAATAATGAGGATGCAATCAGTTGTTGCATCCTCATTATTTATTGTAAAACGATGTACTTTTACTCCTCTTTTATTGCCTTCAATCCGTGTTGGTATATCTCGAGTGAAGGGTTTAGGATTTGGAAGTATTCGTTCATATCCCAAAGGTCGCGGGCAAGGAGAGCCTTCAGTTGTATGCGGAGTACTGGCATCGTAGCTTGCAACATCGAATCTGTATATTGTATCTTTGATTCCTTTGCCTTTTCTAAGAGAATGTCAATCATTTCCTGCGGAACGGAGAAATCAGTTTCGTAGCGTTTGAATCCCTCAGTCAAATCCTTAGGGTCGTATTGTTTATTCTCAAATCGTTTTGCCTTTGCCTTGCGATATGCTTCGATGTTATACTGTTTAATAAGCGGTTTGCGGTACTTTTCCAAGTATTTCAGTGTGCTCTGAATAATACAGCTCTTGGCAGCTAACTCACGATAAAGTCGTGTGTAGATGGTTGTGTCAAGTGGTACATACACGTCTGGCATGATACCGCCGCCTCCATACACGATTCGTCCTCCCTTAGTGGTATATTTAAGCGAATCAGGGAAATGAATGCTGTCTGCCGACATGAGTTCTCCGCTGTTCAGGCGGTCCATCATATCATTGTCGTACGACTTCTTATCTCCCTTTACGTATGGCTTCTGAAAACAACGACCTACTGGCGAGTAGTAATGTGCCACAGTAAGTCTGATCATCGAACCGTCAGGCAGGTCTATAGGTCTTTGAACAAGTCCCTTTCCAAATGTACGACGTCCAACGATGATGCCCCTGTCGTTGTCTTGTATGGCTCCAGAAACGATTTCGGCAGCACTGGCTGTATATCCGTCCACCAGAATTACAATCTTGTCTATATTCATCTTTCCCGGCTTCGCATGATATTCGTGGCGACCAGTAGTTCGTCCATCAGTATAAACTATCATTTCATCGTCTGCGAGGAATTCGTCGGCAAGTTCTACGGCAGCCTGCAGATACCCTCCTCCGTTACCTTGCAAGTCAAGCACAAGATTCCTCATACCCTGTCCGGCAAGGTCTGCTGTAGCCTTTACAAATTCTGCATGGGTAGTTTGTCCGAATGAACTGATGCGAATATAACCGGTGATTTCATCGATCATATATGCTGCATCGAGAGTATAAACAGGAATCTTATCTCGGGTTACGATAAAAGTCTGAATACCTGGAATGCCCTGACGGATAATTCCTAATTTCACCTTCGTTCCCTTCGGTCCGCGAAGACGTTTCATTGTCTCTGCCCTCGACATCTTCACTCCAGCAATTACCGAATCGTCAACAGTCACTATTTTATCTCCGGCAATGATACCGACTTTCTCTGATGGTCCGCCGCTCGTAGGTTGGATTACAACGAGAGTATCTTCGTTGACGTTATATTGCACCCCAATACCCTCGAACGAGCCTTGTAGGGGCTCATTTAGGGCTTGTACGTCCTTTGCTGGAGTGTATTGCGAATGCGGGTCGAGTTCTTTCAGCATTCCACGAATGGCATCCTCCACCAGTTTCTGGTCGTTCACCGTATCTACATACAGTTGTTTGATGGCACTTTGTGAGAGTATCATCTTACGAATCTGCATCTCACTCATTCCTCCCATATTGCGCTGTGCCGTCACTGTCTGTGCGCATAGCAGCAGAAGAGTTATTCCTACGCTGTAAAGTATATTCTTTTTCATTGTTTCGGTTATGGTAAAAATTGGCTTACATCCTTGCCGTAAGACTTCAGTTCGCGAACGAGGCTTGAACTGATACTTGCATATTCCGGTTCGGTATAAAGTAATATGGTTTCAATTCCAGAAAGCTTACGATTCACATCAGCTATTTCGCGTTCGTACTCAAAATCCTTTATGCTACGCACTCCACGCACGATGAAATCAGCATTTACACTCTTGGCAAAGTCTATAGTGAGACCTTCGTATGCCATAACTCTCACCTTTTCGTTCCCCTTGAAAACCCTCTGTATGCTCTCCACACGTTCTTCCACTGTCTGCATACATTTCTTCTCACAATTATTGCCGATAGCTATGATTACAGTATCGGCAACACTTTGCAGTGTTCTCTCTACAATGTTTTTGTGACCCTTGGTAAAAGGGTTGAAACTGCCGGGAAATAATGCTATGCGTTTCATGTTGATTTCTGAGTCTTCTGTTTTATCTGAATAATCTGATTACTCCGAAACATTCTCTTCTACAGGTTCTTCCTCTGCCAGTTCTGCTGTCTCCTCCTCCTCTGCTTTATCCTCCTCGATTACAAGGTTGTTGATGATGAAATTCTGTCGTTCCATCGTATTCTTTCCCATGTAGTACTCCAGCAGTTCCTTCACCTTATCGGTCTTCTTAAGAGTTACGCGTTCCAGTCGGATATCTTCTCCGATGAAATTCTTGAATTCCTCCGGTGATATCTCTCCCAGTCCTTTGAATCGTGTAATCTCAGGTTCCGGCTGCAAAAGTTTGATGGCTTCGACTCTTTCCTCCTCAG
Organism: Prevotellaceae bacterium UBA2448; assembly: GCA_002342585.1. Taxonomy (GTDB): domain Bacteria; phylum Bacteroidota; class Bacteroidia; order Bacteroidales; family Bacteroidaceae; genus Minthosoma. The sequence continues at coordinate 84,725 of DDQG01000008.1, forward strand.
TATAGCAGTAAAGCGTGATGAAATCGCCCTTTGCATTTGCTTGTGTAGGATATTTTTCCTCGATTATTGCCATTGCATCCTTTTTCACCTTCTTCTTTCGTTGTCTGATACGGAAGAGCGGTGTCTGCAGGATATATACATGACCTTCACGGATTAGTTCGGGGAAGAACTGCAGGAAGAATGTAATCATCAGCAGTCGGATGTGCATTCCATCTACATCGGCATCGGTAGCTACAATCACTTTGTTGTATCTGAGTCCTTCTATGCCGTCTTCTATATTGAGTGCAGCCTGCAACAGGTTGAACTCTTCATTTTCATATACTACTTTCTTTGTAAGACCGAACGAGTTGAGTGGTTTTCCTCGCAGTGAGAACACAGCCTGAGTGTTCACATCGCGACTCTTAGTTATGCTTCCGCTTGCAGAGTCGCCCTCAGTGATGAATATGCTCGATTCTTCTTTCTTATCTCCCTTTGCATCGTTCAGGTGGATTCGGCAGTCACGCAATTTTCGGTTGTGCAGGTTTGCCTTCTTGGCACGTTCTCTTGCCAACTTCGTCACACCTGCTATTGCCTTGCGGTCACGTTCGTTTTCCTGTATCTTTTGTCCGATGACTTCGGCAATTTCCGGATGTTTATGCAGGAAATTATCCACTTCCAGTTTTATAAAATCACCTACAAACTTATTCACACTGATTCCGCCGTTCGGTTCCATTGTGAGCGAACCGAGTTTGATTTTTGTCTGTGATTCAAACTGTGGTTCCTGGATGTTGATGGCAATAGCGGCAACGATACCTGAACGAATATCTCCATACTCGTAGTTCTTATTGAAAAACTCCTTGATGGTCTTTGCAATATGTTCCTTGAAAGCACTCTGATGTGTACCGCCTTGAATAGTGTGCTGACCATTTACAAACGAATGGTATTCCTCACCATACTGTTGGTTGGTATGTGTGAAGGCAATCTCGATGTCATCGCCCTTCAGGTGAACTATTTCATAAAGCGGAGTAGTATTCATCGTGTCAATCAGGAGGTCCTTCAGACCGTTTCTCGACACGATTCTCCTACCGTTATAGTAAATCTCAAGTCCTGTGTTCAGGTATGTGTAGTTGCGGAGCATTGTCTCCACGAACTCTGGCTGAAACTTATAATTGAGGAAAAGCGAATTGTCTGGCTGAAATTTTATGTAAGTACCGTTTTCCTCCTGTGTATCTAAGGTTTCATCGGTTTTTATTATACCCTTTTCGAAAGTGGCAATTCTGACTTTACCATCGCGATACGAACGCACTTCGAAGTAGTTAGACAATGCGTTTACCGCCTTTGTACCCACTCCGTTCAGACCTACCGACTTCTGGAACGCTTTAGAGTCGTACTTACCACCGGTATTCAACATAGACACAGCTTCAATCATCTTGCCCTGAGGAATGCCTCGGCCATAGTCGCGCACAGCTACTGCCAGTCCATCTTCTATATCCACCTCAATGCGCTTTCCTGCCTGCATCTTGAATTCATCGATAGAATTATCCACGATTTCCTTCAGAAGCACATAGATACCGTCTTCTGCATGCGATCCGTCACCAAGTCGGCCAATATACATACCTGGACGGGTACGGATATGTTCCATATCGCTCAGGTGACGAATGTTTTCGTCTGTGTACTCTACCGATTTTGTCGTTTCAATCTGTAAGTCTAATTCAGCCATTATAATTTAAAAGTGAAAAGTTAAAAGTTGCGCCAGCCAATTATGCATTATGCATTAGAGTTTTATCTGAAAACCACCTTGCTGCGGCATGTTTCCGTTCCGTCGTTTCTGACAATGCGAACATAATACTCCATTTCGTTTGTTTGTTCTCTGTAGAACGACAGTCGATCGCCCTGATGAGCCTCAGCAACATAAGCAATCTCAAAACGTTTCAGTTTATGTTCTCTGTACCAGTCGATAGACCACAAATCCAACACATGTTCTATGTATTTCACACTATTTATGTGTCCGTTTATATCCACATCGCTATATGATGTATCTATTGTCTTAATCAGCTGTGCTCCATCAGAAATAGCTACTCTGCCGCACTTGTCAATAGGGCAGTCGTAATCTTTTACAACCCAATTATCTATTGCACCATTGTCAATAGCATATATATCTTCCGGATGACGGCTTTCTGTGTTTATCATAGCCCAAACGGAACGTCCCCAAGCCTGTACTTTACCATTGCTGCCTACTACCTTGAAGTTACGATTGGTAAAATATCTCATCGCACTCTCTACCCATGTCTCCACCGTGAACTTGTCGTACATTCTCGGCATATCCTCAATCTCTATTGCCAGACGTGAAAGAACCCATGCCCTTTCAATTGTCATCAGATATTTCATGCCGAATCCACGGTCTGTGGAATGGAAATCAGCTGCATTCAACATGTGGTTTCCCAAATGTCCCATGAAAAGTTTCCCGGCATAATCGCAATGGAACGGTTCTGCCAGAAACTCATATCTTCCTATCTTATCCATTAGGTCACAATAAACTTATTTTGTGCAAAAATATGGAGAAAAATCGGAAAACACAAAAAAACTTATGAAAAGTGGCAATGAAAAATAATTTTAATCTTCGTGTGAAATTTTATATACTTTATCGATAATCTCTTGTTGTATGAAGTCTATGTTGTTGACAGTTTCAGTAGCGACGAGCCATAGATTATTGCCTGGGTGGAAATTGTTTAGAATAGTAGGATTCTCGGATATTACAACTAGTCCCTGACGTTTGTAAAATGATAAGCGACGTTTCTGTATTTCTGTGACTGGTGGTTCCACTTCACCGATAAATGGCAGAGGTGACTGTTTTCTGATTGTTTTTATCACTTGTGCTCCTAATCCCATATTTCTGTATTCAGGACAGGTTGCCAGATAGTTAAAGTAACGGAAGGTATCCAAGTTCCATATCATAGCGAAACCACAGAATTTACCATCTTTGCAAATAACGTTGAAATCGAGGTTTTTGTGTCTATCTATCAGTTGCAGCAATTTCTCACTCTCTATGCGTGCTATGGATGGAAAAGCCTCCTCGTATAGTTTAGGTACTCCTGCCAGCAGAGGGTCGCTTGAGCTGCTTATTCTTTCAAGGGTCATGGTTGATTGGTTTACAGTTTACTGTTTACTGTTTACGGTTGGAAAAAGTTAGGGTTGGAAATTGAATTTCCGTGAAGTAACATGATATTCACCATTCAGATTGAAAAGCAGGGTAAGCATCTGGTGCCATTGCATGCCCTTATCTGTGAAGTTGAAGGTTAGTTTTGCATCTAAATTAACATTTTTATGTTGCACGATACTATAACCCAAGTCTGTGCGACTATAGCATTTGGAACGTGTGAAACTGTCTCCCCAATAGTATCGGCCGAATCCCTCTCTACCGAAGTATTGTTGCGACTTACCAGCATAGAATGTTTCGTGCACGAGGAAACGCCATAATCTTACATCAGCATCAGCTATGAAACCTACAGGCACGTGCCATTTCATGTCCTTACGATCTCTGTCTGCCTGTAGGAGGACACCGCCTCGCAAGTCTGCCGTAACAGTTTTGCTGGTGTTACCCAACAATAAACCCACATAAGGATGAGCAGTAATTACTTCATGTATGCTGTGACCAAAGTTGTGTCCATCATCTTCTAAAGCATAGTGGTACAGATGTCCCTCCATACCCAATTGGAATTTATTGAAACGGAATCGGGTTGTGAGTCCTGCCATAAATTGTTCCCTGTTTGTTGGTGAACGTTTCTGTATCCAATCAAGGAAAACCTCTAAATGTCCGTTTTTTGTGGTGTAGAGAAAATCAAAACCTGTCATTTCGGGACGAAAATACCTGATGGAATCGCAGATAAGATAGTCAGGCATTTGTTCATGCATCAGTTTTCGCGGGAAACTACCGAAGAGTATTCTCAGATTTTTATTCTTGAATTGGTAATATACTTCAACTGCTCCCTTGCTGAGTTCGCTTTCTCCGTATTCATACAGGAAACTATATCCTCCCACTACCCGATGCAGACTATCGTTTGTAGCAAGCGACAATGTAGGCGTAAAACGGGTTCCGGCATAGGTTACTGTGCTTCGATAAGTATCGTCTCCTTCTGAGTTGTCAAAGAAATTATACATATCGAATCCACCGCCTATACGTTGTGCTTTCATAGTCATACTATGGCAACAGCACAACAGTACAAAAATAGCGATGAAATGGGTAAAACGATTCATTGGGTTGTTGGTTATTTTGATAGTTATTTATGTGAATTGAAAAAGGCTTCCAATTTATGAACGGCTCTTGCCCTGTGACTGATTCCGTTCTTTGTTTCATTACCTAATTGTGCGAAGGTATCTTCAAAACCGTCCGGCACGAAGATTGGATCATAACCGAATCCTTCTGTTCCCCGTTTCTGGTCTATAATGTTTCCACTCACGATTCCATCAAAGTAATGCGTTTCTCCCTTGTAGAGTAGAGCGATACATGTACGGAACTGAGCTGGGGAGAGTATGCGTGCACCAGCCAAGGTACCATATTGTGGTTTGAGAGCCTCCAGACGTTCGATGAGTACATCCATATTTATGTCGTCGCGAGTTTCCGGAGTAACCTCCCTTCCGTGCATCTTAGCATATCGAGCAGAGTAGATTCCAGGTTCTCCTCCTAAAGCCTCAACCTCCATACCGGAATCGTCGGCAAAACAGTCAAGACCATAATGAGTTTTCACGTATTGTGCTTTCTGCAGTGCATTCTCTTCGAATGTAAGTCCTGTTTCAGGGATATCTACTTCGCACCCTATATCGTGTAGCGACTTTACTTCAAAGTGATTCCCCAAGATATTTCGAATCTCTTGAAGTTTATGTGCGTTATTACTTGCAAAAACTATTGTTTCCATATCTTATTATTCACTTTTCACTCTAAACTTTAAACTCTAAACTCTAAACTATCACTAGTGTGCTTCCAACCAATTTTTCCCCCATCCACAATCTACGATTAGTGGTACGGAGAGTTGTGTAGCATTTTCCATTTCTGTGCGAACAATTTGTTCTATGATATCTTTCTCTTCTGGTACTACGCTGAAATTCAATTCGTCGTGTACTTGAAGAATCATCTTACTGCGTAGTCCTTCTTCCTGCAGTCGTTTGTCGATACGAATCATAGCAATCTTTATGATGTCGGCAGCTGTTCCTTGAATTGGTGCATTTATAGCGTTTCGTTCTGCGTATCCACGAACTACGGCATTGTGTTCGTCTATGCCGTTTACCTGACATTGGCGACCGAAGAGAGTTTCTGTGTATTTCAGTTTTCGAGCCTTCTCCACCGATTCCTCCATATAGGTTTTTACTCCCGGATATGTCTGGAAATATTCGTCGATAAGATTCTTTGCTTCCGTTCGACTCACTTCCATTCGTTCTGCCAGTCCGAAGGCTGAGATACCATATATTATACCGAAATTGGCGGTTTTTGCTTTGCGTCGCATATCACTTGTGACGTCCTCGATTGGACATTTGAATATCTTGGCAGCTGTAGCCTGGTGAATGTCGTGTCCTGAATTAAAATCATCAATCATCGTTTTGTCTCCACTCATATGAGCCATAAGTCGCAGTTCTATCTGGCTGTAGTCGGCAGAGAAGAACAGTTCCCCTTCATCAGGAATGAATGCTTTTCTTACCTCCTTGCCGTTTTCGTCTCGAATAGGTATATTCTGCAGGTTTGGGTTGCTTGATGACAATCGACCTGTGGATGTGACAGCCTGGTTGTAGGAAGTGTGTATATGACCCGTTCTTGGATTGATAAGAAGTGGTAATGCGTCAATATATGTGCTTAAAAGCTTCTTATAGCCTCTGTAATCGAGAATCATACCCACAACCTTGTGCTTGCCCTTCAGAGCTTGTAAAGTTGCCTCATCGGTCACATATTGGCCTTTTTTAGTCTTCTTAGCTTTGTCAACCAGTTTCAGTTTGTCGAACAACAGTTCTCCAATCTGTTTTGGAGATGATATATTCAGTTCGGTTCCTGCTATGTCATGTATCTCACGTTCTATCTCCAACATCTTCTCTGTAAAGAGTGCTGATGTTTCTTTCAGGGCAGTTGTATCGATTCGTGCTCCATACATTTCCATTCGCATGAGAACTCGCACGAGAGGCATTTCTATGTCTTCAAACAACTCAGTAAGTCTGCGCTGTTCCAATTCCTTTTCAAGGATATGTTTCAGTTTGAGAGTTACGTCTGCATCTTCTGCTGCGTAGTTAACAACTTCTGACGGACTAACTTCCCGCATTGTTTTCTGTTGTCTGCCACTACCTACCACATCTTCGTAGTGGATAGTTTTGTATTTAAGATATGCTTCTGCCAGACTGTCCATCTTATGAGGTCGTTCTGAGTAGAGCACATAATCGGCAATCATCGTATCGAAAAGTGGTCCTCCGACTGTTATGTCGTAATGAGACAACACTATCATGTCGTACTTGATGTTATGTCCAATCTTCAGAATGAATTCGCTGGCATATGCCTGTTCGAATATTTTGAGAATGCTGATAGCTTCAGAACGTTCTGCTGGTATCGGAACATAATATCCTTCGTTTTCTGTGATAGAAAAACTCAACCCTACCAGTTCTGCCTTCATAGGGTCAACAGTTTTGTCATTTTTATCCCATGAAGCGGTCTCTGTATCTAACGCGAATTCTTTTGCCGACAAAAGTTTTGCTGCTAAATTCTTCATTTCTTCCTCGCTATCAACCAATTGGTATTTAGCACCTATGGTTTTATAGTCGCTGAGAATCGAATTATTTGAATCTTCCGAACCGTTGTCCGCAAATAAGTCAAGGATTTGGGGTTGTGATTTGCCTTTAGTTGGACTAGGTGTTGCAGCAAACATATCCAACTGACCATTTTTATTTTTTGGGGGTAGGATAGGGGAGTGAGCCTTTTCTTTTCCTTTGATGAGTGAGCGCAGTTCGTGTTCTTCAAACAGAGCTTGCAAATTTTCGTAATTTGGTTCCTGTCGTTTCAGCGCATCGAGGTCGAGAGTCAGTCCTGGCACATCTGTTTTTATGGTGGCAAGGAAATGACTCATCTTGATATCATCAACATGGTTTTCTACTTTAGTTCGAATAGCCCCTTTCAATTTATCTATATTTGCAAGCAGTCCATCGATACTTCCAAACTCCGTAATCAGTTTTACGGCAGTCTTCTCACCCACACCAGGACAACCAGGGAAGTTATCCGACGAGTCTCCCATAAGTCCTAAGAGGTCAATGACCTGTGTCGTACTCTGTATGCCGTATTTCTGTTTTATGTCCTCTTCATCTAAGATATCATAACCTCCATCATGACGTGGTTTATACATGCGCACATTGCCTTTGACCAATTGTCCATAGTCCTTATCCGGAGTCATCATGTAGGTTTCCAGATCATCAATGTCTTTTGCCTGAGTTGCTAATGTACCGATGACATCATCGGCTTCATACCCTTCGCATCCTAATACAGGTATGTTGTATGCAGCCAGTACCTCCTTGATGACTGGAACAGCAAATTTTATTCCGTCGGGAGTTTCCTCTCTTTGAGCCTTGTATTCTGGAAATGCCTCATGACGGAATGTAGGACCATGCACGTCAAAGGCAACACCGATGAAATCAGGATTTTCTTTTTTCAGAACCTCCTCCAGTGTTTTTACAAATCCGAAGATGGCGGAGGTGTTGTTTCCCTTGCTATTTATCAGGGGCCTGTTTATGAAACCATAATAGGCACGATAAATCAAAGCGTAGGCATCAAGTAGGAATAGTTTTTTCATTTCTTATGCGTTAGTGTGGCAAAAATACACACTTTTTTCTAAACAAAGAGCATTTACCTTCATCTTTTTATAAAAGATAAGTGTATCTTTGCGCCCACAATTTGTGATAAGACAAAATGATGGATGTTATAATTCGCAACATATTATTCCTTACGTTATTGCTCTGTTGCCTTACGGCATCTGCTCAAGATTCCGATGGAATTACTAAGACAGTACAATTGCCTGAGACAGTTGTACTGGCAGAGGGAATGACCTTCGAAGAGTACTTGATAAAGAATGTGCTGGATAATGCAAAACCTCTGAAGAAACGTGTTGATGCATTGGACTATACTGTCAGGTGTCAACTCGAGAAAGATATAGACTTGAAGAAGATTCCTCATCGTCGCACCCTTACCTTTTTTGCCCGTCTTGCCGGATATGGAAAGATAGTATCTGCACTCATGCAGCATAAGCATTTCGGTATTACTATGACTGAGGACATTAGTTTTCGGAAGGGGAAGATAGCAACTTCAAATGCACGTATGGTGGAGATGTTGCAACCACTAACACAGAAACAGATAAAATCCTTCTTAAAGCACGATGGAATGATGAGTGTCAACGTGTATGATAAGTTTTACGACAAGGTTCGCGATAAGGCTAAGGATTTGCAGAAGAAATACAAGAAGAAGCAACAGACTGGTATGAAGTGTGTGGGTAGTTACGTGGCTGATAATCGCACCATGTACATTGTCAAACTTGATAGTATGGAGGTGCATATTGCTGAAGGCTGTTGGCAGATTTCAAGCATCAGTTATAATGAGGGTCAAAACAATATGCAATATAAGTTTAGCGAGATAAAACCAAATCTTTATCTTCTGACATCAGGACGTGCGAAGTTCTATCTTGACAAAAAGAAATGGCCTAAAGGTTTCGTTTCCATGAAGATGAATTACACCTATCATTAACCCGCTGATAGATTTTTCCTTATAAAAGTAGAAAAATCTCACTATAATGCTTACCTTTGCACTGATTTCGATTGTTTATGGATGCATTGCAACAGATAAGAAGCGCTATTGAAACTGAAATGTCGGATTTCATCCAGACATGGAATCAGTGTATGCATTCTGATAATGCGCTTCTTCAGGAAGTACTTAACCACGTATCCAGTCGTAGTGGTAAGATGATGCGTCCTATGCTGACCCTGCTTTCTGCAAAACTGTGTGGTGGTGTATGCCAAGACACTTTATATAGTGCTGTAGCATTGGAACTGATGCATACGGCTACTCTTATTCACGATGATGTGGTAGATGAGAGTGAGGAACGCCGCGGATTGACATCAGTAAACAAAACCTATGATAATAAGATTGCTGTCTTGGTAGGTGATTTCATTCTTGCACTTTCCATCGAAAATGTGTCTAAGGTAACAAATAACAGGTTTTCGTCTATCGTAGCTGCTACTACTCAGGAACTTGCTAGCGGCGAACTCCTGCAATTGAAATCTGTGCATAATCAAGAAATCAGCGAGGAGGTTTATTTCCGTATTATACACCAGAAGACAGCATCGCTTTTTGCTGCTTGTGCTCAGGCTGGAGCAGTGTCTGCGACAAACGATGAGAATTTGATTCAGCGCCTTAGTAAGTTCGGAGAAACCCTCGGACTTTGTTTTCAGATTCGCGATGATATCTTCGATTATTCGCAATCTACCGAAATCGGAAAACCTACAGGTAATGATATGAAAGAAGGCAAGCTTACTCTGCCTGCCATCTTTGTTTTGAAGTCCTATAATAATGCTGAAATGCTTCGTATCGCAAAGGCTGTGAAGAATCTCTCAGCTACTGAGTCGGAAATAAACCAACTCATCGATTATACCTTGCAAAACGGCGGAATTGAATATGCCGAAAAACGCATGTTCCAATTGGCCGATGAGGCTAAGGACTTATTGTCTGTTTTTCCTGATTCCACCGTGAAATCGGCTCTTCTTTCTTACGTCGATTATGTAGCTCGACGCACCCTCTGATTAGAAGAACTTCACTTCCTTATCCAGAATCTCACCAAGCAATTTGTTTGCCAGCGAACTGGTTCCTAAACGAAGCCATTTATTTGTAAGCCATTTTTCGCCTAGAACCTCTTTTACTATCGTATAGTATGTGAGGGCATCCTTCACCGTTTTCATGCCTCCAGCGGGCTTAAATCCAATCTGTATGCCAGTCTGGTCGTAGTATTCCTTAATGGCTTGACACATAACGTATGCAGCCTCTGGTGTAGCAGCTGGTTCCAGTTTGCCTGTAGAAGTCTTTATGTAGTCTGCTCCGGCATACATAGCAAGGATACTTGCTTTCTTAATGTTGCTCGCCGATCCAAGACAACCAGTTTCAAGAATCACCTTCATATTCTTATCCCCACAGATTGCTTTCAGTTCTGCGATGTCGTCACACATTCCTTCGTAGTCTTCAGCGAGGAACTTACCCACAGGCATCACAATATCTATTTCTGTAGCTCCGTCTTTAATGGCGAGAGCTGTCTCTGCGATCTTCACCTCCAGGAAGGTCTGACTTGATGGAAAACTACCACTGACACAAGCTATTTCGATATTATCATTCTCCAAACACTCATAACAGATCTTTGCGAAGTTTGGATATACGCAAACTGTAGCTACATGTCCCAAATCAGAATGCTCTCGGTCAAAACGATTCACATTCTCAACGAAACGGAGTACGCTGTCTTCACTGTCAGTAGTCTTTAACGTTGTGAGTTCCACCGAATTAAAGAGAAACTTCTTCACTTCCTTAGTGTTATTTTCCTCCAAATGCTTAGCAAGCAAATTCTCTACCTCTTTGGCAATAGCCTTATCGTCCAAGTCGCAGTTATATCGACTCAACGCCTGTTCATATTTGTTATTTTCCATATATCTCTAAACTATTATCTATTATCTATAAACTTTCAACTTTCAACTTTCAACTTTCAACTAAATCCCTACTCCCTGTTCTTCGTATCCATACATATAGTCACAGGACCGTCGTTTACCAGTGCTACCTTCATATAAGCACCAAATTCTCCGGTCTGAACAGGCTTGCCTATTTGTTCCGACAGAACCTTCACAAAACGCTCGTAAAGCGGTATTGTGATGTCATGACTGCCAGCTCTCAGATAACTTGGTCTGTTACCTTTTTTATACGAAGCCCACAGGGTGAATTGTGAAACGACTATTATGTCGCCTCCTATGTCGAGTATTGACTTGTTCATCACTCCGTTTTCATCGTCAAATACTCTTAACAGAGCTATCTTTTTTGCCAACCATTGTATGTCCTCCTCGGTGTCTGCGTTTTCGCATCCCAACAGTACGACATACCCCTGTTCGATAGCTGATTTTGTCTTTTCGTCTATAGTTACAGATGCCTGCAACACTCTTTGTATTACTGCTCTCATGCCACAAAGGTACGTTTTTTTATTATTCCGCACTAAAGGCAGTGATAAGAATTTTAGCTTTTGCCTTTCCTATCACGTTTGCCAGTTGTTCTTCGTTTGCTTCTTTTATGCGTTTCAGACTCTTGAATTCGCGCAGCAGCAACTTCTTGCTTTCCGGCCCTATTCCCTTAATAGTGTCCAGTTCGCTCTTTGTCTGTTCCTTGCTGCGTTTATCTCGGTGGAAGGTGATAGCATATCGATGCACTTCGTCCTGCAGTCTGGTGAGGAATTTGAATAGGGGAGAATCTATCTCCACACCGATGGTTTTCTGCGGAAATCCAAACAGTAGTTCGTTGGTGCGGTGTTGACTGTTTTTTGCCAATCCGGCGATAGGGATATGCAGATGCAGTTCATCTTCTATAGCTTTGCGTACTATCTCCATTTGTCCCTTTCCACCGTCACAGACTATCAGGTCTGGCAGTTCTGTTCCTTCGTTTATAGCCCTCTGGTATTTTCTCAAAACCACCTCATGCATCGATGCGTAGTCGTCTGGTCCTTCTACGGTTTTTATATTGAATTTTCTGTATTCCGAACGTGCCGGTTTTGCCTGTTTGAACACAACACAACCTGCCACTGCACTGGTGCCTGAGATGTTAGAATTATCGAATAATTCTATGCGCATAGGTAGCTTTTCCAAACCCAGTTTCCGTTGCAGTTCTTTCAGGATATTTGTGCTTCGTTGTTCAGGGTTAAGTTTTTCTGCCTGTTTCAAACTGTCTATGCGATATTGTCTTACATTCATCTTCGACAGTTCCAGCAAATGCCGTTTATCTCCTCTCTCCGGAACGGTAAATGTGATGCCGTTCATTTCTAGGTCGATAGGGAAAGGAATGACAATATCTTTAGCAGTACTTTTGTATCGCTGTCGCATCTCGATGATGCCAAGTGTCAGCATGTCTTCCATCGACTCGTCCACACGTTTTTTGTACTCAAATGTGAAAGCTTGATTTATGCTTCCGTTGGTTACGTGCAGGTAGTTTATGAAACAGCTTTTTTCTTCGTCGTCTATCGAGAAAACATCGATATTATTATATGAGAAAGATACTACTTCCGACTTTTCGCAGAACTCCAAAGCAAGGTCATATCGTTTCTTGATTTCCATTGCCTCCTCAAACTTCATTTCCTCCGAAAGTTGTTGCATGTCGCGCAACATCTTGTCACACAGAATACGCGTATTTCCTTTCAGAATTTCCTTCACTTCCTCTACCTCCTGCATGTAGTTCTCCCTTGTTTGTTTTGCCACACAAGGAGCCTTGCAGTTCTTTATATGGTATTCCAGACAAGTCTGATACTTCTGCTTTTCTATACCTTCAGGAGTAATAACCAATCGGCACCGACGTATCTTGTACATCTTATTGATTAGTTCAAGGATATTATTCAGGGTGGCAATATGTGAGAACGGTCCGAAATAGGTACCTGCTCCTTTGATGATTTTTCTTGTCTTGAACACTCTCGGAAAATACTCATTTGTCACACAAACCGAAGGGTATGTTTTACCATCCTTCAACAAAATATTATACCTCGGTTTGTATTTCTTTATCAGGTTGTTTTCCAACAAAAGTGCATCTTCGTCCGTTGGAACGACAATGTATTTTATGTCTTCAATCTTCGAAACAAGAATCTCCGTTTTTCGTCTGTCCACAGTTTTGAGGAAGTAAGACGAAACCCTGTTTTTCAGGTTTTTAGCCTTGCCTACATAGATGATTTTCCCGCTGCTATCAAGATACTGATAACAGCCTGGCGACGTGGGTAGTGCTGCCACTATAGTCTTCAATCTGGTTAGTCTTTCTTCCTTTTTTTTCATGAATGGAAATTAATGTTCCACGTGGAACAATTTTGTTTGAGTTGTAAGTGCAACCGCTAATAATGTGTACTTTTAAATAGTTATAAGTGTAGTATATTCTATGTCGTCACCAATGTTTTCTCTACCATGCAGACCTTCGTCTCTTATCTCAATAAGGAAGTTCATATAGCATTTCTTTGGCTTCATTTTTTTTACGAGTTTCCATGCAGCTATTATGCTTCCACCAGTTGCAAGAAGGTCATCGTGCAACAGTACTACGTCATCAGGTTCTATTGCATCGAGGTGTATTTCTATGCTATCTACGCCGTATTCTTTTGTAAATGTTTCTTTGATTGTGGTTGCGGGCAGTTTTCCTGGTTTGCGTGCCATAACAAATCCTGCACCCAATCTGCGTGCTATAATTGATCCCATTATATATCCACGGGTTTCCAGTCCTACGACTTTAGTGATACCCTTGTCTTTGTATAATTCATAGAGTTCTTCTTCCATGATTTCAAGGCATTTTGCATCCTTGAAAAGGGTGGTTACATCGCGGAAATTGATTCCTTCTTTTGGAAAGTCTGGAATGGAGCGAAGGTGTTCCAATAAGTACGGATTGTTCATAATATTATTGTATTAAAGTTTTCACGTTTCATAAGCCTTATCTTTGGGAGTTAAAGAAGTTAAGACGATAGTGATTCTCTTGTGCAGCCATCATACGTCTTTAACTTCGAGTGTAGCGATAACTTCTCTAACTTCGAGCATAGCGATAACTCCTCTTCTTGAGAAAGTTTTCATCGTCCCAGCAGCACCAACATAATATTTATGTCTGAGGGTGACACACCTGGAATGCGTGATGCCTGTCCCAGTGTTACGGGTTGTATTGCTTGCAGTTTCTGACGTGCTTCGATTGATATCTGACTGAGGTTAGGGTAGTCGAATTTACCGCTAATTTTGATGTTTTCCAGTCGTATCATTTTCTCTGCAGCCTGTTGTTCCCTGCTGATATATCCTGCATATTTTATTCGGATTTCTGCAGCTTCTATAATTTCTTTTTTGCGTTCTTCCGTTGCATCTGGCATAATGTTTTCTATTGCTTTTTGCAACGGTTTTATGTATGGCAGGATATTCTCAAAACTAATCTGCGGACGTCCCATGAGATCGCTCAGTTTTATTCCTTGCGACAGTGGTGTGGTGCCTAACGATTCCAACGCTTCATTTATAAGTGCCGGTTTCAACGAGAATGTATTGCAAAATTCTATCAGTTGTTCTATCTGCTTGCGTTTCTCTTCTGTCCGATTAAATCGTTCTTTTGTGGCGAGTCCTAACTGATAGCTTTTCTTTGTCAGTCGCATATCTGCATCGTCTTGTCTCAACAGAATTCTATACTCAGCTCTTGAAGTAAACATACGGTATGGTTCATCTACACCCTTTGTTACGAGGTCGTCAATAAGTACTCCGATATATGCTTCGTTTCGTGATAAAATGAAGGGTTCTCCACCGTTCAGTTCGTGGTTTGTTCCCTTGCTGCTGTTTATTGCTGCATTGATGCCAGCCATGAGTCCCTGACCTGCTGCTTCTTCATATCCTGTGGTTCCGTTTACTTGTCCTGCGAAGAACAGGTTCTCCACAATCTTCGATTCCAAGGAATGTTTCAGTTGTGTTGGGTCGAAGTAATCGTATTCTATTGCATACCCTGGTCGATATACTTCGAGGTTGCGGAATGCAGGTATTTTTTTCAATGCATTTATCTGTACATCGATTGGCAGCGACGACGAAAAACCGTTCAGATACATCTCATTTGTGTCGGTTCCTTCGGGTTCCAGGAACAGCATGTGCTGTTGTTTGTCTGGAAACGTATGCAGTTTTGTTTCTATCGACGGACAGTATCTTGGACCGATGGATTGGATTTGTCCATTATATAGTGGTGAGTCATCAAATCCTGAACGGAGCATATCGTGTACTTCTTCATTGGTATAAACAATCCAGCATGGCAGTTGTTTCAGGTCGTTTTTCTCAGACATATAACTGAAACCTCCGCCGATTTCATCGCCGGGTTGTTCCTCCATAAGTGTGAAGTCAACGGAACGTTTGTCAATTCTTACGGGTGTACCTGTTTTCATTCTGCCTTGTCTGATGCCTGTCGATGTTATGCTTTCGGTAAGCATGAGCGATGCAGGTTCTGCACATCGACCTCCGGGGAGCTTCGTTCTGCCGATATGCATCAATCCATTCAAGAAAGTGCCTGCTGTGATGATGACACACTTGGCATGGAACACAGTTTCGGTAAAAGTGCACACACCAACGACTTTTTGTGCCGATTCTGATTTTTTAGACGAATTTTCGCTGACAAAAATTTTGCCGTTTTTTGAGGTATCCTCCTCTTGATTTTCAGCAGTTTCGTATATCAGATTACGTACTTGATCCTGCCAAATTGAGAGGTTTTTTGTGTTGTCGAGAATACTTCTCCACGTCCAGATGAATTTTTCGCGGTCACATTGAGCCCTTGGACTCCACATTGCAGGTCCTTTTGAGCGGTTGAGCATACGAAACTGAATCGACGCTCTGTCGGTGACGATTCCCATTTGTCCACCCAGTGCATCAATCTCTCGTACTATTTGTCCTTTTGCAATTCCACCCACGGCAGGATTACATGACATCTGTGCAATTTTGTTCATGTCCATCGTGATGAGACAAGTCTTTGCTCCGAGATTGGCAGCAGCAACTGCAGCCTCACATCCAGCATGTCCTGCTCCTACTACGACAACATCATACGTAAATTCCATATGCTTCTTGTATTTATTTCAGTCCTTCTAAATCTATGTTGTATATCAAATCTGTGGTTTGTTCTTTACCCATGAACGTAATCATATATATTGGCAGATAGACAATCTTGCCATCTACGCTTATGTTGTTGTTGCACAAAACATATGCTTGACTTATTTCATAGTCTGTATTGTTTATAACATTGTTCAAGGCATTGTGACGTACGTAGTCTTTGCCTGACTTAACTTCTATCGGCAGCACGTTGCCAGCATACTCAACTACAAAGTCCAACTCTCCTTGTTTCTTGCTGTTAAAATAGTATAGTGAATGTTGCTGTGCTTCAGAGAAACCATGTGCATATAGTTCTTGGGCAACAAGGTTTTCAAAAACAGATCCAAAATTGATGTTTGGATTTGGACTGAGCAATCTTGCCTGAATGTTCCCTCCATACATGGCAGCAAGCAGTCCAACGTCGTTGAGGAAAAGTTTGAACAGGTTTCGCTGCTTGTTCAAAAGCAGAGGTACTCGAGGTTCCTCGACGTTGTATGCTGGGATAGCCACACCTGCATCCCTTAACCATAAAAAACTGTCTTCGTATTTGCTGAACCGTGCCTTTTCGTTCAGTTCTTTGAGAATAAAACGTTTGGTTTTTGCGTTCAGTTCCGAAGGTATAAGGTTATAGATTTCTTCAATCTGCAACTTATGATCATGGTCGTATTTGGTGATGTCTCTTTTATAGGTGCGAATGATTCCGCGCTGTTCTTCATAAACTTTGCGCAGGTTGTTAGTGTCAAGGTATTTTTGGACAACCGCAGGCATTCCGCCAACGATAATATATAGACGAATGGCTTCTAACATTTTCTTGTGAATAAAATCATCAACAGGTTTTTTCTCCTCAAAACATGTTTGCAATTGGCTAATAACATCTGCGCCAATACCAATAGCCTCGAAGAATTCCAAAAGGTCAAGGGGATACATTTCTATCTCATCCATGTACCCCACGGGGACACTACGCAGGTCATCCAACTCAACACCAAGCAAAGAGCCACTCATCACATATTTATAACTGCCCTCGTCCACAAGGAACTTGATTGCCGTTACAATCTCCTTGCACTCCTGAACTTCATCGAAGAAAATCAATGTTTTCCCTGGAACCAATGGCTTTTTTGTGAATGCTGACAGGCGCAACAACAAATCTTTTGCTCCCTTCTGCTCATTGAACAGTTCAACGGCATCTGGTTGTTCTACGAAATTGATTTCAACAACATTGTCAAAACATTCCTTGCCGACCTTTCGGATGGAAAAGGTCTTGCCAACTTGTCTTGCTCCTGTTACCAACAGAGAACGTCTGTCGTTGAGTATAAAGTTGCGTATTAGCTCATCAGCTTTGCGTTTTATCATAAAAACTTGTCTTTATGAGTGCAAAGATACAATATTTTACTTAAATACAAGCACAAACACCAAATAAAATACACTTTTCCAACACAAATAACTTGGTTTTTTTACACTTTTCCAACATAAATAACCGAATTTTTTTACATTTTTCCAATATGTTATTGATGAACATTAGACATATTTCTAACATAAAAACATATATATGCAAACAATTTGCAAACAATCTTATTTGGTTGTTCAGCTGGAAAAGTAATACATTTGTACACTAATTCAACTCTCACAAGGAGAGTAGAAGTGAAGTTAAAGGGGAGTTAAAGAGAAGTTAAAGTGAAGTTAAAGGGGCAATAGTAGGGGATGCTTGCCCAATTTGGTTCAGTATCGTCCCCTTAACTCCCTTGTAACTCCTTCATAACTCCACAATAACTACCCAAAGTTAAGCTTGCGAAACTAAAAAAACATATGAAAAACTCATTCTGTCTTATTGTTCTGCTATTGACGCTTATCTCCTGTGGCAACTCAGAAAGAAGTAATTCTCCGATTGAAGGAGCATGGACTTTGACACACATTAATTATCCTATAGGCGAGTCATATGATTATCCTATCAATGGCACCACATATTTTCATATTTATGATGGCGACAGCATACTATATGCTTGCAGGTTGCTCTATACCGCTTCAGGGATTATAGTGGCATCAGGTAGTGTTAGTCAGATTACCCTGTCGGAGTTAGGTAATGGTAATCTGATGTATATGGAAGATGATGAACCTCGTCCGCTTGTCGTAATAAACGATTCTGTCATCACAACTCAACAAAGGGGCATTGTTTTCACTTGGAAACGTGTTACAGATATGAGTGAAGACAAGATAAATGAGATTAGAGAAATCATACGGAATGATCAGAGTATAGATGCAAATGAAGCTGTTCGTCATTATGTTCTCTCTACTACTGAACGAAAACTTCTTTCTACAAATCATCGTCTGATTTATGCTCTCATAGCAGTTTTTGTCTGTCTCCTGATAACAGCTCAGATTGCTATCGCAAAACACCAGAAGGTGTGTCGTGCTGACCATCGTCTGCGAGAGATAGAGGAAGAAATCGCATTGCGTCCTCAGCCTGTCCGTATGGCTTTGAAGGAGGTAGAACGCTCGTTCTTCGTGTCGGATTATTATCGCAAACTGCATCGCAGCATTACCGAGGGACAACGCCTCAAGGCTGAAGACTGGCAGGAAATAGAGCATCAGTTAGATGCTGTATATCCAAGTTTTACGAACCACCTTCTGAGTCTTTATTCTATGTCGGAACTGGAGTTTCAGACTTCACTTCTTATCAAGCTTCGCATATCCCCTTCCGACATTGCAAATGTGCTTGCACGCGACATAAGTACTATAAGTAGCACACGAAGTCGCCTGTATCAGAAAGTTTTTCATAAAAAAGGCAGTAGCAAGCAATGGGATGATTTCGTCCTATCCATCGGCAGTTAGCCTTCGTTGCAAACTCTTGCCAATTTTGCAAAAACTTTGCACTTTCAGTTGCCAATAACATGCAAACTAAAATCCTTGACACCATAGCAAAAAGGTCCTTACCTTTGCGTCGTCAAAACCTTTTTTATTAACCTATTAAAACCTTTTCTGCTTATGAAAACTATCGAGAAAAGAATGAGCATTTTGTTCGCTGCATTAATGCTCTGTACAGCAAACCTTCTTGCACAGAATGTAAAGATTGACGACAAGGAACTCCACGGAGTGTGGATTATGGAGTCAATGCAGTATGATGGTGAGAAGAAAATTATGTGTGGTAAAGCTAATGGCTACACTCAGTTTAAGTATTATGGTGCCGACGGTGAGTACGCATGTGCTCAGATAATGCGCTCAGCAAGTGGTAAGATTACTGTTGCACCTCATGAGTATGGTACTTACACCTTCAAAGACGGATGGTATTCCGAGATGGGACGTGAGAAAATCAAAGATGCCATTACATGGGTTGACAAGCGAACTACAAAAGGGCGCTGGATGAATCGCAACGATGTATGGAAGAAGGTTGATATGCCTGAGAAAGCCAGAAAATATATCGTTGATTGTTGCAAATCGCGCTATATGAGTGACGAAGTTGCCAAACAGATAGAAAACATCATGTTCAAGTAAAGATTAGTTATATTTTCCGCGGTTAAAGCAAGGGGAGCTGTGAAGTTCCCCTTGCTGTTTTTTACTCGATTGTCATATTATAATATTTGTCCCTTCCATAGCCTTCTTAGGAAATCCTCTATGTTCCAAAACGCTACTCCATCTTGTTTTCTTGGTGTGGTTTCCATCGAAATAAGAAACAGCTTGGCTTCCTGTAGCTTTAGAATCCTTTCTAACATTTCCATTGTTTATCTTTTAGGATTTACATCCTGTGTTTCATTTGTATGCATAGGTATAGTATGTTGTAAAAATATGCAAGAAAAATGATGAATTTCCGAAGCGCTACTTCAGATTTTCATCGAAAATCCGAAGTAGCACTTCTAATTTTCAGCATTTCTGACCAAGTCATATGGACTAAAAATAATTTATTTTTTTGCTGGTATATTTTCCTGATTTAGGTTGACTGTCCTTGCTTCTTAGCCCTTAAAAAAGTTGACTCGGTTATTTTTTGCCGATACCTCACTTATTTGGCATCAATCCCAGTGTTCATCGGGGCTGCAGCGAGTGAGGTGTGGGCGAGAGACCTCACTTCCAACCTCACCTCCAACCTCACTTCGATTTTAGACTTAAATTTAACAAAACGGAACCTAAATCCTGCCATTTGTTAAAGAATAAAAATTGCACACTTTTATAGAAATAGCTCTTCTTAGTTATGGAAAATTTGCTACATAACTATGAAAAATTTGTTCGTAGGTTAAAGAAAAATTTTTTCTGTGCGTAAGCGCAAAAATGCCCTGATTTTGTCGTCTCAGAAAAATATTGCACACTCATTAAAAACTGATAAAAAAGCCCCTTAAAATAGAGGAAAAAACTGTTAAATTATATGCGAAATGTTAATAGTTCCGCATCCGTGCTTTTTTGCGTGCTTTTTCTTCTGCATTGTTTGCAAACCGCTCACAAATTATATTATCTTTGTACGCGAAAATAATTCGCCACACAAACACAAGTGTGTTAAACCAAGTATTAACCTTAAAACCATTTCATTTATGGAAAAAAAACTATTGATTCAGGGCGAGGCAATCGAAGCCTCAACACAAAGAATGCTCGAAGCAGAGCTATTTCTTAACGAGAATTACCTTTTCCGTCGCAATGTGCTGAACGGAAAGGTAGAGTATTCAAACAAACTTGATGACGGTTCTCCGTCAGAGTGGAGGACTCTGACTCAGGCAGCTATCAACAGCATTGTTATCCGTGCCAAACGAGAGGAGATCTGCGGGAAAGGCAGTCCGAAGACCGACATCGTGGAGTATATCAACTCCGACGAGGTTGCCGTGTATAATCCTATTACTGACTATCTGGACTCGCTGCCTAAATGGGACGGACAGAATCATGTAGGCAAACTCTTCGAACGACTGCCTGGGGTCGATTCAGAACTGCTGGGCTATCTGGCTACTTGGCTCCGCTCTGTCGTGGCTCACTGGTGTCAGATGGATACTCTGCACGGAAACGAATGTGTGCCAACACTAATCGGTGCCCAGGGCTGTGGCAAGACGACTTTCCTGGCTCGCCTGCTGCCTGCGCACCTGCGCGAGTACTATCTTGATCATCTTAACCTGTCGAATAAATTTGACAAAGAGATGGCACTGACCAACAACCTTCTGGTCAACCTCGACGAGTTGGATGCAATCCGTCCCAGTCAGCATGCTTCGCTCAAGCAGACACTCTCGAAAAGTAAGGTAAACGGACGACCCATCTATGGAGCTTCGCAGGAAGACCGTCCTCGATATGCATCGTTTGTGGCAACGACAAACAACCCTCATCCGCTTACGGATGCGACAGGCAGTCGTCGCTACATCTGTCTGATGATACCAGAAGGAATGTATATCGACAATTCTGGCGAGATAGACTACGACCAGTTATATGCTCAGGTGCTCTATGAACTGAGGAAACAGAAGTCACCTTATTGGTTCAACAATTCCGAGGTAGCTCGCATTCAGGAACTGAACAAGAACTTCCTTACCAAGACGGACATTGCTGATATTATAAGTATCTGTTTCCGAAAACCAGCTGAGGGTGAAGAACCTATGTCGATGAACTGCAACCAGCTCATGGAGGTTATTTCGAAAAGATATCCGACAGTGAAATCTACCCACAGCGCGAAAATCTATTTAGGTAAAGCTATGAAATCACTTGGATACGACAGTTCCGACTGCGGTCATGTCGCCCATTACAAAGTGATTCCAGTCAAAACGGCAAGCTAATTAGCTAAGTGAGGTTGCAAGTGAGGTTACAAGTGAGGTTTCTCGCCCATACCTCACTCGCTGAAACCCCGATGAACACTGGGCTTGCTGCCAAGTAAGTGAGGTATCGGCAAAAAATGCAAACAGTCAACAAAAATCAGTCTTAATGAATAATCGAGTCAACTTTTCTTAGGCACTAGCCATACTCTAGCCATACTCTAGCCATACTCTAGCCATACTCTAGCCTTACTCATGAGTAAGCTTAGAAGGAGCTTAGTGTAGTTCGCTGATTTAGGTTGT
>DDQG01000018.1 GCA_002342585.1 Prevotellaceae bacterium UBA2448
TTTACTTTGTGTTTATGTTGATACTAATCCAGGTCAGGAGTTTCCTGCCTTTCTTCCCTACAAAGATACGAAATAAAAGCCGTTTCTGCAAATATTTTCAGCAAAAAAACACGTCTTTTTCGCAAAAATTTCCTGCAAAAAACGGGGTTAAAAAAGGGATGCAGATTAAGTTAAATCTGCACCCCTATAGAACCCCAGTTTTGACGAGGTTACGGCTCACCATGAGTGAGGTTACGGCTCACTGCCCACGAGGTTACGGCTCGTGAAATGAGAGGTCTAAGGTCTAAGGTCAATAACCTATAACCAATAACCCTTAACCATTAACCATGAACCATTAATCATGAACCATTAACCGATAATAGTCGCTATAGTCTTTGCAACCGGGTGGCAGCTGGTGGTGCTCAAGATTGGGCAGAAGTTGTCGGAGTTGCAGGAAGAGTCGTTCGCCAGGTTCGTCTTGGTCGGGAAACATGTGGAAAGGAGTTGAGAGTTGAGAGCTTAGAGTTGAGAGCTGTTCCACATCCTTTGGTTTGAGCAGGGTTGCCGAAGGAATGGCAATTGCCTTGTGTCCGCTGGAGAGCATAGCCCAGCAGTCGGAGCATCCCTCGGTGATGTAGAGCGGTTCGCCCTTCGCGAGTCTGTTCAGCACAGGCAGGTTGTAGATGCCGCACTCGGAACCTTGGGGAAAACGGAAACGAGGAGCTCGGTTTTCTTTACTCAGGTTTCTGTTCTGAATACCCACAAGTTGTCTTTCACGGTTATAGTACGGTATCTGCAACCAGGGAATACCATGTTTATCCTGCCACGAAGTGAGTCGGCACCAGCGCACTACCCTTTGGTCAATCCTGCGCTCATCGGAAAGAAACTTGCGGGCTTCAGTCGAGAGCCAGGGGCGTTCAAAGAAACGCTCATAGCGCGAAGCATCAAAAGATGTATGAGGTAAGATGGAAGATGTATGATGTATGAGGTCACCACCATTAACCATTAACCCTGAACCATTAACCAGCTCAGCTCCGCCGAGCCACCTGCAAGCCTCTTTGAAACCTAAGTTCAGCCGTCGCATCACAAGGTCGATGGTTCCGCCCGAAGCACCACAGGCGAAGCAGCGGAAAGTATTCCTGCGCATAGAAAACGTCAGACTTGCATGATGATCATCATGGAAAGGACACAGGCACTTATGCATCCTGACTTGGAGTCCAAGTCGCTCTGCGACCCCCTCAATGGGAAGGTCGCGGAGCTTTTGAAGTTCAAACTTATCCATCTTTAACTATCTTTTCAGATAAGTATCTGTCTTGGTGTAGAGTCCTGTTTGGTTCGAATATGTGATGAACTTGCGGAACACCCACTTCGCCAACTGTCCCTTTGCCCCCTCTTTGCTCTTGCCGAGTTCTAAGCGGAGTGCTTCCAGCTGAGCTTCGTTAAAGGTGTCGGGCAGACTCTCCAGCATGTTCTTAGGGCCACTTTTCTGTGCCTCGCCAATCACATCGACACCATTCTTCAACATGTCTGCAAAGAGTTGCATTTTGCTCCAAAGGTCGTGATATACAAGCCATTCTACCAGTTCGCCCATCGACTTCGTCCATGTCTGATTATTGAGAAGCCATAGGATGCATCCAGCCTTCCAACTCGAAACGAGTGAACGGTGTGATATTTCGAACAGCAGGTCGTCATCTACCAAGTCAGCCAACGTTGCCATATCTTGAGCCAAGCGGTCAATCAGCTTATTCAGAGGCTTTATGATGTAGCGCCCTTTGCTTTGGTCGAGACGTGCCAAGAACTCATCCAACTTCTCGAAGAACTCATCGGCATACTTACCCTGTCTTGGAATGCGTCCACTACGACTGCCACGCGGTTTATAACTGAACACCATACGTCCGAAGGTTCCGTTAGTCAACTCATATTTATAGAACTGACGTGTGGAAGCTGGGTTAGAAGAGATAGTAAAGCAGGCACGGATAATCGGATTACCAGTCACTCCGTCTGCCGTAGCACGCAAGGCACCAGCCCTATCGCGGTCGTACACATTACGGAGCAACACCGACACCTGCTTATGTCCGCCACAAAGGCGGTCAGCCATTTCCACCTCAGGCAGGTTGAAGTACTGCGTGAGATTACCCTGCGCTTCGAGAGCCATCGCATTTTGGATAAATGCTGCGTTAGTAGTATTCGATGGTGGAAACCTAAAAGCCACCTCAGGGCGTTCTGGTTTTGTAGCATTAGCCCCCTTGATGCTTTTCAGTCTCTGCCATTCCAGAAGTTTCTTTTCTTCAGCTTCGTCGTGCTGGCGAAAATTGCGGCAAATAGCTTTCGCAAGTGTCGTCAGTTGACCTTTGTTGTCACCACTATGAGCCACAAGGTTAGCCATCATGCCCGTCGGTTCCTTCCAACTGAGGTCAGGATACTGAAATTCCGTACCGCTGATGTGTGCGCCAATGATAGGAAAAAACGCCGGAACGAGAGCTTCGTGCATGTCTTTTGATGCCTGTGAAAGGAGTAATTTTATGAATTCTGTGCCTTTGCCAAGGTTTGGCATAGCGGGCGCAGTCGCCTTACTAATGTCGTATTTCATTGTAATTTAATTTTTTAAATAATGAATAGATGACCGAGAATTCCAGTTATTCCAATTCCAGTTCGTTATTTTGGAATATTCCTTTTGTCTATTATATATATAACTTATTAATATATATATAGTTATATAGTATATAGAGAGGGTTTGCACTCTCATTTTCCTAATTGGAATTGGAATAGCTGGAACCACTCTGGCCAATGATTACTTATTCTCTCCAAGGCTTGATACTTCAATCAATTCCTTAGCTACCGCGATACAATAGTCCTGAAAACCAAAATCTTCCGTGTATTTAGGATATTTCAAGGTCGGGCGCATTGTGCCATCTTCTTTTCTAACAACGTTGATGAACTCGCCTTTATACACGCGTGGATTTCGCTGAACGTTTACTGGCTTCTTGTCTTGGACACCTTCTAAGAAGGTGAAGTGTCTTTCATCATCATGAATGATGGAGCCAGGCAAACTATCTCCGATGTTCAATGAGCCGGGCTTGCGCGTAAGCAACTTCAAATCAATACACAATTCTGTGTTTGGGAAAAGATGCTTCAACAACCTTTCACGGTATGCGACAGCAAAGGGTTCATTACTGTGAAGCATATCAGCTAAGATGCTTCCTATAAGGCGAGGTTCATTTGATTTTTTCGAACCTGCCTCGATGTACGGGTTTAATACCTTTTTCATGATTTTTAATTGGTATTAAATTGCCCTCTTGCACATGCACGACGATATAGAAGGGCGTTCTTCATCTCGTGCTCCGGAGCCGTGCTCAGTTTTTGACTGCTACTTCCGCAAGAAAAGAAAGCGGCAGAAACTCCGGTATTCGAAATTTCTGTCGCAAAGGTAAGTACAAAATCAAGGTGGGTAAAAATGATTTTATTTTACCCAAAAGTTAAAGTTTCGCATCATCGATTATTTTCTTCAATTTTATAAGTAAAGAATGATCTTCAAATCCCATTCCTAGATACCTTCTATATGGGCTGTCCTGAGTAGTCTGTTCTAATAACGAGTTATACTTTCGTTGGCTATAACTCTGATATACATCATTATCGCGCAAGATTCCAATGATGCGCATAAGATTATATGTATTAAATTTACGATCATCCCTTGAAGAAGAACTAGGTCTCAATAGTTCAAGAAATTCATCGGTACATAATATTTTTTCCCAGATAGAATTAATCATTCCCTGGTACTTTGTTGTTACGCATCCCTTTATACGATTAACATACGTACGGACACTTTTCTTTACTGTTTCATTGCTTACATTTTTTTTACTTTCGTCAATATACAATCTCCCCTCTCGTGCAGCCATCATCAATGCCTCCACGTCAAAGTTCTCGGGGCAAACTTTTTTAAGTTTTGCCATATCAGCTTTGTTTTATGAGTGGAAAAGCATTGAAAACGGCGCGCCCGTTTAACTCATGAGACTTCTCTGCTCATATCACTCGGTTGATATTATATCTGAGGTTTACTCAGGTTTTTTTGCAAAAATCGGTAGTACTCAAACTACATTTTGCGATTTTGCGTAATTTGTTATATTTTCTAACATTTTATTTTAGAAAAAACAAAGAACGCATACAGTTAACTGCTACAAAGATAAAAAAAAGTGCCAGATAATAAATGGGACAACGTTTTAGCCCTTTAGGGCTAAGTTTTGCAAGTTTTGTACACAAATTCTATTATGTAACAATTTGTACCTGTTTAAAATCTTGACAAAATTTGATTTCCTTGTACAATACTTGCAAAAAATGTCTGGGGTTTACTATTCAAAAAAAGAGATAACTGGGGTACAGTCATCTCGCAAATAATATATAATAGTCAGGTATGGCTATCTAATATTATACAAATTAAAAAAAGTGTCATTTGTCGGAAAACAGACAAAATGTCCAGAAAAAAGAAAGGGGCAAAAGAAAAAAGGCCCCTTGGATGTCCGCGGAACGGAGATTTTTAAGCATCACCCCCTTTCCCCCGCAAAGGTAAGAGATTTCATTGACGTACTCTGATTTGAGTCAGGTATTTAACATTGATTAACGTTGGGTTTATACTCCATTGGATATGTTAAATTACATATACGCTATTGATTATTAAATATTTATCTACAAAATAATACTCTAGTTAATATTAAGAAAAAATCATTGATTGGCAAAAACAGACATTCTCTTTCTTGTAATAATAAAATAATCTGTATCTTTGCGACTGACTTTGGGGAGAAATCCAGAGTCAATATAAAGCATTCGCTATTATTTCGCGTTAAGCCAAGAGCGTCGGAAACTCATTTGGAATAACAAGCACGGAAATAATATGTGATAGTGGTGTTCTCGCATGGGAACGCCCTAAGTCTGTTAAAGTAGCAATGCTCACGCAATAAGCGTGATGCATTCTTATAACAGACCCGGGGCTCCATCCGACGCCGCCTCGTGCTTAACGCAATAAGAATTGTGTCACGCTCTTTTTATTTGCGTAAGCGATTGATAGTTGGGTGCATCTAATTCTAACTATCATGGCAAACAAGAATCTTAACGCAGCGAAGACAGCAAAGAAGGATGAGTTCTACACACAACTGACAGATATAGAACGAGAACTTCAGCACTACTGGCAACACTTTAGGGACAAGGTTGTACTGTGCAATTGTGATGACCCCTATGAAAGCAATTTCTTTAAATACTTTGCTCTACGCTTCAATCAACTTGGACTGAAGAAACTTATTTGCACTTGTTATAATGGTTCGCCTGTTCAGGGTAATGAACTCGTATTTCGTTTTGAGCCTTGGCATGATGAAATAAAAAAGCAAGCATATAAAGTAGAAATAACTGAAGTGAAAGATATGAATGGCGATGGAGCAGTTGATCTCAGCGATGTTCGCTATCTTTTGCAAAACGACAAGAATGTACTTTCAACTTTGCAGACAGGAGACTTCCGCGATCCTGAATGTATAGAACTACTGAAGCAGGCTGACATAGTTGTTACCAATCCCCCATTCTCGCTGTTCCGTGAGTATATAGGACAGCTCATGAAGTATGAAAAAAAGTTCTTGATAATAGGAAATCAGAATGGAACATCCTACAAAGAAATATTCCCTTTATTAATGAATAATGAAATATGGCTCGGATATAATTCTGGACACACATGGTTTGCTGTACCAGAGCATTATACAATTCCTGACTTCTATGATTTAAATGATGTTCAAAGGCTTCGTTCTAATGGTTATGCATATAAAGATGGAAAATTATGGAGAAACCTTGGTAATATCTGCTGGTTTACTAACCTTGACCATAAAAAACGACACGAAGAAATTGATTTAATTAATCACTATTCTCCAGAAGAATATCCTACGTATGTAAATTTTGATGCAATAGAAGTGAGCAAATATACTGATATTCCTTGTGATTATGATGGCTATATGGGAGTTCCTATTACTTTTTTAGATAAGTATAACCCTAATCAGTTTGAAATATTGGGAATAAGTACAGTTATTGGAACAAACAAACCTAAAGATTTACCTAAATCAAAACAAGGAGGTCCTGCATTCTATATAAAACAGAATGGTGAATACAAACGAATGTACACGAGAATCCTCATCCGAAACAAACATCCTCAAAAGATATGATGACAATAAAGCAGATAGAAGTAACCGTTGGTGAAATCACAAAAGGTTATGTAAACAACGACGAACAAGGCGTTCGTGGATATGATGGCAAGTTGGATATACGTCCACCATATCAGCGTGAATTTATATATAATGAGAAAGAGCAGCAAGCAGTCATAACAACAGTGCTTAATGGCTACCCTCTGAATGTGATGTATTGGGTAAAGCGTAGCGATGATGCAGAGTGTCCATACGAGGTGATGGACGGACAGCAGCGTACGCTTTCTCTATGCGAATACGTGGACGGCAAGTTTGCATACGACTTTAAGAACTTCTTCAATCAGCCAAAAGATATTCAGGAGAAGATACTGAACTATCCCCTGACAATATATCTCTGCGAAGGTGAGCCAAGCGAGAAACTGGAGTGGTTTAAGACCATCAACATCGCTGGCAAACCACTTAATGAGCAGGAGATAAACAATGCCATCTTTGCAGGGCCTTTCGTGAGCGATGCAAAGCGACATTTCTCAAAGTCTAATTGTGGTGCATATCGTTTGGGAAAAGACCTCGTAAACGGAACTCCTATACGTCAGGACTTTTTGAAGAAAGCCCTTGAATGGATGGCTGACCACGAGACACGCGAGGGCCACAGAACGAATGCCGTACAATATATGGCAGACCATCAGCATGACCCTAATGCAAATAATCTTTGGACATACTTTCAGACAGTATTGAATTGGGCTATCACGAACTTCGACATGAAGAAGTTTAAGAAGATAATGAAAGGACTTGACTGGGCTTTCTTATATGACAAATATGGTTCTGAAACTCTCGATACAGCAGAGTTGGGAAAGCGCATATCACAACTGATGCGTGACAGCGAAATACAGAAGCTGTTGGGCATCATACCATATGTGCTGACGGGTGATGAGCATTATCTCGACCTGCGCAGTTTCCCTGATGACATAAAACTGGCTGCATGGGAAAAGCAGAATCATATCTGCCCATTATGCGGTAAGGAATTTGACTTTGAATTCATGGAGGGAGACCACATCACTCCGTGGCGTGACGGAGGACGCACGGTTATCGAAAATTGCCAGATGCTCTGCCGAGAATGTAACCGAAGAAAAGGAAGTAAATAAGATTATATATGACACGCGGTAAAGTAATTACAACACATCTTAGAACGGGTGACCCTAATGGCATCCGAACAGTGTTCATCAGCAACAAGATTTGTGAGATGATAGTTTTCCCTAAATCAGAATTCGACAAGGTGACACAATTGGAGGATAGTTCACGACCTGCATTATATATTCTGTTGGGAGAGGATGAGAATGGTGCGGCTCAGGCTTACATCGGTGAAGCCACTAATGGTGTACAACGTATTAATAACCACAAAACTAACAAACTGTTCTGGAACAAATGCCTGATGTTTGTGGCTAAAGATAATAGTATCAACAAGGCGGATGTGCTATATCTTGAACGTAAATCAATAGAACTTGCAACGGATTGTTCGCAGTACGGAGTGTTAAATGAGAAACCAGGAAACGAAATATCACTGTCTAACTATCAACAGGACATTATGGATGAGTTCTTTGATGATGTACGACTTCTGGCCTCATTCATAGGTTGCCCTATATTTGAGAAACAAGAGAAAATAAGCACAAAAAAGGGTGACAATCTATTCCACATTACCATTCGTGGATGCAACGCTCACGGCATATTCAATGAAACGGATCACTCTATGCGAATATTGAAAGGAAGTTTGCTACCACAGAGCACCGTACCTTCATATAAGGATGGAAATAAACGCAATGCAATAATAGCAGCAATGTCAAAACCTACGCAAGACGGCTTTTGGGAATTGCAACGCGACTATGTGCTGAACAGTCCAAGTACCGCAGCCAGTTATTGCTCTGGACGCAGTTGCAATGGTTGGAAGAACTGGATAAACGATGCAAAGCAATCTTTAGATGAGATGTATCGAGGTGAATAAATTCTTTCCCTACCCTTTTTCCACCAACATCATAAAGCTACTGATGAAGTAATCCCTTCCCCACCATAAACAATTTTCCCACCCATTACGATAATGAGTGGGAATTTTTATTTATTTCTTTTTGTATATATTCAATGGGCGTTTACGCGAGGAACGGATGCTTAGCATCGTAATCTTTTGAGCGGTATATCTAAAAATTACTGTAAATCCCATTACAAATATGAAACGAACATCGTCGCGTGTAGAAGGGCTACTGGCTAATGGCATTTCTGCCACAATTTCTATCGCTTCCATCAAGCTACTCATCAAGCGCCGACTATAGCGGTCTGACCCATTCCTATCATCGTAAAAACTCAGGATGTCGTGTAGCTGTACAGTAAAACGACGACCGAATTCAATTTTCAGAGCCATTGGGCAAACATTGATTTGAATTCATTCATCGATACGGTATCACCACGTTCTGACTCCGCTATCTCTTCTTCGATGTCGGGTGTGATTTGTAACGTGCCATTCACAATGTGCGCATAGCCAGTACACGGAGGTGCAGCCAGCACTTCTGTCTCAGGAATAACCACAGCCGATTCGTTAGCCATGCTACCATCTTCATCATTGATTATCGGATAGTCCTGCTTTTTCATAGTGAAAACGTTTATTCGCTGCAAATATAGTGTTTGGTATGCAAAGAACAAAAAATAAAAAGGATTTTTTCTTTTCCTACCATACGCGAGGTGGCGGTGCAAGGCTTACGCCTTACTCACGGGGGCTAATAAGGGAGACAGGAGGCTTGCGCCCTGCTCACGGTGGGTGAGACGGACTTTACCATTCGTATCTGAATGATGGAGATGGGTGAGGAAGTTTCTTGCTGTATAAGTTTTTTTGGCTTGCTTGTTTAGTCTTTTAGATTTAAGAGTTATATTTGCAGGATAAAAAGAGAAGAAATGAGCAAGGATTGTCAGACACGACGGATGCATGGACATGATTATGCTATCCCTGGTACATACGAGGTGACTATTGTGGTTGCTGACAGACTGCCGGTATTCGGAAAGATTGTCGGCACTACCAAAACAAGTGGCGACAGTCCGCATCTTGAGCCTTCGGCACTTGGCAAGCTCGTTCTCGATAGCGAAATCCACAAGATACATCATTATTACCCGATGGTGGATGTGTGGCAGGTATGTTTGATGCCCGACCATATGCATATGATAGTCCGCATCAATAAACCACTGCCCGTAGGTAAGCATCTGGGCATCATCATAGGCGCGTTCAAAGGCGGCATCAGCCGTGCCTGGTGGAAGTTGAACACCACAGCATCTGCGGCATCAGCCTCAGATAATCATGTTCCTCTCTTTGAGCCCAACTACAACGACCATATCCTTATGCGCGACGGACAGCTGGATAACTGGAAACGCTATCTGCGCGATAATCCCCGCCGTCTGCTTATGCGCCGAGAGTACCCCAATTTGTTTCAGCGCTCATTATGCATTGTCATAGACGGCGTGCGCTATAGTGCTTTCGGGAATATGCTCCTACTGCGCCAACCAGAGAAGCATCAGGTGTTTTTTCACCGTCGCACTGATGGCATACCTACAGAAGAATCGGAGTTTTGGAAGAAGGAGAGCCAACGTCTTATAGAAGCAGGGGAAAGCGGTGATGTTTTAGTAACTCCGGGCATTTCGGAATGCGAGAAGCGCATCAAGAACATTGCCTTACAACAAAAGCTGCGTCTGATTCATCTTCAAGCTGACACTATTGGCAAGTATTGGAAGCCAGAACGCAGCAGGTTCGATGCGTGCGCTTATGGTTCTCTTCTCATTCTGGCTCCTTGGCCTGAGGATATACCTGCATTCAGCAGCACATACGACCAGTTCCATTATCTGAACCGGCTGGCAGAGACTATATGCAATATCAGTTACGAGAGTGAGGTGGCGGTGCAAGGCTTACGCCTTGCTCACGGGGGCTAATAAGGGAAACGGAAGGCTGAGACGCCTTGCTCACGGGGGCTAATAAGGGAGACAGGAGGCTTACGCCTTGGAACCTGGCTTCTGATAGCGGCAATGCCCCATAGCAGACGGAGTAAAGTCGGTAGCTGCTTCAGGACTCAGAGTAACTACTCCGCGTTCAGAAAGTATAAACTAAATTCTATTTACAGTTCGAAGGGACCGGTAGTTTTGGAGCGCTGGAGAACGTCGAGCTGGAGGTCGGTGCCAACAGGTATGTTGCTGGCAGAGAGGAGGGACTGGACTGTTTCGTGTGCGAGGTCGGGAGTGTTGTTGTCGCCACTGAGGTGGCAGAGCCATACGTGGCGCAGGGCTGGGTGGTAGTTCTGTATGAGTGCCTGTGCACACTGATGGTTGGAGAGGTGTCCGCGACCGTTGCGAATGCGTTCCTGAAGGATGAAGGGATAGTGTCCGGTACGGAGCAGTTCGGGGTCGTAGTTGGCTTCGAGTACTACGTGAGTGGAGTGCTGAAGGGCTTGCGACACTTCGGGAGTCACCTCGCCTACGTCGGTCATAAGCGAGAAGACGGAATCGCCAGTAGTGATGGTGTAGCCTACGTTGGCTGTGGAGTCGTGGGGAACAGGAAATGCCGTGATGCAAAAGTCTGCTATCTGGAGGGGTTTTCCCAGTTCGATAATCTGGCGATGGGCTTCGTCAATTTTCCCTGGTATGTATTTGTTGGCAAGGAAACCTGCATGAACAGCTTCGATAGCATAGACGGGTACGTTCAGTTGCTTAGATATTTTTGCAGCTGTTTTTACGTGGTCGGCATGATCGTGGGTAAGCAGGATTGCTTTTATATGTTCGCGGTTGATACCGTAGTCGTTGAATGCCTTTCCGAGTTTCCGAATGCCTACTCCTGCATCGATGAGGATAGCCGAGTCGGGTGTGCCGAGGTAGTAGCAGTTGCCACAACTGCCGCTGCCGAAGGATAGGAATATGGTCGATGGAAACAGTGACACCCTACTCTACTCCTTTCATCATTTGTTTGAGAAGTGGACAGAGAGCGAGGAGAAGCACTGCTGCTACTGCCGACATGATAGCAAAGAGCAGGAAGAAGTCGGTCAGAGTCTCGATCGGGAATCCGAGGAAGGAGCGCACGGGTTGACCTTCGATTGGAAGGAGTGTGGCGAGTTTTCCTGCAAGGATATTGCTGGCTGCTGTACTCATGAACCAAACACCCATGAGGAGGCTGGCGAGATGTGCCGGAGAGAGTTTGTTGACCATAGAGAGTCCGATTGGCGAGAGTGAGAGTTCGCCAATGGTATGACACCAATAGAGGGCGAAGAGCCACCACATGCTTACTTTCATACCCGGCTGCACACCACTTGTAGCATAGGCTATGATGAAATAGCCGATGGAGAGCATCATGAGTCCGAGTGCCTGTTTCATAGGTGAGGACACGTTGATGTTGCGTTTTACAAGCTGTTCCCAGAGCATAGCCATAAGCGGAGCAAAGAGCACGATGCCAATGGGATTGATACACTGGAACCAGGTTGTAGGCATCTCCCAGGAACCGATGGTACGGTCGCACTGTTTGTCGGCAAAGAGGGTAAGCGAAGAACCAGCCTGTTCGAAGGCGCTCCAGAAGAAGATGACGAAGATGGCGATGATGTAGATGACGCCAATTCGCATTTTCTCTACAGTGTTGAGTCCGCGGTCGGTTATGATGAATATAGGCAGCGCTATGGATATAGCATAGATGGCTGCGGAGATATAGTCGTTGAAGTTGTCAGCTGAGAGCGAGAAAAGTACCATACAGGCTATGCAGCAAAGGATGCATCCCCAAAGACGGAATGGTGAGTTCTTGACTTTGTGGTCGATCAGTGCGTTCTCAGGGTTTTCAATTTCCACACCTTCATAGTCTGCTTCGTCTTCCTTCTCCTGCATTTCCTTGAGTTCGAGCAACTGGCTCTGAGCTGGTGGGAGTCCGATGCCAAGTCCTTCAGGAGTGACAAGGAAACGGTCTTTGAGCAACCAGAATACGAATACGGAGAAGACCATTGCGCAACCGGCACAGAAGAAGCCCCACTTGAATGCAGAAGGGTTGGACCAGTCACCATTGCCGAGAGGTCCGCAGATGAGTGGTGCTACGAATGCTCCAATGTTGATACCCATATAGAAAATGGTGAATGCTGAGTCCTTACGCTTGTCCTGTGGTTCGTAGAGGTCGCCCACCATTGTGGAGATGTTCGGTTTGAAGAAACCATTTCCGATAATGAGTGCTGTGAGTCCGGCAAACATAAGTGTAAGCGAGAAACCATTATCTACGTCGGCACTAATCATTCCGCCTTCGGTGAATATGCTCTGCTGTACGAAACAGGCAGAGGCAAACATAAGGAACTGTCCGAGTGCCATAACGAGTCCGCCTACGATGATGCTGCGGCGGTTTCCCCAGTAGCGGTCGGAGATATAACCTCCGAGAAGAGGAGTGAGGTAAACGAGTCCGGTATAGGAACCATATACTTGTGATGCCTCGGCACTATTGTAGAATGCTGCTACAAGATAGAGAATGAAGATGGCACGCATTCCATAGTATGAAAAGCGTTCTGCCATTTCTGTGACGAACAGGAGATAGAGTCCCTGTGGGTGTCCGTGTTTCATTATGAATGGTTATTGGTTATTGGTTATTGACTTTGTAACGGTTAACGGTTAACGGTTAACGGTTAAAGAAGTTTTCGTTATTCGTCTTTCGTCTTTCGTTTTTGTGCTTCCTGCTGCTGGCGGAGGATTTCGAGTTGTTTTTCCTGCATAGCCTGGAGGCGGCTCATCATGGATGATGGACGTTTGCCTGTAGCTGCCTGCTGCTGACGAATCTTATGGCGCTCTTCGAGTTTTTTGAGGAGTGCTGCATCGTCGGTAGTCTTACGCAGATACCACATCATGAGTGCTGATGTGAGTGACGAGAGGAAGTAGTAGTAGTTGAGTCCTGAGGAGTAGTTGTTGAAGCTGAAGAAGAATACGAGTGGCATGATGTAGGTCATCCATTTCATCATCGACATCTGCTGAGCCTGTTCCGGAGTCATGCTGTCCTGCTGCTGCTTCATGGAGAACATAGAGCTGGCAACGGTAGCGAGGCACCAAAGTACGCAGAAGAGTGAGAGGTGGTCGCCAATTCCCCAGATGTTGAATCCCCAGTTGATTACGTCGTCGTAGGTAGAGAGGTCGTCAGCCCAGAGGAACGACTGACCACGCAGTTCGATGGCGTTAGGGATGAAGTTGAAGAGGGCAATCCAGATAGGCATCTGAATGAGCATAGGCAAACAACCGCCCATAGGAGACACTCCGTATTCGCTATAGAGTTTCATAGTCTCCTGCTGCTTGAGCATAGCGTCTTCAGGACGAGTATATTTCTTTGTGAGTTCTTCGATTTTTGGACGCAGCACGCGCATATTGGCACTGCTGAGATATGATTTCTTCATAAGTGGATAGACGAGCACCTTGATGAAGATGGTAAGGATGAGCAGAACGATGCCCATGTTGAGTCCCCATCCTGTGAGCCAGTCGAAGAGGTAAATCATGAAGAAACGGTTGATCCAACGAATTACAGGCCATCCGAGATATACGAGAGAACGGAGGTCGAGGTCGGTAGAAGCACCAAGGAGTTTTTCGTTGTCGGAGAGTGTGACGAATTTATTAGGACCGAGGTACATAGCGAAGCGGGATGACTGACGACCAGAGGGGTCGAACGGAGCTGAGAGTTCGGCAGTGAGAGTTTTCAGGTAGCCCTCCCCTTTCTCAATCTTCTCGGACTTCATATGAGCGACACTCATGTCAGTTTCAGAGATAAGAACCTGAGAGAAGAACTGAGTCTTGAAGCTAACCCACTTGACACGTTCGTCAAATTCGGTTTCATCCTCATCGCCTCCCATGCTGGAGAGTTCGTTGGTATCGTTGTCTGTATCGCGATAAGTTATTGTGCTATAACGGTTTTCGAAGTCGTAGCCCTTCTCCTGCTGCTTCATCTTCTGACTCCAGAGAATGTCCATAGTACGGGTTTTTGAAGGGAAGAAACCATCGAGTCCAAGTGCTTGTACATCTACGTTTACGAGGTAGCTACCTGGGATGAGTGAGTAGCTGATGCGGAGTGAGCCGGAAGCAATAGGAGCTACCATAACTACACTTGTGTCGGTCTGTTCACTTGGAGCAAAGAAGAGGTCGGCAGTGCGAATGTTTGCCTGTTTTCCGTCTATATTAAAACTGAATGAATTGTCTGTACCGTCGAAGAGGATTACATTACCACCTTCCTTGCCGCGATAGACGGAGTCAAGGAGTTCGGCACGGCAAATCTGTGCTCCCTCATTATTTATAGTAACGGAAAGGAGTGAGTTGCGAAGCGTTGTAGTGCCAGGCTGCTTCTGTGATGCTGCAAAGAGCGGATTGAGAGAGTCTGTAGCCTGCTGCATGAGTTGCTGTGACTCGAGATTCTTTTCCTTCAACTCCTTATTTACTTCGGCAAGACGAATGCTGTCCTGCCTTGCCTGCCACGCTGCCACTTCCTCCTGAGTAGGAGCTGTATAGCGTTCGTATGCCATGAATCCCAACATAACGAGTGCCATGAGGGTCCAACCGATGATTGTATTTTTATCTAAATTCATAATCGATTTTTTGTTGATTTCTGTTTTGTTTTGCAAAATTCGGCGCGAAATTACTAAAAAAAACTCAAAAATGCACTAACATTATCACTAATAATAATTTTTTACGTACTTTTGCAATAGATTTTATGATTACAACTATGAAAAGAACAATTTTAATGCTTGTAGCACTTCTCACGATGTGTGCTATAAGAGCAGAGAAATACCCGGAAATCAAGTTTGAAAAGACCACTATAGACATGGGCACATTCTCGATGTATGACAGCAAACAGACATGTGTGTTCAAGTTTACAAATGTGGGTGACGGAAAACTGATTATCAACACTGTACACACTTCTTGCGGATGTACTGTAGCCGACTATTCGAAGGAACCTATTTCACCTGGAGGTACAGGAGAAATTAAGGTGACATATAATGGTGCCGGCAAGATGCCTGGACGATTCAGGAAGAGCATCCAGGTGTTTTCCAACTGCAAGAAAGATATGGCAAGAGTCTTTATAACTGGAGTAATGACCGATGTTCCGGCTCCAGAGGAGGACAAGAAGTAATAAAGAGACATGCAACCACTGGCAGAACGACTGCGTCCGCATACGCTCGACGATTACATAGGACAACAGCATCTCGTAGGCGAAGGTGCTGTTATTCGTCGTATGATAGAGCAGAAGAGGATTTCGTCGTTCATTCTGTGGGGCCCGCCCGGAGTAGGCAAAACCACACTTGCCAATATAATAGCCAGAACGCTGGAAGTGCCCTTCTACACCCTGAGTGCCGTTACGTCAGGAGTGAAGGATGTGAGGGACACCATAGAAAAGGCAAAGAGCAATCGCTTCTTCAATAGCAGTTCCCCTATCCTCTTCATTGACGAAATACACAGATTCTCAAAGTCGCAACAGGACTCGCTGCTGGGTGCCGTAGAACAGGGAACAATTACCCTGATTGGTGCCACAACAGAGAATCCGTCGTTCGAAATAATACGTCCTCTGCTATCCCGCTGTCAGGTATATACATTAAAGTCGCTGGAGAAAAACGACCTTCTACAATTACTTCAATCGGCAATAGAGAAAGATGTGATTCTCAAAGAGAAAAACATCAAGATAGAAGAAACTGACGCAATACTGAGATATAGTGGTGGAGACGCAAGAAAACTGCTCAACATCATAGAACTCGTAGTGGAAAGTCAGGACGGAAAGGAGGAGGTTGTAGTCAACGATGAGATAGTGACGGAGGCTCTGCAACAGAATCCGCTGGCATACGACAAAGACGGCGAGATGCACTACGACATCATATCGGCATTTATCAAGTCGATTCGCGGTAGCAACCCCGATGCAGCCGTGTATTATCTGGCAAGAATGATAGAAGGAGGCGAAGACCCGCTATTCATTGCACGCCGACTGGTTATCTCAGCTTCGGAAGACATAGGACTGGCTAATCCCAATGCCCTACTCTTGGCTAATGCTGCTTTCGATGCCGTAAACAAGATTGGAATGCCTGAAGGACGAATTCCACTTGCAGAGGCGACTGTGTATCTGGCTACGAGTGCAAAATCGAATTCTGCATATATGGCTATAAATAATGCCCTGCAATATGTAGGCGAAACAGGTAACCTGCCTATTCCTCTACACTTGAGAAATGCTCCAACGAAACTGATGGAACAACTCGGATATAGCAAGGGATATAAATATGCCCACGACTATGAAGGAAATTTCGTAGAACAGCAGTTTCTGCCCGACGAAGCCGAAGGACAGCAGTTCTGGAAGGCTCAGAATAATCCACAGGAATTGAAGATGAAAGAATTACAAGATAAACGCTGGGGGAAGAAAGTTGAGAATTGAAAGTTGAAAATTGAAAATTGAAAGACGAAAATGAAAAAACCACATAGAGATTTACTGATTATAATTGGAGCCACGATAGTTATTGTGACTGCATGTATTGTAGCTATCTTCGGACTGCCCACCGGAGGAGAGAAAGACAGACTGATGAACTTCGACGGCGTAGATGTAGATACAATTCTGGAAGGTGACATCCCCATTCTGGATAATGACGTGGTGATTCCACTATCGGCAACAGATACTATCGATGTGGACTCTGCAGAAACAGACTATGCAGAAGAAGGTACAATAAACACAAACGATACTATTAAGCATTAATACAATATGAATAATTTCACAACACCTGTTCTGCTGCTTACAGGTTATCTGGGCAGCGGAAAAACAACACTGCTAAACCGCATCCTCTCTAATAAGAAAGGTATCAGATTCGCAGTTATAGTAAACGACATAGGCGAGATAAATATCGATGCCGACCTGATTCAGAAAGGTGGTATCGTAGACCAGAAAGACGAATCGCTCGTAGCCCTGCAGAACGGCTGTATCTGCTGTACCCTGAAGATGGATCTCGTGGAACAGTTGTCAGATATAATCAAACAACAGAAATTTGACTATATAGTTATAGAAGCCAGCGGCATATGCGAACCGGCTCCAATTGCTCAGACTATCTGTTCTATCCCTACCATGGGTGGACAATACGTGCAAAACGGAGTACCAAGAATGGACTGTATAGTAACCGTAGTCGATGCTGTGAGAATGCAGGACGAATTTGCTAACGGCGACAAACTGATGAACCAAAATCTGGATGAGGATGATATAGAAAACCTCGTAATTCAGCAAATTGAATTCTGTAATATCATACTGCTGAACAAAGCTGCTGACGTAAAACCAGAGGAATTGGGAAGGATTAAGCAGATTATCCGTACTATACAGCCTAAGGCTGAAATCATAGAATGTAATTATGGCGATGTGGATTTGGATAGAATCATCAATACCAATATGTTTGATTTTGACAAGGTTGCCACTTCTGCTGCGTGGATAGAAGAATTGGAGAAGCATCATGACGATGACGATGACGATGATGAGGAGGAGGACGAACATGAACATCATCACCATCATGAGGACGAGCACGAACATCATCACCATCATGATGAAGATGATGAGGACGAGCATGAGCACCATCATCACCATCATCATCACCACCATCACGATGACGAAGGCGAAGCTGAGGAATATGGCATAGGTACTTTCGTGTATTACCGTCGCGAACCTATGGACATAGTGGCTTTCGACCAGTTTGCAGCCCACCTGCCAAAGAATATTATCAGAGCAAAAGGACTCTGCTACTTTGCTACAGAACCTGACATCTGTTATGTGTTTGAACAGGCAGGACGACAACTGACGCTGAGAAATGCAGGACAATGGTATGCAACAATGCCAAAGGACGAACTGGAACGTCTGCTTGCCGCAGAACCAGCCGTCAGAAAAGACTGGGACGAGAAATATGGTGACCGCATGCAGAAGTTGGTGTTCATAGGACAAAAGATGGACAAGAAAGCTATTACTGCTGCACTTGACATGTGTCTCACAGAATAACCTACCACATGATAAAAAAGATTCTATACATATTTCTAATCATCTTGCTGGTTGCTATAGGCGCAGTAGGCGTTGTGGCGTATTCGTTCTTAGGCAAGACTTTCGACATCGACGAGGATGCCTACCTGTATATCTATCCGGAAGACGACCTGGAACAAGTGAATGCAAAACTGACAGAATTG
The DNA here is from genome assembly GCA_002342585.1 of Prevotellaceae bacterium UBA2448. GTDB lineage: Bacteria > Bacteroidota > Bacteroidia > Bacteroidales > Bacteroidaceae > Minthosoma. The sequence continues at coordinate 18,342 of DDQG01000018.1, forward strand.
GCACACCCGACATCGCCTCTGAGCTTCACCACTCTGACAAAGATTGTGAAGAAAGGGAACAGCATAAAAACTGGAAGATATAAGATTACTCCAGACATGAATATGCTGACACTGATTCGCAATATCTGCAATCACCACCAAGATCCGTTGAATATTGTGGTGCCGTCAACAAGAACTGTGAACGATCTTGTAGGAAAGATAAGCAGCAAACTGATGGTTGACTCAGTAACTCTTATGCAGCTCATCAACGACTCCATTTACTGTGCCTCTCTCGGATATACGAAAGACAATATCCCTGCCCTATTTATTCCAAACACATACGAGGTGTATTGGGATACAGATGCGGAACATCTATTGAAAAGGATGAAAAAGGAAAACGATGCATTTTGGAACAAAGAACGCAGAGCTAAGGCTAAGGCATTGGGAATGACTCCGGAGGAAGTAGTTACACTCGCAAGTATCGTAGATGCTGAAACTTCGTATAACCCGGAAAAAACACGTGTGGCAGGTCTTTATCTGAACCGATTGGCTACTGGAATGCCACTACAGAGCGACCCAACTGTCATATATGCCTTGGGAGACTTCTCCATAAGAAGAGTGTTGCACGACCACTTGCAAGTGGAATCGCCTTATAACACATACAAAAACCAAGGACTGCCTCCAGGACCTATACGAATAGCCTCGATAGCAGCCATTGATGCTGTGCTCAATCACGAAACACACGATTATCTATATATGTGTGCTAAGGAGGACTTCTCTGGTTCTCACAATTTTGCAACAAATTTCAAGGAACATACAGAAAACGCAAAGAGATATTCGAAAGAATTAAACAAAAGAGGAATAAGGCGATAAACCTTATTCCCTTTTTTTTGAAAGACTGCCAACATGTCATATAAAAAATGTGTGGCACGAACTTTGCACACCATAAGACGTAATATTAAAAAAATATATTAAAATGACACAAGATAACGTTAACGAGGAGGAGCTGAAGAACGAGGCAACTCCAACAGAAGAGGAAACTCAGGCTGGTACTGAGCAGAATGAAAACATTGAAGCAGAGCAGGAAGAAGTGAAGGAAAAGACTGTGGAGGAGAAGTTGGAAGAGGCTGAAACTCAAATAGAGGAACTGAAAAAACAAATGCTCTATAAAGCTGCTGAATTTGACAACTACCGCAAGAGAGTGATGCAGGAAAAAGCTGAACTCATCAAGAATGGTGGCACAAAAGTAATTACAACTATTCTACCTATTCTGGATGACTTGGATCGTGCACAGCAGACAATGGATAAGATGGAAGATGTGGCAGCCTGCAAGGAAGGTGTTGTACTCATCATTGATAAGTTCCTGAAACTGCTTAAGCAGGAGGGACTGGAGAAGATGGAAGCTGTAGGAAAAGACTTTGACACAGACTACCACGAAGCTATTGCGATGGTGTCTGCAGGCGAAGAGAAAAAAGGCAAGGTAATTGATTGCGTTCTCGACGGATATACTCTGAACGACAAGGTAATCAGACATGCGAAAGTTGCTGTAGGAGAATAAAACAAGAAGATATATGGCAAACAAAAGAGACTATTATGAAGTGCTCGGAGTGCAGAAAGGTGCAACCGAGGATGAAATAAAAAAGGCCTATAAGAAAATGGCCATCAAATATCACCCAGACAGAAATCCGGGTGACAAAAAGGCTGAGGAAAAGTTCAAAGAGGCTGCCGAAGCATATGAAGTGCTGCACGACCCACAGAAGCGTCAGCGCTACGACCAGTTTGGATTTGAAGGTCTGAATGGTGCCGGAGGATTCAATGCTCAAAGCATGGATATGAACGATATCTTCAGTCACTTCAGCGACATCTTCGAAGGTATGGGCTTTGGAGGCGGATTCAGTGGCTTTGGAGGTTTTGGTGGCGGAGGACGTCAGCAGAAACACGTATTCAAGGGTAAGGATCAGCGACTTAGAGTGGAACTTACTTTAAGCGAAATCGTTAACGGCTGTACAAAGAAGTTTAAGATAAAGAACGATGTAGTATGTGAACACTGTCACGGAAGCGGAAGTGCTGACGGAAAAGTGGACACCTGTCCTACTTGTCACGGAAGCGGTTATGTAGTAAGAACCCAGCAGAGTATCTTCGGCATGATGCAAAGTCAGAGCGTATGTCCTGAATGTCATGGAGAAGGCAAAGTCATCAAGAATAAATGTAGTCATTGTGGTGGCGAAGGAGTTGTGGCAGGTGAGTCGCTTGTAGAAGTAAACTTCCCAGCTGGACTACAAGAAGGCATGGTACTGACTGTAGATGGCAAGGGAGGTGCAGGCAGACATAACGGAGTGAATGGCGATTTGCAGATTATCATCAAGGAAAAGCCACACGACGAATTGATTCGTGACGGCAATGACATAGTTTATAATCTGTTACTGAGTATTCCTCAAGCCGTGCTCGGTTGCGATATAGAAGTACCTACTGTTGACGGAAGAGCAAAGGTGAAGATTCCAGCAGGAACACAACCCGGAACCGTCATGCGACTCAGAGGAAAAGGTATTCCACAGGTACAGGGATATAATCGCGGTATGAAAGGTGATGAACTTATCAACATCAGCGTATATATGCCAGAGACACTTTCAAAAGACGAGAAAATGGCAATGGAAAAGATGCAGAAGAGCGACAATTTTACTCCACAGGAAAGTGTAAGACGTAGCATCTTCAATAAATTCAGAAGCTATTTCAGCAAATAGAATGACGTATGACGAAACAATAGAGTATCTGTTTAACAGTACTCCCCTATTCCAGAATGTTGGCAAGGCAGCCTATAAGGAGGGTCTTGCCAATACTTTGGCTTTAGATGAATATTTCGGACATCCACATACCCAGTTCAAAACTATACACGTAGGCGGAACAAACGGAAAGGGATCAACCAGTCATTCGCTGGCAGCTGTGCTACAAAGTGCTGGTTATAAGGTTGGACTATTTACATCGCCACACCTTAAAGACTTTCGAGAAAGAATTAGAATCAACGGAGAGATGATTAGCGAGAAGTATGTCGTTGATTTTGTAGAACAACACAGGAGTTTCTTCGAACCTCTCTACCCTTCTTTCTTTGAACTGACCACAGCAATGGCATTCAAATATTTCGCAGACGAGCAAGTAGATGTAGCTGTAATAGAAGTAGGACTTGGAGGAAGACTGGACTGCACAAACATCATCACTCCTGTATTATCAATTATAACCAATATCTCGTTCGACCACGTAAACTTGCTTGGCAATACTCTGGAGAAGATTGCAAGTGAAAAAGCAGGAATAATAAAACATGGAGTGCCTGTAGTGATTGGTGAGACAACATCGAAAACACGTACTGTATTCGAAACAAAAGCTAAAGAAGTTGGCACTCAAATAGTTTTTGCAGAAGAGAAGGAAATTCCAGAGATACCATTCGAATTAGGAGGAGATTATCAGCAAAAGAACCTGCGTACTATTATGACTGCACTCAGCATTCTAAGAAACGCCTTCAACATAAGCGAACAGAACATCAGTTACGGATTATCTAATGTGTGTGAACAAACCGGTCTAATGGGCAGATGGCAAACTTTAAAGGAGTGCCCGAAGACTGTTTGTGATGTAGGACACAATGTTGGAGGATTTGAATACATCGTAAAACAACTGACGCGTCAGCAATACAAGACCTTACGCATCGTCATTGGAATGGTGAATGACAAAGATATAAACGGAGTCCTCGCCCTTCTGCCTAAAGATGCTAAATATTATTTTACGAAAGCAAAAGTAGCTAGAGCACTACAACCTGAGGAGCTACAGGAAAAAGCTAAAGAATACGGACTGAACGGCAATTGCTACCCTTCTGTAACTGAAGCATATGAGGCTGCGGTAAAAGAAGCCTCAACAGATGACTTCATATTCATTGGCGGCAGCTGTTTTGTTGTAGCAGAGGTTGTATAAGTTTGATTATTTATTCTCGTAATACCACCAGAATGTATTGCCAAAATCACGACGAATAAGATTGCGACGAGCAACAGGATTAGAAATCTCAGTCTTACGATTTTTATACTGTTCGAAGCGGTTCTGAGTATCCTCGTCTATGACATATTTCAGATTCCCGCCATACACATTATTTATATATACAACAGCCTCCTTATAGGCACGAGGCAGAATTGAATCTGTTTCAACAGGATAAAATTCTTGCAGTTTTTTCTCGAATGACTTAAGTTTCTTCTGCAAAAGAAGATAACAGAGAAGATAATCCTGAGTAACTGGTGTACGAAGTGAATCTACACTATTGACAGCCCACAAGTACTTAAGAGTAGTCGGATTTTGGTTAGTCTTTGGCAGAGCACCAAGACGAAAACAGATGCGCAAAGGCGAATAGCGATAAATTGAATCGTTATCACTAATTTTCAAGAGTCCGTCGCCACGATAATTTTGCGGATAGTCAAAAAGGCGTTCTGCCAACAGTCCCTGTTGAGACAAAGCGAACATACGTAATTCTGTAAGACGACGCGATGTATGCAAGGATTTCTCAGCAATCTTTGTTGCTTCCTCATAATCCTGCTCCATGATACAGTTTTCTGCGGTCAACTCATAATGGTCAACCTCATGTGTGCGAGGAATCGCGCCACAAAGCAAGATGAGAATAAATAGAATCAAGTAGTTACGCCATAGCAGATATCTGGTTGAATTGGATGTTGCAAATCTATCCTTAAACAAATATACAACACCAAAAAAGACGACAAGAATAAGTGGAAGTAACCACCACCAATGACCAAGGGAGAAATCGTACAAGTCACTTCTGGTTATATTCGTAAGCATAGCCAGCAGAAGCAATGACGGCAGATAGCTAAACGAATAATATTGCCAATTGAAGTGTATAATACGTACGACAACCCATTGTATAATCTGCAATCCCGCAGTTATGGTAAATGCTCCGACGAAAATGGAATAGGTAGTTAGTCCGCGAGAGAAAACAAACTGTGCCTCTGCCAACAAATTACCTTGCAGGAACAAGAGATAGCAAGAAGAAAAAAGGATAAATAAAAGGGCACAGGAATAACGAATTACTCCTGATACCCTTGGATCGATATAACTTGGCCTCATTATTCTTCTTTAGCTTTGCGAAGAACAACAGCAGAACGTGCTGGTATGTATAATTTCAACCAACCTTTATTGTCCTGTTCATATATAGGATCGTAATTTGTGAAATGACGCACAGAATCATCTGCAAGTCCGTTTCCACCAAATGCCTTGTTATCAGTATTCAAGACAACATCATACGCACCTTGTTTTACGATAAAGCCGTAGTCGGTAAACGACTGAGAAGGATTGAAATTAAATACAAACAAAAGATCGCCACGTGTGTATGCAAGTATCTGATCACCATCATTGTGCCAGATTTCCTGAACAGGAGTTTTCTCTATCTTCTTCTCTGATTTCAAAACAGAAAGCATAGCCTCATCAAAGTCGCCAAGATAATGATAACAGAGCTCATGATTGTCTAGAAGATTCCACTGACGACGGGCGTATTTATAGCTCCAACCATTGCCTTCACGTGGGAAGTCAATCCACTCTGGATGTCCCCATTCATTACCCATGAAGTTAAGGTATGCCCCATTAAGTGTACTAGCTGTAACAAGACGAATCATCTTATGAAGAGCGATACCACGGTTTGCCATAAAATTCTCATCTCCCTTCTTGAAATGCCAGTACATATCAGCATCGATGAGTTGGAAGATAACAGTCTTATCGCCTACAAGAGCCTGGTCGTGACTCTCTGCGTATGTTACAGTCTTTTCGTCCTGACGGCGATTTGTGAGTTCCCAGAATATGCTTGATGGTTTCCAATCCTCATCAGGAAGTTCCTTCATTGTCTTAATCCAATAGTCAGGTACGTTCATTTGCATACGATAATCGAAACCAAAACCACCATCTTTGAAAGGAGCAGCAAGTCCTGGCATACCACTTACTTCCTCAGCAATTGTTATAGCATTAGGATTTACTTCGTGAATCAGGCAGTTGGCAAGTGTGAGGTAACAGATGGCATCATCATCCTCTGCTCCATTATAATAATCGCCATAACCTCCAAATGCCTGTCCAAGTCCGTGGTTGTAATAAAGCATGGATGTAACACCATCGAAACGGAATCCGTCAAAATGGTATTCATCAAGCCAGAACTTACAATTGGATAGAAGGAAATGAAGTACTTCATTCTTTCCATAATCGAAGCAGAGAGAATCCCATTGGTTGTGTTCACGACGTGGACCACTATGGAAATACTGACTGCCATCACCTGCAAAGTTACCCAGTCCTTCCAATTCGTTTTTCACAGCATGTGAATGAACTATATCCATAATAACTGCCATACCCATTCCGTGAGCAGTATCAATAAGTTCCTTCAGTTCGTCGGGAGTACCGAAACGACTGCTGGCAGAGAAGAAATTACTCACATGATATCCGAACGAGCCATAATATGGATGTTCGGCTATTGCCATAATCTGTATGGCATTATATCCTTCCTTTTTGATACGAGGAAGAATATTGTCTTTAAACTCAGTGTATGTTCCAACTTTCTCTGCATCTTGAGCCATACCTATATGACATTCATAGATGAGCAGAGGAGAAGTGTTTGGTTTAAATGATTTTTTCTTCCATTGATATGGAGTTTCAGGAGACCACACCTGAGCAGAGAATATCTTTGTGTTATCGTCTTGAACCACACGATTAATCCACGCTGGAATACGTTCGCCTTCACCTCCATTCCACTTAATTTTCAGTTTGAACAAATCACCGTGTTTCATCTGGGACTTTGTCAGTTTCAGTTCCCAATTGCCGTTTTTCAACGGTTTCATCTTATACTTTTCATTCTCCTGCCATCCATTAAAGTCACCAATGACATATATCTCAGTAGCATTAGGAGCCCATTCACGAAGCACCCATCCTCCTTTGTCTGTTCTGTGCAAACCAAAATAGAGGTAACCAGATGCAAAACTACTCAATGTCTGTTTTCCGTTTTGAGTAAGGTCGTTAATTTTCCACACTGCATGATCATGTCTGCCGCGAATAGCCTCTTCATAAGGTTCCAACCAAGCATCTTTCTGTACCAAACCAATGTGTTTTACGGGGGTGTTTTTCTTTGCCATAGTATATGAGGATTAAGTGTTAATAACTATTTTAAAGGTCTGTATAATATTCTATGCTTTCACTTTGAATATAGCTTTTTTTATCTCAGTCTCGTCACTCACGCATGGCGCATGTCCGTCCTGCGGGAAGAAAATAGCAAACTCTCCTGGCTGAACTGTTATGTATGTCTTAGCTAATCCAGGATAGAATGTTATATCTTTTTCTGAATTATACTCTGCCTCTGGCAAGGCTGTACGAGCTGTATAACCCATTGTCTCAGGAGCTGTAATAGGTATTTGTATGTCAATCATTTTATCATGACTTTCTATACGAGCCTGTTCCTTAGTCTTTCCCTTTGCCATAGTACAATTAATAAACAGGTCTGCTCCTTCAATCGGGAACTTACCTATCTCATGAGACTTCAAATCGTTTTTCTTTAGGTATTCCACAACCTTTGGAAATAAAGGATTGAGTGAGGCATATTTGCCCAAATTTTCCAACGTATCAATAATCATAGTACGTACATTTTTTATTTTATTGTTTTTATAATCTCTATCATCTGTTCGTGTACTACTCCATTAGTTGCCAGCACTTCTCTGCCAGACTGCCATAAATTATCTTCATTGTTGTAGTCGCTAATCTTACCTCCCGCCTCTTTCAGTATAATTGCACCTGCAGCGACATCCCAAGGTTTTAAGAACGACTCAAGATACACATCAAATCTACCTGCAGCAACATAACACAATTCGCCCTCTGCAGAACCCAAAGAGCGAATACTTGCAACATTACCATATAGTTTATCTGTAATCCGTTGTGCAAACAAAGTATATTCTTTTGCATTATATGGGTATCCAAGAGCGACAAGGGAGTTATCAAGTACATTTTCAGATACATGTATTGGAGTGTTATCAATCCATGCCCCACCTCCTTGATAAGCCCAAAACAGTTCTTTACGAATCAGTTCATAAACAACACCAAGAATAATATCATTATTATGTTTCAAGGCTATGCATACACAATACAAAGGAACGTCCTTTATAAAATTAGTAGTACCATCCAGAGGGTCTACAATCCAACAATAATCATGGTTAGCTGTATCCTGTTCAACCATCTTTTCTTCTGTAACAAATCCAGCTTCCGGCAGAATTTGCTTCAGACGATTAACAATTATCTGTTCTGATTGTTTATCCACATAACTAACATAGTTGTGTGCACTCTTGGATTCCACACTTTCTTCGGAGAATGATTGCTTTTGTTCCAAAATGAACGAACCGGTATCTTTAGCCAGCAACTTAACTTCCTCTACAATCTTAGCTATGTCGATTTTTTCTATCATTATATGTTTTAGTTTGCAGTTTGCAATTTTCCTCGCACATAAACACCTTTGCGAATAATAGAACCATTACGATTTTTCTCCACAAACGGGCCGTCTTTCTGATCATTCAGATACGAGCCCTCAAAACGTACTCCATCAGGAGTTTCCTCTACACACTTGCCATTCTTCATTCCATTATGGAATTGGCCCTTGAATTTAGTACCATCTGCAAGTCGAAGCACTCCCTCGCCATGCATAACACCATTACGCCACTCGCCTTCATACATATCACCATTAGCGGCTACATACTTTCCTCGCCCACTTTCATGGTCTTCAATCCATGTGCCTTCATATTTAGAACCATCAGGCCAGTAGTATGTACCGACACCTTCCATCAAACCATTTTTAAACATTCCTACATATTTACGTTTGTCAACATATGTAAAGATGCCTTGTCCTGTACGTTCTCCATTGAGGTATTCTCCCTCGTAACGATCACCACTACTAAAGATGTAAATACCCTTTCCGTGCATCACGTCATTTTTCCACCCGCCAATATACTTATCTCCATTTGAATATATAAAAGTTCCATTACCATTGCGTACATCATCGTTCATATCACCACTATAACTACTTCCATCACGCCAGTCGTAAACACCCTTACCAGATTTTTTATCTTCTTTCCAGCCACCTTTATAATACACACCATTTGCCCATGTGTATGTGCCTTCACCTTCTCGTTTATCTTCGTGCCAAGTACCTTCGTATTTATCACCATTAAAGTAAAACATCGTTCCCTCTCCTTCTTGATAATCAGTAAACCAAAGACCTTCGTACTTATTCTTATTAGCAAAATAATAGGTGCCCCTACCATGCTGATGATCCTGATACCAGTCACCTTCATAACGTTCACCATCAACGAATGTATAAACACCGTATCCTTGACGTTTTCCCTTTACATACTCACCTTCATAATTATCACCGTTAATAAATATCGTCTTTCCCTTACCGTGAGGTTTTCCACCCTCAATTTCACCTGTGTAAGCAGCTTTATCCTTTGGGAATGTATAATTACCTACGTTTTTCTTCTGTCCGTAGGCTGTAGTAGAGTAGATTGTTAATAATATTAGAAAATATCTGCTTATATTCATATACATAATTCTATAAAATGAAAGTCAATCATTCTGCACCCAAAAATCTCATTCGCACTTATAGACGCAAAGTTAGTATTTTATTTTAACAAACAACTAACACATTAAGGATTATTAAAGTTTTTATTTAGAGTTTTGGAAAATTAAACATATCTGCCGTAACTTTGCACAACTTTTCTACATGTATAATAGTTTCCGAAGGCTAACAATACAGTAAGAAAACGCATAGTTAAAAAAATTAAGTAACAAGCAAATGAATCAAGTACAATTAAGAATGAAAGCGAACTCCATTCGTTGGCACAAGTTTAGCCGCAGGAGCGATGCTATCTTCATGAGTCTGCACAGAGAAATCAGCATAGGCATACTCACGGTAGCAACTCTCACATTCGCTGCCCCACAGAGTTCTGTTGCCAGAACCACGATGGGAGAAACTACAAAGAGCGAAGATGCCGGCATTAAACTGGACGATATAGAGGTAACAGCCTCACGTGTATCTATGCCATTGGAGCAGACAGCTCGTATCGTCAGCGTAATGACGAAAGAAGAAATCAGTAATTGCCCTGCGCAATCTGTTAGTGATTTACTTAAATATGCATCCGGAGTTGATGTCCGACAACGTGGTGCATATGGTATTCAAACGGACATCAGCATCAACGGCGGTACACACGACCAAATAGTCATCTTAGTAAATGGTGTCAACATTTCTTCCCCGCATACAGGACACCTTGCAGCCGATTTTCCTTTTAACATAGACGATATTGAGCGCATCGAGATTCTCGAAGGAGCAGCCAGCCGTGTATATGGTTCAAGTGCTTATTCTGGTGCAATAAACATAGTGACACGTGGAGCACAAGGCACACCAGAAAAGGCAACCCCTGGTGGCTACATTTCCCTCGCTGCTGGATCTTTTGGAACTATTCAAACGAATGGGAATATTAGTCTGACATACAAAAATTTATTCAACAGCATCTCAGCGGGATTTGTTCGTAGCGATGGCGGGGTTAGCAATAGTGATTTCAAACGATTCAACGGATTTTATAATGGTGGTGTCACAACAAAAGAAGCCGACTTCCGTTGGCAACTGGGCATGATCAGCAAAGACTATGGCGCCAACACGTTCTATAGTGGGAAAATTCCCAATCAGTACGAGGAAAGCCGAAATTACACTACTAGCATATCAGCCAAAACAAAAGGACGAATACAAATTTCTCCAAGTATATATTGGAATAGAACACACGACCACTATCAACTCATACGAGGCATGTCACCAACACAGGAAAACTATCACATGACAGACGTGTATGGTGCAACAATAAATGCACAAACAAAATGGCAATTAGGTGTTACAGCCATAGGCGCTGAATTCCGTAATGAAGGGATACTCTCCACCGCCCTTGGAAAACAACTGACTGAAAGCGAATATGTAAAAGTAAGGGGAACAGATCGCAACTACACTAAGAAAGATAATCGTACTAACATATGCTATTATTTAGAGCATGACATTACCCTTCGACATTTTTCCATAAGTCTTGGGGTGATGGCAAATATGAACACATGGCTCGATCATCGCCATCGTTTCTACCCCGGCATTGATATAAGTTATCGTTTAACAAATAATATTAAGTTCTTTGCTGCGTGGAACATGGCTCAACGAATGCCTACTTTTACCGATATCTATTATAAAAGCCCTACACAAGTCGGATATGCAGGTTTAAAACCTGAACGCACCAGCGAATTTAACATTGGTGGAGTGTTTAAAAACGACAACATAGAACTAACCTTACGCCTCTACCATCGTTACCAGACAAACATGATTGATTGGGTTATACCATTAGATTCTGTTGTTAAATATGGGCGTGGGAACTACACCACCTATCACGCAACAAATCTGAAAGTAAACAACATGGGTATATCATTTAGTGGACGGTTTACAACTAATAATCGACGTATTTCCCTCAACACACAATACACTTTCATTCATCAGAAACGCAATGACGACATACAATTAGATGATAGCTATTATGGTCTTAACTATTTGCGTCACAAAGTAACAGCAGCTGCTACGGCACACATCTGGAAGGGTTTATCAGTCACCCTATCCTATCGTTTTCAAGATCGCATGGGCACATACTATGAGTACGACACCAATCACATTGTGAAAAATGCATATGGATGGGATACTTACGCCTTTGCAGGGAAGTCATCATATAAGCCTTTCTCGCTGATTGACCTTCATTTAGAGTGGAGAGAAAAGCATTACAAAATATATGCGGATTTAAACAATCTCACGAATTACCAATACATAGATATCGGTAATGTTAAACAACCAGGATTTTGGTTTATGGGTGGAATAAAATTGATTTTATAATAACTCAAGGGCGTAGCTGAGCTTCAGCTACGCCTTTTACAGCCTCTCCAAGTTCAATTACTTCTAAATCCTTTATTTCGCTACCGTCAATAACAAAACGCACAAGCGTTCGCACTTTATGGAACCCATATTGTCCTGCAGCTCCAGGATTTATGTGTAAACAATTGATGGTCTTGTCATACATTACCTTAAGCAAGTGAGAATGCCCACATATAAAAAGTCGAGGAGGATTAGCATACATCATTCCACGTATTGACGCATCATATTTTCCTGGATAGCCACCAATATGTTTTATGAACACATCAACATCCTCGCATTTGAACCTATATTTCTCCGAAAACATATAACGAAGGTCGCCTCCATCAATATTACCGTAAACAGCACGCAATCGAGCTATGGCAGCTAACTTATCAGCAACTTCTGTTGTTCCAATATCGCCTGCATGCCAAATTTCATCACATTCCGAGAAATATTTTACATACTTCTCATCCCAAAAACCATGAGTATCGGAAAGCAAACCTATGCGTGTCATACAAAAATTAGTGTAAAATTTTGGCAAAGATACAAAACAATTTAAAAAGAATAAAAGTCCGAAATCCTTTTCTAAAAATAAATCGCTTTTAAAATATTCTTCGTAACTTCGCAGCAAATTTATGACAGTCACATGGATTTTGAACAAAATAACGAACCGGGAATAAAAAATTCGTCAGAATCAGACATTAAACCGGAACAGAAGAAGACAACCAAGGAACTATGGATAGAGCTCGGACGCCTTATCCTCATTCTTAGTGTGACTATCATTAAATATTGTCTAAGTAGCATAGGCAAAGCAATTCTTTATCTTTGGGCATTCATCAAGGCGGGTTTTCGAACCATCGGAATATGGTGGCGAGACAAAAATACCCAAGAAAAGGTACATTCTATACGTTTGAAGATAATTCGTTTTCTACGTCTTACACTTAAATGGACAATAATATGTCTGAAAAAACTTTGGAACTGGACAAAAACAGGACTCTTGATAGGCGTACGTAAAATAATCAAATATACCCTACTAACATTTATATATTTATGGAAGGGCATTCGTTGGATAGTGATAAACTTCACCGAATTCATTATTCACATGAAGCCTACCATTATACGTATGGGAATAGCGTTTCGACAATGGCGCCAGCGTGTAGCTCGAAGTCGTCGTCTAAAAAAGATTCGCAAACAACGTCGACATGAAGAATTCGTACGTAACGGAGGTGTTCGTGGAGCACTTGAGCGCAAAACCAAATCACTCAAATCCTCTATTCATTCATACATGGAAGAAGAACAAAACGATGTTACGCCAGAAGCTATTACTGATGACGAAATATTCCGCGAGAAATTTGAACAAATAGAGAATGACAACAAAGCACATGTCATTAGTAAGAAATTTTTCAGTTCAATAAAGAACATTGTAGAAGATAATAATTAACATTATACATAAGACCGGAACATACCTTTAATTTCATATGAGAAAATACATTCTATCACTTTGTATATTACTTTGTACTACACTTCCTTCAAAAGCAGTATTACAAGAAGAGTCATTGGCACGCACGCTTGGAGTGCTTCGTCTGGAACTATACAACAACTGGAAAAAGCAGAAAGTATTCATGGCTCGGTATCAAGCGCAACAGGAAAATCAGCACAAGAAACTTGTTGCCTATATGCAACGCAGCGAGCAAATAAGTCTCATGCTTTATTCACAGAAAAGCGATTACGTGTTCGATATAGCATACTCTTGTCAGCAAGCCACAAAACTGCACGAAGAACTAAAGACAACCAACGTACCCTACAACACCATACGCAACAGAATGCGTAATGAGATAGCTCGTTACGATAGTCTTATATATGCTCTCGAACAACTACCACCTGCAACTGGAAGAGCAAAGATTGAGCAGGAGAGCGTGGAAGACTCACTTATCATAAGCGTAACAGACACTTTGGGTGAGGATAGTATCGTCATCGGAACAGAACATGACACTCATGAACCTTTTTTCATGAATGAACAGGGTATACAAGATCGTGAAAAATGTCTCATTTATGCAAAAGCTTTGCGTAACAACATTATCCGCATGTACAATAATGTTAGCCTCGACCAACGCTACTATAAACTTGTGTCGGACAAGGTAAACAAACTCAACAAATATGCCGAGAAGAAATACAAAGAACTACAGAAAAACATTTTTGTTCGCGGAGAACACAACTATCTAGGTGTTCTTTTCTCCATAAAACGTCAATGGGCGATGATTAAAATGGACTACAAGGAGAAATACACTCCTATCAAGGAGACTGATGCCAGATACTCCGAATGGCGTGGTCCAGCCCTGCTTTTCTCGTCTGTTTTTATGGTATTCTACATCATAGTGGGCATGATAATAAGCTTTATTCTCATAAACATCATACCTAAGCGCTATCGTACCGAAAGCTATTATGCCAAACGTCCAGCAATAGTCACGGCATTAGGAGTACTGTTCTTCATCATAGCCATACTCATCATTCGCAACTCGCTTGACCGTAATGTTTTCCGCATGTCAACAGCACTTATGATTAACGTTGGTTGGCTCATTGAGGTAGTACTTATATCTATCATATTCCGTCTGAGCAACGACCAGATACGCCCAAGCATGAAGATTTACATGCCATTTATCACGTTGTCATTCCTTGCCATAATGTTCCGCATCGTGCTCATACCGAACAGCATGCTCATGACATTCCTACCGCCTATACTTCTAATATGTTCCATTTGGCAGATTTATACGGATTTCAAGAATCGTTCGAAACTGCCTTTCAGCGACAAGGTCTATTGCAGCATATCCACACTAGTTATAGTTTCTGCAACACTTAATTCATGGATGGGCTACAACATGTTTGCCGTTCAGCTTATCGTGTGGTGGTCATTCCAGTTGGCAGCAATCCATACTATCACCTGCATCTACGATATAATGAAGTGGTATCAGCACAGATTCATCGTTACCCGTATACGTCGAAACGTTGATATACAGCTCTCCAATAAGGAGATTCTTACACGCGGAAAGAAGGGAGATTTCATATCATATACATGGCTCTATGACATGATTGAAATTGCCATCTTACCAGTCGTATCTGTCATTTCCGTCATCGTATGTATAATCCTGGCTGCCGAGACATTTGAGATGACGGCATTCTGCCGAACCATATTCTTCACTAACTTCATCGATGAAAAGGGCGTAATTCAAATATCATTATTTAAATTATGCCTCGTAGTAGCATGCTATTACATTTTTAAATACATCAACTACGCAACCCGTTCGTTCTATTTCTATTTCAAGCGCAGCTACAACGATAACAACCAAGGGTTCAACAAGACATTTGCACGCAATATCATACAGATTCTTGTATGGGGCACCTATTTCATTGCAGCACTTGTACTTCTTAAGGTACCACGTCAGGGACTAGAAATCATCGGAGCTGGTCTTGCTTCAGGTTTAGGTTTTGCATCTCGCGGACTCCTCGAAAATTTCTTCTACGGCATCTCACTTATGAGCGGACGTGTACGTGTAGGCGACTACATCGAATGTGACGGTATCATTGGTAAAGTAGAAAGTATCACTTATCAAAGCACACAGATAGTAACTCTTGATGGTTCGATCATCGCCTTCCTTAATTCTGCTCTCTTCAACAAGAACTTCAAGAACTTAACCAAAAACCATCAATATGCCTTAGAAAAAATTCCTGTTGGAGTAGCTTATGGTAGTGATGTAAATAAAGTACGCCAGCACGTACTCGACGCTCTCAAACCTATCTGCACGAAAACTGAAGACGGCCGCGACATCATCAGCCCGGATCATCCACTAGAATTGGTTTTTTCTGGTTTTGGCGATAGCAGTGTTGACCTTGTTTTAAGAGCCTGGTTGCTCGTTGACCAGCAAATCCCATGGGTGGCAAAAGCACGTGAAATCATTTACAACACGCTCAATGAAAACGGCATAGAGATACCATTCCCTCAACGCGATCTTCACATCATTCAATAACCCATTTATAGCATAGTAAATTAAGTAAAAACAAAAAAAACATCTTTTTTTTCAAAAAAAACATACATCATAGCATTTGTATCTAAAAAAAGTGCTACATTTGCGACAAAAGCGTACAATAACTAACAACAATCTATAATACTTATGGAAATCAAAAAATCACAAAGAGCAGATCTTGAAAGTCAGAAAAGTACTGGTCTTCTCATCGGCTACATAGTGACACTCGCAGCTATTTTCGTAGCTTTTGAGTACACTACACGTGACTATGTAGAAACCGACCAAGTCTACTCTACCTCTTCATTCGTATCAGAAGAAGAAGTAGTTCCTATCACACAACCAATCTTCACAGCAGCCCCGCCTCCACCAGCAGAAGCTCCTCAGGTTGCTGAAATCCTTGACATCGTTGACAACAACACAGAAATCCAAGAAGAGGAAATTCAGTCAACAGAATCAACTACTGAAGCAGTTTCAGGTCCAGTAGCACACGTAAGCGGTCCTGCAATGGGTCCTCCAGCTGCCACTCAGGAAGAAGGAGACGAGGGTGAAGTATTTGAAATTGTAGAACAGAACCCAATGTTCCCTGGAGGTAACGAAGCTTTAATGAAGTGGTTAAGCAAAAACCTTAAATACCCAGCTTCAGCTCAGGAAAATGGAATTCAAGGACGTGTGCTCGTTCAGTTCGTAGTAAACAAAGATGGCTCAATTGTAGAACCCAAGGTTCTGCGCTCGGTGGATCCCGCACTTGACAAAGAAGCTCTCCGAGTAGTATCTACAATGCCTAAATGGCAACCAGGAAAGCAACGCGGAAAGACAGTACGTGTAAGATTTACTCTCCCTGTTACATTCCGACTCATGTAATTAACAAAACAGAAACAAATACAAAGAGAGAGTGTATCAGCCGATACACTCTCTCTTTTCTTCAACATAAACAACTCTATGTCAAGACAACTCTGCCAAATAGACACACTTATCGAAGCTGTCAATAACGCACTACCACAAATACCTTTTCCAACCGCTCCTACCCAACTATACGAGCCTATTCGCTATGCACTTTCTGCAGGAGGAAAACGCATACGTCCAGTACTAATGCTTATGGCATACAATCTATACAAGGACGAACCTGCAAGCATTATGCAACAAGCACTCGCTCTGGAAACATACCATAACTTCACGTTGCTACACGATGATCTTATCGACAAAAGTGATCTTAGGCGAGGCAAACCAACCGTTCACAAAAAATGGGATGAAAATACAGCTATTCTCTCTGGAGACACCATGCTAGCATATGCCTACAAACTTTTCGGCAACAACTCCGCAACATCTGACTTCATCAATGCTACACTTGGAGTGCTCGAAGGGGAAGAAATAGACATTGAATTTGAAACTCGCAATGATGTAAGCGAAGCTGAATACATGGAAATGATACGTCTAAAAACCTCGCTATTGCTTGCATATGCACTAAAAATAGGTGCAAAATTGGCTGAAGCACCCGAGACAGACCAATATCACCTTTATCAGTTTGGAGAAAAAATGGGATTAGCCTTTCAGGTACAAGACGATTTACTTGATGTCTATGCGGACAGTAATGTCTTCAAGAAAAAACTGGGTGGAGATATTGTTGAAAACAAAAAAACTTACTTACTTATTCAGGCCTTAAATCGTGCCGATGCAGCAACACAAATTGAGTTAAATTGTTGGCTCAAGAAAACGGGGGAAGATTCAGAGAAAAAAATAGAAGCAGTAACAAATATTTATAATAAACTTGACATACCAACAATTACTCAACAACGCATCGAAGGACTTTTCAAAGAGTCTATTTCGCACCTTGATCAGGTAGCTCTTCCTGAAGAAATCAAAAACCAACTGCATCACTTTGCTAAGCGTTTAATGGGTCGAGACCACTAATATATATAATATATAATGTATAAAATAAAATGATTGACACCCACTCCCATATAGATGGATCCGAATTCGCAGACGACCTTGATGCCACCATTGAACGTGCACGCCAAGCAGGCATCGAAAAAATATTCGTACCAGCTATATGCAAAGCTGACATATCTCACCTGCTAAGCGTCTGTAGTAGCTACCCCAACTATCTCTATCCAATGATAGGACTCCACCCTGAAAATATCATGGATGAAGACTACCACAACGTGCTCCAATACATGGAACAGCAACTACAACAATCGCTTGCCGACCAAACTGCGACACAGTTTATCGCTATAGGTGAAGTGGGACTTGACCTTTACTGGGATGACACACACTTAGAAGAACAACTCGAAGTGTTTGAGACCCAAATACAATGGGCCAATAAATACCATTTACCTCTGATGATACATTGTCGCAACGCCCACTCTCATCTAATCCAAATAATGGAAAAATACCGCAGCGAAAATCTTACAGGAGTGTTCCACTGTTTTACAGGCACGGAACAAGAAGCACACGAGATGCTCAGTTTTCCCGGTTTTTGTTTAGGTATAGGCGGTGTACTCACATTTAAAAAATCAAAACTACCATTTGTATTACAGAATGCCGTGCCACTAAGTCGCATTGTACTTGAAACAGATTCTCCATATATGGCACCAGTTCCTCATAGGGGCAAACGAAACGAAAGTGCATACATTATTGAAATAGCCAAAGAACTTTCAACACTCTACGATAAATCTTTAAATGAAATCGATAGAATAACTACAGAAAATGCCATTAGAATCTTCAGAAAAGTCTAAAATAATACAAAAAAACAGTTTTTTTTCTGCATTTTTTCATTTTTCTTGAAAAATACGATACTCGCTAAATAAAAAATAGTTATTTTTGTGCGAATATTGTAGAAACTACAGAAAACACAGGCTGCCTGGAGAGATGCTCGAGTGGCTGAAGAGGCACGCCTGGAAAGCGTGTAAACGTCAAAAGCGTTTCGGGGGTTCGAATCCCCCTCTCTCCGCTTAAATAAGAAACATAAAAGACCATACAAAACACTTATAATACAAAAAACTTAAACAAACAAACAAACAATTATTAATCTTAAATTTTCAACACAATGAAAAAAGTTTTTGCAATCATTGCATTGATGGGTGTGTTTACTTTTGGTATGACACAGTCAGTATTGGCACAAGACGAAGCAGAAGCAACTGAACAAGTAGATTCTGCAGCAGTAGATTCAGCAGCTGTTGACTCAGTAGCTCCAGCAGCAGTTGACGAACCAGTAGAATCAGAGCCAGAGGAAGCTGGTATGTACAAAACAATCAAGACAAAGTTCATCGAAGGTTCTGCAGGCTTCATGGCCCTCGTAGCAATCGCTCTTGTACTCGGTCTTGCATTCTGTATCGAGCGTATCATCTACCTCTCACTCTCAAAGGTTAACACAGACAAAATGATTGAAGACATCGAAGACGCACTTCTGAAGAAAGGCGACCTCGAAGCAGCAAAGGCAATCGCTCGCGACACTCGCGGTCCTATCGCTTCTATCTTCTATCAGGGTCTTACCCGTCTTAACGACGGTGCTGACGCAGTAGAAAAGTCAGTAGTTGCTTATGGTGCAGTTCAGGCATCTAACCTCGAGAAAGGTTGTTCTTGGATTACATTGTTCATCGGTATGGCTCCATCACTCGGATTCCTCGGTACAGTCATCGGTATGGTTCAGGCATTCGACGATATCCAGCAGGCAGGTGATATCTCTCCGACAGTCGTTGCGGGAGGTATGAAGGTTGCCCTCTTGACTACCCTCTTCGGTATCGTCGTTGCCCTCATCCTTCAGTTATTCTACAACTACATTCTTGCAGAAATCGAAGCTATGACAGCTAAGATGGAAGACTCAACAATCTCACTGCTTGACATCGTTGCTAAGTATAGCTTCAAGAAGTAATTAAGTTACCACGGCTTTTTAAAAATTGGCTGTCAGCCATTTACAGCAAAAGACCAAAACAACTTTAATTATAACTTAAAACCTAAAAAAGAAGACTATACTATGGTAGAAAAAATTTCAAAATACACCCTTTGGGCAGGTATGGGTATCAGTATCCTGATTCTCCTCCTCTTCTTCGCAATCGGTTACGACCGTCCATACGAAGAGAACCCAAAGTTCACAGATCCAATGCTCACTGACCTATTGCTGATCTGGACATACTTCCTCGTATTCGCTGCAATTGTGGTAACTATCTGGAGCCTTATCCACGGAGCTACTACAAAGGGTACAGGCACAATGAAAGAGACAGGTCTTGTTGCCCGCTGTGGCGCAATCTCTTGGGGTATCACAATCTGCTCGCTCATCTGTGGTGCAATCATCGGATTCATATGCAAAGACGAAAGCATGCTTATCAACGGTAAGGACTGGAACGACCCATTCGACATCATCATCACAGATATGTCTCTGGTCAGCATCCTCGTACTTCTCATCGTTACCATCTGTGCCACTATCTACAGCATGGTAGGAAAGAAATAATTACAATAACCTCTAAAGCCGAGCAAACAATATGGGAAAGAAAAGAAAAATGCCAGGATTGAACACCAGTTCAACAGCCGACATCTCATTCATGTTGCTCATCTTCTTCCTTGTAACTACATCTATGGATACAGACCAGGGACTTGGACGAACCCTGCCGAAGCCACCAGAGGATGATCAGTTAAACAATGAAATCAAGGTTAAGGAACGTAACATTTTGAACATCCGTATTAATAAAGATAACTACGTGATGATTGGAGATGATTACGCAAGCCTTTCCGATGTGAAGGAGAGAGCCAAAGAGTTTATTAAGAACGAAAACAACAGACCAAATCTGCCAGAACTCAAGCCAAAGAAAATCAAGGGACTTGGTAAGACAATGATGGTTACAGAAAACCACGTCATATCAGTTCAGACCGACCGCGGCACTGATTATGGAGTTTACTTCATGGTTCAGGATGCACTGGTAGCAGCCTACAACGAACTGCGCGATGAATTGGCAAAGGAAGAATTCGGATACAAATTCGAGTATTTGACTGATGACCAGAAAAAAGCCATTCGTGAAGTATATCCACAGAAGATATCAGAGGCTGAACCTAAAAAATATGGAGGACAACAATAATGAGTAGATTTAACAAAGGCGGAGGCAAAGAAATGCCTGAGATGAACACCTCATCTCTCCCTGACTTGATTTTCTCCATTCTGTTCTTCTTCATGATGGTTACAACGATGCGTGAGGTAACACTAATGGTTAAATTCGACAAGCCTGTGGGAACACAACTTGAAAAATTAGCTCGTAAATCATGTACTTCATTCATCTACATTGGACAACCAATTGAAAATCTTAGGTCGCAATTTGGTTCTGCACATCGTATCCAGCTGAACGACAAATTTGCCGAACCACAGGAAGTGTACGACTACATCACAGTAGAGCGTGGAGACCTTGCCGAAGTTGACAAGCCATTCTTCACAGTTTCGCTGAAAGTCGATCACCACACCCCAATGGGTATCATCACCGACGTAAAGCAAATTCTTCGTAAGGCATACGCCCTGAAGATTGTCTATTCAGCCAACAAACCACGTGAATAGAATTTATTCATTTATAAAAAAGTCTTCATACAAATTGTATGGAGGCTTTTTTATTATAAGTAGAATTTAATGAATTATCTTCTTCTAAATTCTGCACATATAATAGCAGTAGCAATAGCTACATTAAGGGATTCTGCAGTGGTAGAACCCAAAGGAAAAGAAGGTATATAAAGACGTTGGGTTACATAAGAAGCAATAGCAGGACTAATTCCATTACCTTCATTACCCATAATTACGATGCCGTTACGAGAAAGTGAAACATCATAAAGAGAAGGCGCAGAAAGAAAAGTACCGTAAATTGGTATATCGCTATTCTGAAGAGCAGAAAGACACTCTTTAATATCTATATAATGTACACGTACACGAGATAAACTTCCCATTGTAGCTTGAACAGTTTTAGGGCCATAGACATCTGCTGTAGTATGTGAACAATATATATGACGAATTCCAAACCAATCAGCCACGCGGATAATAGTACCAAGATTTCCTGGATTCTGTACGTCATCAAGTACAAGACAGAGGTCTGAAGCCGCCGCTTCAGAAAGCGGTGTATCATCTTTTTGCTGTTCAAAGACAGCGAGCACCAATTGAGGTGTCTCTTGTGCACTAATCCGACAAAGTTCTTCATTAGTGATTATATCATAATCAACAGGGAAAAAAGAAGAGAATTGACGATTGTCAGAAAACCATTGTTCTGTAGCTGCAATATAACGGGCTTTGAAACACGGCAATAAATCTGCAACAAGCTTTTTGCCTTCTGCAACAAACACTCCATCTGCTGTACGTTGTTTTTTTTGTGCAAGCGAACGAATATACTTTATTTTATTCTTAGATAACATAAAAATAATCTATTGGGCAAAGATACAAAGAAAATGAAAAAATGTGTGTACATTTGTACAATTTTATGAAAATAGTACATCAAGATATCGTCCGATTAGTAAAATGTATGCTATACATCTATATGGTATGTATGGTATCTGCATGTTCTGTGAATAAATTCATAGAGGAAGATGAATATCTACTAAATAGTGCAAAGGTAACATACCCAAAGGAACCTAAAGAACTAAAAGAATATAATCTTGGAGCATACATACAGCAGCAACCAAATAGCAAGTGGTTCGGAATGAAGATTCCGTTAGGAGTATATGCTATATCAGGACTTGACACAACAAAATGGGTTAATAGATTGTTTAGAAAAATTGGAGAAGCACCCGTAATTTATGACGAGGAGAAAACACGTAACTCAGCCATAAATATGGCTAGGGTTTTAGCCAATAGTGGATATCTGCATGCAAATGTTAACATATTGACTCAAAAGAAAAAAAAGAAGAGATTAGGATTGGTATACGATATTTACCCAGGAGAACGATACTATGTAAAAAGTATCAGCAGAAATATAGAAGACAATACATTAGACACAATACTAACTAAAGATGACAAGGAAGAATCAATTCTGCGAGAGAACATGCCATTAGACATTAATCTCATGAACGAGGAACGCAATAGGATAACATCTAAATTAAGAAGCATAGGCTACTATAAATTTACAAAAGAAGATATAAAGTTCAGAATTGACACAGTGAGGGGAAGTAAGCAAACAGACATGACAATAAACATTGGCCTTCATCTGGAAAATGGTCGGTCTGACTTTGAACCACACAAAAGATACTACATCGGCAATATTAGCTATTTATCAGAGAGTGATGGGAAATACCACTTTAGGAAGAATTTCTATTCATCAAACACTCTGATAAAGCCTGGAGAATTATATAACGATGAACACACAAAACAAACATACTCGAACTTCCAACGATTACCAGGTGTGGCTTTCACTTCGATTATGTTTGATGAAAGACCTAATAGTGATACTCTAGACGTAAGGATGTTGGTGAGTCATGCACGTCCCTACTCTATTGGTGCAGATTTAGAGGCTACAAACACAGCAGGAGACATGGGGGCTGCCATAGCAGCAACAATAAGCCATAAGAACATTTTCAGAGGTAGCGAGACCGCATCATTAAAACTACGAGAAGCATATGAAGCTATTACTGGTTTGGAAGGTTATGACGGTCACCACTACTTGGAATTCAGTGCTGAAGCAAAACTAACATTTCCATCGTTTCTACTACCATTTGTAAAAAAAGATTGGGCTGTAAAACATAATTCCACTTCGGAAATATCTTTACAATACAACCTACAAAATCGCCCTGAATTTCATAGACGAGTGCTTACAGGAGCATGGAGATACAGATGGCTTAGTAATAGGAGGAGAGTGTCACACAGATTCGATTTACTTGAAGTAAATTATGTATATATGCCATGGATGTCTAGTACTTTCAAAGAGCAATACCTTGACTCACTTGGCAAAACTAATGCTATATTGAAATACAATTACGAGAACCTGCTCATTACAAAGATGGGATATACATACACATATAACTCTTTGGGAGCATCACAACAGACTTTTGGCAAAACGGCACACACTTTTCGCATAAGTTTGGAAACATCTGGAAATATGCTCAGAGCTGCTACTAGCATAGTAAATGGGAAACAAAATAATCTGGGACAATACACATTTTGTGGCATTGCATATGCACAATATGTAAAATTCGATTTTGACTATGCTAAAAGTTTCCGGTTGAATCATAACAATTCACTAGCATGGCATATAGGATTTGGTATAGCCTGTCCATATGGTAATTCATCTATTTTACCATTTGAAAAACGGTACTTCGCTGGTGGAGCAAACAGCGTAAGAGGATGGTCAGTTAGAGCTTTAGGACCAGGAAGATATCTAAGCAACGACAAGAGAATAAACTTCATAAACCAATCGGGTGACATAAAACTAATTGCATCAATGGAAATGCGAACGCACCTGTTTTGGAAAATTCACGGAGCACTATTTGTAGATGCAGGAAATGTTTGGACAATACGAAACTATGCAGATCAGCCCAACGGACAGTTCACTCTAAAGAGATTATGGGAGCAGATTGCCGTAAGTTATGGGCTAGGATTTAGGTTAAACATGGATTTCTTTATCCTACGATTCGACATGGGAATGAAGGCGGTAAATCCTGCATATGATGGCAAGGATCACTACCCCATCTATCATCCAAATTTAAGCCGTGACTTTGCATTTCATTTTGCAGTAGGCATGCCATTCTAGAAATAGTTAGAAACGACATTCTCAGTTTTTTACTTTTTCTTTTTTCATTTCTCACATAATTACGTACCTTTGTCGGAAAATAAAAACAAATCAAATATGTACAGAACTCATACAGCAGGCGAATTGCGCATCGAGGATGCAGGAAAAAAAGTAACACTGGCAGGATGGGTGCAGCGCACACGTAAAATGGGTGCGCTTACATTTGTAGACCTGCGCGATCGTTATGGAATCACCCAATTAGTATTTAACGAAGAAACAAATGCTCCTCTTTGTGAGCAAGCTAACAAATTGGGACGCGAATACGTAATCCAAATTACAGGAACTGTAGCAGAACGATATAGTAAGAATAAAAACATACCAACCGGTGATATAGAAATTGAGGTAGAAAACCTGAATGTACTGAACGCATCACTCACACCTCCTTTCACTATTGAAGACAACTCTGATGGCGGCGACGACTTAAGAATGAAGTACCGCTACCTAGATTTACGTCGTACAACCGTAAGAAAGAATCTAGAACTGAGACATAAATTTTGTATTGCAGTTAGAAACTACCTCTCCCAGTTAGGTTTTTTGGAGATAGAGACTCCTATGCTCATCGGATCAACACCAGAAGGTGCACGCGACTTCATCGTTCCATCTAGAATGAACCCCGGACAATTTTACGCTCTTCCGCAATCACCACAGACTTTGAAACAATTATTGATGGTGGCTGGAATGGACAGATATTTTCAAATCGTAAAATGTTTTAGGGACGAGGATCTTAGAGCTGATCGTCAGCCTGAATTCACTCAGATAGACTGCGAGATGTCATTCGTTACACAAGAAGACATTATACAGACATTCGAAGGAATGGCCAAGCATTTGTTTAAAGAACTTCGCGGGGTGGAACTGGAAGGAGATTTTCTACGATTACCATGGATAGAATGTATGAAACGATTTGGTTCAGACAAACCAGATATGCGTTTCGGCATGGAATTTGTAGAATTAGATGATATTCTTAAAAAAGGCACATTTGCTGTTTTCGACTCTGCTGCATATATTGGTGGCATTTGTGTACCAGGATGTGCATCATATACAAGAAAAGATATAGACAAACTTACCGAATGGGTAAAACGGCCACAAATAGGAGCAAAAGGAATGGTTTATGCTAGAGTACAGGAAGATGGTTCTGTAAAGTCAAGCGTAGACAAATTCTATAGTTCTGAAGACCTTAACTCTCTAAAAGAAAAGATGAGTGCAAATCCAGGTGATTTGATTCTTATTCTTTCAGGTGATGACGCAATGAAGACACGTAAACAATTGTGTGAACTACGATTAGAAATGGGCGAAAGACTAGGTTTACGTGACAAGAACAAATTTGCTTTGCTTTGGGTAACTGAATTCCCTATGTTTGAATGGAGTGACGAAGAAAATAGATTAATGGCTATGCATCACCCATTTACTCACCCTATGGACGAAGATATTCCTATGCTTGATACAGACCCTGCATCAGTACGTGCAGACGCATATGACATGGTATGCAATGGCGTTGAATTGGGTGGCGGATCTATACGTATTCACGACCCCAAACTACAGGCAAAAATGTTCGAAATACTCGGCTTTACACCAGAGAAGGCAGAAGAGCAGTTTGGATTCTTAATGAATGCATTCAAATATGGAGCTCCACCTCACGGAGGACTCGCCTACGGATTGGATCGCTGGGTGAGCATCTTTGCAGGATTAGACTCTATACGCGACTGCATCGCATTCCCTAAGAACAATAGCGGACGTGATGTGATGCTCGATGCTCCAAGTTTCGTAGATAAAAAACAGCTTGACGAAGATTTCATAGCCTTGAACTTACCTGAATAGTTTTATATAGAATGGAAACACAATTAACTGCTTGGCCCGAGATAACAGAGATACGGCCTAAGATATTGGAATGTGATGTAGTGCGATTCCAAAACAACAAAGAAAAATGGGTCGCATTTGTGGGCATTCTAGATGGATATCCATACGAAATATTCACAGGTGTATTGGATGATGACGACGGTATTGCCTTGCCAAAAACTGTAGTTTCGGGATATATAATAAAAAATATAGACGAGTCAGGGTTGAAAAGATATGACTTTCAATTTATAAATCGCAGAGGATACAAAACAACAATTGAAGGCTTATCGGAACGATTCAACAAAGAATACTGGAACTATGCCAAACTTATTTCTGGAATGTTACGCTACAGAATGCCACTTGACATGGTAATCAAAGTTGTAAGCAGTCTACAGACAGACAGCGACAACATAAACTCATGGAAAGACGGTGTAGCAAAAGCCCTAAAACGCTACTTGCCAGGAAATAATAATACGGCAGAAAACACAGATAATGCAGAAGCATAAGATAATTATACAGGAGCTGTTAATTCATGCACATCACGGTGTAATGGAACAGGAAAGAACTGTTGGTGCAGATTTTTCATTAGATTTAGAAGTTTGCTTTGACTTTAGAAAGGCAATGGAAACAGATAATCTATCAGAAACTATCAGTTACGCAGACATTTATGAAATAGTTAAGAAAGAAATGGCTATACCAAGCCAACTTTTAGAACATGCAGGAGGACGAATTATTAAAGCCCTCAAACAAAAATTCCCTAAAATTAGATTAATAAAACTAAGACTAACAAAAGTGAATCCACCATTAGGAGCAAACTGTAAGGGAATGGGAATAGAAATTATTGACGAAAATAATTCTGACTTTAGTTAAATATATAAGAAATAAATCAAAAAACTTAAAACAAAATAATACTATGTCAAAGATTCAAGAAAAAATGTCAAACTACCGCTGGGTAATTTGTGCTATGCTTTTTTTGGCAACTACAGTGAACTATATGGATCGCCAAGTATTGTCACTTACATGGAAAGACTTCATAGCCATCGACTTTCACTGGACAGATGCCGATTATGGAAAAATTACAGCCATCTTCTCAATTTTTTATGCAGTCATCTCGCTCTTTGCAGGAAAATTCATCGACTGGATGGGAACTAAGAAGGGATATATATGGGCAATTGTAATATGGTCTCTCGGTGCATGTTTACATGCTGGTTGTGGACTTGTAACAATGCATGTTTTAGAGATCCCTGATATTGAAGTTCTTCGTGCTGTAGAAGCAGGCAGCAAATTAGCTCTAAGCATTTCCACTGTTTCGGTATGGCTTTTCCTAGCATGCCGTATGGTATTGGCAACTGGAGAGGCTGGAAACTTCCCTGCAGCAATCAAAGTAACTGCAGAATACTTCCCTAAGAAAGACCGAGCTTTAGCTACGTCTGTTTTCAATGCAGGTGCAAGTGTTGGTGCACTCGCTGCCCCTCTGACTATTCCAGTACTAGCACAAGCTATGGGATGGGAAATGGCATTCATCATCATTGGTGGTATTGGCTTTATATGGGCAATTTTATGGGCTGTACTTTATAACAAGCCTTCAGACAGCAAATATGTTAACAGCGCCGAATTGGCATATATCCAACAAGACAAAAACGACGTAGAAAAGGAAGCAAAATCAAATAATGACCCGAATCGTCTTCAGGCAAACGACAACCTAGAAATTCCATTCATCAAGTGTTTTGCTTATCGTCAAACATGGGCATTTATTGTTGGCAAATTATTAACTGATGGAGTATGGTGGTTCTTCCTTTTCTGGGCTCCTGCATATTTCTCTGAATTGGGATACAAGTCGTCCGACCCAATGGGACAGGCACTTATTTTCGTACTCTACCTCATCGTCACAGTAGTATCAATAGGAGGTGGTTATCTTCCAAAATTCTTTGTAGAACACAAAGGTATGGAACCTTATTCAGGACGTATGCTAGCAATGCTCATCTTCGCATTTTTCCCAATATTCGCAATGTTTGCACAACCACTAGCAGCACAGTCTGTATGGTTTCCTTGTATTATTATTGGTTTAGCAGGTGCCGGACATCAATCTTGGTCTGCAAACCTTTACTCTACAATCGGAGATATGTTCCCAAAGACTGCCATCGCATCAATCACAGGTATCGGAACTATGTTCGGCGGTCTTTGCTCATTTGCTATTAATTGGGGATCAGGTTTGCTCTTTACCTATGCAGAAGGACAAGGAGAAGCATTTGTATTTTTCGGTGTAACAGGTAAACCTGCTGGATATATGATAGTATTCTGTTATTGTGCAGTAGCATACCTCATTGCATGGGCACTTATGAAACTGCTTGTACCTAAATACAAACCTATAACAGAATAATAACAAATATACATTATATATAAAATAACAACAGACTTTGGTTACGTGACCAAGGTCTGTTTTTTTTTTAAAATACATGAATACCACACTTATATTATGAATGATATAAAAGACATACCATAATTGTGGTATATTATTTATGAAAATCGGAGTAAAATATGGTCATAATAATGAAAACATAGACATTTGCATCGGAAATCAAAAACAAAACTATAAATACTAACAAAAAAAGAAAAGATTATGGCAACAAAAAATTTACACATTGAGACTTTAGCCCTTCATGTAGGACAAGAGCAAGCAGATCCAGCAACTGACGCTCGCGCAGTACCAATCTATCAAACGACAAGTTATGTATTCCGTAATTCACAGCACGCAGCAGATCGTTTCGGGCTTCGCGACGCAGGAAATATCTATGGACGACTAACAAATTCTACTCAAGGAGTTTTTGAAGAAAGAGTAGCAGCCTTGGAAGGCGGTGTAGCAGGATTAGCAGTAGCCAGTGGTGCTGCAGCAATCACATATGCATTGCAAAACATCGCCCAAAACGGTGACCATATCGTAGCAGCAGACAATCTATATGGTGGCAGCTACAACCTTATTACTCACACTCTGAGTACTCAAGGAATAAGCAGCACTATTATCAACGCTAATGACCTTAAGGCACTTGAAGCTGCAATTAGGCCGAACACAAAAGCTGTTTACGTAGAGACATTTGGTAATCCAAACTCCGATGTAACCAACTTGGACGCCATAGCAGAAGTGGCTCACAAACACCATATCGTAGTAATTGTAGATAATACTTTCGCTCCAATTGTATTCCGTCCAATCGAACATGGAGCAGATATCGTAGTTCACTCTGCAACGAAGTTTATTGGAGGTCATGGTAGTTCACTAGGAGGCGTAATTATCGACTCAGGCAAGTTTGATTGGAAAGCAAATGCTGACAAATATCCTACAATAGCCAAACCAGATCCTTCATACCATGGAGCTGTGTTTGCAGATGTTGCAGGAGCTGCAGCTTTCGTTACAAGAATACGTGCCGTTATATTACGAGATACTGGAGCAGCAATCAGTCCTTTCAATGCTTGGATATTGTTACAAGGAGTAGAATCGCTTCCACTACGTATTGAAAGACATGTAGAAAATGCCTTAAAAGTAGTTGACTATCTATCTAAACATCCTAAAGTAAAGAGTGTAAGCCACCCTGCCCTACCTTCTCATCCAGATCACAATCTGTACAAAAAATACTTCCCCAAAGGAGCTGGTAGTATCTTTACATTCGAAATCAAAGGAAATCAGGAAGATGCATGGACATTCATTGACAACCTAAAGATTTTCTCTCTATTGGCAAATGTAGCAGATGTAAAATCACTTGTTATTCATCCTGCTACAACAACTCACTCTCAGTTGAGTCCGAAGGAACTGGCAGAACAACATATTACCCCAACAACTATCCGTTTGTCAATTGGTGTAGAACATATTGATGACATTATTGCCGACCTTGATCAAGCATTTGCAAAAATATAAAATAACATCTTATAGGATAAAACGACAATCAAATTAAGAGCCATAAGTAAAAATATCCATAATTGTGTAACCTCTGCGAATTGCTGTGATAGCAGTTCGCAGAGTGTTTTTTACACTAAATATTTGTTTTTTTAGATAATTTGCTGTACCTTCGCAGCCGATTTAACCCATTACATAGTGCTAACGTATATTCCGTTGGCCCGTAATAGTATAAAATTTAAACGTTTAAAGGAAATGAAAAAAGGTATTCACCCAGAGAACTATCGTCCAGTTATTTTCAAGGACATGTCAAATGGCGATATGTTTCTCTCACGTTCGACTGCAAAGTCAAACGACACAGAGGTTTTTGAAGGTCAGGAGTATCCTGTAATCAAACTTGAAATCTCTTCTTCTTCTCACCCATTCTACACAGGTAAAGCTAAGTTAGTTGACACAGCAGGTCGTGTGGATAAGTTCATGAACCGTTATGCAGCAATGAAAAAGAAATAATTTCTTTTCAGCATACAAAAAAACTTGCAAAGGACTATTTCTTTGCAAGTTTTTTTATTATTTCCAAATTCTTTTTGTGGAGTTCTTGTGTTTTATGAAGGTTACTCTGTAGCATTAATTCACTACGTTGGAAAAACTCATTAAACTGTTCAAGCAAAACATTTGGAAAGTTAGGAGTTTTATCAATAAGTCCTTCTTCATGTGGAGATATACAAAAAAGTCCTTCATGAACAATTTGAATATCAATATCCGTTCCCGTTTCTACGGGATCTCCATCATAGTGTATGGCAGCCGGACGACTACGATGTACATGCATCTTTTTACATTGAAAAGTTTTTATACGACTATTATTTGGCAATTTACCATTAAATAGTTGAATAGCAATTTGAGGAGCATCTATTACTGTAAAAGGTTGAATGATAGTTACATCCATTAGTCCATCACGTACAGATGCCTCAGGAGCTATGTATGCATTATTGCCATACTGCGATGCATTGGCACAGGCAATACAAAAAGCTTTATATTCACTCACCAACTTATCATCTACATATATATCATATGTATCAGGATCATAACTTAGTCCATTAGCTAATACATTTTCTATATATGTCAACGGACCACGACGACCAGCTTCAGCGAACTTCATAGAAATAAAGGCATCGAAACCCATACCACATGTACAGAAGAAGGGATGATCATTGATAAGTCCATAGTCCATAGGGTGAATATTACATTCATTGATTACTTGAATAGCTCCGCGAGGATCCATAGGAATATGAAGATGCCGTGCTAATCCATTTCCGCTACCTGCAGGAATAATAGCAAGAGCTGTATTGGTATGTACAATAGCTCGAGCCGTCTCGTTTACTGTT
Source organism: Prevotellaceae bacterium UBA2448 (assembly GCA_002342585.1). Taxonomy (GTDB): domain Bacteria; phylum Bacteroidota; class Bacteroidia; order Bacteroidales; family Bacteroidaceae; genus Minthosoma. The sequence goes on from DDQG01000018.1 coordinate 50,159, forward strand.
CCATCACCACCTATCGCACAAACAACATCAACTGATAGATTAGAAGCCGCCTTAGCAATCTCTGCTGCGTGTCCAGCATGTTCCGTATATCTGACTTCCCAATCAAACAAATCACGATTTAGCAACTGTTCAATCAAATCAAGAATTATCTGTTTTCCAGAAGTCCCAGAACAGGGATTTACAATAAATATTATTTTCTTTCTTTTCTCCATGTACCACAACTGAACTTTTCCGCTTGCAAAAGTAACATTAAAAAAGCGATTATAGCACACAATACATGTGATTTTACAGATTTTTGATATTTTTTATGCAAATAGGATTGTAGGCAAAGTTTTTTTTGTACCTTTGCACGAGAAATGCTCTAATGAGCAAAATATGTGTTCAATAAAATTAGAGTATTTTTAAACAGACAGATTACAGAATAATCCAAAGAGATTAGACTAGAAACCGATAATAAAAAGACATGGGTTTACTACAAGAAAAAATGAGCAAGTATAGAGAGCCGCAGAAATATATGAATGCGGGCATCTATCCTTACTTTCGAGCAATTGACAGTCATCAGGATACAGAGGTATCAATGGGAGGCCATAGAGTTTTGATGTTCGGTTCAAACTCATATATGGGTCTCACCTATGACCAGAGAATATGTGATGCAGCAAAGAAAGCCATTGACAAATACGGCACAGGTTGCGCTGGATCACGTTTTCTCAACGGAACTCTGGATTTGCATGTGCAGTTGGAAGGCGAGTTAGCTGAATTCATAGGCAAAGATGAAGCATTATGCTATTCTACTGGATTCAGTGTTAATTCAGGTGTTGTTTCATGTGTTACTGGTCGTGGCGACTACATTCTATGTGACGATCGAGACCACGCATCAATTGTTGACGGACGCAGACTTTCTTTCTCTGAGTTTCTCCGTTACAAGCACAATGACATGGAACATCTTGAGAGTCAGTTGATGAGATGTAACCCTGATGCTATCAAAATGATAGTAACAGATGGACTATTCTCTATGGAAGGAGACTTAGCAAAACTTCCTGAAATAGTTAAGCTCAAGAAGAAATACAACGCTAGTATAATGGTTGACGAAGCTCACGGATTAGGTGTATTCGGACGCCAGGGACGTGGTACATGCGACCACTTTGGAGTAACAGATGATGTTGACCTAATTATGGGAACATTCTCTAAATCACTTGCTTCAATCGGTGGTTTTATTGCATCAGATAAAGATACAATTAACTGGCTTCGTCACAATAGCCGTACATATATTTTCTCAGCTTCCAACACACCTGCCAGCACAGCAGCAGCACTTGAAGCTTTACATATACTGCAAACAGAACCAGAGCGTCAGGAGAACTTGTGGAAAATCACAAATTATGCATTGGAACAATTCAAAGCAGCCGGATTTGAAATAGGCGACAGCGAAAGTCCAATTATCCCACTCTATGTTCGCGACCCAGAAAAGACATTTGCAGTTACAGCCTTAGCATTCAAAAAAGGTGTTTTCATCAATCCTGTTATTCCACCAGCTTGTGCTCCTCAAGACACATTGGTACGTGTAGCTCTGATGGCTACTCATACAAAAGAACAAGTTGACAAGGCTGTAAACATCTTGGCTGAAAGTTTCAAAGAACTCGACATCAAACTTGGCGAGAGAGAAGCTTAATCAAACCTTGCAATAACTTAAGACAGAAAGTGTTTTAAACTTTTGTAAGCATTGTTTAACATAACGGGGCGACACAAAATAGTCGTTCCGTTTTTTCAATAAAACATAATAGCCTATCTTTGCATACTAAATCAATTATGCGACATTCACACATTATTATATATATTATAGCAATGTTTTGTTGGTTTGGCACCTCCGATGCTGAAGCGGCAAATAAGTCGTTTGTTGTCGTTCTTGATGCTGGACATGGTGGCAAAGACCCAGGTTGTATTGGTTCATCTCGTACTAACAGAGAGAAAGACATAGCATACAACATCACGATGGAAGTGGGTAGACTGCTTAAAAGTCATTCCAACATCAAAGTTATCTACACACGACAAAGAGATGTTTTTGTTGAATTGGGCAGACGAGCAGAAATAGCAAACAAAGCTAAAGCAGATCTCTTCATATCTATTCACGTCAATGCCCTACCCAAGAACGCTAAACATTATGCTTATGGTGTACAGTCATACACGTTGAGTCTGTCAACAACAGGAACCAACCTTGAAGTTGAAAAACGTGAAAACTCAGTAATTGCCCTCGAAGGTGATGCAGCAAAGAAATACGGTTACGACTATTCGTCTGAAAGCAATATCATGTTCGAACTCATGCAGGACAGAGACATGAAAGAGAGTGTTGAGTTTGCTAAGATGGCACAACACGAGATGGTATATACCGGAGGTAGAAAAGACATGGGAGTCAGACAAGCCAACCTCGCTGTTCTACGTCTTACTTACATGCCAAGCGTACTTCTCGAGGTCGGATATCTATCCACCCCTGCCGAAGAGAAATTTCTTATATCCAGAAGCGGCCAATCTACAATGGCAAGAAGCATATATAATGCCGTCGTAAAATATTCGAACCGCCGATTAGGAAAATCACAGCAACCGGAGATAATTTCAACTCCGACTCCAATTTCCACACCTACTCCTCAACCAACACAGACCGTATCAACTACGGCCACAGAAACACAGCCCGCTACTACAAAGACTGCTGAAACACCAATAACAACAACTGAAACGCCTACAGAAGTACAGAGCGAGCCTAAAGAACAGACTGCCATGCCCGAAAATCCAACTCCACAGTACTACAGAGTGCAAATTATGTCGGGAACAAAGAAAATAAGTCCTAAAGACCGGCAGTTTAAGGGTCTGGAAGTGAATGTTCATAAGGAAGGGACTGTATACAAATACACATATGGGGCAGTAGAGACAATGCAGGAAGCAAAAGCACTCAGACAGAGTATCCTTGACAAATTTCCTCAAGCATTTATTGTTAAATACTAACTAATAAAATTCAAAATCAGAACTTACTACTAATATATATAACTATGAGAGGATTTACAAAAGAAATAAAAATAGCCATCACAGCAATTATAGCTATTGTCATTATATATGTTGGAATCATCCTATTGAAGGGTCTTAACCTATTCAACACTGACAAGGAATACACTGTAATCATGAACAATGTTACAGGACTAAGTGTTTCTTCCGACGTCCTTGCCAACGGTCTTAAAGTAGGATATGTAAAAAAAATATCATACAATAACAAAAACCAAAAAATGGCATTGACTCTAACAATCAATCAGTCATTTAAGATGCCAAAGGGAACATCCGTTTTTGTTACAAAGGAAATGTTGGGTACAGCAAAGTTAAACTTAGATCTTGGAGCTAACACAGGTGAGATGATCCAACCTGGTGACACCATCTATGGTGAATCACCTGTAGACTTAATGGCAGCTGCAGGAGAAATGATTCCACAAATAGAATCAATGCTCCCCAAAATAGATTCTATCCTCACATCACTCAACACATTAGTATCCGACCCTGCGCTTGTTGCCACAATCCACAATTTGGAATACACCACATCAAACCTGCGTACTACAACTGACAGAATAAACGGAATTCTAAATAAAGATGTACCGAGTATGATGAATGCAGCAAATAACGCAGCTCATAATGTAGAGACCCTAACGGCTACTCTGAACCGTGTTGACATAGAAGGAATCGCAAATAACGCAAATCAGACAATAAGCAATGCTAACTTGATAACAAATAAGCTGAACACAGCTATGAACAGTAAAGATAATTCACTCGGATTGTTACTCAATGATAACAGCTTAGTATTAAATATGGATTCTACTATGCGTAATGCCTCATTATTACTGGAAGATTTGCGCCTACATCCAAAGCGTTATGTGCATTTTTCATTGTTTGGAAAGAAGGACAAATAAGAAAAATTTCTCCCCTACACTATCTAAATACAATCCAAATAACAAGAAATTTTATTCAAATTCAGCCAAGAAGTTTTTCAGCATAAAAAACAACAATTTAGCAAATTCGTAAAAAAACAGTGGAACACATGTAAAACAAGGGCAACATTAGTTAATATTGTGAAAATCAATACTTATAAAAAAAGCAATAGCCCGATTTAAAAAAAATTTCACGTTTTACGCAAATTACCATAAATAAAAGCAATTTGCATTATACTGAAAAAACGACAGAATTTCAAAATTTTGCAGAATAAAATAAAAGTCTGAAATTTGCATTGTCAAAATGAAGACATCTCTACTCGTGACATTATATATATTATAATTCACGCTTTGGAGAAAGAAAGAGAATCTAATAACCAAAAAGCACAGCAGTATTAATTTAATTACAAATTCACTTGATGGAGACTGATTATAGAAGTAGATGGGAGCAGTGTCGTAAAATCATACGCGACAACATCTCTCTGGAGCAATACAATACAATCTTTGCATTTGTGGAATTTGACAGTTTCACAGAGGGCAAGTTGGTATTGCGTGTGCCAAGTGCATTTGTAACAGAAGTGATAGAAGAAAAATACCAGGACCTGATGAGCAAAGTTCTTCGTCGTTGTTTTGGAAACATATCACTCTATTATCGAATACTGAAAGACAAGACTTCGGGTACTACCGTTGATGAAGAAGGTACAAAGAACGTTACAATAGCAACACCTAAACAGGAACGTCCTGCAAACATATCCCCCAACATGCTTGGAACATCTAATCCAAGCGACTTCAATTCGCAGCTTAATACAAGCTACAATTTCGACACATTCATCGAAGGGGAAAGCAATCGTTTGGCACGTTCTGTTGGTGAATCCATCTCAAAGAATCCTGCGAAGACATTCAACCCACTCTTTATTTATGGTCCCTCAGGTTGTGGCAAGTCACACCTCGTAAATGCCATCGGACTTAAGATAAAAGAGCTTCATCCAGATATGCGCGTACTCTACGTGTCTGCACATCTGTTTATGGTACAATGGACTGATGCCGTAAGAAAGAATGTGCGCAACGACTTCATTGCGTTCTATCAGACTATCGACGTTCTTATCATCGATGACATACATGAATTGTCTGGAAAACAAGACACCCAGAATACATTCTTCCATATATTCAACCACCTCCACCTGAACAAAAAACAGATAATCCTTACAGCCGATCGTCCACCAATCGACATACTTGGACTCGAGGAGCGTCTTCTCACTCGTTTTAAGTGGGGTCTGCAAGCAGAAATAGAAAAACCAACCAAAGAACTTCGTTATTCTATTCTGAAGGCAAAAGTAACAAAGGAAGGACTTAATATATCAGACGATATAATCAGATATATCTCTGAAAACGTTGACGATAGCATACGAGACTTAGAGGGATTCATCAACTCGCTCATGGCATACTCTGTGGTTGACAATTGCGACATTGACATGAAGCTGGTTAAGAAAATCATGCCACGTTTCAAGGTTAAGGTTCGTAGCGAGCAAGCTATTACATTCGAATCAATTTGTAATGTTGTGTGTGAACACTTTAAAATATCAGTTGAAACACTCGTATCCCGTACTCGCAAACAACCAATATCCTACATACGTCAACTTACTATGTATCTTGCAAGCAGTATGACAAATGAGAGTATTGTCCAGATAGGCAAAAAACTTGGTGGTAGAAACCACGCCACTATCATTCATGCCATTAGCAACATACGCAGTCTTTCTACGACAGACAAGCAAACTCGTCAGGATGTTGAAACACTCAAGGGGCTTATTAATTCAAAATAAGCCTCTTTTTAAAGAGAAATCAATAAACGCCCAACAAGTTCATATATTTAACACCGCATTTGTAGAACACACCATGCCCAACGAAAATCTATCAATACTCCGAAAATTTATTATGGAATACGGAAGTATCCTGGGTTTATGTTGGACTGCTATTTTCGTATGCTACGTCATTGGTTTCCGTTCACAAAACGGATTCTTCATGCTTTTAGCTATATGTGGACTTATCGCCCTGCTCCCGCTTGAATTTTATTTGGGCATACGTATAAAAAAGCGTTCCCTCCAACTCGACATAAACCTCTCCTTTCTGTTCAGTTTCATGAATATCCTTAGCATGTTCATGTACGCATGTCTGCTCAGCGGATGCATCGAATTTATCTATTTTGCATACATTGACAAAGGTGAACTATTCAACTCCATCAACACCATGCTTGCATCTGCAGACATCAAAGAACTCTACCGCCAAACAGAACTGTCAGTATATTACGAGCAGATAACTGAAATGATACAAGAGTTGGAACTGCTATCTGCATTCGACAAGACAATGTTGCTATTTAACAACAGCTTTCTTACATCACTCATCCTTTCCCTTCCTGTTGCAGCTACCGCTTATTTCTACAAACCTGCAACATTGAAATAGCATAATCCTTTTTAGCTGACACGTTTTTTGATTATCTGTATTTCAAAAAATGAAATTATATCAAAAAACTCAAGTTACTATTCCATATTCTCACCATAATATACTATCTTTGCAGAACTTTTTAGTAAAGAGAGAACAATCAAAATTTTTATTAACAATATGGCGAATGTAATTAAGCTAAAGAAAGGCCTTGACATCAACCTCAAAGGAAAGGCTGCAGCTACCATTTCTGCCACTAATGCATCAAAGACATACGGACTTGTTCCTGATGCATTCTGGGGTATGAAGCCAAAAGTTGTAGTTAAAGAGGGAGATGCCGTAAAGGCTGGTGATGCTTTGTTTGTTGACAAGAAGCATCCCGAAATGAAGTTCGTCTCTCCTGTATCTGGCAAGGTAACACTAGTTGAGAGAGGCGATCGTCGCAAGGTTTTAAGCGTTCAGGTAGAAGCCGATGCACAACAGCAGTTTGTCGACTTCGGTAAGAAACAAGTTAATTCGCTCAATGCAGAACAAGTAAAGAATGCGCTGCTCGAAAGTGGAATGTTCGCATTCTTTATCCAACGTCCTTACGCAGTTGTTGCCAATCCCGACGACACGCCAAGGGCTATTTTTATTTCTGCATTCAGCGACATGCCACTTGCTGCAGACGTAAACGTAGCACTAAAGGGACGTGAACAGGAGTTCCAGACAGGTATTGACGCACTTGCAAAACTTGCAAAAGTATATGTAGGTGTAAATGCCGGTTCCATCCTGGCAGGCACCCAGAATGCTATCGTAACTCAGTTTAAGGGTAAGTGTCCTGCAGGAAACGTTGGTGTACAGATCAACCACGTTGCTCCAATCAACAAGGGAGAAATCGTATGGACCATTGCAGCTGAGGAAGTAGCAATGATAGGTCGTTTCTTCAATACAGGCAAGGCAGACTTCACTCGTACCATTGCAGTTGCAGGTTCCGAAATAAAGCAGCCACAATACAAGACAGTACTTATTGGTGCAAAGATTGGTGACATCGTAGCTGGCAACATTGCTACCGACAAGAAGGTACGTCTTATCGACGGCAACCCTCTCACAGGTCAGCAGACAAGCACCGAAGACTTCCTTCTCGCCCACTCTACTGAAGTTACAGCTATTCCTGAGGGTGACGACGCAAACGAACTCTTCGGTTGGATATCTCCACGCTTTAAGGAATTCTCCGTAAGCCACTCTTATTTCTCTTGGCTCATGCCAAAGAAAAAGGAATACACCATCGACGCACGAATCAAGGGCGGACACCGTCACATGATTTTCAGCGGCGAATACGACTCTGTATTCCCTATGGATATATATCCCGAACAACTTGTAAAGGCAATTATCGCAGGCGACATCGACCGCATGGAAGCCCTTGGCATCTATGAGGTAGCTCCAGAAGACTTTGCCGTTGCAGAATTCGTGGACAGCTCAAAAGTTGAACTCCAGCGCATTGTCAGGGAAGGTCTTGACATGTTGCGTAAAGAAAATGAATAAGCACTATGGGACTTAAGAAAATTCTTGACAATCTGAAGCCTACCTTCTCAGAAGGAGGTAAGCTCAGCGCATTCGGCTCCCTCTACGATGCAATGGAGACATTCTTCTATGTGCCAAACGAAACGGCAAAGAAGAAAGGTGCGCAGATTCACGACGCTATAGACTCTAAGCGTTCTATCTTTTTCGTTATTATAGCACTCATCCCAGTAATCCTCTTCGGTATGTACAACATCGGCTATCAGCACAGTCTTGTAGCCGGTTGCGAAGCTGAATGCGGCGTACTCTGCAACTTCCTCTACGGACTTGCAGTCATGTTGCCCAAAATTGCCGTATCATACATCGTAGGTCTGGGCATTGAAGTAGCTGTAGCACAGTGGAAGAAAGAAGAAGTACACGAAGGATTCTTCGTTACCGGTATTCTCATTCCGCTCATCGTGCCAGTAAACTGTCCGCTTTGGATTCTCGCCATAGCTACAGCCTTTGCAGTAATCTTCGCTAAGGAAGTATTTGGTGGTACAGGATTCAACATCTTCAACCCTGCACTCGTAACACGTGCATTCCTCTTCTTCGCCTACCCATCAATGATGTCAGGCGACAAGGTATGGGTTAACCAGAACTACATGGACTGTATCAACGGAACCATCGACGGTATTTCTACAGCTACTCCTCTCGGACAACTCGGAGCAGGCGAAGCAGTAAGCTATAGCGCAATGGACACTATCATCGGTACCATCCCAGGTTCAATTGGCGAAACCTCAGTAATAGCTATCCTCATCGGAGCCGTCATCCTCGTATGGGCAGGTGTGGCAAGTTGGAAAATCATCCTCTCTACATTCGTAGGTGGAGCACTCTTCGCTTACCTCCTTCCTTATGGTGATGCTGAGGCACTCAACTTCCAGTGGTGGGAACAGCTCACCGTCGGTGGTTTCTGCTTCGGAGCAGTATTCATGGCTACCGACCCTGTTACCTCTCCACGTACAGAAGGTGGCAAGTGGATATTCGGATTCCTCATCGGAGCAATGGCAATCATCATCCGCGTACTCAATCCTGGTTACCCGGAGGGTATGATGCTCGCTATCCTGCTGATGAACATCTTCGCACCACTCTTCGACTACTGTTTCGTTCAGGCAAATATTAACAAGCGTGCAAAACGTGCAGCTAAAAAATAAGGAGGAAAAGGATTATGGCAAAATTAAATACAAACAGCAACGTATATACCATTGTATATGCTAGCGTACTCGTAATCATCGTAGCATTCCTCCTCGCATTCGTAGCTTCAGCTCTGAAGCCTACACAGGATGCCAACGTAGCACTCGACAAGAAAAAGCAGATACTTGCTTCACTTAACTTGCGCGAACTCGCCAACCCTGAAGAGACATTCTCTACTGTCATCACAGAAGGCGACGAACAGAGCGACATTCTCAAAGCCGTAGTTGATGGACAGGAAAAGCTCGTCATCAAGCTCAAGGGTGCCGGACTCTGGGGAGGTATCGGAGGATACATCTCAGTCAACAAAGACGGTAAGACAGTATTCGGTTCATACTTCAACCACGAATCAGAGACTGCAGGACTTGGAGCCCGCATCGCAGAACAGTGGTTCCAGGACGAATTCAAGGGTAAAGTCATATACGACGCAGAGGGCAATGCCATCCTCGGAGTATATAAGAAAGGCAAAGCTCCAGCAAGTCTTTCTGAAGAGAGTTATGTTGATGCCGTAACTGGAGCAACACTTACATCAAACGGTGTCAACGACATGATTCACAAGTGCTTCACAGACAACAAACCAGTCATCGAAGCCTTCAGCGGAGACGCATCCGACTGCCAGCCAGCCAAAGAATGCTGCAAGAAGGATTGTAGCGAATGCTGTAAGGCAGATTGTGGCGAATGCTGCAAGAAGGATTGTGGCGAATGCTGTAAGGAAGATTGTGGCGAATGCTGTGACACAATTCCATGTACAAACAATAAATAATTAAGGAGGACAAAGAATATGAGTTTATTTTCAAAAGAGAATGGCGAAATCTTCAAGGGTCCGTTAAACCTTAACAACCCTATCGCGGTTCAAGTTCTTGGTATCTGCTCCGCCCTCGCCGTTACGTCACAGCTGAAGCCGGCAATTGTAATGGGACTCTCAGTTACCGTTATCACTGCATTCAGCAACGTAATCATATCATTAATCCGAAAGACAATTCCAAACCGCATACGTATCATTGTACAGCTTGTCGTTGTTGCAGCCTTGGTTACCATCGTGAGCAACATACTGAAAGCATATGTATATGATGTAAGCGTGCAGTTGAGTGTCTATGTAGGACTTATCATTACCAACTGTATCCTGATGGGACGTCTCGAAGCATTTGCCATGCAGAACGGTCCTTGGGCATCGTTCCTCGACGGAATCGGCAACGGTCTTGGCTATGCCATAATACTCGTTATAGTAGGTTTCTTCCGTGAACTGCTCGGTTTCGGTAGCATCTTCGGCATCCAGCTCATTCCAGACAGCTGGTACATGGAGAACGGCGGTCTTTACATCAACAATGGTATGATGACCATGCCGGCAATGGCACTTATCCTGCTTGCCTGCGTCATCTGGGTACATCGTGCAGTAAATAAAGAAGAAGTATAACCCAAGAAAATAAAAACAGAAAACTATGGAACATTTCATTAGTCTATTTGTTCGCTCCATCTTTGTGGACAACATGATTTTCGCATTCTTCTTGGGTATGTGCTCTTATCTTGCAGTATCCAAGACAGTAAAAACATCCTTCGGACTGGGAGTAGCAGTTACATTCGTGCTTCTCATCACAGTACCCGTTGACTACCTGTTGCAGACGAAAGTCCTTGCCGACGGAGCCCTCGCCGAAGGTGTAGATCTTACATTCCTTGCATTCATACTCTTTATCGCAGTCATCGCAGCAATGGTGCAACTCGTAGAGATGATAGTAGAGCGCTTCTCTCCATCCCTCTATGCCGCACTCGGAATCTTCCTTCCGCTTATCGCTGTAAACTGCGCCATCATGGGTGCATCACTCTTCATGCAGCAGCGCATCCAACTCGACCCAGAAACATCCACACAGGCAATTAGTGGTGTGGGTGACTGCGTAGCCTACGCACTCGGTTCCGGAATCGGTTGGACACTGGCAATTGTCGGACTTGCTGCAATACGTGAAAAAATGGCATATTCCGACGTACCAAAGCCACTTCAGGGACTCGGCATCACATTCATCACCGTAGGTCTCATGGCAATGGCATTCATGTGCTTCTCTGGTCTTAAACTTTAAAAGAAAGGAACTGAACAATGGATATGAATTTTATATTGTATAGCTTAGGAGTCTTCCTGGTGATAGTTCTCGTACTCGTCATCCTGCTCCTCATAGCAAAAAAGTACCTTTCTCCAAGTGGACAGGTCACAATCACAATCAACGGAAAAGACAAACTCACAGTCGATCAGGGCAGCAGCCTGCTCTCTACCCTTGCAGCCAACGACGTTTACCTCCCATCAGCATGTGGTGGTAAAGGTTCATGCGGACAGTGCAAATGCCAGGTAATAGAAGGTGGTGGCGAAATCCTCGACTCCGAAAAGGGTCACTTCACCCGCAAGCAGATCAAGGCAGGTTATCGTCTTGGTTGCCAGTGCAAGGTTAAGGGCGACCTCTCTATCAAGGTCGATGACTCAGTAATGGGTGTAAAGGAATGGGAATGTACAGTTATTGGCAACAAAAACGTGGCAACCTTCATCAAGGAATACAAAGTTGCCCTGCCAGCAGGCGAACATATGGACTTCGAACCAGGTTCGTATGCACAAATCAAAATTCCTGCATTCAAAATCGACTACGACAAAGACTTCGACAAGAGCCTCATTGGTGACACATACCTGCCGGCATGGGAGAAATTCGGACTCTTCCCACTCAAGTGCGTCAACGACACACCAACCATCCGTGCCTACTCAATGGCAAACTATCCGGACGAAGGCGACATCATCACACTCAACGTGCGTATTGCCACACCTCCGTTCAAACCAAAAGACCAGGGACCGGGCTTCATGGATGTCAACCCAGGTATTGCATCATCATACATCTTCTCGCTCAAACCGGGCGACAAGGTAATCATGTCAGGACCTTACGGAGAATTCCGTCCACAGTACGGCACAGGTCGCGAAATGATTTGGGTAGGTGGTGGAGCCGGAATGGCACCGCTTCGTGCACAGATCATGCACATGCTCAAAGGTCACGGCATCAACCCAGAAGACCGTCAGCGTCCTATGCACTACTTCTACGGAGCTCGTGCGCTTGAGGAAATCCCATTCCTCGACGACTTCCTCCAGCTTGAGAAAGACTTCCCTAACTTCCACTTCCACCTGGCACTCGACCGTCCAGATCCGAAGGCAGATGCAGCGGGAGTCAAGTACACACCAGGATTCGTAGCACCAGTAATGGGCGACACCTACCTCAAGCAGCATGAAAACCCAGAAGACTGCGAATACTACCTCTGCGGTCCTCCAATGATGGCAAAGACCGTGCTCGACCTTCTCCACTCCCTCGGAGTAGAAGACGACATGATTCGATTCGACAACTTCGGAGGATAATTCCCTATCCTACCCGCATACAAAAAAAGCTGACAAACTAATGTCAGCTTTTTTTAATGTCTAAAGTCTAATGTCAATAGCCAATAGCTAACAGCCAATAGCTACTTCCCTTCTGCCTTATGGCAACCAATCCTTATGACACGTCCTTCATTTGGAATATCACCATCTGACAAATCCGGGTTCTGGTTATCAGACAGAATCTCGTCTTCTGTGCTTCGTGTATAATATGGTCCGTCGTAGCCGTTCCACGACCAGTCATCATACCCCCAGCAATAGTAATTATATTGGCGATATGGAGCCCAATTATACGATGCGAGCTTAACCATATCGAATCTTTCGCCGTTACTACCGAAATAACCGTAAAACTCGAAGTCATTCAGGAAATAATCATATATTTCCGCGTTATATTCACGATAGCCGGGGTAATCCAAATAAATTCTTCCGTTGCGCACCTCCCAATAGAAATGCATACTGATGCGACTATATGGTCCCACACTGTACCAGTCCACCTGATACCCGTCGCCATAGATTGCATATTCGTGCTGAGGGTAGAACACCAAATCAGTCGAATACGAAGTGAAAATATATGATCTGCCCATGTATAAATACTCATAGTACATGCCCCAATAGCCTCGCCACTCGCCAAAGAGCACTCTTGAGCGCTGCACATCATCATTACAGCTTGTCAGCATCAAACCGCAAAAACCTGCGAAAACCAGAGAAACTACTGCTGTGAAAAACTTTACACTCTTCATAATCGTTTATTAAGTTATTTTTTTGCAAAGATACAACATTTATGATAATCAATAACCACCCACCTCTTAACTATTATCTATTATCTATCAACTATTAACTTACACCAGGCCTCAGCCTTCATACATCAGCCTTCTTACATCTTACATCATACATCGTTTTCCTATCCTCCCTTACAAATAGCGAAAGCCATCAGATTCATCTGCACGCACTGGTAAGCTGTAAGCTTCCTTTTATCATTATGGTGTTCCCAAGCCGAAAGCATCAACAAGCGTCCCTCCCCGCAGGCATAAAACTGCTCACCGTGAGGTTTCGACAGCTTTGTAAAACCATTTTCCACAATCACAATCGTAGGCAATCCCTCATCAAAAGCCGCCCTCATAATCCGCTTCTCCCCAGGCGAAATAGCAGGTGACACAAGAACCGCCCCTTCCCGTGCCTCGCGAAGAACGCGCTCTACAGTTCTATCCAAATCCTCTCCGACAAGTCTACGCGACACTCGCACAGCCACACGCTGCTTCGCCTGTAGCAACCCGCGATTACCAATACCATTAAAAGTAAACTCCCCAATTCTCAATCCGAAAAAAGGCCTCAAAAATTCCGGATTACTCCTCTTCATCATCAGCCTCCTCGGATTCTCCCTCAGATAATTCTTCCATGTCTCCAACTCCTCATAAGAGCGTAGATTCAAATCGTTGTACCCCTTGGCAAACAGCGGCATATACCCACTGCCCGACGACGGTGCAACCGTCCCTTGCTGACAATTCTCCCTCTCCTTCCCCGCAAGCATCAGCTCAGCCCTTGTCTTTCTATCCTTCTCCGCAAGCATCAGCTCTACCGGTGTCTTTCTCTCCTTCTCTGCAAGCATCGGCTCTGCCGGTGTCTTTCTATCCTTCTCCGCAAGCATCGGCTCAGCCGATGTCTCCCCTCTCATCATCTTCCTGCACCCCGCCTTAAACCCAGAAATCACCTGTCCCAGATGTACTGGCAAGCGATCTTTGACAAACAGAATGCCATGCATATGATCAGGCATCATCTGAACCGCCATCACCTCGATCTGTGGAAAAAACCTTGGAATGCCCAGCCACTCATCCTGCACCATCTTTCCCAAAGCCGACAGCACGATATGCGGAGCCTCGTCGCTCCCATTGGGAGCAGCCACATCGCCTTCCACACGACCGAAAAGAGCCCTTCGCCCCTCCACCTCAATCGTAATCATATACATACACCTCTCGGCATAATCGTGATGAGAATCCCGGCGTTTCATCGACTCCTTCTTCTCGCTCAGATGAGTCTTCTTCCAGAGAATCTGTTCTTCCTTCATATCTATTAGATTTTCCGCTTGCGAAGATAAACAAATTTTCCCACTCACTATGGAAATGAGTGGGAAAATTGTTTCCAGTGTGCAATTTTCAAATCTGCCTCTCAAAAACCGTTCATTAATGAATTTCATCGTAATCATTAATGAATTGGATCGATTTCATTAATGAACAGGAAAAAAGGCACTAATCTGAGAACAGAAAAATATCATAGTGTGCAATTTTAACGGAACATCTTTTCAAACCGATGCATGATATCGAGTAAATCCTCCGACAGATAATGCTCAAACCTTCTTGCCAGAGTCAAATCCTCTTGCGTAGCTTTGGGGGCATAAATAGAACAGGCAATAGCAGCAATGGTATCAGAATCGCCTCCTATTGACACAGCATTACGGGCGCAATCCTCCAGCGAAGTGCATTCAAGAAAGGCAATAATAGCCTCAGGTACACTACCCTGACAACTCACGTCAAACTCATACCCAGGACGAATCTCATCGAGAGTCCGCGACAAATCATATCCATACTTCTCCGGAATCCTCCTTCTTATCTCCTCCTTCGCAGCCTCCAGACTCTCTGCTTCCTTACATATAAACACACATTCCGCCACAGCCTTAGCCCCCTTCACGCCCTCAGGATGATTATGAGTCACATTAGCAGTAATCTCTGCCAGTTCCAAAGTTTCCTCCAGCGTATGGGCATACAAACCCACAGGGCTCACCCTCATCGCAGAACCATTACCCCAACTGCCATACGGCTTCGGATTCGGAGAAATCAGCCAATTGATAAACTTACTCCCGTATCCTGCAGTAAAATGTCTCCTTCCCAACTTCTGCATACACTTCACCAGTTCCTCCTCACTATGCTCCCTATCCTCCATCAGCCACTTTGCCACAGCCAGAGTCATTACACTATCATCAGTAAAATGAGTCTTCTGTCTCTCCAGCGGGAAATCCTTTGTCTTCACATTATGCCATTCATAGGCACTTCCGATAACATCTCCAAATACAGCTCCTAACATATATTATATAGTTTTGCTTTCGTTATTTTCTTGCAAAAATAATAAAAGAAATCCAAACTAACTATTCACTGTTAATTATTAATCACCCACCCCTTCACCATGAACCAGAAGTAGCATCAGCCTTCTGACATTAGACATCTTCTGTCACTTACCTGTCCCTGTGGCATTCTTTATAACTCATATATCCTTGTGACAGCGTATTAATGATAGGATTGAATAACTTGATTGAAACATACAATGATTTGTTCCCATTTGCCCACCATGAAGAATGCCAAACACTTTTCCATTACGAAAAACAGGACTACCGCTACTTCCAGGTTTCAAAATAACAGAGGTTTTACATTGATAGAAATTTCCTGCTAATTCGTCAATTGTAGCTTGACACTCTATTAACTTGTACCAATCCTTAGGACTATCTAGAAGGATATTCTTTATATTTGAACAACCTTCAACTATGTGCTCATAACTAATGCTGTCGAGAAGCATGTTTATTTGTGGTGAAGAAGTGTCAAATTCAAGAGGGCTATTAAAACCCTGCAAACGAAACATAGCAATATCGGCACCATCTTCTGCTTCTTTATAGTTAAACAGAAAAGCATCTTCTTTCTTAAGGCATATTTTTTTACCTTCTATATATAAATGAAAGTCACGTTCCTTAACAACATGGGCTGCAGTTACAAAAATGCTTCCTACAAGAACACCACATCAATCGTTCAAATCATCTTCATTAGGAAAAACAAAATCTTTCATAACCTAACTATTAAATTCTACATGATTAATTCTGTAATAATACTTAAACATCATTCTCATACAAGGGCACTTAAGATTGTAAGTTATACTATAATTTTAAGTATTTTCCACATCCACTTTTCTTTCTTTTTGTTATATGTATATACAATTGTTGCCTCAATTGATTGTCCTTTTTCTATAGAATCGTTTTTTATATATTGAGGTGGTATATAACAAACAATATTCCCAGATTTAAAATAATACACATTTTTGAAATCATTATACATAACAATTCCACGAACAGACTTATAATAATCACTATTCATTTGAGAACAATCAAAACATTCTCTAACAGAAAGAACTTTCATAAATCCATCCTGTGAAATCTCTTTTACACGAATAGATAGCAACATCCCAATTTGAGGTCGTAGAGATATATCATACTTAAAAAAGCCTTCTTGTTCCTTTCCATAAACTACATTAACAATCTTTTTTTCGGAGTTAACAAATGACACAATACCATTTTGTTCTGGCATATCACCAAATATAACATTATCGGTCATAGTCATATAATCAACAGGAAGGGGTTCTGGTTTACATGTTTCATTGTAATTCTCAAGTTGATCAAAATATAAACGGACCTCACCAGATGGTTGCCAATTGGGATTATTAGACATTTTTGTTTTGCCATATTCTCTTAATTGCTGTACAGCATAATAGAAGGCATGTCTTGAAGCAAATTCCTTCACAAGTCGCAAACGTATATTTACAAGATAATCTGCTTTTGTCTTACATTGAACGGATCTTAACAAACTTGCCAAATACAAATCCTTATCACTCTCCTCAACGGCTTCGGCTAACAATTGCCATGCCCAAAACTCATTTTTTTTCTTTCGAACAAAAGGACGTATAGTAGCTACTATATCATCACCTTTTTCTTTTAACGCAAGCATTAGTTTCCCCGCAAAATAACCAGGATAATCCATTTCCGGATGTTGTTCCGCTAAAGACTCAAGCTTTGGAACAAAAGCACTTATTGCTTCCGTATCCATTTGATTATCTTTCAATAAGTTTTTAGCATAAGCCATGTATGCACGTTCCACAAGACTAAAGGACTCCTTTCTTCCTGTAGGCAATATCTCGCACGTATAATCTTCTTGCCTAAAATTATCGAATCCCCACCATTTGCAAAACTCCTTAAACGAGAACCATATATCCTTATATTTTAAAAATGCCTTAAGAAGAACTGAATATGTATCGCTTGGCTTTGCGAAATTGAATTGGCGAACAAGTTCGAATAAGCCATCCAGGACTCGTGTCCGTTCGTCTACATTTTCAATCTTATCCACGCAACTAAGCATGCTCCTGAACCTCCACCCCATTGAGTTTATCAGCATTGCTTCTGATTGATTTACTCCCAAATCGATGAGTACACAAACGGTATCGTAAAATGCTTGATAGTTTCCTTCTTCGGCATATTTCTTACAATAGTTGTCGTATACCCAAGCAAGATTTCTCTTTGCCCATTCATCTGTTGGCATTGCCTCAAATTCTTCTCTGGCCATTTTCAAAGCTTCATCCAGATTTCCTTCTTGACGAAGTTTCTTTATTTCTATTCCTGGCATATTATTGGAGATTATTTATTAATTGCTTTAATTTACAATCATTTTCACCATATTCAGAACGTGGCATTGCAGTGGAGAGTCTTCCACCACTCACATAAAACTGGATACAAGCGAAACGTGCACTTGTTATGAGATTATATGTGACAAAGCACTTCTCAGTTTCCTCTACAATGTTGGTTATCATTATGTCTAAAGAATCACATTCACACAACATTCTTTGGTATAAATCCTCATAAACCTTGACTGATGGATTATAAGGAAAAGACCAATCACGATGTATTGCGTTATTAAAGATGCAGGAAAGCCTATCCTTGTCTACATCTCCAGTATCAATGGGCAATAGTTTGTATATCCCATTTGCATCATAGAAAACTGGAATAATGAATTCTCTCTCCGTCCCGTCATTCAAACTTATAACATACTTATCTTGATATTGATAAGATTGAATGCGGCACAACTCATAAGGAGTTCCTTTAATATCATCAATAAAACCACGACATTTGAGTCGAGTGCCTAACAACGCTTTGGGGGACATTTTCTCAACCAAAAGGGTTTTATCTTCATAAAAGAAGTTAGACGGAGATTTTGAAATTTTGGCTATTGTCTTGAAGCTAAGACCCGTGAAAGATGTAATATGTGGGGCGTTGGTAACATACAAAGTTTTACTTGCACGTGTAGTTGCTGTATAACACCACCGCAAAGCGTCATCAGATAATCCAGTTCGCCTTGAATAATCTACAAATACAGTACCCCATTCTCCACCTTGTGCTTTATGGCATGTGATAGCATAACCATATTTCACCTTAAGAGAGTTGAAATACAAATCATGTATCAAAGCATCTTTAAAATCACTTGATAATTCCTTTAATTTGGGATGACGCATACAGAAATCGATATAAAGTGCTCGCATTTCCCATATTGAGATATCACGTTCTGTTGATTCCAATAGATTCATCAGAATCTTGCACGAGACAATCTCATGACCATGCTCTCTTGGGAACAACAAATCAACATCTCTATACTGCAACTCTATATGCTTCTTCTTCCCATCAATAGTAACAGGGACAACATGTCGTTCCTCTCTTCCTACATTTGCGACCTTTGCCATATCCCCATTGTATATTTCACGACTGAATGTATGATAATTATTATTGTTAATTAGCAGAACATCCCCAACTTGCAAGTCTACGTCTGCCCCATACATCAATTCTCGTATCTGCCTGTTTGTGTCATAACAGGCTTTATTGGAATAATGGATAATTACTCCATTACCCAATTCTGGTTGTGGATATAAAGCAACATATTGTTTTACTTTATCTAAAACACTCGTTTCAATTATCTCCTTTTCATTTTGGCGCAATTCTAATTCCGCTCTTTCTTTTAAAGGTTTCTGCAATAAGGACCTCACTTTCATTGCCTCCTGCAGAATCGGGCTATCTGCCTTTTGGCGAACAACTTCTGTCAACTCTGCATGTTCTACACGAAAACCTCGATTCCTCAAGTCTTCCACATCCAATGCTCTTGAATGATTATCGCCAACAGGAGGCAACTGGGCATCATCACCAACGAAAATTAGCTTCTTTGTACCTATTGTTTTAAAATATTCTAACAAATCTGACAATAGCCTTCCGCTACCAAATTGAAGGAATTCATTCGACTGCATCATATCAGAAATCATTGAACTCTCATCCACAATAATTACTTTTTTATCACTAGGTTGCGTTATCAAGGGGAATACATACAGAAATGATTTCTTTGATTCATCGTCATCTTCAGGAATAATACATTTCAGTTCAGAAGAGAAAATCTCACTATGAATAGTTTTGCCTAAACCAACTTTCTCACGTAGAACCTTAGCAGCTCGTCCTGTTGGAGCAAGAACACAATATCTAATCTGAGACTCCTTCAGATAATCGGAGATTGCACTAATAAGAGTAGTCTTACCAGTACCAGCATAGCCTTTTAACACAAATATGTCAGACTTGTTTGAAAGAAAGTCTTTGATTTGTGCGAAGATAGTGGATTGTTGTGGCGTGAGGTTCATATTATAGTATTTCTAATTGTTTTTATTATCGCTTCTATGAATGTAAAAGAAAAGCTATCTTCTTGTTTATACCAGTAATCACACTTATTGCTGTTTCGTTCATAATCAGCATGATTCTGTTCATTTCTTATATCTATAATTGCACTCAAGTTATTATACTGCTTTACTGTAAAATCTGGCTCTTCAGAGTCTATTGACCAAAACAGAAGCTTTGCCCATAAAGACGCAATTTTGGATATTTTATTTGGTTGCTGATTGTTTTTGTTAAAAAAATATATAGAACAATCTATCGTTAAAGTGTATTTTGGACTAGAAAAAATAGTTTTACAGTACTTCTTTTCATCTAATCTTATCTTATTGAATGCATCATTGTTCTTGATATAATAATTCAGCATATTCTCAACTTGATAATTAACATACACAAAGTATTTCTCCAGTTCGTTAATGGTTTTATACCATAACATCTGCGAGTGAGCATCTATCAGTTCCTTTTTTAATTTAGCATCTTTGATGTCCTTATAATACAAGCGAGATTTCTGCCTTAGAACTTTCCGTTGTAGCCTAACAAATGCTGAATCTGTAATACCATCTACTTCAAAAAAGCCACAGTTCAAAAGAAGCTCGTCCATCAATTCTTTGTTTTCAGGCTTCTTTAGTTTCTCGATCAGTAGCTTTAGTACTTCTTTGATTTTATCTTTATCTTCCATACTCATATCGTTTTGTGCACTTAAACAATAAGTGAATATCTTTACAGTTTATCTATTAGCCATTCAACAATTTCAACAATAGAGCTATCATCGGATAAGACATTATTATCCTGAGACAACTTCGTTTGTGGAGTAACCTGCGGCATTGCTGGCTTAGGTGCGTCCGTCTTTGTTAATTCTCCCATCAATTTATCATACCTTGAACGCAATGAGGAATATGTATGACTTTCTTCGCCAACTATCATTTTTAGATAATCAAGTTTACCACAGAGTACATTTTCAAGATGAGCTGTTGCTGGCTTTACGTTGCCTTTATCATGCAAGTAATCGTGGATGAAAAGATTTTGAGCCTTCCTATATCCATAAGTTTCCCACAAATATAACCACATACGTATCTGCTTGACATATCGTTTGGTGACATTCACCTTCTTATTAACCACCAATCCTGTCACTTCCTGGCGGTACTTGCGACTTTGTATCCTTGTCTTTTCCTCATTGATTCTGAACCTACACTCTATTTCAACAATATGCTTTAGTTCAGAGTAGAACTCAGTATTAACATTGAAGATGTTTTTGTTTGCCGAAAAGGTAATATCATCTGCATATCGAGAATAGGCACAATGATATTTCTTTGCCAGCAAATAGAGCTTTTTGTCCAATTGACGACAAATCAAATTCGTCAAAATGGGCGAAGTGGGTGCCCCTTGAGGTAATACGGAGCGGCGACACTCATATTCTTTACCCTCTTTATCCACTCGTGTAACTTTCTTAGGAGTACAACACAAGTTTGCTATAACAAAAGGCAAACTTTGAGTGTTGTCTTTATTATCCCTCAGATTGAATGGCGCACAACAAAGCATTGCTTTCACCCTATGATATTCTATCGAGTCAAAGAAATCCTTCAAATCAATGTTCAACACATAGTTTTTCCCTATATGTCGCTTTGCGCCATCTGCTATAGAACGTTCATTCACAAATCCACAAACATTTGGTGATGGTTCATAATAAGCATTGAAAATCTCTCTTAGGCAACTCTGGATTATCTTTAGACCCTCCACAGGCGCACATATTTGACGCAGTTTACCAGACTTCTTCTTGATATTGAAAAGATGATAACGATGGCGTAGGGATACCTTAACATTCTTATAATAGTTCAAAGAAGACACTGTCAACGACTTACAAGTTTCTTCATCAGCACTACCTACAAGAAGTTGCTTAATCTTGTTAAGTAGTGCCAACAAATCTTCTTGAGTTCTCACTTTGGGAAACTCATCAATAATCACCCTGTGTATGTCTTCTTTACTATCGTTCATATACTATTAGCATAATAAAAAAGAAAGGCCGCACCACAATTCTTAGCGAAGCTGTATGAACTTCTTTTATGAAATGAAGATCTATTGTTATAATATATAAATCATATAAATATAATATAATCAATATAATACATATAACAATATACAACAATCAATGAACTAACGTTCAACCACTCCCAAAGGGGTGGCCGTAAACCGATCTGAACACTGAGGCATTCCAGTTTACACAAAAATCAATCAGTGGTGCAGCCTTTCAAAGAACTATTTTATGGATTTATCAAGATTATTTTAGAAATAATCCAGAATGATTTGCTATAAGTATCATCTCTACTGTTTTTAGTTTAGTATTTCATCTTATTCTTTATTAATTATCTGTATTTCCTCCAACACATTTAACAACTCATTTCGTTCGGATAAATGACATACTATTACATGTAGTTTTTTTTCTACTTCTTGCTGATATTTCTTTATCCACTGCGAATCTTTTCCTTCCAATATAATACTCTGTAATAGAAGAATGCATGATTCTTTGATTCGAGTAGTAAGAAGGATATTATCCGCAAATACAGATTCTGGCATCTTTTCTATTATTTCTGCCAACCTGCTAGTGACAAGCATCATTTTATTATCATTACAATCTGACGCAGAACTAATAACAGCATTCATTTCATCAAAATATTTATTAATATAAGACTCACTATTATAAATGCTGGTATAAAGTGTAATAATTTCGTCAAAAAAAGAACTCCAATCAACTGGATTTGATTCCACTCTGCATATAGAACGCAAAAAATTTGTATCAATAAAATTAAAAATAATTTTATCATTTTGCGTTATAGTTGCTCTCAAATATGATGCTGAACCATAATGGAAATTTGTTTTAACATCAATCTTGATATTTCGATCTGGAATTTCCAATGATTGGTTAGCTAATTCATTCTTATAGCCTTTTTCATCATGTTCCAGGATATAAGGTCCAAAAGCGCGACCATTTTCCTTAATAAAACATTTTCTTTTTAAATCATAAGACAACATCAATGCCATAACCTATTCTTTTAAATTTCACTGCAAAGTTAAATTCACCCTACGAACACAATGTTCGCATCTAAGAAATATTATTTTCTATCTCATCTAATAAGAACTTTTCAAGAGTATTTTTATCTGGGAGTTGGAGCATATAGGTGGAAACAAACAAGTTGTTGTCCATGCCTGCAAGGGCATATTCCACCATCTTCCTACCCTTGCGAGTACAGAGAAGGATGCCTACTGGAGGGTTATCGCCATCATGCATTTCATTTTCCTTATAATAGGATACATAGGCATTGAGCTGACCAAGATATTCATGGCGGAACTCATCATTCTTCAATTCTACAATAACATTACAATGAAGTAAACGATTATAGAACACTAAATCTGCAAAATAGTATTCGTCGTCAATGATCATGCGCTTCTGCCTTGCCTCAAAACAAAAGCCCTTGCCAAGTTCAAGCAGGAAGTCCTGAAGATGGGTGATGAGAGCTTCTTCAAGGTCGCTTTCCGTAATGACATCCTTTGCTTGGAGTCCCAAGAACTCAAAAGTGAATGGCTGGCGGATAGCAATAGCTGGCGAGTTTGTCTCAGGCTTGATGGAAGCAAGTAACTTCTTAGGGTCTTTACTTACCCCACTACGGAAATAGAGGTTGGTAGATATCTGACGACGCAATTCCTTAACTGACCATGTTCCTTTGATGCACTCCGTTTCGTAGAAGAAACGTGCCAAGGGATCGTCTTGGGTCATAATCTCACGAATGTGTGAGAAAGATAGTTTGGTAAGAATCTCATTTGCAGGGGTTACGAATTTGTGCGACGCCGTCGCACAAATTTGATCTGTTTGCAATTTATGCGATGTCATCGCATAAATTAGGTTTCCAATTTGAGGGTAGTAATTATAAAAGAGCCGAGACGTTTGAAATAGCGTCACATTCAATCCCTTTGTATTCACACGCTCTTCGAGCCGTTTCAGCAACCGATCACCATACTTTGCTCTATCACTACCTTTCTGCTCATACTCCACAATATAGCACCCTATGAGCCAATTGCGGAGGGTTGCCATCTGGTTGACGGCACGGATAGCACTAGATTGAGCTGTCTGATGTGTCTGAAGGACAGAGGTTGCCAGTTCATCGAAAGACGGATTTTGTTTTTGCTCCCATCCCTCAACTATTTTTGTTAACACCTCTGGAGTTGATTCTATATTCTTTATAATGTCCATATCATTTATTATTCTCAATTCTTCTATACTGGTCTGCCATCTCAATAACTCGTTCCCTAACTTTATTAGCGACTATGTAATCAGAACTTAAAACAATTAGTTCCTTGCCAAAGGAGCATAGTTCACGAATAATTTCATAATTATATTTGCATTCTATAGAGAAGAATTTTCCTCCTATTAATTGAGGATACTGAATTCTCAGAGCCTCTTCTTTCTCTCCTCTAATTGGTTTCTGAGATTCATGTATAGGTTTGGTTGACACATAACCTTCTGACCTATCATCTACCCAGAATACAATATGTTCTACAGGTTTATCATCATATAAGGTAACTCCAACGACATCTTCAAAAAGTTCATTGATATCACCATCATATTCTATATATTTATGTGATGGTATCGGTACAACCTTATCTATTCTGTCAAGAGGGAAGTTCAGAATCTTACCATCTGACTCTGCTGCTGCAATGAGAAACCATCTGCGGTTATACTCTTTAAGCATATAAGGATGCAGATTCGTCTTATGTATATCTTCCGGAGCATTAAATGTATGGTAATGCAGTTCAATAACTTGACGCTGAGATATAGCGACGAAAAGTTCTCCAAGAAGATTGGAATTTTCCAGCGGATTCTTCGTAAATGAAATAATCTTTTTCTGTTTTCGGTTTAACTTTAGTCCCAAGCGCAATCGTTCCAAAGCATCAAGGTTGGGCAGTCCTTCAAACTGTCCAAGTATCGTCAATGCTTCATGAAGAAGATAAGACTCTTCAGAAGACATTTTCTTCTTAAAAATAGAATAAGACGGATTTGCATAACGAAGACATTGTTTATTATATGTCTTCTGCGTTTCTTTATTAAATGCAGGAACAGTGTATCTTTCTATATCAGCAAGGAAAGGACCTTCGACTTCAAGATACTTCAGATCTTTCTCAATTGTCCTTCTAACTACCCCATCACTTTTTGGATATAATTCGACAAGTCTATTGCAGACCTCTTCAGTCAGATCATCAAGAGAATAGTTATGATACCGATTACATAATAGTTCATCGAGTATCATATATCTGGTCATTGCGTTTTTGTTTGTCGGCATATCTTCGTGTTTTTTAGTTTTCCGCTGCAAAGTTAAGACCTGCTTACGAACTCATTGTTCGTAGTATCAAGAAAACCTATTTTTCAGTATTTGATTTATTTTCACCATGCGAAGATACAAACTAAATTATAAACTTCTGCAAAAGTTGAAGGATATTTTTGAATTTAGGTTAAGGGTTAGTGGTTAGAGGTTATTGGTTATTGAGTAAACTACACTTAATTGCTTCTAAGCTCCTTTTACCCTCCTTCTAAGCTCCTTCTAAGCTTACTCATGAGTATGGCTAGAGTAAGGCTAGAGTAAGCTTAGAGTATGGCTAGAGTAAGGCTAGAGTAAGGCTAGAGTAAGCTTAGAGTAAGGCTAGAGTATGGCTAGAGTATGGCTAGAGTAAGCTTAGAGTATGTGAATAGTGATAAGTTCAAGAACAAACAAATCGACTGCATTGCAGCCGATAGAGGGTATGATATTTTTTCAAATGTTTAGCTAATTATCATCTTCGAAGCAATTATCTTGTCAATCATGAACATATTTAATGACATGTTCAGCAGTACTGATGCTTACAATAAATTCGGCAAGACTATCAATATCGTCAAATACAGAATCTAGAATCTTAACTCTATACTCTTTCATAGTCTAACACGAACAGCTTCTTCTAGTTTGTCAACAAATTCCTCGACTGTGTGCAGACGCTCAGTCGGAGTAGAAGAAACATAATCAACAGGTTTATGTTTTTTTCGTTTTATCATGCCGTAAACATTTTTCTGACATCTTCGTCAGATTGAAATTTACCTTTTTCTGCGTCATGAAGCAAAAGACGAAATTCATCATCTGTATATACACAAGGGATATCAGAAGAGCGGTGTATAACACTACTTGGAATTGTGGTTTTCCCATATACACCAGTTAAACCGGGTTCTTGAGCCATAGTTGTCTGCTCTTCATTCTTACTCATGCTACTCTCTATATTAAAACTTTATACGGAAATGCGGTTTCGATGCAAAAATACGAGTAAGCGAGCAAAGTACAAAATAATTTTTTGTTTATTTTCCTGATTTAGGTTGACTGTCCTTGCTTCTTAGCCCTTAAAAAAGTTGACTCGATTATTCGTTAAGACTGATTTTTGTTGACTGTTTGCATTTTTTGCCGATACCTCACTCACTTGGCAGCAATCCCAGTGTTTATCGGGGTTTCAGCGAGTGAGGTGTGTTCGAGACACCTCACTTATACCTCACTATAGACCTCACTATCCGATGGTAAAAAATTGATATTTTCAGAGAATGAAGTGAGGTTTAAGTGAGGTTTAAGTGAGGTATATAGTGAGGTATGTTTTCACCTTAACTAACTAAGTATCCAATACTTAATCCTGTTTATAGTGAGGTATCGGCAAAAATTGAAAAATTCTTCAGAAATTTAGGGATAATTTCATTTGAAGATTTAAAATTGCACCATTAAAAATATCAGTCCGTAGGCTTACGGACTAACAGTCCGAAGGCTACGGACTCAGAGTACGTTGGTTACGGACTCAGAGTCCGCAGGCGTCGGACTATAAGACATTCTGTACTTTAACGATTTTAGTTGGAGAGACCACAGGGACAGGTGCGTGTTTCAACCTTGCAAAAGATTTAATTTACTTTAGCAACTTTTTGTCGCATTTCTAATTGTATCGAATTCGATACAATTCTCTGTGTTTTCAACAATATCCAATCTCTGTCTGTCGGTCAAGGTCTTCATATCCTTATGCTTTCGTTCTCTACGTTCAAATAGAATGGGCTAACACGTTTACCCCACTCATTGCGAGCTACTATAATCGGATTAATAAGTACTCCTGTTTCCAATTCTATTTGATACAACGGAGCAAAAATGACATCCTCGTCACGATCTGTGACTTGAGGTTTATCAACAAGTATCAACAAGTCTATATCTGAATCAGGACGGGCATCACCTCTAGCTTCACTTCCATATACACGTGCTTCAAGCTTGTATGGAACTGAAGTCAATGCCTGACTGATAGATTTTGTTATACCTTCTCTTTTCATAGAGATTTTGATTTACATCCGCAAAAATACGAGTAAGCGAGCAAAGTACAAAATAAATCTCGTTTATTTTTACTTTCGAGCGGGAGTATTTCGACGAAGTCAACATACAAACTATTTTCTATACTTCTGCAAATGTTGAAGGATATTTTTTGAATTTAGGTTAAGGGTTAGTGGTTAGAGGTTAGTGACCTTTGATTCTAGACCAGTATCATCTTAACTCCTTTAACTTCTCTAACTTCTTAACTCCTAAAAAAAACGAGAGCTGACAAACGAATGTCAGCTCTCTTTGTAATTGTATTTCCTATGTCTTAGAGTGCTCCTGAGATGAGGATGAGCACGAGGAGACCAAGGATGGCATAGAGCTCTGGGAACACAGCGAGTACCATTGTTGTACCAAAGGCGTTGTGACCACCACCGATTGCTGAGATACCGTTAGCACATACTTTTGCCTGACGAATGGCAGAGAAGAGTGCTACTGCACCAAGGGCGAGTCCTGCACCGAAGATAGCTGATGCTGCAAAAATAGAGATGTCAGCTGTTACCTTTGGGTTGAGGATGAAGAATCCAACGAAGCCGTACAGACCCTGTGATGATGGGAGGGCTGCAAGACCAATGTAAGAACCGCTTGCGCTTGGATTTTTCTTGAATGCGCCGATTGCGGCATTACCACAGATTGTTACGCCATAAGCGGAACCGATGCCGGAGAGTCCTACTGCGAGGGCAATTCCGAGATAAGCAAGAATTATTGCCATAGTTTTAATTGAGTTTTAGCGGATTAACTCTGTCGTCCATGAGAAGGAGTTAATGACATGAGAATCCTGGGGTTAATAGTTAATTTAATGCATAATTCATAATGCATAATTCATAATTTTCGTTTTCGTTTTGGTTTTCGTTATTTCTTTACCTTAAACGGTTTGTACTCGGTACCGTTTCCGGAGAAGTCGGCATTTTTGAAGTATTCCACGAAGGTGAGTCGCATCGGGTGTACGAAGGATGATATCATACAGAGTCCGAAGTTGATGCTGTGTCCTAAGAGGAGGATGATAAGCATCACAATCTCGTGGACAACCGGGGTCGCAGGACTCATCTCCATAGCGAGTTGGTTAAATACGCTTCCGAGAACACCACCGGTGAGTCCGAGGGCAAAGAGTCGGATGTAGGACAAAAGGTCGCCAAGCAGTCCGGTTGACATGCCGTAGGTTGACCAGAGTCCGCCACCGAGGTTTACTCCCACTCCAAGCAGTTTGCGCAGGCTGCCTGCCTTTGCATAGGCTGCGGGGTTGTTGAGGAAGTAGATGCCGAAGGCTGCAATGGCTACAAGAACGTAGAGTATGGACTGGAGCCATTGTGGAATGACTACTCCGAACATTGGCAGACCGAAGAGGGCTACAAGGCTCAGGAGGGCAAGTACCCACGAGAATTTGCCTACTCCGTAGATGAATCCGTAGTTCTTAACTGCTTTGCATCCTGCCATAAACATACCGATGAGCACCTGGATGAGTCCGATGATTACGGATATGACCATCATTGGTGAGTATCCGAAGAAACTCTCTTTCATGGAGTCGTTGACGAAGTATGGCTGTATTGGTTTTATCCAATTCCAATCTACTGTAGCCAGGTCGATTCCGAAGAATGTACCGGTGATGAATCCGCATATACAGGTCATACCACCAAGCAGGGCTCCAAGCATTCCGTAAGAACGGATGTTCGGTTTGCTGAAGACGATGAACAGCGATACGGCTGTAATGATGAGTCCGTAGCCGCAGTCGCCCATGCAGAGTCCGAAGAAGAGCATGAAGAATGGTGCGAAGAGTGGCAGAGGGTCTATGTCGTGATAGTTCGGCAATGAGTACATGCGCAGGATTGGCTCGAAGAGCGTAGCGAATTTGTTGTTCACTATCTTGATAGGCACATTATCGTCGAACTCAGGGTCTGCTATTTCGTAGTAGATATGCTGGCGGTCGAGGAAGTCGGTCACTTCCTTTGCACGATCGGCAAGTGTCCATCCCACCATGAGTTTGAGGGCATCACCTGCAACAGATTCGTTGCTGAGGTGTACCTGTGAGAGTTGTATGTCGTTCTCGTTTTCCACCTGAGCAGCCAGAAGGCTGTTGCGATACTGGATGTTGATAGCGAGGAGAGACTCGTGGATTTCATCTATCTGACGTTTTAAATCGTCAGACTGCTTCAAGAGTGTGCTGTAGGATGAACGCGGCAGTTCGATGCGCTCAGCTGTAATGTCAGGCACATCAGACGAGAAGGCAAGGAAGTAGATTTTCTTGTTCTGTTCTGCAATTGGTGTAGCAAAGTACTTATCGCCCCACTCTGCTTTGTAGAGTTTGGCAGGAGCAGAGAAGAAGTACATGTTAGTACCTGTGGCTGCGAGCTGATCTACTTTCTCCCAGTCGATGTCGCCCCACACTTCCATGCGCTGGATGTCCTTATCGACAGAGTCCAACTGGTGCTTCAGGTCGTTCTCACGCTCTACGAGTCGTTCGATGTCGGAAAAGCATTGATTGCCAAGACTTGCATCGGCAGGGAACTGCGAATAGGTCTGCTGTGTAGTATAGGAGTCTTTTGCATAGTCGAGGGTTGCGATAGCTGACTTGAATCGCTGTGCAAGAGTGAGTGCGCTCTGTAGTTCGTCGCTACTTGCACCTTGCTGGAGTTGCTGCACATGAATGACTCCGAGTTCGCGAATGGAACCGATAAATTTGTCGTATTCCCCATTGGTGATGAGGAATGTGAGTTTTTTCATATCCTGTATCATACGGCTACCTCCTTCTCTTGTTCTGCGTCTTGTTTAGCACGCTTTTCCTGTAATGACTTCAGAATCTTCTGTGATGACTTGGAGAGGTTTTCCTCGTCTTCCATGAAGCGTTTTATCTTACGGATTGCTTCCTGGAATCCAGGTATCTGCACTTTCTCGAAGAGGTTTACCTTCTGCGTGGTTTTCTTACGGGCATGGTCGAGCAGAAGCAGTTTAGCCTCAACAAATTCGTGTTCGACGGCTGTCTTAGCAAGTCCCTGCAGGAGTTTTATTCCGTCGAAGTACCACTTCGGAGCGCTGAAGAGTCCAAATGGTTTCACTTCAAGCTGTATGTTTGTGAGGACAGGAACACGAACACCTGCTATTTTCTTCACGTCGAGTTGCACGTCTTTGAGTGCCACAAGCGAAGCGTCGAATTCGCCCCATAGAGCATACATAGATTCGTAGCCCTGTATCTGCTCCTGGAGTTTCTGTTCGAGTTCGGTCGCCTCTTCCTTACACTTTTTCACCTCAAGGCGCAGGGCTGTCTCCTTATTCTTGATGATAGGGAGTGTGCGCTGACGCATCTTCAGGTTTTTCTCCAGCTGCTGAAGCGATGTTTTATTATATTGAAACTTAATTGCCATTTATAACGGTTAATGGTTAACGGTTAAAGGTTAACGATTAAAGTTGATAATTGATAGTTAAAAGTATATTGGTTATAGATTTCTTACATCTTACCTCTTACTTCTTACATCTTACTTCCAATAGATATCTGTGAATTCCTTCTTGATGTTGACTTCCTCAAGTTTGAAGTATTTGATGAAGAGGCTCCAAGTAACATCAAGCATCTCTTCTGTGTCGAGGTTGACGTCGATGGCAAGCAGTCTGTTAGCATATTCCTTAGCGAAGTCGAGACAACGATTGTCGTAGTCTGTGAGGTCGAATCCGTTCTCCAACTTAGTCTTTGCGTTAGCTGCATCGGAATAGAGTCGGATGGCTGCATTCATAACCTGTGAGTGGTCCTTACGGGTCTTCTTACCTGCTACGAGCTGTTTCAGACGAGAGAGTGAACGGAATGGGTCAACGATGACCTTACCGATATCAGAGTCGCGACGGAGGAAGAGCTGACCTTCTGTGATGTAACCTGTGTTGTCAGGTACTGCATGTGTGATGTCGCCTCCGGAAAGTGTTGTTACGGCAATGATGGTGATACTGCCACCACCTACAGACTCTGGGAACTGTACTGCCTTTTCGTATATCTTTGCGAGGTCGGAATAGAGTGAACCTGGCATAGAGTCCTTTGAAGGAATCTGATCCATACGGTTAGAGACGATGGAAAGGGAGTCGGCATAGGATGTCATATCGGTAAGCAGAACGAGTACCTTCTCATTTTTCTCTACAGCAAAGTACTCAGCTGCAGTAAGTGCCATATCAGGAACAAGCAGACGTTCTACGGCAGGGTCTTCAGTAGTATTCATAAATGCAATGATACGGTCGAGTGCACCTGCGTTGGAGAATGTGTTCTTGAAGAAATAGTAGTCGTCGTTTGTCATACCCATACCGCCAAGGATAATCTTGTCTGCCTTAGCACGAAGGGCAACGAGTGCCATTACTTCGTTGAACGGCTGGTCTGGGTCGGCAAAGAATGGAATCTTCTGACCGGAAACGAGTGTGTTGTTGAGGTCGATACCGGCAATACCTGTAGCGATAAGTTCGCTTGGCTGACGACGACGTACAGGGTTCACGGAAGGACCACCAATCTCGACTTCCTTACCTTCAATCTCGGGACCTCCGTCGATAGGCTGACCATATGCGTTGAAGAAACGACCTGAGAGTTGGTCACTTACTTTAAGAGATGGTGCCTTACCAAGGAATACTACTTCGGCATTGGTTGGTATGCCACCTGTACCTTCGAATACCTGAAGGGTAACATCGTCACCAACAATTTTCACTACCTGAGCAAGTTTTCCGTTAATAGTTGCCAGTTCGTCGTACCCTACCCCTTTTGCTTTCAGGGCTACGGTAGCTTTGGTAATCTGGCTAATCTTTGTATATATCTTTTGGAATGCAGTTGCCATTATAAAGTTTAAAGTTTAAAGTTGAAAGTTTAAAGTTTATTGTTTCAGCATGTCCTGAATCTGATTGTAGAAACTGTCGTACTGTTCAGATTTGTATTCAGAATAGTTAAGCTGCTTGCAGAGGTTGATGAGTTTCTTGAAGAAATCAACCACAGAGAGGAAGTCGTCGAACTGGAAGTCTGTATCACAAATCTGTGTAACGAGGTTCAGGATAGCTTCCTGACGCTCTATACTTGTTACAGCATCTACCTCGTCGAAGGCATCCTGCTGAAGAACTACGAAGTCGATGATTTCTGATTTCCAGAATACTACATGGTAGTCAACAGGAACACCATCATCACCAAGGATGTTGATCTGTTCTGCAATTTCCTTACCACGCTGCATACGGGTCTTCAGAGCCAATACCTTTGGAATCCACTGGTCGTTGATTTTCTTTGAAATGTATTCTTCGAACTCTGGATATTCCAGATATTTAGAATATGAGTCGATTGGGTTTACGGCTGGGTAGCGCTTCTTATCGGCACGTTCCTGCTCAAGTCCGTAGAAGCAACGAGCTACCTTCTTAGTATTCTCGGTTACCGGTTCCTTGAGGTTACCTCCGGCAGGAGACACAGTACCAATGAATGTGATAGAACCAACTTCGCCATTGTTGAGATATACATATCCTGCACGTCCGTAGAAGTTACTGATGAGTGCTCCGAGATCCATTGGGAATGCGTCAGGACCAGGCAGTTCCTCCATACGGTTTGACATTTCACGAAGAGCCTGTGCCCAACGAGAAGTAGAGTCTGCCATGAGCAGTACGCGGAGTCCCATAGAACGGTAGTACTCTGCCATTGTCATAGCTGTATATACAGATGCTTCACGGGCTGCAACAGGCATGTTTGAGGTATTTGCAATGATGATAGTACGTTCCATCAGTTTGCGACCTGTATGTGGGTCGATGAGTTCTGGGAACTCAGTAAAGATTTCAACTACCTCGTTAGCACGTTCGCCACAGGCTGCAATGATAACGATATCTGCTTCTGCCTGTTTTGAAATAGCATGCTGAAGCACAGTCTTACCTGTACCAAACGGACCAGGAATGAATCCGGTTCCGCCCTCTACGATAGGGTTGAATGTATCGATGGTACGCACACCTGTCTCAAGGAGCTTGAATGGACGTGGTTTTTCCTTGTAGTTTGTCATAGCAAACTTAACAGGCCAATGCTGAACCATATCCACTTTTATCTCGCTGCCATCAGCCTTCTCAAGCACGGCAATAGTGTCGTGAATCTTGTACTGACCAGCCTTTACGATGCTCTTCACCTTAGCTGTGCCGACGAGCTGAAACGGAGCCATAATCTTAAGCTTCTGAGAGTTTTCCTCTACTTCTCCAAGCCAAGCACTACCACTAACGGTGTCACCTTCCTTTACGAGAGGCTGGAAATCCCATAAGCGTTCAGCATCGAGCGGTTCGGTGTATTGTCCGCGTTTGAGGAATACACCTTCCATCTTGTCGAGGTCGTTCTGCAGACCATCGTAGTTTTTTGAAAGCATACCAGGACCGAGTTGCACTTCGAGCATATGTCCTGTAAATTCAGCAGTTGCACCTACCTTGAGTCCACGTGTAGATTCGAATACCTGGACATACACATCGGTTCCAACTACCTTGATAACCTCTGACATAAGACGGTCGCCACCAGTCTCAATATAACAGATTTCACCCTGAGACACTGGACCATCAACAGAGAGAGTTACCATGTTGGCAATTACGCCACTTACTGTACCTTTTGTCATATATATATGTTTTTTCTATTTTACTTTCTAAATAAATCTATTAGCAGAGAAACCTTATTGTTTGCTATAAGGAGACTTCATGCGGAACTCCTCCGGCACTTGGGCTTCACTACGCAGATTCTCAATGATCTGCTTGAACGATTCCCTACCCTTTTCCGGGTCGAGGCGCTCCCAGCGGTCAAGCATCTGCATCTTACAGAGATAGGCGAAGACTGCTTCGATAGAAAAAATGTCGAAGAATGTCTGTTCTTCGAGCCACGCCCATTTGAATGCGTCGATTTTCTTCTCCTTCAGTACAGGATCGTTGCACTCGACAATCTGCATGAGGTCTTTGACATAGTCGTACTCGAGAGTCAGGTCGAAGTCCTTCGTATTGTTATTGAGAATCATTTCTGTCACATCGTTCTCGCCTTGGATAAAATCAGCAACATTCCAACCTTCCTTGCGGGCAATCATCGCTGTGAGCACATTATTTATATTAAGATTCAGTTCGTACCACTGACTTATCATCTTGTTAGGACACTGAGTGGCATACTGCAGGAACTGATACTGCATAGCATCCTCGGCATACCAGCCTTTTACGTCTTTGTTGAAGTTGTATTCACGGGCAAAGACAGACATAAAAGCAGGGTAACGGTGAACATTGAAGTTCATCTCGCGTGCCGATGTAATCATATCCTTGTACTGCTCCATAGAGTAGTTGCAATTAGGATTGATTTCCGCATCAGGATTCTTGAGCAGACGCACAAGATTCTTGCAGTCGTTTTCCAGGAAGAAATAGAAAATCAGCTCTTTGTCATCATCATTGAGAGTCATATCCATTTCTTCGCGAATATCAGAAAACGTGACCGACATAGGGCTATCAAGCGTAATGTCGGGCAAGCCTGCCATCATACAATAGTAATTCGCCATAAACTAATTCAATGCATATTTCTTAATGCATAATGCATAATTCCTGAACTGGTCAGATTATGCATTAAAAAATCATCTCTACCAATTGAGGACGCAAGAATGCCTTGAAGTACTCTTCAAATTCTGCATCTCCGAAATTCACCTTGTAAGAACCGTCAGCAGGCTGGATGGTGAATGCAGTAGCCTGACCGTTTACCTGTTCGATTTTTACACCTTTGTCTAACAGAGCCTTTGCCTTCTTGGCAAAAAGAGCCTTGAGTGAAGCAGCATCTTTAGTACCAATAACTATGTCTTCGTTTGCGCCCCATTTCTCAGCCAACTTGAGCATAAATTCGTTCATAAAGTCTTTGTCGGCAGTAGTTGCTCCTACGGCTTCCTTGATGATCTTGTCGCCAACAACATTTGCAACCTCACTCTTAAGAGCGTTTAAAGCCTGAGAAGCATACATTTTGATTTCTGACTTGGTATTCTCTTCCATGGACTTCACACTCTTCTTACCGTCAGCTTCTATCTCGGCAGCCTTTGCCTTTGCATCAGCAATAATCTTTGCTGCCTGTTCATTTGCAGCAGCTATAATCTTGGCTGCTTCAGCATTACCCTTCTCTACTCCCTCACGAAGGAGTTTCTCTGTAAGTTCTTGAATTTTACTTTCCATCTATTTTATATGTTTTTTGTAGTTTTCAATTCATTATTTTCCTCTGTATAGAAATCACTCTGCAAATATAAGTAATTTTTACTGATACAGTCATATATTTACCCACCCTTTTTTATAGCATCCTCGAAAGGCATACGATACGAACACCCTTCACGCCATCTGGAACAACCGTATGCAGACTTGCCCTTTATAATTGTTCCCTGCTTGCAGACAGGACAGGTCATTCCTATCCACTGATCTTCGTCAAAAGATGTGGTACCACCTGATTCTGATGCCTTTGGGCTATCTATTTTCTTTGCAGTTTCAGTTTTCTTGCCCCGTGGTTTGAAACCCGCCGGCGACTCACCTTCACGACGCACTGTTTTTTGTGTCGAAGTTGTTTTTTTCTTTTTCAGTTCCTCATCAGTTGTATAGACAACGCGACGGTTGGAGTTATCATTTCGCACCGTAGTAACTATGTCAACAACCATCTGCTTTAGTTCGTCGATAAACTGCTGGGCAGAGTATTTATGGTACTCAATATCACGAAGTTTCTTCTCCCAAATACCAGTAAGTTCGGCACTTTTAAGGAGTTCTTCGTGTATAAGGTTGATTAGTTCAATACCTGTAGGAGTGGGTACAAGATTTTTTCGTTCCTTCTTGATGTAACGACGCTTAAACAGAGTTTCAATAATCGCAGCACGGGTACTCGGACGACCAATTCCGTTTTCCTTCATAGCATCACGAAGTTCGTCGTCGTCGACGAATTTACCTGCTGTTTCCATAGCACGCAACAAAGTAGCCTCTGTATAAGGCTTGGGGGGCTGAGTCCATCTCTCTGCAAGCGAAGGTACATGAGGCCCACTCTCCCCTTTCTTGAATACAGGAAGGGTACTTTCTACTGCCTCACTGTTCTCCTCATCATCAGATGTGTCTTTTGTCTCCTTTTTGTATATAACCTTCCACCCATCATCGATAATGGTGCGCCCAGATGTACGGAAGAGGATACTCGATTTGGAAGAACTGTCAGTTTGAGGTTGAGCAAGCGGATTTGATTCGGAAGAACCGCTTACCTGACACTCACCAAAGACAGTAGTTGTTTCGAACTTCATGTCTGGGTAGAAAGCAGCAATGAAAGCACGAGCCACGAGGTCGTAAACTCGCTTTTCCATATCAGTCATCGACTGTGCAGGAACCCCTGTAGGGACAATTGCATGGTGGTCGGTAACTTTCGAGGAATCAAATATTTTCTTGGATTTTATTAAAGCTTTACCTTCAAGAGGTTGAGTAAGCTGTTCGTAACCACGAAGTCCTCGCAAAATGCCTGGACACTTCGGGTATATATCATCAGGAAGGAAGGTTGTATCGACACGAGGATAGGTAGTAAATTTTTTCTCGTAAAGCGATTGGATTGTCTGAAGAGTCTGTTCGGCAGACATGCTGAACTTCTTATTACAATCCACTTGCAACGACGTAAGGTCGTAAAGACGCGGAGGAGCTTCTGCTCCCTTTTTCTTCTGTATATCTATGACTGTAAGCGGACTATCCTTGACACTACGCAGAACATCAAGAGCCTCGGCTTCAGTCTCGTATTCAATCTGTTTATAGGTTGGAGTCTTACTCTTTGCCGTCTTTCCCTCTGCTGCTTCACTTGCCTTCTCTGCTTCAGCATCTTCATCGATGGTGACAGCTGTGAATTTCACATCGCGATAGAGTGTGGTAAGAAGCCAAGACTGTCGGGGAACGAATTCCTCTATCTCCTTCTGACGATTCACAATCAGAGCAAGTGTAGGAGTTTGCACACGACCAATAGAGAGAACCTGTCCACGCTGTTGTTGGTATTTCATCGTGTAGAGACGCGTAGCATTAAGTCCGAGAGTCCAGTCGCCAATAGCACGACTCAATCCTGCCTCATACAGACTTTGGTATTCCTTTTGGTCTTTAAGAGTCTGGAATCCCTCACGAATAGCTTCTTCGGTAAGGGAACTAATCCATAGACGTTTTACAGGACACTTCACACCTGCTTTCTGCATTACCCATCGTTGGATGAGTTCACCTTCCTGACCAGCATCACCACAGTTAATAATCATCTCGGCATCCTTGAAAAGACCTTCGATAATAGAGAACTGTTTCTTGATTCCTGCATCATCTTTCAGACGTATTCCGTAACGTTGCGGAATCATAGGCAAATCCCAAATATCCCAACGTTGCCAACGCTCGTTATATTCACGGGGTTCTTTCAGTTCACACAGATGTCCGAAGGTCCACGTAACCTGATAGCCGTTTCCCTCGATATATCCTTGCTTGGTCTCTTTTGCTCCAAGCACATTGGCTATATCGCGTGCAACAGATGGTTTTTCGGCTATACAAACTATCATCCTTTACGTTTTTGGTCGTGGAGTTGTTTTGCTTGTCGAAGTATATCGCTGGCAAATATGAAGTCGTTTAATTTTTTGTTGTCAGCATCCATGATTTCATCTTTCGAACCAGTCCATTCAGCCCTACCCTCACATATAAAGGTAATGTGTTCGCCAATTCCCATCACACTATTCATATCATGGGTGTTAACGATGGTTGTGATATTATCTTCGTGGGTAATACCGGAAATGAGTTCGTCGATGACTATACTGGTTTTCGGGTCAAGTCCGCTATTAGGTTCGTCACAGAAAAGATATTTAGGTTGCAACACAATAGCTCGTGCTATAGCAACACGCTTCTGCATACCACCACTAATCTCTCCAGGATATTTTCTTTCTGCTCCTTGCAGGTTTACACGCGAAAGACAAAGCTTTGCACGTCGAACTCTGTCTTCATAGGACATATCGCTGAACATATCGAGCGGGAACATCACATTATCGAGTACGGAAAGCGAGTCGAAAAGTGCTGCAGACTGAAATATCATGCCCATCTCGCGTCGAAGCATTATCTTCTCTTTCTTCGTCATTGCAACGAAATCACGATCATCGTACATAATACGTCCGCTAGTAGGAGTAAGGAGTCCTACTATATTCTTCATAAGCACAGTCTTACCAGAGCCCGACTGACCGATGATAAGGTTTACCCTTCCGTTTTCAAAAACAGTGTTTATATCCTTCAGGACTTCCCTATCACCAAACGATTTGTATATATGGCTCAATTGAATCATGTCAGAATAGTTGTTAAGAAGATATCACTAAAAAGAACAAGGATGCTGCTGCTTACCACAGCATTAGTAGAGTTCTTTCCAACCTCAACGCTACCACCCTCTACAGAGTATCCCATATAGGATGAAACAGAGGTTATGATGAATGCATAAACAATAGCCTTAATTATACCACACCAAAAATACCATTGGTTGAAGCTGTATCGGAAACCTTCATTCAACTCATCTATTGTAGTCATACCCGAAAACGATGTTGCATAAGCACCGGCTATACCACTCGCCACACTAAAGGTAACCAAAATAGGCATGATAGTCATAAGACCCATTATCTTTGGAAGTATCAGGTAATTAGCTGAGTTGACACCCATAATATCGAGGGCATCAATTTGCTGAGTTATTCGCATCGTGCCAATCTCAGAAGCAATATTCGAACCAACTTTTCCTGCAAGAATAAGACACATGATAGAAGACGAGAATTCGAGAAGCATAATTTCTCGTGTGGTGTAGCCCACCACCATTTTCGGCATCCACGGACTCTGGATATTCAGTTTTATCTGAAGACATATCACCGCACCAATGAAAAAACTGATTATCAGTACGATGACAATAGAGTTATAACCCAACTGGAACATCTCGTTTACGTACGATTTCCAAAACATTCTCATTCTGTCGGGTTGAGTAAGCACCCTTCCCATCAGCATGGAATAGCGTCCCAGATGTATTAATCCTTTCTTTATTGTAAGCACTTTATCGTTCTTTTTATTAAAAATCGTGCGAAGATAGTAATTTTTTTGCAGAGAGTAAAAATTTTTGCACTATCTTTGTCCCGACAACTAAAAATTACAGACTATGGTAAAACATATTATCCTCTGGACATTGAATCCAGAACTCACTGAAACAGAAAAGAATGAAGTAAAGAAAAACATAAAATCAGGACTCGAAAGTCTTGTTGGAGTAGTTTCTGGTCTTATAGAGTTAACTGTTCATATCGACGGACGTCTCGCTTCCTCCAATGCAGACTTGATGCTCGACAGCACACTTGAATCAGCAGAAGCCCTCAAAGGTTATGCCTCCCACCCTGCTCATGTAGCTGTAGCAAACGGCAAGGTACGCCCTTTCACTGTTCAGCGCAGTTGTCTGGATTTTGAAATTTAACTTGTTACGTGCAACTCTGAAATATTCTCATTTATATCTGTCTATAAGATTCTGAGGCAGTCGGATTATACATATATTCATGGAACGACCATCGTCGGAAAGCATAGCAGACTGAATTTCAATCTCTGTTCCGTCCGGTTTGAAAGTAGGATGAACATGATCGCGAGCTGTTGTCTTATGTCCTGCTGTTAACAGAATGCGTTCCCCTGTATGACGGTCTATGAGCCACAATTCGCGGGCAAAGTCATCACCAGCCACCCAATGTCCGTCCTGCGAACCGGCTACATGCCAGAAATTATCCCCCTTCACCTGTCCTTCCATAGTCAGTTCACCTGTACGCATATTCACTACAGCTATACCTGTAGGATATTCCTTCGTACCTGCCGGTCCCCAATCTTTTGAGAATGCGAACGACTCAAGACCCGGGATATTCCCTTCATCAGCATTTCCGTTATCATCTTTATTTTTAGGTGGATAAGGAGTTAGCTTGATAGGCCTGTGACCGATAATTGCTATAACAAGTTCGTCGGCACTTATAACAGCCTCGTGAGTAACCCAATCGTGTTCTGTCTCACGATAGATGGGTCGGAGGTTCGTTCCGTCGGCATTAACCATCCATGTTCGTATAGGAGCCTTACCTCCTGTTTCCCAACAGAATATCACTTCGCCTGGATGCCAGGGATTTCCTTGGATATGTCCTACCTTGAAATGAACTGCTACAACGGGTTCTGCCTTACCTGTCTTTAAGTCCATCTTACCTATTCCACCTGGTCCGGCACCCATTTTACGTGGCCCAAAATTCTTGGCTATAGGTTCTGCAATAGACATTTTTCGAGCATATTCTTTATCAAGACGGAAATATACGAAATCCTCGCTGCCGTCAAGAGCCATATCACCCTCGCTGCACATATCTGCAGGAATAGTTCCGCAGACGCGTTCATAATGTTTCTTGTTTTTCAGTTTTCCTGCCTCCGAATCGGCAAAAAGTCGTTCCAGATTCACTTCGACAACTTGCATTCCTTTGCGTTTGTCATCCTTATCTTTCAAAGTACGCATATGGTACAGATTCATAGACTTACGAGCTACACATAGCATACCAGAGAAGCCGCCCTCCGTTACTTGAACTATATCACCAGTTTCCTCGTTCACTGCCATAGCCTCACCAGGAACTCGGTCAGAACGAAACACCACCCACTTACCATCGGCAGTCCACTGATTATGTGTCTGGTAAATTTTTGAGTCACCAGTTCCACTCTTACTGGTAAGAAAAACAAGTTCAACACCAGTACGAGGATCAGTAATTACCTTACGTTCTAAAGGGAATCGTCTTCCTATCTGTGCCTGAAGCATAGTAGGCAGCATAATCAGAGTAAAAATTAGAAATCTTCTCATAATTCCGTCTGTTTTGGGTGGCTAAGTTAACGTTTTCTTCTATATGTAACAAGAGTTTAGATAAGAATTTCTATTTAATTCTTAAATAGCCTCCATCAGTTAATAAAAAAATAATTGCAAAAAAACAGAATCGCACGCAGATACTGTCATAAAAAAGTCATAAATTCGCAGAGTTTTTTGAAATTATAATCACAAATGAATACACAAACTGCAACCTCACCCGCAAGAAACTCATTTATAGTTTCTAAGGCTCTGACAACATTCGTAATGGCAGCAGTACTGACCGCAGCTGCGAATCAATTGGCTCACACTGCCGATTCAATGATTGTAGGTCATATAGTAAATACAGATGCAGTTTCTGCCATCAACCTTGTACTCCCTATCGTGGAGGTTCTCAACTGTTTTGGTTTTCTGATTGCATTCGGTGCTAATGCTCTCTGTGCTCAGGCTATCGGTAGTGATGACAAGGAAAGAGTGGCTAAGATATTCAGTTCCACGATTATTGCTGTGATGACTATCGGACTGGCTGTTTCGCTGGGACTCAGTTTCTTCAGCATGGACATCGTAGAGAAAATGTCGGACGAACCACGACTGAACCACATGGCTTTTTCTTACATCCATGTTTACGCTATGGGTGCTTGGCTACAAATGATGTCGTATGGACTGAGTCTGATGGTAGCAACCGACGGACAACCACGAATTGTAACGAAATCTGTCATCATCGGAGCAATTACCAATATCATTGTTGACATTCTGACAATCTACGTGTTGGGAATGGGAGTAGAAGGAGCCGCACTGGGTTCACTCTCTATGTTCATAGTAAACATCATAATCCTGATGCAATACATACGCAAGCCGGAAAGTTCTTTTAGTTTCAAATGGCCGGGCAAGGATTTCTTCTCTATCTTCGTTCAGAACATGAAGCAAGGGGCTCCTATCACTCTGAGCAACTCACTTATGGCAGTCACCATTTTGTTGCTCAACCACATAGTGCTCACATATCTGGGTGCCGACGGACTATTCCTTTGGTCTGTATGTCTGCAGATGCTTCTGCTTTCCTATGTATTCATTGACGGACTCATCGAATCGCTCTTTGCCATCGGTGGAATTCTAGTTGGCGAACGCGACGTGAAAGGACTTCAGATTTTGGTAAAAAAAGCACTGATGATTATCGGTTCTTTGGTTACTATAGTAATCATCCTCATGTACATACCAGGACTCGTAGGTTTCATGTTCGGTGTAACAGAACCTACACTTGCAACGGAACTCAACCGAGTACTTCAAATCTTTGCCCTGATGCTTATACCATTCGCAGTAACACAGATTCTGCTAAGCACATATCAGCTTTTGGGACATGAGAAGACAAGCGTCATCACAGCTACCGCACAGACCGTCTTCATGGTTATCACAGTATGGATAACAGCTGAGGTAGAAGGTGTAGAACTTTGGTGGGGTTTCGCAGTAGGATGTATTATGGTTCTCGCTCTACAAATATGTAATTCTTTCATACAAAGCCGATTAAAGCACAACACCATATCATCTATAACGATGATTCCAAACGACTTAGGAGGTTTCACATTTGACCGCTCTGTAAACTACGACGAAAAAGAAGTAAGTCTAGTTCTGAACGATATCGATAAATTCCTTAAACATGCTGGGGTAGATAAGCAAAGTCTGTTTGAAGTAAACCTTTGTTGCGAAGAACTGATGACCAACATCGCCCGACACTCAGTCGGAAACATTCTGAAGCACACATTCGATGTTCACATCTACATCAACGACGAGGGAATTTTCGTTACGTTGAAAGATGCAGGCAAACCATTCGACCCAATAAAAGCAGGTAAGATGGCAGACAAGAATATCGGTAGCAAGGAGCATCCATATTTGGGACTCCGACTAGTTACAAATATCATTCCGGATATTAGTT
Source organism: Prevotellaceae bacterium UBA2448 (assembly GCA_002342585.1). Classification (GTDB taxonomy): domain Bacteria; phylum Bacteroidota; class Bacteroidia; order Bacteroidales; family Bacteroidaceae; genus Minthosoma. The sequence continues at coordinate 93,304 of DDQG01000018.1, forward strand.
ACAAGTACATGTATGGTGAAAATACCGTACTGATATGTCGCAAGAACGATTAATTCTATTTTCGCGTGAACATTATTAATTGAAATTTATGCATGGAAAGAGAATTTTTTTCCGTATCTTCGCGCCCGATTGTCTAATTTACAATAGAAATTAAAGTTTGGAAGAGCAGAAAAATACAAACATGGGGATGTTCTCCACTACAGCTACTACAAATGCGAGCGACGCGGAAATTCCTGATTTCTCGGACGATCGCATGACGTTGTACACGAGGAACCTTGTAAAGACATACGGAAAACGCACTGTGGTAAACGACGTATCTTTTCATGTGCGTCAGGGAGAAATTGTAGGATTGTTGGGACCTAATGGTGCTGGCAAGACTACGAGTTTCTATATGACAACTGGACTTGTAGTACCAAACGGAGGAAGAGTATTCATCAACAACACAGAAATCACTACCGACCCAGTTTCTACCCGCGCAAAGAAAGGCGTAGGATACTTAGCACAGGAAGCGAGTGTGTTCCGCACTATGAGTGTGGAGGATAATATTATGACTGTGCTTGAGATGAGATACGAATCGATTGAGGAACAGCATGAGAAACTGGAATCGCTGTTAAACGAATTCCGTCTGCAGAAAGTACGCAAGAACAAAGGTAACCAATTGTCAGGAGGTGAACGCCGCCGTTGCGAAATTGCTCGTTGTTTGGCTATCGACCCTAAGTTTATCATGCTTGACGAACCCTTTGCCGGTGTTGACCCTATTGCCGTAGAAGACATTCAGTATATCGTTTGGAAACTAAAGGACAGAAATATCGGAATCCTTATTACTGACCACAATGTACAGGAAACGCTCTGTATTACCGACCGTGCATATCTGTTGTTCGAAGGTCGAATACTTTTCAAAGGTACTCCACCCGAGTTGGCAGACAACACAATCGTAAAGGAAAAGTATCTGGGTTCCAACTTCATTCTCCGTCCCAAGGACTTCCAGCTCATCGACGAGAAGAGGAAACGTCAAGAGATGGAAGAAAATCGATAAGATTCACTATTTACATTTTAATTATTTACGATTTAACTCTATAACGTGAAGAATAAAAACAAACTGATTGATGCTATCGTTGCAGGCATCGAGGAAAAGAAAGGTCAGAACATCACAGTACTCGATTTGCACGAGATTGGTGACACAATAACTCAATATCTGGTGATTTGCGAAGGCAACACCCCTATCCAGGTGAACGCAATTAGCGACTCTGTATGGGACATTGTTCATGAACGTACTGGCGAGAAGCCTGTAAGTACCGATGGTAAGAGAAACAACCTTTGGGTAGCTATGGACTATGTGGATGTGGCTGTACATGTGTTTGTACCTGAAGCACGCACTTTCTACGACATTGACAACTTGTGGGAGGATGCAAAACGAATCGGTTAAAACCCTAAAAGGAAATCCAATGAGAAACGAAATGAATAGCGAAATGCAGCAGTTGCAGAACGAATCGGACAAAAAGCAACCGCAACAGCAGAACAAAAAGAACGGAGATACGCCCCAACCGCGTTTCAACTTGAGTTGGCTGTATATCTTGCTGATTGGAGGCATTATTTATATGTACTTCACTGACAATGGCAGTGGAGCTGAAAAGAAAGTAGACTACACTGCTTTCAAGGAGTACATAGAAAAAGGATATGCAAGTGATGTGGTTATCGACAAACGCGAACTCGTACTGGAGATGTACGTAAAACGTGAGTACGACCGCAAAGTGTTTGGCAACGGAAATAAAAACAAAAACAAACGTGCCGTTGAAGTAGAAATCGGCTCTGTGGAGAAGGTTGAGGAATTTCTCGACAAGGCTCAGGCAGAAGGACAATTTGACGGACGTGTAGGCTATAAGCAGTCTAATAACTTCATGACGAACCTTATCTGGCAACTTCTGCCTATGGTATTCCTCGTTGGACTTTGGATATTCATCATGCGAAGAGTCGGTGGTGGCGGAATGATGGGCGGCGGTGTATTCAGTGTAGGAAAGTCGAAAGCCCAACTGATAGAAGGGGGCGACAAAGAAGGCAAGATTACCTTCAAGGATGTTGCCGGTCAGGCTGGAGCTAAACAAGAAGTGCAGGAGATTGTTGAGTTCTTGAAGAATCCTAAAAAATACACAGACCTTGGAGGTAAGATTCCAAAGGGCGCTTTGCTAGTAGGCCCTCCAGGAACAGGTAAGACCCTTCTCGCAAAGGCTGTTGCAGGTGAAGCCGACGTACCATTCTTCTCCCTCTCCGGTTCTGAATTCGTGGAGATGTTCGTAGGTGTGGGTGCTAGTCGTGTACGCGACCTCTTCACTCAAGCAAAAGCGAAAGCTCCATGCATCATCTTCATCGACGAAATCGATGCCATTGGTCGTGCACGTGCCAATGCAGCTTCTCTTGGAGGAAACGATGAACGAGAAAGTACTCTGAACCAGTTGCTCACAGAGATGGATGGATTTGGTACCAACAGCGGTATCATTATCATGGCAGCTACGAACCGTGCCGATATATTGGATAAAGCTCTGCTGCGTGCAGGACGTTTCGACCGTCAGATTCATGTTGATCTTCCTGACTTAAACGAACGTAAAGAGATATTCAACGTACATCTGCGTCCAATCAAAATTGACGAGACTGTAGATGTGGATATGCTTGCTCGTCAGACTCCTGGATTCTCAGGTGCTGACATAGCAAACGTATGTAACGAAGCCGCTCTGATAGCAGCTCGACATAACAAGAAATGGGTGGACAAGCAATGTTTCCTTGATGCCGTTGACCGAATAATAGGCGGTCTGGAAAAGAAAACAAAATTGCTCACTCAGGAGGAAAAACGCACTATCGCCCTTCACGAGGCTGGTCACGCTACCATCTCTTGGTTCCTACAGTATGCCAACCCGTTGGTTAAGGTTACAATTGTTCCACGCGGACAGGCTCTTGGTGCAGCTTGGTACATGCCTGAAGAACGTCAGATTACTACTAAAGAAGAGATACTCGACGAGATATGTGCCACTCTTGGCGGTAGAGCTGCTGAGGAAATCTGCACAGGCAGAATATCCACAGGAGCTATGAACGACTTGGAGACCGTTACGAAACGTGCTTACGGCATGATTGCTTATGCCGGTATGGGCGACAACCTGCCAAACCTCTGTTACTACAACAATCAGGAATACCAGTTCCAAAAGCCGTATTCCGACAAGACTGCAGAACTCATCGACGAAGATGTAAAGGCTCTGATAGCAAAGGAATACGAACGTGCAAAGAAAGTACTTATGGAACATCGTGAAGGTCACGCCCAATTGGCACAGATACTGATTGACCGTGAAGTAATCTTTGCAGAAGACGTAGAACGCATCTTCGGCAAGCGTCCTTGGACATCGCGTACCGACGAAATTCTTGCAGCCAACGAAGAGGCTGAAAAGAAAGAACAGGAAAATAATGAGACAACTGCCACAGACCATAAGGCAGAAAACGAAGATATAATCAGAAAGAAAGCTATTCAGGCTATCTTAGAAAAAGAAAAGGAAAAAGAACATGAAGAACCTAATCATTAGAGCACTCACAGGAGTTATCTTTGTAGCACTCCTCGTAGGATGTATCGTATGGCATCCATATACCTTTGCTGTGCTGTTTGCAGTTATCTCTGCACTCACCACATGGGAATTCGGTACTATCGTAAATCGTAATGCAGACCTACAAGTAAACCGTTTCATCACGTCCGTATCATCTGCATACTTGTTTATTGCAGTATTGTCGTACAACGTAAACCTCATGGATGCTACAGTCTTCATACCATACCTGATTAGCATCATGTATCTAATGATTAGCGAACTCTACTTCGACCGAAAGAACAACATTCAGAACTGGGCATTTGCGCTGATGTCGCAGATATACATCGCCCTACCCTTTGCCCTGCTCAACACCATGTCGTTCGTCAACATGCCAGACTCTTGTTTCCTGCCACAACTGGTTTACTATTATTGGTATCCATTGGCACTCTTCATATTCCTATGGTCGAGCGACACAGGAGCATACTGCTTCGGCAGTCTGCTTGGAAGGCACAGTCTCTTCCCTCGCGTCTCTCCTAAGAAATCGTGGGAAGGCAGCATTGGTGGCACACTCGTAGCTCTTTTAGCATCACAGATTATCGCTACTTACATACCATTCTGTGATGGGCTGCAGGAACACTACTCTCGTTATGTATGGGGGGGCTTTGCACTCACAGTAGTAATATTCGGCACCTGGGGCGACCTAGTAGAATCACTCCTAAAACGTCGTTTGGGTATAAAAGACTCTGGTAATATGATCCCTGGACACGGAGGTATGCTCGACCGTTTCGACTCATCACTCATGGCAATCCCTGCTGTGGTAATCTACATCTACACGGTTATCCAGTACATCGTGAGATACTAAACCAAGAATTATAATTGAAAATCTTTTACACATTATATATAATATATTATGACTGAAATTACGAACCCCACTGAGGAGCTAATGGAAGAACCTCAGGCAGAAATCTCAACTACATCCGTACAGTATCAGAACACTCAAGAAGTGCTTGCACGCCTGAAGCAGATTGCAGAAAGCAAGGAGGAATCAACCCGTCAAGAACTCGACCTGCTGAAGAGTGTGTTCTACAAACTTCACAAGCAAGATATTGAGGATGCATACAAAGCGTGGATTGACGGAGGCGGCACTCCAGAGGAGTACGTTCCGGCTGAGAACAACGACGAGGCTGAGTTCAAGGCTCAGATGGCTGTAATCAAGGAGAACCGTGCAGAGTTAGCCAAGCAGCAGGAAGCAGAACGCGAAGCCAACTTAGAAAAGAAACTGAGTATCATCGACAAGATTAAGGCATTCATTGACAGTCCCGATGATGTCAACAAAGTATATAACGACTTCAAACAGCTTCAGCAGCAGTGGAACGAAATTAAGGAAGTGCCGGCAGAAAAAGCTACTGAGCTGTGGAAAAACTTCCAACAGGTTGTAGAACAGTACTACGATACGCTGAAGTTGAACAACGAACTGCGTGCCTACGACTTCAAGAAGAACTTGGAGTTGAAGACTGCCATCATCGAAGCTGCAGAAAAACTGAAGGAGAACGATGATGTGATTGCTGCTTTCAGAAAACTGCAGCAGTTGCATGCTGAATTCCGCGAGATTGGTCCTGTTGCAAGCGAACTGCGTGAAGACATCTGGAACCGCTTCAAGGAGGCATCAACTATTATAAATAAGAAACATCACGAATACTTCGAAGCTCGCAAGGAGAAAGAAGAGGAGAATTTGCAAAAGAAAACAGAAATTTGCGAGAAGATAGAAGCTATCGACACTACAACACTGAAGACCTTTGCTGAGTGGAACGAGAAGAGTGAGGAAATCACACAGTTGCAGGCAGAGTGGAAAACTATCGGATTTGCTCCACAGAAGATGAATGTGAAGATATTCGAGCGTTTCCGTGCCGCTTGCGACAAGTTCTTCAAAGAAAAGGCAGAATACTTCCAGAGTGTCAGAAGCAGTCTGAACGAAAACTACGAAGCAAAGCTTGCTCTCGTAGAGAAGGCAGAATCGCTCAAGGACAGCACAGCATGGAAGGAGACCAGCGACATCCTTGTAGAACTGCAGAAGAAATGGCGCGAGATTGGTACTGTACCAAAGAAATACAGCGACCAAATATGGCAACGCTTCAATGCCGCTTGCGATGCTTTCTTCGAGGCAAAGAAAGAGGCAGGAGCTGACACTCGTTCTGAACAGCAAGAAAACCTTGAAAAGAAGAAGGCTATCATCGAACGCCTTGCCGCTATCGAACCTGGAAATCAGGAAGGCGAACTGCGCGACCAGCTTCGTGCTGCCCAGCAGGAATGGAACGAGATTGGTCATGTACCTTTCAAGGAAAAAGACAAAATATATAAGTTGTTCCGCGAACAGATGGATCGTCTCTACGGTGCTGCAAGCGAAAATGCTACCCGCCGTCGTGTCAACAACTTCAAGAATGCCCTGAAAGGCGGAGGTGGCGATAGACTGCGCGACAAATTGGTACGTCAGTTGGACATTCTTAAGAATGAAATCAAAACCTACGAGAACAATCTCGGATTCCTCAATCTCTCCAGCAAGTCTAAGAGCGGCAACGCACTTGTCGAGGAACTCAACCGCAAGGTTGACAAACTGAGAGCCGACCTCGAGGAAGTAAAGGCAAAGATAGCAGCTATTGATGAGAACGAATAAAAAACGAGAAGACTATGGAAAATAAAAGTATTGTTTCGATAGCTAATTATACGAAAGAGAAGATTCAGTACCTTCTCGATATGGCTACAGAATTTGAGGCTAACCCTAACCGCAAACTTCTTGAGGGTAAGGTGGTAGCTACCCTGTTCTTCGAACCTTCCACTCGTACGCGCCTCAGTTTTGAAACAGCAGCTAACCGTCTGGGAGCACGTGTCATCGGATTCTCTGATCCGAAAGCAACCAGCTCGTCAAAGGGTGAAACTCTGAAGGATACTATAAAAATGGTAAGCAACTATGCCGACGTAATCATCATGCGCCACTATCTTGAAGGTGCGGCACAGTATGCCAGCGAGGTAACAAACGTGCCTATCATCAACGCTGGCGATGGAAGCAACCTGCACCCATCGCAGACCATGCTCGACCTCTACTCAATATATAAGACTCAGGGCACACTTGAAAACCTCAACATATATATGGTGGGTGACTTGAAGTACGGACGTACTATCCACTCCCTGCTCATGTCGATGCAGAAGTACAACCCTACATTCACTTTCATCGCTCCGAAAGAACTTGAGATGCCAGAGGAATACAAACTCTACTGCAAAGAGAACAACGTGAAATATATAGAGCGTCAAGATTTTGATGAAGACACAATTACCGACTGTGACATTCTCTACATGACTCGTGTTCAGCGCGAGCGTTTCTCTGATCTTATGGAGTATGAACGTGTGAAGAATGCCTACATCCTGAAAGCTAACATGCTGGGAAAGTGTAAGCCAAACATGAAGATACTTCATCCGCTGCCACGTGTCAACGAAATCGAGTACGATGTTGACGACAGCATCCACGCATACTATTTCCAGCAGGCACAGAACGGCCTCTATGCCCGCGAGGCACTGATTTGTGACGTTTTAGGTATAACTCTTGAAGACATTAAGAAATATGGAACAAAATAAAGAACAACTGATGGTTGCGGCTTTGGAAAATGGTTCTGTAATCGACCATATCCCTACCGACAAACTGTTTACTATAGTACAGTTGCTACAGCTCGATAAGTTCAAAAACGAAGTCATCATCGCCAATAATCTTGACAGTAAGGTGATGCAGAAGAAGGGACTTGTCAAGATAAGTGAGAAATTCTTCACTGAAGACGAAATCAGTCAGCTGGCAGTGGTATGCCCGAAAATCAAACTCACCGTCATCCGCAACTACAAAGTGGTGGAGAAGCGCGAAATCAATCTTCCCGAGACACTCATCAACATTGTGAAATGTGCTAATCCTGTGTGCATCACAAACAACGAACCGATGCGCACCTACTTCAACATTCACAACGCCACACGCACAGCCAAGTGCCGTTATTGTGGCAAGGAACAATCATTAGACAATATAAAACTAAAATAAGCCGATGAAATTTACAGAGCGCACAAAGCTAAACCTGAGCGAGGTAAATGCTGACGTGCTAAAATACTGGAACACGGAGGATGTGTTCCACAAGAGCATAAGTGAACGTGAAGGATATCCTTCATTCATCTTTTACGAAGGTCCCCCATCAGCTAATGGTCACCCAGGTATCCACCATGTCATGGGGCGTACCATCAAGGACACCTTCTGCCGTTTCAAGACCATGCAGGGATTCCAGGTGAAGCGCAAAGCTGGTTGGGACACTCACGGACTGCCTGTAGAACTTTCTGTCGAGAAAGAACTGGGCATTACGAAGGAAGATATAGGTAAGAAGATTAGTGTTGACGACTACAACAACGCATGTCGCAAGAACGTGATGATGTACACTAGCGAGTGGACCGACCTCTCGCAGAAGATGGGTTATTGGGTTGACCTCGAAAACCCTTACATCACTTACGACAACAAATATATCGAATCGCTGTGGTACCTCCTGAAGCAACTCTACAACAAGGGTCTGCTCTACAAGGGATATACCATTCAGCCATACTCACCTGCTGCCGGAACAGGACTTTCAAGCCACGAACTTAATCAGCCAGGCTGTTATCGCGACGTGAAAGATACTACCGTTACAGCACAGTTTAGAGTTGTAAAAGAAACTCTCAACTCTCAACTCAAGTCCGCCCTAAACAGAGAGGATTTAGGAGGGTCTGCTCAACTTCCACTCTACATTCTCGCATGGACCACAACTCCATGGACTCTGCCTTCAAACACAGCCCTCTGCGTTGGTCCAAAGATTGACTATGTAGCTGTTCAAGGCAAAAATCCATACACTGAGGAGGAAGCCATCTACATCATCGCTGAGGCACGTCTGTCGGCTTACTTCCAAGCTACAGAAGAGGAACCTCTGAAGATACTGTGGAAAGGTACTGGTCAAGATTTGCTAGGCATAAAGTACCAGCAACTCATGCCTTGGGTAAAACCTTGTGCATTGGAAAACGACAAGATAGTTGTGAAGGAAACAGAAGCCTTCCGTGTTATTCCGGGCGACTACGTAACAACAGAAGACGGTACAGGTATCGTTCACATAGCACCTACCTTTGGTGCCGACGACGCCAAAGTGGCAAAGGATGCAGGCATACCATCGCTCTTTATCATCGATAAGGCTGGCGACACCCGTCCTATGGTTGATTTCCAGGGTAAGTACTTCGTGAAGGACGATATCGACGAAAAGTTCCTCGGTCTTTGTGTCAACGAAAGTTATTGGAAACACTCGGGCGACTACGTGAAGAATGCCTACGACCCTAAATACAACCAGGGGGGCAAGTACGACGAGAAAGCAGCCAACAAGGATATGGACCTCAACGTCGTAATCTGTCTGGAGATGAAGGAAGAAGGCAGCGCATTCAAGATTGAGAAGCACGTGCACAACTACCCACACTGCTGGCGTACCGATAAGCCCGTGCTCTACTACCCTCTTGACTCATGGTTCATTCGTTCTACGGCAAAGAAAGACCGTATGTTCGACCTGAACAAAACAATACAATGGAAACCAGAAAGCACCGGTACAGGTCGTTTCGGTAAGTGGCTTGAAAACCTAAACGACTGGAACCTCTCACGTAGCCGCTACTGGGGTACTCCGCTACCTATCTGGCGCAACCGCGACACTCGCGAGGAAATCTGCATCGGCAGCATCGAAGAACTCTACGCAGAGATTGAGAAAGCTGTCAAGGCAGGTGTGATGAAGAGCAACCCGCTGAAGGATAAAGGATTCGTTCCAGGTGATATGTCGCAGAAGAACTACGACAAGATAGACCTTCACCGTCCTTATGTAGATGACATAAAACTCGTTTCAGACAGTGGCAATGTCTTAGTTCGTGAACTCGACCTCATCGACGTATGGTTCGACTCAGGTGCTATGCCTTACGCACAGGTACACTATCCATTTGAAAACAAAGAACTCATTGAGAATGGTACAGCCTTCCCTGCAAACTTCATCGCTGAGGGTGTTGACCAAACTCGCGGATGGTTCTTCACACTCCACGCTATCGCCACGATGGTATTCGATTCGGTTGCATATAAAGCCGTTATATCCAACGGACTTGTGCTCGATAAAAACGGTATTAAGATGTCGAAGCGTCTGGGCAACGTCATCAATCCGTTCGAGTGCATCCAGCAGTTTGGAGCCGATGCAGTACGCTGGTACATGATTACCAACTCCTCTCCTTGGGACAATCTCTCATTCGACCCAGAGGGTGTGAAAGAAGTTACCAGCCAGTTCTTCATCAAACTTCAGCAGGCATACTCATTCTTTACTATGTATGCCAACGTAGATGGATTCCAGTACAAGGAAGCGGATGTACCTTACAACGAACGTCCAGACTTCGACCGCTGGCTCCTCTCCGAACTCAACACCTTGACAAAAAGTGTGGAGGAATACCTAAACGATTACGACCCGACACCTGCCGGACGTCTCATCCAGTCGTTCGTTATCGACAAACTCTCCAACTGGTACATACGTCTGAACAAGGCACGTTTCTGGAGTGGCGAAATGACAGCCGACAAACTCTCAGCATACCAGACACTCTACATCTGTCTCGACACGCTGAGCCGTCTCATCGCACCAATCTCTCCGTTCTACTCCGACCAGCTCTTCCTCGACCTCAATGCCGTGACAGGCAAAGACACTTCGAAGAGTGTTCACCTTGCAAAGTTCCCTACTTGGGATGCGAAGCAGATAGACACCGATCTCGAAGAGGCTATGGAAGCAGCTATGAAAGTCACTTCTATGGGTCTTTCAATTCGTAAGAAAGTGAAGATTCCTGTAATCCAAGCACTCGGTGCACTGGCTATTCCAGACACCGACCCAGAACTCAGCAAGAGCATCGACCGCATGAAGTCGATTATCACTAAAGAAGTGAACGTCAAAGAGCTGCAGCTCATGGACGGAGGCCTGCTCACGAAGAGTGTGAAGTGCGACTTCCGTGTAATGGGTAAGAAATACGGCAAACTCATGAAAGCTGTAAATGCAGCTGTTACATCGATGTCACAGCAACAGATTTCTCAGCTTGAGCAAAACGGTCAGATTACCCTTCAGGCAGAAGGACAAGATGTTGTAGTTGAACTTGCCGACGTAGATATCATGTCACAGGACATCCCGGGGTGGAGCGTTGCCAACGAAGGCACAGTCACCGTGGCACTCGACATCACAATCACTCCTGAACTGAAAGTAGAAGGTAACTCGCGTAAGATTATCAAGCAGATTCAGGGACTCCGTAAGTCGCAAGGCTACGAAATCACTGACCGCATCCGCGTAGTCATAAGTGACACACCTGAGACTCGTGCCGTCATGGACAACTTCAAGGAGAACATTGCCGCACAGGTACTTGCAAACTCTATCGAGCTTGGTAACCCTGCTGGCGAACCAATCAACTTTGACGACTTCAAGGCAGTAATCAATGTCGAAAAAGACTAAACTACAAATATCAGTAGCCCTCTTCTTCTGTGTGCTTGTCATTGACCAAATAATCAAAGTCTGGGTCAAGACAAGCATGCATCTTGGAGAGCACATTGAAATCACCTCGTGGTTTCACATTGCCTTTGTTGAAAACAACGGAATGGCATTCGGTTGGGAACTGCTTGGTGGCAAACTCTTCCTCACCCTATTTCGTCTTGTAGCAGTCAGTTTCATCGGATGGTTCATATGGAAAGAAATCCGTCGCAACCGCCCCTTCGGCTACATCGTCTGCCTCACCCTCATCATGGCTGGAGCAGCAGGCAACATCATCGACTGCCTCTTCTACGGACTCATCTTCAACAATCCTCCCTACCCCTACACGGCACAACTCGTACCGCTGGGCATGGGTTATGGCGACTTCCTCTTCGGACGCGTTGTGGATATGTTCTACTTTCCACTTGTCAAGTGGACAATGCCTTCATGGATGCCCTTCTACGCAGGCGAAGAATGCATTTTCTTCAGTCCGGTATTCAACTTTGCCGATGCAGCCATCTCGTGCGGCATCATAGCCCTCATCATCTTCTACCACAAACTGACAGCCGCGAGCCTTAATGAAGCATCTTAGCTACATACTCATCTTTCTGTGCCTGATGGTTGTGTCGTGCGAAGAACGTCCCGAGGGAGTCATTCCGCCCGACCAACTCGAAGAAATTCTCTTCGACTACCACCTCACCCAGGGCGTCATCGACATACAGCCACCTGAGAGTTACGAACACAACCAGCGCTACCTCGATGCTGTCTTTACCAACCACGGAGTAACTGAAGCAGAATTCGACTCCTCCATGATATGGTACACTCGCGAAGCAATGCAACTGAAGGAGATATATGCCAACCTCAACCGTCGGTTTACCGATATGGAGAATGCACTCAAACTCGAAGCTGGAAGCAACGACATGACACTCGGACTCACGGCAAGTGGCGATACTGCCAATATCTGGCCGACAGCCTCTACCATCATCCTGCGTCCTACGCCTTTGCTGAATAAACACGTATTCACCATTCAAAACGACTCCACACTCTTCATGCGTCGCGACCGTATGCGTCTAATTGCTAACGGAGCCTTTTTCCGTGAAAACTCCGAAGACCGCGAAAGCTCCGTCGAAGTGGGTCTGATTATTGAATATGTGAACGGCAGGACAATGGGTGTAAACAGAACCCTTGTGAGCAACATACCATTAGAACTCAGTATCGATGCAGGCGACGAAGAAGACATTCGTGCTGTACATGGATTCTTCTACTACACAGGCAAAGCCGTGCAGCGCAACCTTGCCATAATCACTGGTATAGCCCTTATCCGCATGCACGACAAGACAGCACCGCCACCAGTTCCTGTCGACACAGTGAAGACCGACAGCATCCAAGTGGACAGCGCAGTACTGAAACCGAGAGTACGCGAGCACCTCACACCAGAACAATTGCGTGAGCGCAGTCGTACTAAAGAACGCATACAGATTAAAGCAGCACCCGATGTGCGTACCAAGAACTCCTATGGTCCAACCCGACGCAAGAAAAAAGCTCCGCAAAATAGCGGCAAATAAAATCATCATCGACAGCATTCCCTACACCAACCACGTAGTGGAACTCCTCGATGGTGTCCTCGTCAGCCACTATCCCCTTGATGGTGAGCAGGCAATGACCGAGTGGCACACCGGCACACTTACATACAAAACAAAAAAAGGCTGACTTGGTTGTCAGCCTTTTTTTGTTTTGTCTTTCGTTTTAACTTCTTAACTGCTAAAACTAAAAATCCCGTCCAACTTTGGGCGGGATTTGTTATTGTATGTTGTAAATTTTTATTTTACTTGAGGATTTTGGTTACGATGCCCTCTGATTTGCGGCTGATGTAGATTTTGCCTGTCTGTGGAGCTGCTACCTGGATGCCGTCGAGGGTGTAGTATGTTACTGCATCGTCTGCAGCTGATTGGAGTGACTGAATCTCAGTAGCTTTAGTGGTGATAGCAACTGTGTATTCAGCATGTTTTGACATGTCGGCATTTATTGCAATTACTTTGAGGAAATATCCTCCTAATGCTTCGTCATGTGTGATATCTGTGAGAACATATGCTGTAGTGCTGTTTGTAGTAACTTCTACATCTTCCAATTTAGGGAGTTCACTCACTTCGAGATTATAGAGATAGGTGTCTGGCTTGAAGTCAGGGAGACTCACACCCTTAATCTTAATATCGGCTACCTTTGAGTTGTAAACAAAGGAGATGTCGTCAACGAGTACTTCGTCGTTATTGCTGCCCTTTCCCGGGGCGGCATTGGTAGAGATGGTGATGAGGACTGCCTTTGGATCTACTTCGTTCTCTGTGTATTCGAAAGGAACGGAGATGCGTGTCCATACGTCGCCGGTAACTGCTATCTGGTTGTTCTTTGCCTTTCCTACTACGTTAGTGTATGTCTTGTCTTCCGGATCTTGGTAGTATGTGCCGTCGGTGATGACTGCGCTGACCGTTGCATATGGGTAAGCAGGAGTTGCTTTGCCCTGGTTGAATTTAGTCCAGAACACGAGTGAATCAGGACGTGAGTACATAGGAGTATAGAAAGGCATGCCTGCTCCGTCGAGATCTGTCATGCTCATGTCGAGGTATGCATTATTGACAGTATTAGCTGCTGACATACTGCCGGCATTCATACGACCTGTTGTCATGGTGCCGTTAGCGGTGACGCCAAATACTGATGTAGCGTAGATGCGTGCACTTGCCTCACCTGAGTGTGCATCTGTTGACTTTGCAATATGGTGGCCAGCCATAGATGCGAGGCTACCTGTAGCACTTTCGAATGAGTGCCATACGTTTGGCTCTACATATGTACCTGTAGAGGTATGCCAGTTTTCGAAGCCTTTGTTTGGCAGCTGGTATCCTTCACCCAATTCTACGTGGATCATTTGTTCGAGAGATTCTGTGAGGTCGATGTCGATGCAGCACCGGAGTTTGCCGTCTTCGATTTTTGCATAGAGATTCACGAGTACTGGTGGCAAAATAGTTGCCATCCAGAATGGAATTTCCGGGTCGTCGCCTTCAGTGATGGTTACTGTTTCAGTAGCGAAGAGGAGCATAACATCATCTGTTACAATAGGTGAGATGCCTTTGAGTTCCACGTTTCCTACTCCCATAGGACCTTCAGGACTTTGGAGAATGAAGTTTTTCAGATAGAAGTCGTAGAGACCTTCGTTTTCTGTGATACTGATTACAGTTCGCTGTTCAGAAGTATCGTCATTAATTGTGATTGACATTGGTACATCGTAGTCCGTTGCCTGAGCAGCAAGTGCTGTTACTACAGCAAAAAGTAGTGTAAAGATTTTTCTCATATTTTTTAAGTTTACAGTTTACGGTTTATTTTATTCTGTAGAAAAGTCCAATGGTGCCATAGATCGGATAGAGGGTCTGTTCTACGGTTTTGAAGTCGGAATGGTGGATGCCGGTGAGTCCCCATGCAAGGTCGGCTGAGAGTCCGAGGCGTCGCCAGAAGTTCCAATCTACTCCGGCGGAGATGCCGAACTGACAACGGCGCATGTCTTCTCCGAAGTCGTAGGTTGCCCACTCCCCTTCTTTGTCGCCCATGACTACCTTAGAACCAGTCGGGTCGTCCTTGCGGAGGTAGCCGTCGAAGGCATAGCCCTCGAACTGTCTGCAGGTGAGAATGGAGAGGTACGGACCGGCTTTGAGAGTGACGCTGTTACTGAGTCGGAAGGTGAGTTGCACGGGTATGGTAAACATACGCTGGCGTACTTGCTGACGCACATGACCTGTGTAGAGTCCTTCGAGTTCGTCTTCGTCCATTTTCACTTTCATGTGGTAACCCTTTGTGGTCACTTCGGTGTCCATATCTTTTATCTCGAATCGTACTCCGCCCAAGAGTCCGAAACGACTGGAGAGACGGTATTGGCAGTCGAAACCCACCATAAAGTTTGGTGTGACGCGAAACTTATCGAGACCTCGAATTTCGGCAGGCATTCCCAGTGGTGTTGTACCACCGACAGCATAGCCCACACGAGCTTTCATCTGGAATGTTTCGTCTGCGTTCTGCGCCATTGTGGAATGGGCAGTAAGCATGAATAGGACGAGTATGTATGATGCTAAATGTTTCATTGTGTCAGTTCTGTCGTTTCACCCGATTTGAATGTGATTTCTACATTATCTATATATAATGTACTACCTACGGCTCCTTCGAAAGTGTCGCCTGTCTTGCTTGAGGAGAACACGAGTGCGAGGTTGTAACCGCGGTCGGCAAGTAACTTTGCATCGATAGGTGTGGAACCCTGGAAGGTCATTTCAAACTTCGTCCACTGGTCGGTAGCGGGAGTTGAGAGCACTTCTGCCTTACGAATTATGTAAGGACTGGAGAGCACGTCGTCGCCATGAAGCATGATTTCGCCCCCTGCTTCGTCGTGGTTGTAGTAGAGTACGGAATAGAGCGAAGGCAGGTCGATGCGGTCGGGGATTTCATTGAAGTTCTTATCAGTAAACACAGGACCTGGGGTGTACTTGTAGTAGCCTGTTATCTTGACAGGTTCCTGAGTATAAGGAATACCCATCTGTGTACACATGAGTGTATTGGTGAGGGCATAGCTTACGTCGAACGCACCGAGGTAGAAGTTGCCGGCAGCAATCGGTTTCTTGAAGGTCTTTCCCCAATTACCTGTAGAACGCGTAGTGAGTCGGATGCACTTGCCATCGACTCCATTATCGTCGGGAACTGTAGGATAGTCCTCTGCAGGAACACTTGGTTTTGCTATCATATAACCTTCGTTGCCCGATGCCCAAATGTAGTTTTTGGTGCCGTTGTCGTCCTTGTAGAACCACACATAATACTTATTATTGGCACTCAGTTCGTAGTCGTCGAAGTCGTAACTGTTCGTAGGCTGCACACCCTCGCGGAAGTCAACCTGATAGGTGCGCTTCCAGTTGCCGTCTTCAGAGGTGACGGTATAAGTAACAGGTTCTTGACTAAAATCGTGAATGCTGCCATTGGCAGGTGTGACAGTTGCTCCGGGAGTAAGTTTGAAATATACAGCCATAGCAGGCAGAGCAGAACGGTTGCGCACTGTAAATGTAATCAGGTTGGAGCTGGAAGGAATGTTCTCGATGCGCATATCAGTTTTCTGACTGAAATACTGATCGAGATTTTCACCCTCAACCCATGCTTCAAGTATGTCGCACTCCTTATTCTCAGGTTCACTCTTTATGCACGACACTAGAAGCGTTGCCAGCAAAAGTACGTAATAGGAATATCTCATGAAGAAAATAGTCGCTTTATTCAAAATGTCACCTAAAATGTCTGAAAATTCAGAAAACGCTGCAAAGGTACGATTTTTTTTCATACCTTTGCACATATATTTATATAAACATTAAAAAACTAACAATATGAAAGCATTTGTATTCCCTGGACAGGGCGCTCAGTTCTCGGGCATGGGTAAAGACCTTTACGAGACAAACCAAACAGCAAAAGAACTTTTCGACAAGGCAAACGACATTCTCGGATTCGACATCACTAAGATAATGTTTGAAGGTACAGCCGAAGAACTGAAGCAGACTAAGGTAACTCAGCCAGCCGTATTCCTTCACAGCGTAATCTCTGCTATCTGCATGGGTGACGCTTTCAAGCCAGATATGGTAGGCGGACACTCACTCGGTGAGTTTTCTGCCCTCGTAGCTGCCGGTGCACTCTCGTTCGAAGACGGTCTGAAACTCGTTTCTAAGCGTGCTATGGCTATGCAGAAGGCTTGTGAGGCTGCTCCAAGCACTATGGCTGCTATCATCGGACTTACAGACGAACAGATTGAAGAGGTATGCAAGCAAATAAGCAAGGAAGGAAATATCGTTGTACCAGCAAATTACAACAACCCTGGTCAGCTCGTTATCTCTGGTAATATCGAAGCTGTTAACGAGGCTTGCGAAGCCCTCAAGGCTACAGGAGCAAAGCGTGCTTTGCCACTCCCTGTAGGCGGCGCTTTCCACTCACCACTCATGCAACCAGCTAAGGACGAATTGCAGGCTGCTATCGAACAGACTGAATTCAAGACTCCTAAGTGTCCTGTATATCAGAACGTGGATGCTAAGGCACATACTAACCCAGAGGAAATTAAGCAGAACCTCATCGCTCAGCTCACTGCACCAGTACGTTGGACTTACGAAGTGCAGGCAATGATTGCAGCAGGCGCTACAGACTTCACCGAGTGTGGTCCAGGAAAAGCTCTGCAGGGTATGATTGCAAAAATCAGCCGCGACGTAACTGCTCACGGAATCGAATAATGTAAAGGTTATGGAAAAGCCAATCATCTATCAGGTTTTCACACGATTATTTGGAGCAAACTCCACTAAGTGTGTACCTAACGGCAGCAAGAAAGAGAATGGCTGCGGACACTTGAGCGACTTCACAGGTGCCGCGTTGGATGCCATCAAGGAACTAGGTGCTACCCACATCTGGTACACCGGACTCATCGAGCACGCCACACAAAGTGATTATACTGAATACGGAATCAGACGCGACCACCCTGCCATTGTGAAGGGACGCGCCGGGTCACCCTATGCCATCAAGGACTATTATGATATAGATCCAGACTTGGCTACAAAGGTGACAGACCGATTCCATGAGTACGAAAACCTAGTGAAGCGAACTCATAAGGCTGGACTGAAGATGATTATAGATTTCGTTCCAAACCATGTGGCTCGTCAGTATCATTCGGATTCAAAACCTATGAGTGTACCTGACTTCGGAGAAAACGACGAACCAAGTTGGGCTTTCTCTCCACAGAATAACTTCTACTATTTGCCAGGAACTAAGTTCTCGCCAAATTTCGACCTGAACGACCCGGAGCAGGGACCATACGAGGAGTACCCATGCAAGGCTACGGGCAACGACTGCTTCAGTCAGTGGGTGAGCCGCAACGACTGGTACGAAACCGTAAAACTGAACTACGGCATAGATTATCAAGGCGACCATCAGTTGGTGTTCAGTCCGGCAACTCCAGACACATGGGTCAAGATGCGCGACATCCTACTTTTCTGGGCATCTACAGGAGTAGATGGTTTCCGCTGCGACATGGCAGAAATGGTACCAGTAGATTTCTGGGGATGGTGCATTCCGCAGATTAAAAAAGAATATCCTGAAGTAATATTCATAGCTGAAGTATATAATCCACACGAATACCGCAACTACATACATCGCGGTAAGTTCGACTACCTGTATGACAAGGTGGGACTCTACGACACCCTGCGCTCAGTAATGGGCGGACAGTCGGCAAGCCTCATCACTGGTCAGTGGCAGGCAGTGGAAGACATACAGAGCCATATGCTCAACTTCCTCGAAAACCACGATGAACAGCGCATTGCAAGCCGGTTCTTCGCAGGTAATGCAGAAAAGGGTAAACCAGCTCTACTCGTGTCAGCACTGATGCAGACCAATCCTATGATGATTTATTTCGGACAGGAACTCGGCGAGCCAGGAATGGACGCAGAAGGATTCTCTGGCGAGGACGGCAGAACCACTATCTTCGACTACTGGACAATAGATAAGATACGTCGCTGGAGAAACGGAGGTAAGTTCGACGGCAAACAACTCACTAAGGAAGAAAAAGAACTGCGTCACTACTACGACAAGGTGCTCCGCATGTGCAATAAGGATAAGGCAATACGCGAAGGACAGTTCTTCGATATTATGTACGCCAACTACGACAACGAACTGATGGACACCAATAAGCTATATGCTTTCTTAAGAAAATCAGGCAAGGAACTCATCCTCGTAGTGGCAAACTTCAGCGATGAGATGCAGCGTACATGGGTGAAGATACCTGCTCACGCCTTTGAAGTACTCAGCATCCCTACCTTTACAGAGAAAACCGAATGTAAGGAATTGCTGGCCCACACAACAGAGAAACATATTCTCGTGCCAGACGGCACTACATACCTCGAGGTACCGGCAAACGGAGGAAAAATACTGAAATTCACTCTGTAAATTTTGTAAATTCACAAAAACTCCGTACCTTCGCAGCCGCTTTTACGAGATAAAAGCAAAAAAGTCAACCGTTGCTACGTGTTAGCAACATATTCATTAACCCCAAGCCAGAGGACTAACGAGATTAGTTCAAGGCTTACAAAAAAACAATTAAAACAATGAGTAAGAAGGGATCTACAAGAATCAGACTTCAGCGTCATGGTCGTAAGAACTATGCTTTCTACAGCATCGTTATCGCTAATGCAAATGCTCCACGTGACGGACGTTTCATTGAGAAGCTCGGTACTTACAATCCAAACACCGACCCAGCTACAATCAGCTTAAACTTCGAGCGTGCACTTTACTGGGTAGAAGTTGGTGCTCAGCCAACTGACACAGTACGCAACATCCTCTCAAAGGAAGGCGTATATCTGATGAAGCACCTAAAAGGTGGTGTGAAGAAAGGCGCATTCGACGAGGCTGCAGCAGAATCTAAGTTTGCAGCATGGAAGGCTGAAAAGGCTCAGAAGGCTGCTAAGTATGCTGAAGACCTCGCTAAGGCAGACAAGGCAAACGCTAAGGCTCGTCTGGAAGCAGAGAAAAAAGCTAACGAAGCTGTTGCTGCTAAGGTTGCAGAGAAGAAAGCT
Organism: Prevotellaceae bacterium UBA2448; assembly: GCA_002342585.1. Lineage (GTDB taxonomy): Bacteria > Bacteroidota > Bacteroidia > Bacteroidales > Bacteroidaceae > Minthosoma. The sequence goes on from DDQG01000018.1 coordinate 113,035, forward strand.
GCTGCAAAGGCTGCTGAAGAAGCAGCTGCTGCTGAAGCTGCTGCAGAGGCTGCTGCTGAAAACGCAGAAGCAACTGAGGCTACTGAAGCTGCTGAAGCTACTACTGAGGCACCAGCAGAGGAAGCTACTGCTACAGAAGCTCCTGCTGAAGCATAATCAGAAGTTAGAAGAAAAAGAAGTCCTGAAGGCATTGAGCTTTCAGGACTTCTTTATTTATATTTCAAAGGGGAGATTCCCTGATGCATAACGCATCAAGGAATCAGAATCTTCTTAGATGTGCCATCGCTCATCATGTAGATATTGACACCACGCTGAGGAGCAGGAATCCGAACTCCACTAAGGTTGTAGATACCTACTATTGTAGGTTCGACAACATCTGAAATAGCATCCTCTACTGGAGTTACGATAGAACCATCAATATACTTCTCTGCAAGTTCTAACAAATAATCAGCATAGGCTCTCACCTCATTACTGCTGTTTAACCCGTTGTCGTCACGATGAGTAAATTTGCTTTCAGCCTCAAATATAGCATATATAAATGCAACGTATGCATCAGGCGAAGCCTCTGACTCATGCGATGAGAGAATGTCATAAGCCTTAGCGATGTTATTGGCTAGAGAAATGTATGCAGGATCAAGAGCCGCAGTGGTATTGACACGGAACTGTTTGGTGACAACTGGGTCGTAGAAGTAACCAGTAAGTCCACCAACCTCTGTTTCTACAGTAAGCGGAACAAAATACTGTGTAGAAGCATCGTTGATGAGTTGAGCTTTCTTTGGAGCAGTAGTGCGTACAAACGTACCCTTGACAGCAGAGTCGACATTGTCCGTTGGAGCAGCAAGAACATCAACATAAGGAGTCTCGTCGTCAGTAAAGAACCATAGCATATTATTGATTTCTGACGAAGTCATTACGAGATAAGTCTGTCCAGCCTCAAGATTTACGACGTCAGTAGTAGTGAGAATTGAAGTACCAGAAGTCTTATGGCTGTCGATGCGACGTGCAATGGCACCATCGAGCAATTCTCCGTTGAACGGAGCAGTAAACAGTGACCACTTCCCTATTGCATCTGTGAACGCAGCTACAGCAAACTTAGCCTTGAAGTCAGCCTTGGGCTTGAAGTCGTAACCAAAAACAAGACGCAGATTTTGACAGATACCATCGGCATTGATGATATTATCTTCTTTGTAGTTATCAGAACCTGCTACATATACAAGTGTATTAGGATTATTGAATGAATTACGATCGTAATTAGGAGTAAAGGCTTCTACCTGAGTCATGTCGAAACATGTTGCAGAAGAATAGTTAGACAGCTTCAACAAGAGTTCGAAAGCATTCTTGTCCCAGTGGCCTGAGAACGAAAGTACGCCGTCTTCGAACGAACTTACAGCAAAGTCACTTTCTCCAGTTATAGTAAAATATGTACGCGCAGGATTTGCTTTCGACACATCGATTATATCCACAGTAGCATTATTACTCCATTCTGTAGCCACTTCTGCATAATAACGCTTTCCATTCACGAGAGGACACGACATTGTGTTGGCAACAGTGAAATAGAGGTCAGAAGAGGCATTTGCAGGTATAAGAATGTTTGACAGGGAGTTGTGACCATTTTCAACCCACTCTTCTTTGTCTTCGTCATAGACATAAATATTTATCCTACCTGTACCCTCGTAAGCCATATCATCTTCATTATTCATACGAACAGTGAGAGAGGCCTTTTTGCTGTAGAACTTATTGTACTCTATTCCTTCTATCGTCTCTGTTTCACCAGAAGCAGCAGATATGATAGATGACAAAGAAAGATTAGCTGTAACAGTCTCTGGAGTGACAGCTATCTGGTCGAGAACAGTCAAATCAGCATCGGTAGCCGTAATGTACCAAGTCTTAGTGCTGGTTGGTTTGCAAGTAAGGCTTATAGTACCTGTAGAACCCGAAGGAATAATGGTTTCAAGGTCGGATGACTTTGCATTTCTCAGCAAAGAAGGTTTTGCACTGCTAGTTGACGCAAAGAGATATACACCCTGAAGAGGAAGTGTCGAGTTGTTTTCTATCGTAATGTCAAACGTATTGGTACGTTGTGCATATACCGTCTCAGGTTGGCTTATTTCCGCAGTACGATTCCAAGTCTTTGGATATGCTTCGAACAAAGCAGACTGGTAAGCATTAAAGCCATTCATACCTTTTTCTGTATCTACAGTATAATAGCCATCAGCCTGACCGCCCCATCCGAAATTAAAGTAGAAGAGGTCGCCTGTCTTCTGATAGCCATGAACCACAACGGCATGTCCGCCCTGGCTCTCACTCTGACCTGTGTACATGACAGGACGCCCTGCAATCAACTCATCGTAGAGCATCTGAACCCAAGTCTCCTGAGAATAAGAGTTGCGATATTTTACCGTTCCGCCCTTCATACCGAAGAAGCCACTGAAAGTAGCAGGGATTTTTTCTATATTTCCAGAGGTACTTGAACCATATGTAAGCCAAGTGGCAGCACCTGTAGCAAATACAAATTCAGCAACGGCATTCTTTACTGTAGCAGATTCAGAACCACTGTAGCTGTCTTTCATCAAGTCCCAACGGAGAGGCGTTCCTTTTTCTATCGACTCTGTAACAGGAGCTTCTCCATAAGAATAAGTAGGGGTAGTACTCTGAAGAGTAGATGGAAGATCTTTTCGCCAATAATACAAAATCTGGCTAGCGGCAGTTGCTACACATCCTGTTACTGCACGACTGGAAGTACCTGTCCGGATTGGACAACGATCGTTATATGGACTACTCTGGTGCCAATGACTTTTCATTATGGGCTTGATACTGGAACGGTCGGCACTAGTAGTGAGCAAAGGACGTGGAGTATTAGTACCGTTTGCTTGTGCCTGAGCTACAGATTCTGCCCACGAGTCAAGCATAGCCTGAAGAGCCGGAGGAATATTATCTGCATCGAAATCACCACTCTCTGTATATCCAAGGATGGTTGGGAGGCAGTCGTCGCCAGCAACAATCACGTAACCCTGTCCTTCTCCCCTACTATAAATATAATAAGGTGCAGAACCAGACGCGGGGCCAAAAGCTTTTACACGATTCTCTTTGGAGTTACTTACTAAAGTAAAATACTCCGTCGATGGAAGGAAGTCTGCAGCAATCTGCTCAGCCTTCTCTGGATCGATAGGATTTGCAATGGCATTTAAACTCAATAACACCAAAGCAATTAACGATGTAGACTTTTTCATAGTACAGTAATAAAAACAATTATATTTATACTTAATTATCATCAAGTTTCAATACAGCAAGAAAAGCCTTCTGAGGCACAGACACATTACCAATCTGTTTCATACGTTTCTTACCTCGTTTCTGTTTCTCAAGCAGTTTTCGTTTACGGCTCACATCACCACCATAGCATTTTGCGAGCACATCCTTACGAACCTGTTTAACAGTTTCGCGTGCTACAATTTTTCCACCTATGGCAGCTTGAATGGCTATATCAAACTGCTGACGGGGCAAAAGTTCCTTGAGGCGTTCACACATACGACGTCCAAGTGTCACAGCATTATCCACATGAGTCAAAGTAGAAAGTGCATCGACAGATTCGCCATTGAGAAGGATATCAAGTTTCACGAGTTTTGACTGACGGAATCCAGCTGGGTGGTAGTCGAAGCTGGCATATCCGCGACTGACACTCTTCAGCTTGTCGTAAAAATCAATCACTATTTCACCCAGTGGCATAAGGAATTCAATCTCGACACGATTGCCAGCGATGAAATCCTGTTTTACGAGTTCAGCACGTTTGCCCAAGCACAAGGTCATTATCGGACCTATAAAATTAGCTGTGGTAATTACAGTTGCACGAATATAGGGTTCCTCGACATGTTCAATTAGCGTAGGGTCGGGCATACCTGATGGGTTGTGAACTTCCTCTGCATTCCCATGTTTATCGTAAACCATATACGATACGTTAGGAACCGTAGTTATTACATCCATATTGAACTCACGATCGAGACGTTCTTGTACAATCTCCATATGGAGTAGCCCGAGGAATCCACAACGGAAACCAAATCCGAGAGCGGCAGATGATTCGTGTTGGAACGTAAGAGAAGCATCGTTTAGTTGAAGTTTCTCAAGACTGGTACGCAGGTTTTCATAATCCTCTGTTTCTATAGGATAGATACCTGCAAATACCATTGGTTTTACTTCCTGGAACCCCTTAATTGCTTCAGTAGAAGGATTGGATAGCGATGTAATGGTATCGCCAACCTTTACCTCGACAGCATTCTTAATACCAGTAACGATATATCCCACGTCACCAGTACGAAGTTCCTTCTTCGGCACCATATCCATCTTAAGCGTACCTATTTCTTCTGCAAGATACTCTTTTTTAGTATTTATAAATCGTACCTTATCACCAGTACGCATCACACCATTGACAATCTTAAAATAGGCAATGATGCCACGATAAGAATTGAATACAGAATCGAAGATAAGAGCCTGAAGCGGTGCCTCCTCGTCGCCTACAGGATGCGGCACACGTTCTACAACAGCATTCAATATATCATCAACACCCTCGCCTGTCTTTCCTGAGGCATAAATAATTTCCTCTGGTTTACAACCTATAAGGTCAATAATTTCGTCAGCAACCTCCTCTGGCATAGCATTAGGCATATCAATCTTATTTATGACAGGGATAATCTCCAAGTCATGATCTATTGCCATATAGAGATTACTGATGGTCTGCGCCTGCACGCCTTGAGTAGCATCAACAACGAGCAGTGCTCCTTCACAAGCAGCAATAGAGCGGCTCACTTCATAGGAGAAGTCTACGTGTCCTGGAGTGTCTATTAGGTTCAAGATATACTTGCCTCTATCCATTACATCACCATTGTAATCATATTCCATCTGAATGGCATGACTCTTTATGGTGATTCCACGCTCCTGCTCAAGATCCATATCATCGAGCATCTGACCTTGAGTAATCTTAATGGTATTCGTTTTCTCAAGCAGACGGTCAGCCAGAGTAGATTTACCATGGTCGATATGAGCTATAATACAAAAGTTACGTATATTTTTCATTCGTTATGTTATTTCGATATATTCTTAAAAGATGGAGGTATGGGTGTTTCAAACTTAAGGAATTCACCCGTGATAGGATGTTGAAATGCCAATTTATAAGCATGAAGACATATACGTCCTATTGGATCGGTTTCGGCACCATACTTATAATCACCAGCAATGCTGTGATGCAGGTCTTGCATATGCACACGAATTTGATTTTTCCTACCTGTATCCAGTTTCATCTCCACAAGGCTATATTCCTTTCCGCGTTTTATAGTCCTATAATGTGTCGTAGCTTCTTTTCCACCATCATCAACTGGTGAAGAATGGGTAATAAACATTTTATTATCTGAAAGCCAACTCGTAACAGAACCCGCATCTTTTTCCATTATCCCTTCACATACTGCAATGTAACGACGGTCTGCAACAAGATCTTTCCAATTATCTGTAAACATCTTTTGCACATCTCGACGTTTGGCAAAGAGAAGAAGTCCGGAAGTTTCACGGTCAAGTCTATGAACAGTATGAACTGAGAACGTGCGGTTCTGGCGCTTTACATATTCGTCCAGTATAGATTTTACAGTCTGAGTACGCTTACCCGGCTGAGTATTAGTGAGTATACCATTAGCCTTGTCGACTACAAACAGAAAAGCATCTTCATATACAATCCGCACCCACTGACTCTGAAGGTCGCGTTTATGTCCGTGATCACTTATCTGCACAAGCATACCTGGTTTCAGCAAGGTGTTGAACTGTGTAGTTATCTGTGAATTCACATACACCATCTTTCTGGACAGCAGTTCCTTGGCACGAGTTCTAGACACGCCCTCAATATGAGACATAAGGAATGCCAGCAACTCGCATTCCTCACTCACAGGATAATCCTTATATCTGTTTCTTGCTTTATTATCAAAATATTGGCTCATATCTGTATCTATCTTTTTTTCAGCAATACTACATTCTCCACATGTTGAGTGTGAGGAAACATATCAACAGGTTGTACTGCAGCCACTTTGTATTCTGCATCCAAAGCCTGCAAGTCGCGTGCCTGCGTGGCAGGATTACAACTGACATATACAATTCTTTCTGGAGCTGCCATAAGCATTACATCTATCACACTCTGGTGCATTCCTGCACGAGGTGGGTCAGTAATGATTACATCGGGGCGTCCGTGTTCACTAATGAAATCGCTATTCAAAACATCCTTCATATCACCGGCATAAAACAAAGTGTTGCTAATGCCATTAATTTCAGAATTTACTTTGGCATCTTCGATTGCCTCTGGAACATATTCAATTCCTATAACCTGCCGAGCCTGTTTCGCTACAAAATTTGCAATAGTTCCAGTACCAGTATAAAGATCGTAAACCAATTCCTTACCAGTAAGAGCAGCAAAACTACGAGCTATACTATACAATTCGTATGCCTGTTCTGTATTTGTCTGATAGAAAGACTTAGGACCTACCTTAAATTTCAAATCCTCCATCGTCTCATATATATAGTCCGTTCCCTTATAACAATGCACTTTTTGATCGGCAAAGGTATCATTAGCTTTATGATTATCAACGTAAAGCAAAGAAGTAACCTCAGGGAAAGTTATTGAAAGGTGTTCCAGAAACTGCATTGCCTGTTCACGTTCCTGTTCCGTTTCTATTCTGAACTGTATAAGAAGCATGAATTCGCCAGTATTACTATTGCGCATCATCATACTGCGAAGTAAACCACGATTTTCGCGCAAATCATAAAATACCAAGCCCTTCTCAAGAGCATATCTTCTGATTTCGTTTCGAATACGATTCTGAAGATTATCCATCAGTCCACAATCCTCAATATCCAGAATTTTATCATAAGCACCAGTGATATGAAATCCAACTGCATCCTTTACATCATAGTTGACATCCTGACGCACTTCCTCTTCGGTAAGCCAACGCTTATTTGAGAATCCGAATTCTAATTTATTCCTATATTCTTTTGTTTTCCTACTTCCCAGAATTGGCATAAACTCAGGGAGTTCAATCTTGCCAATGCGAGTCAGATTATCATATACCTGCTGCTGCTTAGCACGCAGTTGTTCTTCATATTTCAAGCATTGCCATTTACAACCACCACACACACCAAAGTGATGACAAAACGGAGTAGCACGCAAGTCGGAATACTTATGAATCTTAACACAAACAGCCTCCATATAGTTCGACTTCTTCTTCTTCACCTGTAAATCAACAACGTCGCCAGGTACCACATAGGGTACAAATACTACTCCATCGTCAAGACGAGCAATAGATTTTCCTTCTGCAGCAACTGCAGTAATCTCCACCTTCTCAATTAGTGGTAACTGTTTCTTATTTTTTGTCAAAGCTATTACTTTTATGATTTATTACTTAATATTTATTTCCTCTAACTCAGCATCCTCCTTATCACATTCTTTTTTACGAAGCATATAAGGTAATATGGATGGTGACAAAATTGCAGATAAGATATAGGAAACAACAAAAGTCACAATAAAGAATGTAACACCGAGTCCATCTGGAAGGTTCACAACATCACCCATATTAACAGACCGGTCTACTGTCCATTGTATTACTATTATAGCTATTACGGGAAGACAAACAACAATCAAAAGCGCTGAGTATACACATAAGCAACAAATTGACAACGAGAATATTTGATAAAAATGCTTAAAGCAATACTTTAATCTTTTAGCAAACACTATAGGATTGAACCCATTAGTTATTTTCTTTAAAGACAAACGGTACAGACTTTTCGTTTTCTGTGCATCTACAGCAAGTCCTTTTTCCTTTACTCTCCACATACTGATTACAATTCCTTGCACAAACATAAAAGCAACAATTGCCAACACAAAACTGAACAGGGCACCAAAAAAGAAAGACGCCCAAAGTGCATGAACGGCTACGGTTAAAAAAAGTGCAAATAACAATGCAGGAAGCAATGACACGCGAAGAAAAAAGAGGAAATTTGCGGTCACAAAACTTATACTTCTAGACAGACAAGTGATATTTTTTCTCATTTTTTTATCATTTTACTCCAAAACATCTGCAAATTTATAGCTTTTTCATTAGATTTGCAACCAAGAAAACTAAAAATGACAACAAAGCAAATAAAATGGGGCTTCATCGGTTGCGGAGAAGTAACCGAGAAGAAGAGTGGACCAGCCTTCAGCAAGATTGCAGGTTCATCGATAGTAGCAGTTATGAGTCGCAACTTAGAGAAAGCAAAATCATATGCTTTACGCAACAATATACCACGTTACTACAATGATGCGCAAGCACTTATTGATGACAAGGAAGTAAACGCAATATACATAGCGACCCCACCATCGTCACATGCCACTTATGCTATAATGGCAATGAGGGCGGGCAAACCTTGCTATGTAGAAAAACCTCTTGCCAAGAGCTACGAAGAATGTATTCGAGTAAACAGGATATCAAAACTCACAGGAGTACCATGCTATGTGGCCTATTACCGTCGTTACCTACCCTATTTCAACAAAGTAAAAGAGTTGGTAGAATCAAACGAAATCGGAAAGTTGCTTAGCGTACAAGTGCAGTTCCATGTACCTCCTCGTGAACTCGATGCAAAAAGTGGCACAGATATGCCTTGGCGTCTACAACCCGAAGTTGCAGGAGGAGGAGGTTATTTCTACGACCTCGCAAGTCATCAGCTTGATTTACTTCAATATATGTTTGGAGTTATTTTAGAAGCCGAAGGCTATAGTCAAAACATGGGAGGACTATACAAGGTAGAAGACACCTTTAATGCATGTTTTCGTTTTGACAGTGGACTTACTGGTTCTGCGTCCTGGTGTTTCGTTGCATACGAATCCGCAAGAAAAGACAGAATTTTGCTCGTAGGCGACAAAGGCACCATAACATTCTCGGTATTCGATTATAAACCAATAAAATTATACACTCAACGCGGAATAGAAGAATTTGACATTCCCAATCCACAACATGTCCAGCTACCACTTATTGAACAAATAGTTCACACTCTGCAAGGCGTAGGTACTTGTGATTGTGACAGCTTTAGCGCAACTCCGACAAACTGGGTAATGGATAAGATTTTAGGAAAATTCTAATAAACAGGTCAAAATCACACGATGCAACATTGACATTATTTATACAACAAATAAACTTTTACACGTTTTTGTTTTGTACTTGCACCTTTTTTGCCATATCTTTGTAAATTGTAAAGAAGAAACAACAAAAACATTGCGCCATGAAAAAGATTTTCAATTCAACCATGTTTGTTGCTGTAATTGCTACAGCTAACATTTGTTATGCACAGACAGTACCTAGCGAAGATAATCCTATTGACCGCACAGACTTCATTGTTAATCCGTCATTTGAAAACGGGACAACTGGATGGGCAGTATCAAACCTCGTTAGCCAAAGCAACAATTCTTTCACCCAAAAAGAAGGAACCTTCTATCTTGAGAAGTGGGTTTCCTCAGGAAGTGCAGGCAACGCTAATGTTAAACAGATCATCACAAAACTTCCAGTAGGATTGTACAAACTGACCGCAGGTGCTCAGAACATATCACAGAGCACTCCAGCTAAAGAAAACACGGGAGTAAAGATCTTTGCTAATGATGAGCAGACAGCCGTTTATACTGCAGATGACTATTCAGTAAAGTTTAAGTATGTAGGCGGTCAGGTTGAGATTGGATATGTATCTCAGAATGCAGGAGGAAACTGGATTGCTGTTGATAATTTCAGACTCTACCAAATTGGCGATGTTGACAAAAGCGAAGTCATACCATCACTCCAAGCAAAAATAACAGAAGTAGAGGCTTTTTATGATGCTGAAAAAGAAGGCAGTTCTGAATTTTTAGCAGAAATAAACAAGGCAAAAAGCATGATAGAAGATATTGCTTCAAGTGCCGATGACCTCGCACAGGAAATCTCGGCATTAGACCTCGCATTGTTTGCTTTCCGTATTGCAAACCCAGAACAAGGTCCTGGAACAGCACCAAAGGTAAGTTCAACAAACCACTATGCCCCTACAGGTAGTACCGAAGCACTTGTAAGAGCCTCAATGACAGGCTCAAACATTTTAGAGCGTGGAGTTTGTTGGAGTACGGAACGCAATCCAACGGTACTCAACGATCGTACTACAGAATATCATCAACTGAACGGATATATTTTCCACATTCGCAATTTAAAGCCTGCAACGGTTTACTATGTGCGTCCATATATAATGAACAAAACATATATGGTTGCATATGGTGATGAGATTAAAATTGTAACTCACCCTAAAGGTACTTGTGTAGGAACATGGGACAATGGTGCTCCAACAGAAGACGCAAACATTCGTTGCAGAACAGCCATTAACCAGACTATTGAGTATTTCAATCAGTGGACAGGCATCCGTGGTTTTACTTTGTCAGGGCATTACGGAGCACAGACACCAACAGCAGACTGTTCATACGGAGGTTGGATGCGCATCGGACCTAACGCCGGGAATCAGGCAATTGGCACCGTAATCCACGAAACTGGACATGGAGTCGGCGTCGGAACCCACTGGCGTTGGAACAATTGTACTGACACACGTGAAAGTGAAGGCAAATATGGCAAATGGTTAGGTCGTGAAGCAAACGACATGCTTCATTTCCTTGAAAATAATTACGATGCCACTACTTGCTATATGAGAGGCGATGCTGTACACGGTTGGGGAAACAATGCTACATATGACTGGTTTGTAAACGGAGCTGACAAGGATAAACATTTAGAACTCCAATACCTTGGCGGATGTTGTTTACTTTATGCACTATTCATTGATGGACTTTGTCCTACAAGCAATCACCCTAATGGTCTATCAGGTTACACATACAATTTCGATAGCGATAAAAAATACTATCTGATGTGCAAAAATGCTGACTATGGTCTTGGTAGCGGACTTCTTTATGCACGCTCCTCATCTGCAACTGGATGGAACGAATTCCTAACAAAAGAAGAAGTCGGAGACGAAGCAGCATGGTACATAGAATATGATGCCACAAAAGGATATTATATATTCAAAAACGTTAGCAACGGCAGATATCTCACTCATGCTTCTGGTAGCACATCTATAGGTTTAAAGAACATAACTGGCAGCAAGAAACCATCAGATACAGAGTTTTTCCAGTTGATGCCAGACCGTACAGATGTAACACTGAAAGCTGACAGTAAACAAATCAAAACTCATGGGTACTGGTTTACATGGTACGACAATGGAAACAAATCCATAGAAGCCGGCAAAATGGGGGCCTTATATGGCAGCATTAAACAAGGTGCATTTGATTATAGCAACAAAGCTACTGCACAGCAATGGATTATTATAAGTGAAGACGAACTTGAAAAATACATAGAAATCGCCATTGCAACAGGAATAGAAACAATAGAAGAAGAATCCGCAGACTCTTCAGACAACCCACAAATTGTTGAGATTTATAATTCAACAGGTATAAAGATCAACTCTTTGGATAAAGGAGTTAACATTGTAAAATACTCCAACGGAGAAATCAAAAAAATTTTTAAGTAAAAACCCAACACCCTTTAAGACAACACCCTAATTATGAAGAAAATATTCTTATTACTTTGCATTATATGTGCAAGTAGTGCTTTCGGAAAGAAGGTCGTTAAGGATTTATGGCCAGACGGTACAGAGATTGACTCTTGGTTTAAACAATCAGAAACTGTAAATCTCAACAATCTCGGCAAGAAATATCGTATAACTGACTACGGTGTGGTAAACGATGGAAAAATTCATACCAAAGAGCTACAGAATCTCATTGACAAAATCGCCACAGAAGGTGGTGGAGTCGTAATAGTACCAGAGGGGGTTTACATGACAGGTGCAGTATTCTTCAAACAAGGCGTACACCTCCACATTATGGCTGGTGGTGTATTGATGGGCAGCAACGACTCTAATGACTATCCCCTTCTGACAACACGTATTGAGGGAGAAACATGTAAATACTATTCAGCCCTAATAAATGCAGATAAAATAGACGGATTTACAATTTCTGGTAAAGGTGCTATAGATGGAAACGGATATACATTTTGGAAACACTTCTGGGAACGCAGAGAATGGAATCGCAAATGTACAAATAAAGACGAGCAACGCCCTAGACTTGTATACATTTCCAACTGTAAAAACGTACAGATAGAGGGAGTAAATCTGCAGAATTCTCCTTTCTGGACCACACATATTTACAATAGCGAAAATGTAAAACTGCTAAATCTCCACATATACTCCCCCGCCAAACCTGTTAAGGCTCCATCTACCGATGCCATCGACCTCGATGTAGTGAAAAACATTTTGGTAAAAGGATGTTATATGTCTGTAAACGATGATGCTGTGGCAATCAAAGGTGGCAAAGGTCCTTATGCCGATGCTTTCCGTTCAAAATATGACGGAGTAGATTTGAGTAAATTCCCAGAAATGGAAGGTGATGGAGAAAATAGAAATATTATTATTGAGGATTGCGAATATGGCTTTTGTCATGGATGTCTGACTTTAGGTTCTGAAAGTGTTTTCAATCATAACATCATCCTACGACGCATCAAAGTGAGTGAGGCAAACAACCTCTTATGGCTCAAGATGCGTCCAGACACTCCTCAACGCTACGAATACATTACAGTTGAAGACATTGAGGGATATGGAAAAAATTTCATTCTAGTTGCTCCATGGACACAGTTCTATGATCTTAAGGGTAGAGAAACTACTCCTATGTCGTACTCGGACCATATAACCATGCGCAACATCAAATTCGATTGCAATGTTTTCTTCAACGTTAACCAGCAGGAATCACAATATCATTTAAGCAACTTCACCTTTGAGAACCTTGATATAAAGGCAAATAAGAAAGACTTGCATAAAGAATTTGTAGAAAACTTCACAATAAAGAATATAACTGTAAAATGAGTTTTACACATATTTTTTAAACTTATACCGCAAAAAGTCACTATATTTGCACAAAATTAAAAGATATAAAACAAATTTACAACTATGACATTCAAAGTAACAGAAGAAAATGGCACACTTACAGGTGTAATGGACGGAAGACTTGATACTGCAGCAGCTCCACAGTTTGCAGAAGACTTGAAAATAATGATGGACAATGCAGACAAGCATTTAGTTTTAGATATGGAGAAACTCTCATTTATCAGTAGCTCTGGTCTGAGATTATTATTAAGTTTACGTAAGGAAACAATGGCAAAGAATGGTGACATAACAATCATCAACGTACTGCCTGAAGTAAAACAAGTATTTACAATCACCGGATTTTACTCATTGTTCCAGTTTAAATAATGCTACGCGAGTTAACTCTTCATAACGACGTAAAACAAATAGAGCTTCTAACCGAATTTATAGAAGTTCTATGTGAAGAATTGGGATTGGATGCCATGCTAACATTCAATCTCAACCTCGTTTTGGAAGAAGCTGTTACAAACGTAATTATGTATGCTTATCCTCAAGACGAAGATCACACTATGACATTAAAAACTTGGACAGAACAATCCGATAATATTATAGTATTCGAACTGAAAGACCAAGGCAAACCTTTTAATCCTATAGAAGAAGCTCCTGAGGTTGACACTACTCTATCTGCTGATGAAAGACAGATAGGCGGTTTGGGTATATTCCTAATCAACAAGATAATGGATGATGTTACCTATCGTTATGAAGAAGGATCGAACATTTTAACAATGAAAAAAAATATTAAAGCATGAAAACAATTTATATTGATGGGCCATTGGATGCAATTCATTTGGATGATGTAAAAGAGAAATTAAAAGAAGCAGACGCTCATCTCGGCGACATCATCACACTTGATTGTACAGATATGTCATACATCTGTAGTTCTGGCCTCAGAGTTTTTCTGCAAATGCATAAAGATGTAACAGAAGCTGGCGGGAAACTTATTATCAAAGGCCTGCAGCCACTGATTAAGAATGTATTTGACATGACAGGATTTGGTCATATTTTTAATTTTGAATAAACCGCACAAGCATGCAGATGCTTAATCTAAGCATTTACGCATGGTTCACCATTGCTGTCATAGTATTCAAGACAGTAATGACGTTCAGAGGCAAGATGTCTGGCGACATATTGGCTCTCATTATTATATCAGCACTTTTACTCACAGGAACATTATCCGACGAAGAAGCATTATCATCATTCAGTGCCCGAACAGTTTTTGTCGTTGGAGTTTTAATTGTCCTTGGAGCCAGTCTAGTACATGCTGGAGTTGTTCATTGGCTGTCTGGAAAACTAGGTTCTCCCAAAACACTAAAACGTGCTATATCAAATCTTATGCTGTCCGTAGCTGCTATGAGCGCTATCTTCAACAGCAACGCCACTACAGCTTTATTCATCAACGTAGTGAAAGAATGGAGTAAAAAGATAAAAATACCTGCATCTAAATTACTTATCCCATTAAGTTATGCATCTGCATTAGGAGGATTCTGTACAATAATTGGCAGTTCCACAAACCTTTTGGCTTCCGCCTTCTATCATCATGGTACGGGTCAGACCATGTCGTTCTTTGCACCATTTATTCCTGGATTAGCCTGTACAATTACAGGAACTATCACAATCATACTTCTACAAAAATATCTACCTACCAGGAAGGCACCAGAAGAATCATTTGAAAGCAGTGACAACTACACGGTAGAACTTCTTGTTCCTACAGATTGCAAATATATAGGATCAACAGTAGAAGAAGCACGCTTATTAAACGTAACAGGTGGACACCTAATTGAAATAGTTCGTTTTGACAGGGAAATTATTAGTCCTGTTCCTAACAACGAATATATATTTGGTGGAGATCATCTGGTTTACTCGGGAAGGATTGATGACATTCTGCAATTACGTACCACTCACGGATTAGTCAATGCTACACATCATGTTTTCAGTGTTAAGGAATTAAACAAAAACCGCACACTACAACTAGCAACCGTCATAAGGGAAAGTAGTTTGGTTGGACAACGAATGGCTGACATAGATTTTGAAAAAGAAAACGATGTAGTATTGATTGCTGTAGCACGCGAAGGAGAAAGAATCACTGAAATTCCACGCGAAACCACCATATACCCAGGAGACACATTACTCTTTGAGGGTACTAAGATGAACGCAGAACACTTATCCGACAAATTGCAATTCTTCAACAATATAGCTCTACCGCAACAAGGGCCAAAGACATTCATCAGTATATTTATTATGATATGCATGGTATTATTGTCGTCATTTAGCGTATTGCCACTGCTTCACTGTACATTACTTGCTGCTGGTGCGATGTTGATTACAAAATGTTGTACTGCAGATCAGATGCAGCGAGCAATAAATTGGAAGATAGTCACAATTTTTGCTGGAAGTGTATGCATAGGAAAAGCCATTGAGGCAACAGGATTGGCAAGCACTATAGGTTATGGAATTGCACATACCTTCAGTTTCAATCCATTTGCATCCTTGATAATGTTTTGCCTGATAGCTACCATAGCAACTGAACTGATTTCAAATGCCACAGCAGCAGCAGTACTAATACCGATAGCTATTGACACGGCCCAAATTTTGAATGCCAACCCACTTACATTTGTAATTGCACTTATGATTAGCATATCATCATGTTTTGCAACCCCTATTGGGAACGAAACAAATACTATGGTATATGGTCCTGGCGGATACAAATTCACAGACTTTGTAAAACTTGGACTTCCAATGAATGTAACAGTATTCATAACAAACATAATTGCAACTTGCTTAGTTTATCCATTACAATAATAGCATCAAGAATAAATAACAAAATACAAAAAATATGCAGTGGCTTATTGATTTATTAATTACAGGAGGAGGAGTAGCTCACACAGTTATATTATACTCCTTGGTAATTGCATTAGGAATATTCCTTGGCAATAAACTGAAGATAAAAGGTGTATCTCTTGGAGTTACTTGGATTCTCTTTGTAGGTATTGCCGTTGGAGACTTACTGAAACGAATGAATGTGGTAGAAAACATGGAAATACTGAATTTCGTTCAAGATTTCGGTCTCATATTATTCGTATTCTCAATCGGTCTTCAGGTCGGTCCTTCATTCTTCACATCACTCTTACGTGGTGGTCTTAAAGCAAACACTATAGCAGCAGGAATAGTATTGCTCAACATCGTTGTAATGCTTATAATCTATTATTCTTGTCGCCAAATCATACCTGCAGCAAACGATTTGCCAATGCTTGTTGGTACGCTATGTGGAGCTATAACTAACACTCCTGGATTAGGTGCCGCTACTGCTGCACTTGATCAAATAAGCAGCATGAATCCCCATATCTTTGCAGATGGAGTTCCTGTAATTGCAAACGGATATGCGTGTGCATACCCTCTTGGTGTTGTAGGCATTATACTAAGTATCATTCTGATAAGATTTATCTTCAAAATAAACTTTCAGAAAGAAGAAGAACATTTCAATAGAAAGAATAGCAAAAATGCAGCTGTAAAGCCACATCTGATGACTATTGAGGTGTTTAATCCTGCTATAAATGGCAAAAGCATTCTGCAAGTACATAATTTCATAGGTCGCGACTTTGTATGTTCCCGTCTTCTCCACGATGGACACATCACAGTACCTAACCGCAATACCCTACTCTCAACAGGCGACCGTATCTTTGTAGTCTGTGCATCAGAAGATGCAGAAGCAATAACAGCTTTTATCGGACCAGAAGCAGAAATAGACTGGGAGATACAAGACGTAAAAATGGTATCGAAGAAACTTACTGTTACACGTAGCAACATAAATGGAAAAACACTTGGTTCTCTACACTCCAGTTCAATGTTTGGCGTTAACGTAACAAGACTTTATCGTTCAGGTATCGAACTATTTGCTAGTCCAAGCGTTATACTTCAGGTAGGCGATATTCTAACAACTGTAGGACCTGAAGATGCTGTAGATCGATTTGCAAGTCGAATCGGTGATTCAAAGCAAGCACTTGACAAACCTAACTTGCTTACACTTTTCGTAGGCATCTTCGTAGGTATTGTATTCGGAATGATTCCAATATCTATTCCAGGTATGTCTGTTCCTGTGAAATTGGGTCTTGCAGGTGGTCCGCTTATCATAGCAATCATGTTGGGACGTTTCGGATACAAAATCAAACTTGTTGCCTACACAACTAACTCTGCATCACTTATGATTAGAGACATCGGTCTTGTGCTATTCCTCGCCAGTGTAGGAATTAAAGCCGGTGGAAACTTCGTTGACACAGTAATAAATGGAGGTATTCACTACGTATGGATTGGTTTCCTGATTACATTCATTCCACTTATTATCATGGGAGTCTTTGCCAGAGTAAAATGGCACATGAACTATTTCCTGCTTTCAGGAATTATCTCAGGTGCAACTACTGATCCACCAGCACTTGCCTTCTCTCAAGCACAGGCAAACAATGGTATTCCTTCAGTAGGCTACTCTACAGTCTATCCGTTGTCCATGTTCCTCAGAATTATAACAGCCCAAGTACTGATACTCGCATTCTGCTCATAACACATTAATGAACATAATAACTAACATACTGTCGCAGCAGGCAGAATTACCACTGCTTGCTGCATTAATTTTAGGATTATTGGTAGCAATCAATCCTTGTCAGCTTGCTATCAACATATCCGCTCTCACCTATCTAACACGTAGGGCAAAATACAAGCATCCAAATCGGACACTATTGTTATATATCCTTGGCAAGACTATCACCTATACCGTATTAGGATGGATTCTGATGTGTCTTATCGGAGGAGGTAGGAACATAGAAGGAGTGGCATCAATTTTGTCCAAAGCAGAACTGATTGTACCATACATATTAATTATAGTCGGCACATTCATGCTATTTCGTGCACTTCATCCCCATCATCATCATCAAGGAGAGAATTGTCACAATTCAGGAGAAATGATACATCGCAATGGTCCGCTTGGAGCACTTATCCTCGGTATCACACTAGCTTTTGCCTTTTGTCCAGAAAGTGCCGTATTCTATTTCGGTCTGATGCTACCATTATCCACAACCTCGCAGGCAGGACTATTTGTTCCGCTTATTTTTGCTATTGCAGCCAGCATCCCTGTTCTGCTTCTTGCTTGGGCTATCAGAAGAGCACTCACACAGGCAGACCAGTTGAACAGCACTTTCGAACATGCCCAGCAATGGATTAACGGCTTAGTAGGATTATTATTTATTTTGATGGCTATAGTAATTCTATTTAATTAAACGCATAAACAGTAAAATGACCATTACAGAGAGATTCCTAAAATACGTATCATTCGATACACAGTCCTCGGAAGAAACAGGAACAACACCATCAACCAAGAAACAGATGGTGTTTGCGGAGGTATTGCGCGACGAACTTATTAGCGAAGGATTACAAGATGTGGAACTGGACTCCTTAGGATATATATATGCCACCCTGCCTTCCAACACGTCTAAATCTATTCCGACAATAGGATTCATCTCTCATCTCGACACCTCTCCCGATGCTTCGGGAACAAACGTAAAACCGCAAATAACATACAACTACAACGGCAAGGACATCACTTTATCTGCTGATAAAGTTCTCTCACCAAAACAGTTTCCAGAATTGCTTGACCACATTGGCGAAGACATTATAACGACAGACGGGACTACCCTACTTGGAGCCGATGACAAATCAGGTATTGCAGCAATAGTAGAGGCAATGGTCTATCTTCAGAAACATCCGGAAATTGAACACGGACCAATTCGCATAGCATTCAACCCTGACGAAGAGATTGGCATGGGAGCCCATCATTTCAATGTTGAAAAATTCGGCTGTAAATTTGCATACACCATAGATGGTTCTGAATGCGGCGAGATAGAATTTGAAAATTTCAATGCTGCAGCAGCTATAATAACTGTGACAGGACGTTCCGTACATCCAGGTTCTGCGAAAGACAAGATGATTAACGCAGGACGTATAGCAACAGAAATTGTACAGATGCTTCCACAATCCGAAATACCAGAAACAACCGAAGGCTATGAAGGGTTTTATCACCTTACATCCATTAGCGGAAACTGTACAGAAGCAAACCTTTCGTTTATCATTCGCGATCACTCAACGGGAAAGTTTCAAGAACGTAAACGCGTCATCACCAGAATAGTAGAAACCATCAACCAACGCTACGGCAATGGTACAGCTACTCTCACTCTGACCGACCAATACTACAACATGCGTAAACAAGTAGAGCCGCAGATGTATATCATCGACATAGCCTGCCAAGCCATAAAAGAAGCAGGAATGTTACCAAAAATCAAAGCAATCAGAGGTGGTACCGATGGAGCACAACTATCATTCATGGGACTCCCCTGCCCCAACATCTTTGCTGGTGGCATCAACTTTCATGGCCCATACGAATTTTTACCCATTCAGTCGTTGGAACGGGTAAAACAGACCATTATAAATATATGTAAAATCACAGCACAATACGAATGGCAACACAAATAGTAGAGACATACGACAAAGAAAACATCAACAAACTGCCGATAGAACGCTTCGAAGGGAATATCTATATAATAGATAATGAGTCGGAAGTTGTCAAAGCTGTTAACTATCTGCTTACACAACCGCTACTCGGATTCGACACAGAAACACGTCCTTGTTTTCAAAAAGGAAAACTTCACAAAGTAGCCCTGCTTCAAGTAGCAACAGCCAACCAGTGTTTTCTTTTCCGTCTAAACCGAATGGAAGGAATACCAGCCCCCATTCTGAGTCTTTTAGAAGATTCTACTATTACAAAAGTTGGTCTGGGACTTAAAGACGACATGATGAATCTACGGAAACGTGCAGAATTCACACCTGGCACATTCATCGACATACAAGATGAAATAACAAAATTAGGCATTAAAGACAAAAGCCTTCAGAAAATCTATGCAAACCTCTTTGCAAAGAAAATAGCCAAACGTCAACAGCTGAGCAACTGGGAGGCTGATGTACTGTCCGTAGCCCAACAACAATATGCAGCTATCGACGCGTGGGCATGTATAAGAATCTACAATGAAATTAAAAAACTTCTAACATCAAAATAATGAAACAACTATATCTCAAACGCGGAAAAGAAGATTCCCTACTTCGCTTCCACCCATGGGTTTTCTCTGGTGCTATCCATCATATGAGCTCTGAGCCTGAGGAAGGCGAAGTAGTAGAAATATTCACCTCCGACAATCAGTATATAGCTACAGGACATTATCAGATTGGTTCTATAATGGTTCGAGTACTTACCTTCGAACGAGAACCAATCAACCAGCAATTCTACGAGCAACACCTGAAAGCAGCTCACAATGTTCGTCTCGCACTCGGACTAGGCGACGAAAGTTACCGACTAGTACACGGCGAAGGTGACAACTTACCTGGACTTGTAATCGACATCTATGGAGATACAGCTGTCATGCAAGCTCATTCCGTAGGTATGCATCGCGACAGACAAATTATAGCTGATGCACTCAAAGTTGTTTTAGGAGAAAAACTTCATAACATATACTACAAATCAGAAACCACACTTCCCTACAAGGCCGACCTTCATCAGGAGAACGGTTTCCTTCTGGGTGGTTCTGCAGATGATATTGCCAGCGAAAATGGACTGCGTTTCCATGTGGACTGGTTACATGGTCAGAAAACAGGATTCTTCATTGACCAACGTGAAAACCGCAAACTTCTTGGCGAGTATTCAAAGGGACGTAACGTACTGAATATGTTCTGCTATACTGGAGGTTTCTCACTATATGCTATGCGAGGAGGAGCAAACATAGTACACTCTGTAGATTCCAGCCAGAAAGCTATCGACCTCACGAATGCAAATATAGAACTCAACTTCCCTGCAGACAATCGTCATAAGGCATTCGCAGAGGATGCATTTCACTTCCTTGACAACATGACTACCAAATACGATCTGATAATTCTCGATCCTCCAGCATTTGCAAAGCACAAGGATGCCCTTAGAAATGCCATAAAAGGATATATCAGACTCAATCGCAAAGCATTTGAACAGATTCAGCCAGGCGGTATTCTTTTCACATTCTCTTGCTCTCAGGCTGTTGACAAGAACCAGTTCCGCACAGCCGTATTCTCAGCTGCTGCAGCAGCTAACCGAAAAGTCCGGATTCTGCATCAACTCCACCAACCTGCCGACCATCCAATCAATATCTATCACCCAGAAGGTGAATATCTGAAGGGATTAGTTTTATATGTAGAATAACTCAATTTATATTATATATAGCACACAAACAAATTGTTCATATTTTACACAAAAGTGTTAAACTTGACAAAGTGTGCGCGTTTTTTTTGCATAAAAACTTGTCAAAACGTACAAAATCCATACCTTTGCAACGTGTTTTTCATGGTATTAGATTTATTTTAAGGTTAGTAAAGATTGCTTGTCGTGAGATAAGCAATTTTTTTTGCGCTTAAATTGGCGTTTGACAGTCATTTTAAGCGCAAAATTTGTTTATAAGATAGTCTGAAAAACTATCATCTGTTTTTTAAACTCTTTATTATTTATAAGGATTTTCAGGATACTTACCCTTATAACGTTCGTACAAAGGATCTTGCAGAACCTTATTCATGAAATATCCGAATATAGGCAATGCCGTTCTACTTCCCTGCCCCAGTTCTCCTGTACGGAAATGAATGCATCTGTATTCTCCACCTACCCATACAGCTCCAACAAGATTCTTAGTAGTTCCTACGAACCAAGCATCGGAATGATTATTTGAGGTACCCGTCTTTCCTCCGAATTCGGTTTCATCAGCTACTGGTCTGACATATTGCCACAACGCGCTAACAGTACCTCCACCTTCTCTCATTCCTCCCCACAAGAGTTTCTGCATATAATAAGCAGTTTTCTCCTTCATCGCCACTTCTTCTTTTGGACCATTCTTCTCGTAATTGTAGATTTCCTTTCCGTTACGGTCCAATATTCTGGTGACGACAACAGGATCGCGATGCTTTCCTGTATTCATGACAGTACTATACGAATTACACAACTCCAGCAGACTCACGTCGCACGAACCCAACGACAGCGACGGAACAGTATCCAACTTACTGTGTATTCCCATTTTATATGCTATGTTTATAACATTTGGAATACCAGTTTTGAGTCCCATTTTCACAGCGATAGTATTTACAGAACGTGCAAAAGCAGAACGCAGAGTCATATTGGCATAGGTACATATTCCGTCAGCATTATGCGGTTGCCAGAGTTTTGTCTTACCTGGATTAGCCGGATCTGGCATTTTCAGCGACACATACGAATCTGTCACCCTATAATCAGGAGTGATAGAATCGTTATTCTCAAATGCCGATGCATATACGAACAGTTTAAAAGTAGAACCAGGCTGACGCATAGCCGTCACCTTGTCATATTTCCAATGTTCGAAGTCTATATCTCCCACCCACACTTTCACCATGCTAGTCTGTGGCTCCATCACAACCATTCCAGTATGCATAAAACTTACCATATACCGGATGGAGTCAAGAGTACTGATTTCCTTTTCTACATATCCGTTCTTCTGCCCGCCTTTACCGTAAGCAAAGAGTTTTACGGTATGAGGTTGATTCAGATAGAACCATATAGAGTCCTGATTATCATTATATTTCTTTGCGAGATATTTATAATAATCGGTTCTTTTGGCAATATTCTCTATGAAATTAGGCACTTCTTGATAATGTTCGTCTCTCCAAGGGGCTGTACCGTGCCAATGATTATCAAACTTTTGCTGAATATTCTTCATTCCCTTCTGAACAGCCCATTCTGCATAAGCTTGCATCCTCATATCAATCGTGGTGTAAATCTTCAGACCGTCACTAAACATATCATAATCGTTCTCTCTACACCAGTCAGAAACATACTGTCTGATATATTCTCTGAAATAGAGTGCCTTGCCTCCGTAAGCTTTCTCAACGGAAAAACGGCTCAAGTCTATTGGTAACAGACAAAGAGAATCACATTGTTTGCGAGTCATTGGTTTTAGTCCCGCAGAGAGTTCCGGGTGGTTCAACATATTATGCAGCACAACATTACGTCGTTCCTTACTACGTTTCGGATTAACCTTAGGATTATAAGTAGTCGTAGCCTTAAGTAATCCTACAAGTACAGCAGCCTGTTCTGCATTCAAGTCTTTGGGATCGCACGATTTTCCAAAATAAGTTTTCGCAGCAGTTCTGATTCCGAAGGCATTACTACCAAAATCCACAGTATTAAGATAAAGAGTAAGGATATCCTCCTTTGTGTACATATTCTCTATCTTCACAGCAGTAATCCATTCTTTTGTCTTGATAATAAGCATCTTCAGTCCTGGTACTTTGCAT
This sequence comes from Prevotellaceae bacterium UBA2448, assembly GCA_002342585.1. Lineage (GTDB taxonomy): Bacteria > Bacteroidota > Bacteroidia > Bacteroidales > Bacteroidaceae > Minthosoma. The sequence goes on from DDQG01000018.1 coordinate 136,435, forward strand.
AGCACGCCATCAGTATGTCTGGTTCGCATCTTATACAGATTCTTCACCAGCTGTTGTGTAACCGTGCTCGCACCACGTGCATTCCCATGAACCATATCCTTCATAGCGGCAAAGATAGCTTTGAAGTCAATTCCATGATGTTTATAGAAGCGTTCGTCTTCTGTAGAGAGCAAAGCATACTCCACATAAGGAGAAATCTCTTTATACGAAACAAGCGAGCGGTTCTCATTGAAAAACTTACCAATTGGAATACTGTCGTTATCAGCTGAATAAACATACGAAGGTTCATTCGTAACTGGATTTTTCAGACTCTCCATCGAAGGTGATTCTCCGAAGAGCCAGCAGAAATTATACGCAACTGCTACTAAGTATATAAAGAAACAGCATAAGAAAGTAGAAACTACTACAGCTAGCCGCTGATACCATCTACCCTTATATTGTCTGCCGTACCAAAGTAAGGAAATCCGGATATATTGAAAGATTTTTTTCATAGGATTCAAAATTATGGTTTTAAGAGTGGGTTGACTACACATCAATCCATTTTATGTCTGTGTCTTTCGAGAACCAAAGCATTTGTTTCTTGGCATACACTCTTGTGTTTTTCTTTATTCGTTCTACCGCCATAGGCAAATCCCACTCGCCATCTATCACCTTGAAGAGTTCTTTATATCCTACGGTATTTAGTGAATTCAGATGTCGCAAAGGATAAACTCTTCTCGCCTCCTCCATCAACCCCTCTTCCATCATCATATCCACTCTTCGGTTTATTCTTTCGAACAAATCCTCCCGTTTGCGTCTCAGTCCTATTTTTTCTATTTTGAAAGGTCTTTCCTTCACAACCTGAGTACGGAACGACGAATATGGCTTGCCTGTCTGGTAGCAAACCTCCAAAGCATGGATTATGCGTTTATGGTTTTTCAGGTCTGCCTCTGCATAATACTCAGGATCGAGCAGTTTCAATTCAGCCAGCATAGGTTCTATACCTTCTGTTCTGAAGCGTTCTTGCAGATTGCTTCTCACCTCATCATCTATTGTTGGAATATCATCGATACCTTTGGTTACGGCATCGATATACATCATAGAGCCTCCTGTCATCACAACTGCTTCGTGTTGTTTGAACAAATCTGACAAAAGGCACATAACATCAGATTCATATTGTGCTGCACTATAATATTGTTCCAAGGGCAACATCTGCACAAAATAATGTTTCACGCGTGCCATCTGTTCTGCTGTCGGAGCAGCAGTTCCTATACTCAATCCTTTGTATATCTGGCGCGAGTCTGCATTAATAATCGGGCACCCAAGGCTTTCTGCCATGCTTAGTGCATATTCTGTTTTACCCACAGCTGTGGGTCCCAGCACTACAATCAGTCTATTAGTATTCTCCATCACTGATATCAAGACCCTCCAGACTGATATCTTCCATATCTACTTCGTCTCCGAACATATCATTCTCTTCATCCATTACGGTTGTATCGGGAACTATTGGGTTGCGTGATAACAGTTCGTCAAAGTCGAGAGTCTGCTGAGGAGCATCACCCATCGAACGAGTAATCTTTCCCTCCTTCATCGAACCTGGCTTTACACTACTCAGTTCTATGAAGAACACGCGTTCTGCCAACATATCGAAGGTATAGAGCAGGTGTTGTTTTTCGTCTTCGAGAAACTCGCTCAACTCCGTCTTTGCCATGATGTAGCTGTCCTTATCCATACTCGTATCCATCTCCTCCAGCGTAATCTCCTGTCCCTTTTCCCATCCGTTTTCGCAGATAATGAAACTTGTCAGCTGATCATCTTTATATTTACAAGATTCCAGAATCAGTTTATGCAGATCCAGGAATGTAGCATGTGAATCAATTTGAATTTCTCTCATGAAGTTTTCCACTTCATCCGAGATTATGGTGAACTTATAAATCATCTTACAATACCTCGTTTAGAATTTGCAACAAAGTCAATGATATATTCTATTTCTTTGCTCATTGGCACTTCCTGTCTGATTTGTTCCACAGCTTCAGCTACAGTCAGGTTACACGAGTAAATCAGTCGGTATGCATGTGCAATATTATCGATGATATTAGAAGCAAACTGACGACGACGCAGACCTACTATATTAAGTCCGGCATACGAAACAGGCTCTCTTCCTACCATTGTGAATGGAGGAATGTCCTTGCTCGTACGGGTTCCTCCCTGCACCATAGTGTATCCACCGATTCTGCAGAACTGGTGTACAAGGACTACGGCACTTAGTATTGCATTATCGTCGATAATCACTTCTCCTGCAAGTTTTGTAGAGTTGCCCATGATGACGCCGCTACCTACTTCGCAGTCGTGAGCTATATGAGCATTCTCCATGATGAGGTTGTTCGACCCCACCTTCGTTGTACCCTTGCTTGCAGTACCACGATGAATGGTTACGTTCTCACGAATTTTATTATTGTCACCTATTACAACTGTCGATTCCTCACCTCTGAACTTAAGGTCTTGTGGCACAGCTCCGATGACAGCACCAGGAAACAGAGTATTTCCGTTTCCCATGTGTGTACCATACAACAATGTGACTGAATTCATCAACACATTATTATCACCGATTTCTACGTTCTTGTCTATGAAACAGAATGGACCGATTTCACAGTTCTCCCCTATCTTTGCTTCTGGGTCTATAAATGCCAATGGGCTGATTTTTGCCATATTATTTTATTCTTTCTTATTCTTACATATTTTTAAGTATCTCTCGCGCGAACATATTATTAATAGCATGTCCTGGCTTATATCCTGTCACCTTTCCGATGAGAGGTCTGCCAACGAGTGCGAGGTCGCCCATTACGTCGAGCAACTTATGTCGGGTGGTTTCGTTCTTCCATGTAAGCGGTTTCGGATTGAGGAATCCCAACTGCTTAGCATTCATTCTGCTCACACCCAATTTGTCGGTCAGGGCGTCGAAGCGTTCCTGACTGAGTTCTATTTCGTATATAACGATTGCATTTCCGAGGTCACCGCCTTTGATAAGTCCCATATTCAGCAGAGGTTCAATTTCTCTGACGAATACGAATGTACGTGCTGAAGACACCTCCTTCGAGAAATCATTAATGTCGTCGAGTGTAGCATTCTGCTTACCCAACACACTAGTACCGAAGTCTGTCGTTATGTCCAGACAGAAGTGGTCGCACGGTTCTATCTTCATGTGTTCGCCGTTCTTTCCTTCCACCTCTATCACCTTGTCCACCACGTAGAAATTCTTCTCTGCATCCTGCTCTACTGTTCCAACCTTCTCAATCGACTGAGTCCAGTACAATGCGCTTCCGTCAAGAATAGGCATTTCGGGACCATCCAGTTGTATAAGGCAGTTATCTATGCCGGCAGCCAACAGAGCAGCCATAGCATGTTCGATAGTGCTTACCTTTATATTGTCTTTCGTCAGCACAGTACCTCGTTGTGTATCACCTACCAACTTGGCATCGCAGTCAATCACCGGTGTACCTTCCAAATCCATGCGCTGAATCTTCAGTCCATGATTAGCTGGTGCAGGATTGAACGTAGCAGTTATGTGCAATCCTGTATGCAGTCCCTTACTTGCAAGGGTGAACGAATCCTTCAGCGTTTTTTGTCTAATCATATTGTCTTTTCGACCTATTATTTATGTTTTCTTAATTCCTTCAGTTCTTTCCTCAACTCAATCAGTTCCTCACGCAGTTCTGCAAGGTTATTCACCACAGCTACGTTTCTCGACCACTTGCGGGCATCGATAGCCGGACTACCCATCAGAACGCAATTGCCTTTCTTTGCATTCTTATCTCCGGCAAGACCGCTCTGAGCACCCAACTGCACTCTGTCGCCTACGGTCAGGTGACCGGCAAGTCCTACCTGTCCGCCAAACATACACCACTTGCCTACCTTAGTGCTTCCGGCAATTCCTACCTGAGCCGACATAACGGTATTCTCTCCCACTTCGCAATTATGGGCTATCTGTACCAGGTTGTCCAGCTTGACACCCTTTCTCACGTATGTGCTTCCCATTGTCGAACGATCCACACAAGTGTTGGCACCAATCTCCACATTATCCTCAATCGTCACAATACCGATTTGCGGAATCTTATCATATCCGCTTTGTGTAGGAGCAAAACCGAAACCGTCAGCACCTATTACGCTTCCTGCATGTAATATACAATTGTTGCCTACCACACAATCGTGATAGACAACAGCATTTGAATATATCTCAGTATTATTACCTACCTTCGCGTTTCTGCCTATAGTCACGTGAGGATGGAACACACAACCGTCGCCCACCTCCACATTTTCGCCTATGGCTACAAATGGTCCTATATAACAGTCCTTACCGATTTTTGCCGATGGGTCGATAAACGCAAGCGAACTGATGCCCACTCTCTTCTGCTTCATCGACTCATACATCTGCAGCAGTTTTGCCACCGACTCGTAAGCATTATCCACCTTCACTAGAGTTGCATTTACAGGCTGCGAGGGAATAAAGTCCTTATTCACCAGCACCACGCTCGACTCTGTAGTGTACAGATAATGTTCATACTTCAGGTTTGCCAGAAACGACAGAGCACCTTTCTTTCCTTCCTCGATCTTAGCGAACGTAGTAATCTGCGCATTCTTGTCGCCCTCTACTGTTCCACCTGTAAATCCGGCAATTTGTTCAGCTGTAAAAACCATTTTTTTATTTTAAAATCTTAAAAAAATACAACAACAAACCTCTTTTTTGTGGTTTATGCTGCAAATTTAATAAAGATTTTTCACATATGCACAATATTTTTAACAAAAATATGTACCTTTGCATAAAATTTTACGTCGATTAGTAAATATTCTCTAAAATCATTCAGAAATGAACAACGACACACAGGCCAGCAATCAGCGCTACATGATGCGTGGAGTCTCCGCAGCCAAGGAGGATGTCCACAATGCTATCAAGAACATAGACAAGGGTATTTTTCCGCAGGCATTCTGCAAAATCATTCCCGACATATTGGGTGGTGACCCAGAATACTGCAACATCATGCATGCCGACGGAGCAGGCACCAAGTCTGCCCTGGCTTATATGTACTGGAAGGAAACAGGCGATTTGTCTGTATGGCGTGGCATAGCTCAGGATGCCATAGTAATGAATACCGACGACCTGCTATGCGTAGGAGCTGTCGACAACATACTTGTGTCCTCTACTATCGGACGCAACAAGATGCTCATTCCGGGCGAAGTCATCGCAGCCATCATCAACGGTACCGACGAAATCCTCTCCGACATGCGTCGTATGGGCATCGGCATCTATGCCACAGGTGGTGAGACAGCCGATGTAGGCGACCTCGTTCGCACTATCATCGTCGATTCTACAGTCACCTGCCGCATGAAGCGAAGCGATGTCATCAACAATGCCAACATCCGTCCGGGCGACGTCATCGTCGGACTCTCCTCCTGCGGTCAGGCTACATACGAAAAGGAATACAATGGCGGTATGGGTAGCAACGGACTCACCTCTGCCCGTCACGATGTGTTTGCAAAATATCTGGCAGAACGCTATCCTGAGTCATACGACAAGGCAGTACCCGACGAACTCGTTTATTCCGGCAGCTACAAACTGACCGACCCGGTAGCTGGAGCACCAGTCAACGCCGGAAAACTCGTTCTCTCGCCTACTCGCACCTATGCACCTGTGGTCAAGCAACTCCTCGACCGACTTCGTCCACACATCCACGGAATGGTACATTGTACAGGTGGTGCCCAGACAAAAGTGCTCCACTTCGTTAGCGACAACTGCCGTGTCATCAAGGACAACCTCTTCCCCGTTCCACCACTCTTCCGCGCTATTGCCGAAGAGTCAGGTACCGACTGGGCAGAGATGTATAAGGTATTCAACATGGGTCATCGTCTTGAGGTATATCTCTCACCCGAACATGCTGAGGAAGTCATCGCAATCTCTAAATCCTTCAACATCGACGCTCAGATAGTAGGTCACATCGAAGAAGGCAAGAAGAGCCTCTGCATCAAATCCGAATTCGGCACCTTCGAATACTAATTCTCAATTTTCAACTTTCAACTTTCAACTTTCAACTGTCAACTATCATACGTCTTTAACTTCGAGCGTAGCGATAACTTCGTTAACTCCTTTAACTCCATTATCAATTTTCAATTATCAATTATCAACTCTCTTGGAAACCAACAACATATTAGACAAACTCGAGGGCATCGTTCCCCGTTTTGAAGAAGTCGGCACACTCATTACCGACCCATCCGTCATAGCCGATCAGAAACGCTACGTGCAACTCACGAAAGAATACAAAAACCTGGAGGACATCATGAATGCCCGCCAGCGATATATCAACGCACTAAAGGGTATCGACGAAGCCAAGCAGTTACTCGAAACCGAGGAAGATGCAGACATGAAAGAGATGGCTCGCGAAGAACTCTCTGCCAACGAACGCCTCATCCCCGAACTCGAAGAGGAGATAAAACTCCTCCTCATTCCTGCCGACCCTGAGGATAGCAAGAATGTGACACTCGAAATTCGTGGTGGTACAGGTGGCGACGAAGCAGCACTCTTTGCCGGCGACCTCTTCCGCATGTACTCCAAATACTGCGAAACAAAGGGTTGGCACCTTACCGTATCTTCTTTCTCCGAAGGAGCTAGTGGCGGTTACAAGGAAATCGTTGCCAACATCACAGGCGAGAATGTCTATGGCACTTTGAAGTACGAATCGGGCGTTCATCGCGTTCAGCGAGTACCAGCTACCGAAACCCAGGGGCGTGTCCACACATCTGCAGCTACCGTTGCCGTACTGCCCGAAGCAGAAGCTTTCGACGTACAGATCAACGAAGGTGAAATCAAATGGGATACCTTCCGTTCAAGCGGAGCAGGCGGTCAGAACGTCAACAAAGTGGAGTCTGGAGTTCGTGCCCGTTATATGTGGAAAAATCCCAATACCGGCGAAACGGAGGAAATCCTCGTAGAATGTACCGAAACCCGCGACCAGCCTAAGAACAAAGAGCGTGCCCTTGCACGTCTGCGTACATATATCTACGATAAGGAACACCAGAAATATATCGACGACATCGCATCGCGTCGTAAGACGATGGTATCTACCGGCGACCGTTCTGCAAAGATACGCACCTACAACTATCCGCAGGGACGAATCACCGACCATCGCATCAACTACACGATATACAACCTCGCAGCATTCATGGACGGCGACATACAGGACTGCATCGACCACCTCATCGTAGCCGAGAACGCAGAACGACTGAAGGAAGCCGAACTGTAATGTTCGCGACATGACATGACAATGTCAGTACCCTCCGAGGGGCTGGCACGCAATTTGTAGGAATAAAAAACTGATGACTCAACTTTCGCAAGTTGAGCAGAAGGGAAGTTAAAGGGAAATTAAAGGGAAGTTAAAGGGAAGT
>DDQG01000042.1 GCA_002342585.1 Prevotellaceae bacterium UBA2448
TAATACTGACAAAATATTAAAGAAAGTTTTTTTTAATATTATTTCCGCTCTTATAAAATATATAATGTATAAGAGCTATATTAGGAAAAATACATATCTTTGCAGGCATTTTGATTGATACCATGGAACAATTATTGCATTATTGCTGGAAACATAAGATATTTCCTCTGCAGGCTTTAACGACTACGGACGGAAGAGAAGTAGAGGTTCTGTATCCTGGGATACATAATTTTGATGCCGGGCCTGATTTTTCTGAAGCTAAGATAAAAATAGCCGGTGTGGTATGGGTAGGAAATGTAGAACTCCATATACATAGCAGTGATTGGTTTCGTCATCATCATGAAGGCAATCCGGTCTACGAAAACATTATTCTGCATGTTGTTTGTAACGCAGACGACGTATTGCACTATCCTGACGGGAGAGAAATTCCTCAACTACAGATGCCTATCCCAGACTATGTACGTAAGAATTATGATGACCTTTTATGTGCAGACTCCATTCCACAATGCAAACAGATTATAAGTAATTTGAACATACTGCAAGTCCACAGTTGGATGAGTGCCCTACAGGTGGAACGCATGGAAATGCGTACAGAACAAATTATGGAGCGCAGAGATATTCTCAACAAAAATTGGGAAGACACACTGTTTGTCACAGTAGCCCGTTCTTTTGGTTTCGGCAAGAATGGCAATGCATTTGAACACTGGGCCTACTCCATTCCTATGTCTGCCGTTGGAAAACACAAGGACAGTCTTTTTCAAATTGAAGCAATATTCTTTGGTCAGGCAGGACTACTTGAGAATAAAGATATACTAGACGAATACTACGTTAAATTGAGAAAAGAATACCAATACCTGCGCAAGGTATTCAATCTTCAACCTATCGATATGCACGAATGGAAATTCTTGCGACTTCGTCCACAGAATTTTCCACATATTCGTATTGCACAATTGGCGATGTTGTACTACAAACAGCAACTCAACCTATCTCGAATCTTAAACGCATCAGACATTAAAGATATCAGAGAACTACTCAACACCAATGTAAGTGATTACTGGCAAACTCATTATACTTTCGGTGGTGCATCCTCAGCATCTTCAAAAAAAGAGCTTTCCATTTCATCGAAAGATCTGCTCATAATAAATTCCATAGCCCCTATTACATTCTGTTATGGCAAATACAAAGGCAATGATGAAACCTGTGACTATGCTATTAAGTTACTGGAAAATATTAAACCGGAGAGTAACTCCATTATAAGAAAATGGAAGGAGGCTGGTATCAAACCAGAAAATGCAGCTGACAGTCAGGCTTTATTACATCTTCACAACAACTATTGTCTACGTCGCGATTGCCTTCGTTGCCGTTTCGGTTATGAATACATACGGCATTCGCCCAGTTTTTTGAAGGAAAACGAAAATTAAATGACAGACTACTAAGTGTATGGATTATTCGTTCAGTTCAAAATGCTGATAATCTTTACTTCTTCTCCAATGTCCACCCCACGAAAAACCATATTGTTTGAACAACTTATATGCTAAGTCGTTCTCATCTATCTTATATCGGAACGACTTCGTTCTGTCGCAATACTTTCGTGCTGTAGCAGGTTGCACGTATCTGATTCCATCTCTCCGGTCTATATAGTACGGATTATACAGAGGATTTAAATCCACAGCCAGCCCTCGTGCATGAGCTGACAACTTATTAGATTTACTGATTGACCTATAACAGAAACATGAAGTGTTATTTGCACGCATTTGGGTTTCATCATCAGCATTATACACATCAGGTAAAAGTATTTGTTGTATTGGATAATTTACCTCGTATAATTTTCTGAAGATATCAACCAGCACATTAGCTATTCTTTTGTTGCATACCATCTCGCCGAGATGAATCTTATTATCATAATCGCAATGCAACAAACGTAGGTAGCGCAAATCACCACGTTTCACATGTGGATTTGGTCGGTAAGTCTTACCTTGCATCCTGCTCCATACATTATCAGGGATATTTTCTACAGTGAAACACCTTTCAACACCACCGAACACGTCAATAGCTGACTGCGACACAGTTTTTCCAGCCTGCCATGTTCGCAATACCTGCAACTCGTCTTTTGAAAAACTATGCTCCTCATTATTCTCTGCACTTATGGTCAAACGGGAAAAGAAGCAAAGAACAATGAGGAGAAATATGGTTTTACAGCAGTTCATCGGTGTTTAATCCTTCAAAGAATATGTCACAGTAGTGACTACGCGAACTTTCTTTATATATTGGGTATTCTCATCACGATTATCAATTGAGAATTGTCCCTGATCGGCACTGATAATCTTGTCCAACTTCGAATTAGAATTCTCTGCAAATTGTTGAGCTGTCTTTTCAGCATTCTTTATTGCTTCAGTCATCATCTCAGGTTTCATATCACGAAAAGCGACGAACTCATATTTGATAGGATTCTCATATCCTCCATCAACGATAGCAATACCTTGCTGCAGCAATTCTCCCTGTCGGCTGATAAGCGAACGCACCAGTTTCACATTCTGAGAACTAACCGTGATAGTTGAAGTAATATTATACCGGAAACTACGATTATTCTCACTATAACGCTCTGCATTCAGGTCAATCACTGTAGGAGCATTAACGTTGATTTCATCCTCCTTCAAACCATTATCGGTCAGGAACTTTTTTATGGTTGCATTAGTACTGTTTATTTTTGAATAGAGAGCAGGCAAGTCATTACCTAATTCCTTAGTCTGAATAGGCCATGTCACTTTATCAGCATCAACTTCTTTCTCTGCCAACCCCTTCACGGTGACCCTTCTGTCCTTATTAGTAAAATTATCCATGGCAGCCTTTAGGCTCACTCCCAATGTACACAATCCGAGTACAACTCCCACTGCAATGATAGCAGCCTCTTTGACGTAACTAGTCTTTTCCATTTCAGTCATTGTTTAAAATTGGTTATGTATTTTAAATAATTAAACGTAGAATACGCTGCAAAATTATAGAAAATCTTAAATATTTTCGTACCTTCGCAGCTAAATTAGAATTAGGTTAAGATGAAAATAGGATTTGACAACGAGAAATATCTTCGCATTCAGTCGGAACACATCAAGGAGAGAATCACCCAATTCAACGGTAAATTGTACTTGGAATTAGGAGGAAAACTTTTTGACGACCATCATGCGTCAAGAGTACTGCCTGGTTTTAAACCAGACAGCAAACTCCGTATGTTCCAACAGATATGCGACAGCATTGAGATTGTAATTGTAATCAGTGCAGAGGATATTGAAAACAACAAGATACGTGCCGACCTTGGTATCACATACGATGAGGATGTACTTCGTCTGCGCGACGAATTCATGGCTCGCGGTTTTATGGTTGGTTCTGTAGTGATTACTCACTATGACGGACAACGAGCAGCTGATTCATTCCGTCAGCGTCTGAAGCGCTTGGGCATCAAATCCTACTATCATTATCTTATCGATGGTTATCCACATGATGTAGCACGTATTGCATCAGACGAAGGATTTGGCAAAAACGATTATGTAGAGACGACTCGTCCTCTTGTAATCGTCACGGCTCCAGGTCCCGGAAGTGGCAAGATGGCTGTATGTCTCAGTCAGTTATACGGTGAGAACAAACGAGGTATTCATGCTGGTTATGCAAAATTTGAAACCTTCCCAGTATGGAGTCTTCCACTGAAACACCCTGTTAACATCGCCTATGAAGCAGCTACAGCCGACTTGAACGATGTCAACATGATTGACCCATTCCACCTCGAAGCTTATGGTAAGGTAGCAGTAAACTACAACCGCGACATAGAGATATTCCCTGTACTCAACGCATTGTTCGAAGGCATCTATGGAGAAAATCCATACAAATCACCTACTGACATGGGTGTTAATATGGTTGGATTCTGCATCTCCGATGATGAAGTATGTTGTCAGGCATCAAAGGATGAAATCATCCGTCGCTATTATGATGCAACCAACAAATATGTCGATGGAATGTGCAATGATTCAGAGATAAACAAGATAAAATTATTGTTCAATCAGGCGAAGATAACTACCGACGACCGTCGCACCACTGTTGCAGCTAATGCCACAAAAGATCGCACCGGTCACACATCAGCAGCGATGGAACTGGAGGACGGCACTATCATCACAGCCCACTCTTCCCCTCTGCTTGGATGCAGTGCAGCGTTGATACTGAATGTTACAAAACATCTGGCAGGTATTGACCATGAGGTAAATCTCATCCCGCAGAGCATGATTGAGCCAATACAGAAGACAAAGGTAGAATACTTGGGAGGAATCAATCCACGATTGCACACCGACGAAGTACTTGTTGCCATATCTGTTCTCTCCGACCACGACGAGAATTGCCGTCGTGCTCTAATGCAACTTCCAAAACTTCGTGGATGTCAGGTTCACAGTACAGTAATGTTAGGTGAGGTTGACCGTCGTATATTCAAGAAATTGGGTTGCGGTCTTACTTGCGACCCGATAAAAAAGAAACCGGCGATAAAAGATAATATTTCTTAGTACTCCCACCGAGAATCGAACTCGGATCTAATCTTTAGGAGAGATTTGTTCTATCCATTGAACTATGAGAGCCCATAAAAGGTGTCCGCACTGGACACCTTTTTTATTTCTGACGGATGCCCATACGAGCCTCAACTACATTGACAACGTAGTCGCCGAGTTTTTCGCATTCATTGATTAGGTCCATGTAAATAGTACCCTCAGTGTATGTGTATTGGTGATTATTGATATCACTGATATTCTGTGACTTCAATTGATTACGATAATTATTTATTTCGTTTTCAACATTGTAAGTACGATTTACATCGTATGCCTCCTTACGTCCAGCCAAAAGCACATTCATCTGCGTGAGTGCCTGGTCAGTCAAATCCATCATCTGGTGGATGTGGTCATACTGACTGTCATTGAAGTGGTCTTGTTTATCAATGAACTTACGGCTAATCGTACGAGCCATCTTATAACAAGAGTCGCCAATACTCTCCAGTTCCGAAATCTCACGGAGCATGGCGCGAATCTTACTCTTTGTATCGTCAGACAAATGTGCATCGCTCACCTGATTCAGGTAATTAGCGATTTCCAGTTCCATATTGTCTGAAATCTTCTCGTACTTCTCGATACGTGAATAGAGAGCATTAAACTCCGTTTCCTTCTTATCTTTTTTATTGCTAGAAGCCGAGAGAGTAAGTAAGTCGCCGACCATTCCAAACATACGCTGCATACGGTTTGCGAATGAACCAATCTCCTTGTGTGCTTCAAGCACAGAGAGTTCTGGAGTCTTCATGATACCTGCAGTAATAAAATGAAGGCGGAAGTCCTCCTCGTCTCCATCGGCCTTCTTTGGTTTGATTACCCAGCATACGAACTTCTCGATATACTGAATGAACCAGATGAGCAGGACTGTATTGCAGAGGTTAAATGCAGTATGGAATGCAGCCAGTACAATTGACACCTTTGTGAGGTCAGGATTGTTCTGGTCAAAACCTACAACACTACATATAGCCTGCAGGAACCAAGGCAGCACAGCCAATACCCATATTGCACCAAGTATATTAATACTCATATGCGCAAAGGCAGCACGTCTTGCTTGTGTGTTTGCCTGCATCGCAACTATATTTGAGGTAATAGTTGTTCCTACATTCTCACCGAGTACAAGCATAATGCCCTGATCAAGGGGTAGCACACCAGTGGAGCAGAGAATCATCGTAATTGCCATGATGGCAGCACTCGACTGCACACACATTGTGGCACAAATACCAATTATAAAGAATATCAGGGCTGCCCAAAAAGTCTTCTCTTTGAAATTATCAAAGAATTGATTGAGAGCAACACTTGTCTCAGGGTCATCAACGAGTAGGAATCCAGTTTCTTTCAGGGTAGCCAGTCCGAGGAAGAAGAAAGCTATACCAAACAGGAAATCACCGACGATACGGCGTTTCTTCATATAGATAAGGATGATACCTATGAAGAAAGCTGGATATACAAAATCAGAAATGCTGAATGAGAACACGAGCGACATAATCCATGCGGTAATAGTGGTACCGATGTGTGCACCCATGATAACGGAAATAGCTTGAATCAGCGTAAGCAAACCTGCGTTTACGAACGACACTGTCATAAGGGTAGTTGCGGTTGACGACTGAACGGCAGCTGTCACAAACATACCTGTGAGTATGCCGGTAAAGCGGTTAGTGGTCATTGCCCCGAGAATATGTCGCAACTGAGGACCCGCCAATTTCTGTAATGCCTCACTCATCGATTTCATACCGAACATGAGTAATGCGAGCGAGCCGAAAAGTTTAAATAACGCCCAAATAGACATAATTTACTTACTATTTAAGATTTTTACGAATTCCTTTTGCGGTCAATCCGTTAATTATTCGTTTCTTTGTACAACGAAAAGCACAAATCAGAATTATGTTAACACAAAACCGCTGCAAAAATACTAAAAGTTCTGAAAAGTTCGAAGTAAGTGAAACTTTTTTACGCATTACAGAACAAATTAATCCTGACGATGCCCCAAAAACTATCTCTGAGGCTATCAATTTTCTAGTATCCCAACTGCAAATTAACAGTATCTTCACCCCCAAGTTGAAAGTATTCGACCTATCCGCCGACTACATGAACGGAGTAATTGATTTTGGAGGAGGAAGTACTATGGTTCGCATCAGTGAAGCGCTGAAAGAAGCTGCCATCAGCACTATTGCCGAAGAGATTGCTGTGCGTCAGAAGGTGCGCGCAGTACTCATTGCCGGACCATCATCCAGCGGCAAGACCACATTCTGCAAAAAACTAGCCTATGCACTTCGTCAACAAGGACTCAAAACCGTAAGCATGTCGCTCGACGACTATTATATGCGAGGAAATAATGTGCCACATGATGAGGATGGCAAACCGGACTGGGAGTCTATCTATGCTCTCAACCTGCCTATGCTGCAGCAGCACTTGGCATCTCTGATGGAAGGAAAGGAAATCCGCCTGCCCCGTTTCGACTTCACAATAGGCGAGAGTGTGCTGACCGACCGAATCTTGCATTTGGAATCCGACAGCGTACTACTTATTGAAGGAATTCACGCACTCAATCCCCTCCTGCTCGAAGGTTTAGATCTCCCTGCCAATCGTTTCTTCAAAATATACATATCTGCCCTTACCATCTATCATGAGAAAGACGGCAGCATATTCCCTACAACCGACAACCGCCTCCTGCGCCGCATCGTTCGCGATTCGCAGTTCCGCAACACCACCATCCAGGAGACTCTCTCCCGCTGGCCATCAGTACGTCGCGGTGAGGAGAAATGGATACTACCATACCAAGAGTATGCAGATGCGAACATCAACTCAGCCTTTCAGTATGAATACTGTGTACTGCGTCAGTTGGCACTTCCTCTGCTTGAGAAAGTACAACCAGGCGAACCACAATATGAAGAGGCTCAGCGACTGATACGAATGTTGCATAAATACCATCGCATCAAAGTGGAATACTTCCCTCCATATTCACTTCTGCGCGAATTCCTTGGAGGCAGCGCCTACGAATACTAAACGAAAATTACAATACACATTATTGAAGGTACATCAAAAATGACTACCTTTGTCCCCTGAAAACCAGTATAAGAAATATGGAAGTACAAATAATCAACAAATCACACCATCCACTGCCACAGTATGCTACACCACAATCGGCAGGAATGGATTTGCGTGCAAACCTCGACGAACCCATCACATTGCAACCACTGCAGCGCACCCTCGTACCGACAGGTCTTTTCATGGCTCTGCCTGCAGGCTATGAAGCACAAGTTCGTCCTCGTTCCGGATTAGCAATCAAGAAGGGAATTACAGTACTCAACACCCCAGGCACCATCGATGCCGACTATCGTGGTGAGGTTTGTGTCATTCTGATAAACCTCTCAAGCGAACCATTCGTCATCAACGATGGCGAACGCATAGCCCAGATGGTTATTGCCCGTCATGAGCAACCCGAACTCATCCAGGTAACAGAACTGAACGAGACAGAACGCGGAGCTGGAGGATTTGGTCATAGCGGAACGAAATAAAGCAGCAATGAGATACACATTATATATTATTTGTATGTTATTTGCTTTGTCGGCATCGGCAAGGCGTTCCAAGACGGAATGTCCACCACCCGCTACCGACATGCGTTTTATATCATTCTACATGGAAGCACAGCGGCAGCTTCGTCACAACAACCTGGCTGCTGCCTACGAACTGTTTAACTACTGCAAACAGCTCAATCCACAATCGCCGGAAGTGCTCTACTTCATGGCTCCGCTCAACATCATACTGAATCAGGATTCCATAGCCTTAGCAGACATGGAACATGCCGTTGAAATGGCGCCAGACAACTACTGGTACTCCGAACTCCTCTCAAAGCTCTACTTCAGCCGCAATCGCCCTACCGATGCAATCAGTGTACTCGAACAGATGAAGCAGCGCTGGAGCGACAAACAGGAACTCAACTATATGATGCTCGATGCCTATGCATCGCAAAATATGGTTGACAGTGTGCTGAGTGTACTGGAGCGCATAGAAGTGAAAGACGGCAAATCCGACCAGATTAGTCTTGAGAAAGTAAAAATATACACCCAGCGCAACGATGTGAAGTCAATCATCGATGAAATGGAAGATTTGGTAAAGGCTTCACCTACTACCACTCTGCCAGTTGACCTACTTCCGCGTCTGCTTAAGGAAAAATCCGATGCCTTCATACTTCTTGGCGACATATACCATAAGGCAGGCAATGACGAACGCGCGTTCCAGTACTACGACTCATGTCTTGTGTACAAGCCCGATGATGCGATGGCACTCAACAATTATGCCTACTACCTGGCACTTTCGGAGACAAAACTCGACACAGCAGAAGTGATGTCGCGCCGTAGCAACCAACTCGACCCCGACAATCCAACTTACCTCGACACCCTCGCTTGGATACTCTATCTGCGCGGAAACTATGTTGAGGCAAAACGTCTGATTGACCGCACTATAGAACTGATGAAACCGGAAGAATTGGAAGAAGCAGAAGATGTGCGAGAACACCTGAAGAAGATAAACGATAAATTAAAATAATGATAACCGACCCCACCTGGATATTCTTTATCGTAGTGTGCATCATCTTTACCGCACCTATGATATTCAGCAAGTTGCACATTCCGCATCTTGTTGGAATGATATTGGCAGGTGTGCTCGTCGGCGAACATGGTCTCAACCTGCTACAGCGCGACTCCTCGTTCGAAATCTTCGGCAAAGTAGGTATCTACTTCATCATGTTTCTTGCAGGATTGGAGATGAACATGCAGAACCTGAAGCAGAACCGCATGCGAGGAATTGTCTTTGGAGCTCTCACCACGGTTATTCCGTTTCTCTTCGGACTTTACTCCGGACTCCACCTGCTTCATTACAGCACGGCAGCCTCACTCCTTTTGGCATGTATCTTTGCTTCCCATACCCTTGTGAGCTATTCAATCGTGGGGCGCTACGGAGTGACTAACGACCCTTCGGTCACAGTTTCTATCCTTGCTACGATGATAGCCCTCCTCTCAGCCCTTCTTTTCCTTGCCGGTATGTCGGAAGTGTTGAAAGGCGAAGAAGCAGGATTTAAGTTCTGGATGCTCTTCGTATTTCGCATAGCAGTTTTCCTTGCTATAATGTTCTTCGTCTTTCCGCGCATCATACGATGGTTCTTCCGCAAATTCTCCGACCCTATAATGCTCTTCACCTTCACCCTTGCCGTTGTATTCCTTGCAGCAGCAATGGCAGCCGAATTATGCGGACTTGAGGGCATCTTCGGAGCATTCCTTTCCGGATTGGTGCTCAACCGATTCATACCAAGCACATCACCATTGATGAACCGTCTGGAATTCGTAGCTGGAGCCATCTTCATTCCTTACTTCCTTATCGGAGTAGGCATGCTGGTCAATGTGCGTCCACTTTTCCACGAAAGCAGTGCCCTGCTCGTCGTTGTCATCATGGTTGTAGCAGGTACAGTCTCTAAATACCTCTCAGCCCTCATCGCCCGTCATCTGTTCCGTTGGAGCCGTCCTCAGGGACTTATGCTCTTCGGACTTACCGAAGCCCATGCAGCAGGAGCTTTGGCAATGGTACTTGTAGGCAGACACCTTATCATTCCAGCTACTGGCGAACCTCTTATGAGTGCAGCTGTGCTCGATGGTGTGGTGGTAATGATTCTTATCTCCTGCATCATCAGTGGCATCTTTACCGACCAGGCAGCCAAAGGTATAAAACTCGGCATCGGACAGCGAGTAGTCACTCAGCGTCGCGACTCTACAGCCCTCGACGACGAGAAAATACTCATCCCGATAAACAGCATATCCAATGTACGACAGATAATGAGTGTGGCATTCATGATGCGCAACCGCCAACTCAATCGCGGACTTATCTGTCTGAATATGATAAACGACTCTAACCTGACCGAACAGGCACGCCAGCACTCGCAGGAATGTCTTGATATGGCTACCCAGCTGGCAGCAGCAGCCGATGTGCCAGTACAGACAAGAACCCGTCTTGCCGTTAACTTCGTGATGGCAACCATCCATTCCTTCTACGAGAACGATGCCAGTGAAATCCTCATCGGACTTCATCGTCGCATGCACCCTTCCGACAGTTTCTTCGGACAATTTGCAAGCGGACTCATCGATGGAATCGCCCGTCAGATATCCATTGCCAACATCATCATTCCGGCAAACACACTGCGGAAGATTATAGTAGCAGTGCCACCGAAAGCACAGTACGAACGCGGTTACTACCGCTGGGTAAACCGTGTAGCCCGCATAGCTGAAGACCTTGGTTGTGTAATCGAATTTTATACTACGGAAGAGACGGCTCAGACACTTATTCCATATATGAAAGAGCGCCACAACACCGTTCGTGCCGAGTATGAGCACATGGAACAGTGGTCGGAACTGCCGTCTCTGCGCCATGAAGTAGCCGCCGACCACCTCTTCATAGTCATTGCCTCGCGTCGTGGCAGCATGTCGTGGAATAAAGACTTCAACAAACTACAGCAGTGGCTCAGTCAGGACTTCTCCCACACATCTCTGCTTGTCATCTATCCCGATCAGCAGGCAGAGAGTGAAGAGAGTTTCCTTTCTCCTAATCGCAGCAATCAGAGTACAGGCGACACCACCAACCAGCGCATCAGCAACTGGCTTTCTCATTGGATACTGAAAGCAACCTGACAACAGATATGATACAACTCACAAATATAACAAAATCGTTCGACGACCTCCAGGTTCTCAAGGGCATAGACCTCAGTGTAGAAGAGGGTGAGGTAGTCAGCATTGTAGGTCCCTCGGGAGCAGGCAAGACGACTCTCCTGCACATCATGGGCACACTCGACCGTCCTACATCGGGCACAGTCAGCATAGCAGGCACCGACGTAAATCGTCTCAGTTCAAACCAGCTGAGTCATTTCCGCAGCCGCTACATAGGATTCGTTTTTCAGTTCCACCAACTCCTGCCCGAATTCACGGCACTTGAAAACATCATGATACCAGGCATGATAGCACTTGGCCAGCATGGGGTGAAGGAATTTCCGCATAAGGAATTACCCTTCCACAACAGTGCCACACTGCGTCAGCGCGCTCTCGACCTACTCGACACGATGAACCTCACAGACCGTGCCGACCACAAGCCCAACCAACTCTCTGGTGGTGAACGCCAGCGTATTGCCGTAGCCCGCTCCCTGGTGAACAATCCGTCAGTGATACTTGCCGACGAACCCTCTGGTTCGCTCGACACACAGAACAAAGTAGAACTGCACCAACTCTTCTTCGACCTGCGCAACCAGTTTGGTTATACCTTCGCAATCGTCACCCACGACGAAACCCTTGCAGCTATGACCGACCGCACTATCCGACTCATCGACGGACAGATAGACCATGCAGAAGAAGCAGGCACGATACCAGGAATAGACCCTTTACCGCAGACAGACATAACAGAGTAAACAACATACACTCATGGAAGTAAAACCACAACTTGGCAAACGCAACACCTTGCGTGTAGCCCGTATCCTACCTCACGGAGCCTATCTCGATGGCGGTCAGGTAGGCGACATCCTATTGCCCACAAAATATCTGCCAGACGGAGTCAAAATCGGTGATTCCATCGAAGTATTTCTCTATCTCGACCACGAGGAACGCCTCATAGCAACTACAGAGCATCCTCTTGTGGAGGTGGGCGGCTTTGCCTTCCTTGAGTGCAAATGGGTGAACCAGTACGGCGCCTATCTCGACTGGGGACTTACCAAAGACCTCTTCTGTCCGTTCCGCGAACAGGCAGTACCCATGCAGCCGGGCAAGCGCTATCAGATATACTGTTACATCGACAATCTGACCTATCGCATTGTGTGTACATCGCGCATTCAGCGACTGCTCAAGAATCAGCAGGCGAACAAACAGGAGCAGGAGAAATACATCACCCCCGACGGCGAAGTGCGGTACAACCAGCTCACTTCGCGTCCGCTTCTTATCGATGACTTCGCTCCCCGCCTCTTGCAATGGATGCAGGAACACGACGGCAAATGCCACTTGCACGACCACAGTCCTTCGGACGAAATCTACAACACCTTTGGCGTGAGCAAACGCACCTTCAAACAAGCCGTAGGCAACCTCTACAAGAACGGGCAGATAGAAATCCTACCCGAAGGGTTAAAGGTTAAAGGTTAAGGGTTAAAGGTTAAGGATTAAAGGTTAAGGGTTAAAGGTTAGTGGTTAGAGAGAATGGCGTAAAAATCGACTGTCATTTGTCACAATTGTCACAATGCATGATTTTTTGCGCTTACGCTAGAGAAATTTCTCTTGTGTGCACACCAGTAAAAAACAAAACTATCAGTAATTAAGTCCGAAGTGCCAAAGCGGAATGATATTGTCGTTTCCGTATTCAATATCATCACGAACTACAAAGGCATCTGATACATTTGAGATCTGTTTCTTACCTTTCTTTTTTCCACCTACTTCAAACGTGTATTTTCCAATCATAAAGTCAGAAACTCGCGATGAAATGACAGAATTACGCTCACGCATCTGATTATAGAAGAATGTCTCACGAAGATTCCCGATATTTGGTTCTCCCTCTGATAGAGCATACATTAAGTTGGGATTGTCCAAATAGATTTTTTCAACTTTACCCAACCCTCTCAAACCTCCGGTATCATCACGCAACTGACCTATCATACCTGCTTTCTCTAAATACAGAATATAGTCCGGAACATTATTCTTACTCACACCTATTTCGCGAGCAAGATTGTCGGCATTAGGTTTCATCGGAGCCAAACCGGATATTACCATAAGGAGCTGTTTCAGTTTACGGGCAGTAGATGCCTTCATATCTGCGTATTGCGGTATGTCAGTCTCTATCGTCTGATTTATCACTTGCTGCAGACGAGTGGCAAAACGCCCCTGAAGGGCATAGGGGTAATAACCCTGCTTCAGATATTCGCGAAAATAAGGAAGCGGATGAAGCAATCCTGGTATCTCTACATTATGATTTAAAATGTCTTCTAATGAAGCAACTGGAGCCTGAATATCATAAAACAAACGAAGGAATTCTCTGAAAGAAAGTCCCTGCATAGTCTCCATAACAACCCGACGACTCAAATCGACTTCACCTTGCTGAATGTCGAGAACTGACGATCCTGTGAATGTTACTTTCAAGGCAGGATGTACATCATATATCTGTTTCAGTTCGCGCGACCAATATTTATATTTATGAATCTCATCAATATACAGATGAGTTCCACCATCCTTGACAAAATCATCTGCAAGCTGAACAAGTGAATGGGAAGTAAAATAAGCATTATCAGCCATAACATACAGGTGGAGACCCTCGGAGCGATGAGATTTTATATACTGCAATACCATAGTGGATTTGCCCACCCCACGAGGACCGACAATACCCGTCAGGCGGCCTTCCCAATCTACTTCATCGTATTTATAGCGATAAAACTCTGTTGGAGTCGTCTCCAGCAGTTCCTCCATATAGGAATAAAGCGAATTGTCAATCATAGCATTATAGTTTAGAATCGCCGCAAAGATACAAAATCTCCCTCATTGAGGGAAATGTTTTAAACAAAATCTCCCTCATTAAGGGATTTTTTTATTCTATTTTAAATAAAACACCACCCGAATAGGTTGTCAACAAACTATAATCATAAGCATTTTGCTGAGGAAAGCACAAAAAAGCTTCCACACATCGCTGCGCAGAAGCTTAAAGAATTCATTATTTTCACCCTTGTATCTCACGACACATTGGTAGGTGAACCTAATTAACTAACTTATCTAGGAAAATTTACTGATTTTCACCAGCATTATCTTGAAGCGAGGGGAAAGCACAGGACTCACCCCTCGCCGATTATTTACCAGAGATCTTCGTCGTAGTCATCGAAATCTTCGTAGTCGTCTTTACCAGCGATAGTCATTTCGCCGGGTGTAAAATCACCATGCTTTGGAATTGATTGACAAATTAATTGTACTGCATTGATTTTTACCACTTCTGTGAGTGGAGCTATATATGTCTTTTTCATTGTTATGTTTCCTTTCTTAGTTTTAAGATTAATTACTTCTGAAGACGCTTTTCGCCCTTCTGGTTGATTACAATACCCTTGTAGTTCTTGTCTACTCGTACACCAGCTGTGTTGTAGAGAATCTCCTCTTCTTCAGCCTCAGTTACTTCTGGAGCCTCAACACCTGTAGCAGTGCCATCGAATGGGAGGTACATAGCCTTAACTTCAGATGTAAAGGCATCAGCACTTAGATATGCCTTACCTACAGGAACTGTTGTTAAAGTTGTCAATCTGTAGAAACCAGGATCACTATAATCACTTGTTACATATGCGAATACATAGTTCTCTGCTGTTACACTGCCTCCATTTGATGCAACAAGATAGTTTGTTGTAGGAGGAGTACCCGATTCTGCAACTGGAATAGTAACTGTACCACCACCAGTACACTTGATTACAAGACCTGTATTAGCAGGAACAGCTGTAGTCTGTTCAGTAAGAGTGATATAATCATTATGTTCCTTATCTGCTACTATATATGCATTACCACCAGAGATCTTTTCAAGATCAAGAGCATAAGGAGAAGAGAATGTTGCCCAACCAGCTTCAGAAACATTTACAGAAGCAGTTTTCAGAGAAATTCTCCATTTGCCATTGTTGTTGACACCCTTATTAGCATATACTGCAGATCCAGCTGCTGTTGCATCTGTACCAAAGTACCCTTTTGCTCCATGGATGCTATATGCTCCATCACCCTCAAATTTAACTGTTACAACATAAGCATCGCCTTTGGTTTCTGTTGTTGACAATGTCCAATTGTCACTACCAGTCTTAGATATGTATTTATTGTCGGAATTTGAAATCACATAACCTCCGTCAACTGCAGTGAAGTAAACAGATCCATTATTAACTGTTACTGATCCCTCAGTAACTGTAAGAGAAACATCGGCAGCAGTGTTGGTGAGAACGTATTCGTCATTTTCAGCAGGTGCGTTCTGAGCCTGGTTATTGTAGTTATTAGTAGCTGTGTTAAAGGCATCAACCAAAGCCTGTGCGCTTGCAGCAGTATAAGAACTTGTTACTTCGGCATCTACTGCATCCTTTGCATCCTCGTATGCGGCATACAATTCGTTATTCGTTGTCTCATTGTATTGGAATGCTTTTGTTCCTACATCTGTTATTTTTGTCAATTTTGAAGTGGCTTTTGCTGTCGCTAATGCGTTATAAGCACTCTTGGCACCAGTGAAGGCAGCACGGGCATTGTCAAGCGCTGTTGTTGCAGCAGGATAATCAGAAGAAGGATCTGCATTAATAGCATTAACCAATGCTGTACGCTCCGAACCTGTAACATTAACATACTGTGCATCATCGCGTACGGTGATAGCACTCGCTTTAGCTACGTTATATGCCAAAATACCAACTACATCATCATTGTCTGCCTGAACGGTAGGCTTACAGAAACCTACCCACTGATACTGTGCTGTAGCACTTCCATTGACAGAAATATTTACAGTAGCTTCTTCAGTCAAAGTAAATTTCACAAAGCGCCACTGCCATCCACGACCTGTACCACCATTAGCAAATGTGCCATCGCCAAAGTTTGTAGCACCACTTGTATCAATACCCTTACCAAGATCTCCGTTAGGAAAGTCGTTTACAGTACCAAGAGTTTCCACACCTTTTTTTACTGTCAAAGTAAGAACTGCACTATCGCTTGATTTACGTCCTGCAACCTTGAACACATAGCTGCCAGCAGGCAATAAGAGGTCTTGAGAATAGCTACAAGACCAAGAAGTATCTCCCCAACCTGCATTCTGCTCGCTATATTTACTTTCTGCCTTACCATCCCAGTGTTGTCCACTTCTGTCAGTAGCATTTGTTTTAGTCCATTCACCAAGATCAACAGCATAAGGATATGTGGCTGTTACATAATCGTATTCTGCAACCATCAAATCCTGAGTGCTTGCCAATACAGAAGCCGAAGTAGAAGAAGAAGTTGCTGCATAGCCATCCGCTGTTGCATTATCTATTCCAAGAGCTTTTGCCTTTGCGATTTCTCTTACAAGAGCATCATAGTTTGTCTTTGCAGCAGTAAAAGCAGACTTTGCATTGTTCAAAGCTTCTGTTGCAGTTTCATAACCAGAAATTGTTGTAGGTTCTGTTTTGTTTATTTCCGTAATAAGATTTGTTTTTTCTGTACCTGTAACATAAGCATATAGGACATTATCGCGTGCTGCAATTGCTGCATCGTGTGCATCGTTCCATGCTTTACGTGCTGCTGCTAATGGATCTCCTACATATGACAAAGTAAAACCATCGGCTTTCATCCATGAACTTGAGGTCATTCCTATTTCGACATCACCATCTGATGCAAGGTCATATGTTACAGATCCAGCAACAAAAGTTGATTTGTTTTGAGCTGTAATTGGTGATGTTGTTTCTCCCATATACAATGAAGCTGTGTTATTCGCATCAGAAGCATATTTAGCAGACAAGATATATCGTCCAGCAGGAAGGTTAGCCAAAGTCTGTTTTACAGAATATGTAGTAGCAGAATTATTCCACAGATTTATATAGTAAAAACCATCCTCTGTATTATTTGTAATAAGATAAGTATTTTCTGTTGCTGAATATATCTTTCCATCAGTGACAGAAGGAGCAGTCCAACCACTTGCTGCTACTGCATAATTACCACCTACGGGATTTGCACCACCTACGCCCTCAAAACTTGGATTGCTTATATAATCAGTCATATCTACTGGATTGGAAGAATCTGCATGTGCTATTTTGTATTCAATAACAGCATCGTGCAAAGTCTTAGCTGCAGAACGATAATCATCATCAGTTGAAGAGCCACTGTCATAAACTGCCTGTGCATCTGTAGTTGAAATACTCAATGCAGAAGCTTCTGAAATAACGTCAGCTAGAAGCTGTTTTGCACCAGTTGTTTCCAATGTAAATCCATGATTCTGTGCGAAATTAGTAGAAATCATACCTATACGAACAGTTGATTCATCATATAGTGTGAATTCTGCTGTCTCAGATCCCCAAGAGCCCCAGTTTCCAGTTGTTATACCGGGAGAAAAATAAGTATGATGAGGAGTAATAACAACAGTCTTGATGATGCCGCGATTTTCATTGGTACTATATTGACCAGTCAACTTATACTTACCGGCAGGAAGTGTAATATTTTGGAATAATGTCCAACGCTTTACACCTTGATTTGTAGCCCAACATTCAAAATAATTACCACCACCATTGTGATTTGTAGTACCATTTGTGTGTAAATACCAATCTTTGGGATGTTGCGTATTACCTGTTCTACCTGATGTATAAACAGGCCAAAGCTCTCCATTTGTCGTACTGTTAGCTGCAATACTCTTTAAATCTGCATTGGTGATGTAAGTTGATGTTACATCTGTCCATTGTGCACTCGCATTACTCCACCCAAGCAATAGGGCACAGAATGCCAAAAGTAGTTTTCGTTTCATAGAAAAAGAAAATTTAGTTAGTAAAAAGTTAATATAAAAATTTAGTTAGTTGTATCTGTCTATCAGCAACATGAGTAGGTATAAACACGAAAAACGTGCAAAGAGTCCGACGACTCTTCACACGTTCTTATATATTATACAATGTAGAGGTTTCTAACTATGCTGTCAGAAATACCCCCCCCAATTGTTAAAATATCGGCTTTAAACATATTCATGATCTCCAAGGTTGGAATTGCAAAAGTATGGAGTATTTGTATTATAAACAATGTTTTTTGCAAAAATTTTTAAATCCAGCCTCTTTCATATCATTTCTGCGCAGAAAATGTCTTATTTCGGAAGAGATATCTCACACTGAATTTGTTGATACGAGAATGTCACTCAATTCATGGGTTATATACAAAACTTACCTGTGCCGCTTTACAATAATGTTTCAAGATCGCAACTGAGGAAATCCTCCAAACTTACCCCGCCAGTTCCTACAATAAAGGCCCGCTTGGGAGCGAAAGCTTCCACAAAAGCAGGAAGTCCCGAATTCATTCCCCTGCGACCACTTTTCACTTCTATTGCTGTTATACCATTATCACCAGCGATGATGAAATCTACCTCTTTGTCTTTTTCACCTTTTATTCTTGATGATTCTCGCCAATAGTAAACATTATAGTCTAACTCTTCAGCCATGCTAAGCAAATATGAGCCCACGGCACTCTCAACCCATCGTCCCCATGCATTTGGATCGCTCCTGTCGGTAAAGAAACCACGACCCTTGTAGGCAGTCAACAAGGCATTATTATAAACTTGATATTTTGGAATTGAACCGCGTTTGCGAGCATCTTCCTTAGCATATTTTTGTATGGCTGTTAATAAAGAGCACTGCTTCAAAATTTCCAGATAAGATGCCAGCGTCGTCACGTTTCCAGCATCCTGTAATTGTCCTATCAGTTTGGTCAATGACAGTATCTCAGACGAATAGCTACACCCCAATTCAAACAGTTGCTTCATTAGAACAGGTTTGTAAATATTTGACGTCATTATCACATCTTTCTCGATTGCAGGGGTAACCAATGAATCTTTTATGTACTTCCTCCATCGGCGTTCGTTATGTATCAAATGAGCAGGACCTGGATAGCCTCCAAAATAAATATACTCATCCAAGTTCATCCCAAAAGCATCCTGCATCTCCCGATAGCTCCAATGAGGCATTCTAATTAGTTCATAGCGTCCTGCCAGAGATTCAGTCAGTCCTTTTTTCAGCAATAGACGGCTACTTCCAAGCAATACAACTTTAATATTCACTTTATTTCGCGAGTCTGCATCCCATTCTCTTTTCACCCCTTCACTCCAATTGTCAATCTTCTGTACTTCATCAATCACGAGCAAAAACTCTTCATTTCCACGAAGCATCATCGTGGTACGAGCAGCTTCCCACACCCGGTGAATCCAGTCTAAATCATTAGGATCAACGCTATCAGCCACCTCTATCACACGAGGAATTTCAATCTGTTCCAACACCTGTTCCACAAGTGTTGATTTTCCCACTTGTCTGGGTCCAGCCAATACTTGCATAAACTTACGAGGTTCCAATATCCGTTCTTTTAACAGATCGAACTGCCTGCGTACATATTTCATATATTTGATTTTAAACTATTTATTATACAAATTTTACTCAATTCTTGCTGCAATTTTACTCAATTCTTGCTGCAATTTTACTCAATTCTTGCTGCAAAACTACACTTTTAAATTCAAACTGCCAAATAATTTTCATCCTTTCCTTATCGCTTCTCAAGAGAAATCATTCAAAAATCTAAAAAAGCATAAAGCAATAAACAATTCTCTAATTCTTGATAAAACACGCAGAAATTTCTTTTTCATCGAGAATAATTCTATGTTCATAACTTATGAACTTATGTTCACGGCTTACGAACTTATGTTCATAACTTATGAACTTATGTTCACAACTCATGAACATAAACTTCATAGGCAAGAAAAAGTTTTTTTATACACGACTTTCCAAATGTTTCAAATTTATTTTTTCGTTTATTCTCGGAGAAAAGTTTCTATGTCGTGAAAATATTGTAACTTCGCGCCCGTAAATGGCACTGGAACAGAGACAATATCAGGTACAGACGGAGGCGCAGCTGCTGAAGTTGTCGCCACTGCAACTTATGACGACAAAGTTGCTGGAACTGCCTATTGTCGAACTGGAACAGAGGGTGAAGGACGAAGCCATTGATAATATCACCCTGGAGACAGGAGTAGCTCCCGACCACGAAGGGGAGGAATATGATGATGAAAGGAAAGCCGCCGACTCCGATGGGGAGATATACGATGACGAAAGGGAAGCCCCCAACCCCGAAGGGGAGGAAGATTCTGAGTATTCAGACGAGTATGGGAATAACAGCAACTATGATGACCAGTACGATTCTGATGAGTTGCCCGTGTATAGCCAGAATGGCAGTGGGGAGGATAAGCAGGAGTATGTGATAGGAGAAACGGTGTCGTTCGTGGATAGTCTGATGGAACAACTGGTTGATTTCGACCTGACTGCTCACCAGCGCACATTGGTGGAATATCTGATAAATTCGCTCAACGACAACGGTTTCATCGAGAATCCTCTGTACCGAATTGCCGATGAAATGCTGTTTCAGCACAACATAGAAACTACCGAGGAGGAACTGGAGGAGGCGCTGAAGGTGCTGCAGCAGTTCGACCCTGCCGGCATAGGAGCAAGGGACACGAGAGAGTGTCTGCTGTTGCAGATTGACCGCAAGATGAACGATAAGGAACATCTGCTGGGCGATAAGTATTTCCTGCTGGAGGAAGGCAGAACCATCGTGGCCGACCACTACGAACTGTTCGTAAACAATAATACGGAGAAGCTTTCGAGACTGCTGAATATTTCACCGGCAAGACTGAAACTCATCTTCGACGAACTGAAGAAACTGAATCTGCACCCAGGACTGGCTCTGACGGAGTCGGCACGCGACAGGGTGAGCACAGCAGTGCCCGATTTCATCGTTGAAACCGACGAAAACGGACAAATCAGTTGCCGACTGAACAACGGAGAACTGCCCACTATGCGCATAAACCGAGAGTATGTAAACCAACTCAAGGCTTACGAGCAGACTGAACGCAAACTTAGCAGGAGCGAACAGGATTTCGTGACCTATACTCGCAATAAGATTGACTCTGCAAAACTCTTCATCGAGGCTGTGCGACAGAGAAACAATACTCTGCTGAAGACTATGAATGCTATCATCGCTCTGCAGAAGCAGTTTTTCCAGACTCAAGACCCTGACGACCTGCAACCGCTCATTCTGAAGGATGTGGCTGAGAAGGCAGGATTCGACATTTCCACCGTGTCGAGAGTGAGAAACAGCAAGCACTGCATGATTGACGGACATATCTATCCGCTCACATTCTTCTTCAAGCAGTCGCGAATAAACGCACAAGGGGAGACTCTCGATGCTGACAAGACGAAGAGTGCAATTAAGCAACTCATAGAAACAGAAGACAAGACTGCTCCGCTGGCAGACGGACAAATAGCAGAACTGCTCAGCAAGCAGGGAATCAATATAAAACGACGTACTGTGGCAAAATATCGCGATGAAATGGGTATTCCACCAGTACAAAAACGTTTAAGCTTATGACAGAGAAACGCCTGATGCAAATAGCCAAGACACTATCTATAGTGTTTTCGCCTTTCTATACTCCGCTATGGGTTCTCGTCGTGCTGTTTTTCTGTAGCTACCTGCAACTGCTGCCTCTGCCCTACAGACTTTTCATTCTGTTCATGGTGTTTATCTTCACTGTGCTCATCCCACAACTGGGAATCAACATTTTCAGAATGGTGATGCAATGGACACACATGCAGATGTCGCACCGCGAACACCGACACATGCCCTATATGCTGACTATCTGCAGTTATACGGTTTGTCTGATGCTGATGACAAGGATGAATGTGGCTATGTTCGTAAGAGGCATTGTGATGGCAGCATTCGTATCACAGATTATCTGTGTTTTCATAAATGCCTGGTGGAAGGTGAGCACCCACATGGTGGGCATGGGAGGTCTGGTAGGAGCGCTGCTGGCATTCAGCAATCTGTTCTATTTCAATCCGCTATGGTACACCTGCGGACTAATCATACTGAGCGGAGCAGTAGGCACAAGCCGCATCATACTGAGACAACACTCGCTGGCTCAGGTGTTGGTAGGCTTCGGCATAGGCTTTGTCTGCTCACTGGTATTTATCCTATTGGCTTGGATGTAATTTAAAAACTGAAAATATGACACCAATCGTTTCAATTATCATGGGCAGCACAAGCGACCTGCCCGTTATGGAGAAAGCAGCACAGTTTTTGGATGAGATGCAAATCCCATTCGAGATGAACGCATTGTCAGCTCACAGAACACCAGACGCAGTAGAGGCGTTTGCAAAGGGAGCAAAGGAGCGCGGCATCAAGGTAATCATCGCTGGTGCAGGAATGGCAGCAGCTCTGCCAGGAGTAATCGCAGCAAGCACTACTCTGCCAGTTATCGGAGTACCCATCAAAGGCAGTGTGCTCGATGGAATGGATGCTGTGTTCTCAATCATGCAAATGCCTCCGGGAATTCCTGTAGCTACAGTAGCTATCAACGGCGCTCTGAATGCTGCCATCCTCGCTGTGGAGATGATGGCTCTTGCCGACGAAGCTCTTGCCGAGAAGTTTGCCGACTACAAGAAGGGACTTTGCAAGAAGATTGAAAAGGCAAATGCAGAACTTAAGGAAGTGAAATATAAGTTTAAGTGTTAAGCCGCTAATCTTTGTCGTCATATCGATATATCGAAATATCGTTATGTCGAAGCGGCTCCAAAAGGAAAAACCATGTACACAAGAAGGAAGAGCAGCGAGGTTGTCGTAGGCAATGTGAAGATAGGCGGCAAGAACCCTATCCGCATTCAGTCGATGGCAAATACCTCGACAATGGATACTGAGGGCAGTGTGGCTCAGGCAATGCGAATAGTTGATGCCGGTGGTGAGATAGTGCGTTTCACCACTCAGGGACAGCGTGAGGCACAGAATATGCAAAACATAAAAGATGGTTTGCGAGTTGCCGGCTATGATGTTCCATTGGTGGCTGATGTACACTTCAACGCAGCTGTGGCTGATACAGCAGCTACAATATGTGAGAAGGTTCGCATCAATCCAGGCAATTATGTAGATCCCGCCCGCACATTCAAGAGCCTGGAATATACAGACGAGGAATATGCCGATGAAATCAAGAAAATCGAAAGTCGGTTCGTACCTTTCCTGAATATCTGCAAGCAGCACAATACTGCTATCCGCATAGGAGTGAATCACGGTTCGCTGTCGGATCGCATCATGTCGCGCTATGGCGATACTCCAGCAGGTATGGTGGAGTCGTGTATGGAGTTCCTCCGTATCTGTGTAAAGGAAAATTTCAGCAATGTAGTTATCTCAATCAAGGCAAGCAACACCGTCGTAATGGTTCGCACTGTACGACTGCTCGTAAGCGAGATGGAGAAGGAAGGGATGGCTTTTCCACTGCACCTCGGAGTGACTGAAGCAGGAGAAGGCGAAGACGGCAGAATAAAGAGTGCTGTGGGCATTGGTGCCCTGCTCTGTGAGGGCATAGGCGACACGATAAGAGTAAGTCTGTCGGAAGCTCCGGAGAAGGAAATCCCTGTTGCCCAAAAACTGGTGGAGATGATTCCTGACTGTGCTAAGATAAGGGAAGAGGCTAAGGCAACCATCAAGGACGACACAGTGACTCTGAGCCTCAACGAAGGTAAATGGGAGGACTTGCAACTGAAGGCTGCTATGGCTACAGGAGCTCTTTTCATCGATGGATTGGCACATAAATTGGAAATCAAGAACGAGGGATTCTCGAAAGAAAAACTCACTGACCTTGCCGATTCAATACTGCAGGCTGCAAGAGTTAAGTTCGTAAAAACAGAATATATTTCCTGTCCTGGTTGCGGTCGCACTCTGTACAATCTGGAAGAGACTATTGCGAAAATAAAGGAAGCTACCAAACACCTCGTAGGACTGAAGATAGGTATCATGGGATGTATCGTAAACGGTCCAGGCGAGATGGCTGATGCCGACTATGGTTATGTAGGTGCCGGAGTAGGCAAAATCAGTCTGTACAAGGGTAAGCAGTGTATCGAAAAGAATATACCCGAAGCAGAGGCAGTAAGCCGACTGCTGGAGTTGATAAAAAATGACAGGTTAGAGGTTAGGGGTTAGAGTTGATAGATAATAGATAATAGATAATAGTTGATAGTTGATGGAAAAGGAGGTATTATTGCATTCTTGTTGTGCGCCCTGTTCGAGTGCCATACTCGAATGGATGCTTGCTAATGGAGTGCGCCCTACTATCTTCTATTGCAATCCTAACATCTTTCCAGAGGAAGAATACACAATAAGAAAACAGGAGATAACGAGATATGCCGAGAAATTAGGTCTGAGGATTATAGACGATGACTACAACCATCAGGCTTGGTTGGATTTTGTGAAGGGTTACGAAAAGGAACCTGAAAGGGGAAAACGTTGTCTTATGTGTTTTAAATACCGATTGCTCCGTTCTGCACAGAAATGCAAAGAACTGGGTTTGCAGGAATTCACCACCACTTTGGCATCGAGTAGATGGAAGTCGCTCGAACAGATTACAGAAGCCGGAGAGTGGGCTGCAGAACATGTCGGAGGTGATGTGCGTTTTGACTCCAGAAACTGGCGCAAGGGAGGTCTTCAGGAACGCAGGAATCAGTTGCTGAAGGAAAACGGTTTCTATAATCAGAGGTATTGCGGGTGCGAGTTTAGCGTACCCAGTGTTCAGGATTGAGCAATGTGCTCTCGCGACGCAACTGGAAATGCAATGTGTAATGTCCATCCGGGTCGGCTCCTACAACACCAAGGGTGTCTTTTGTTTTCACCTTCTGTCCCTTGCGAACCGACACACTCTTCAAACCTGAATAAACACTTATGTAACTGCCATGACGCAACATAACTATGTAAGTAGAGCCATACTGGAATATGCTACTTACTTCGCCATCGAATATTGCACGCGCCATAGCACCCTGCTGACCACGAATATCGATACCCTTACTGTTTAGAGTTACATTGCGCAAGCCCTGTACATTATACATACCGAAGTGGCGGGTTATGTTGAATCCACCAGTGATAGGCATTGGCAAACGACCCTTGTTGGCAGTGAAACTGCTACTCAGTTTATCGTTATATTCTGAATATCTGAACTTCTCAACTTTTGTACCCTTATCCGCTGTTGAAGATGAAGAAGAGGAACTCTTACTGCTCTTCTTAGAAGTCTTGGTATTGTTGGCAGCCTGAGCAGCTCTGCGGGCTTCTTCCTCCTGACGACGACGCTCTGCCTCAGCACGACGACGACGTTCTGCTTCAATCTCCTCCTGAATCAGTTTTTCAATCTGATTGCTCAGTTGCTGTTCACGTTTCTGGTATTCAGCAATCTGCTTATTTACCAAATCGAGGTTCTTATTTAGAAGGGTTGCCTTCGACTCACAATTAGACTTCAGACGGGCAAGTTGTTTCTGATGAGACTCCATAGTGCCAAGATTCATCTTCATAGCTGCCTGAGCACCTAACAACTTATTACGTGCATTATTGACTTCGAGTTGTTTCTCCTGTATCAGTTCTCCCTGCGCACGCTGATAGGTAGTGTATTCGCGAATGTATCGCATACGGCGGAGTATCTGTGCGAAGTTATCAGCAGAGAAAATAAAGGTAAGACGCTGTTGCACAGTCTGCTGCTTACGCTGTTGCATAAGGGAACGCGCATATTGCTTACGACGGAGTTCCAGCTGTGCTTCAAGACGCGAAAGTTCGGCAGACATAGAGTCGATATTTGCCTGCAAAGTCTTTATCTCCACACTCAGGCTATCGATGGAACGCTGCTGACGGTTCATCTTGCCGTTTATGACAAGCACACTGTCGAGGTTTGCCTTAATATTCTTAGCCAACTGCTTAGCACGCTCCTGTTCGAGTTTTCGTTTGCGCTCAGCTTCCTTCTTGGCATTGCGAAGTTGTGTTTTTTTATCTACCTTCTTCGCAGAAGACTTCCTGGCGGAAGACTTCTGAGTTGTAGCAGTCTTTCGTCGCTGTGCCGCTACAGGAGTAGATACGGAAAGACACACAAGAAAGAGCATACAGAAACATATCAGTTTGTATGCTGTAGCCAGTCTGGAATGCCCAAACGAACCAAGTGTAGTATGTCGGCTAATAATACGCATTAGAAGTCGGAGAGGCTTTTAAAGAGTTCTTCGGCAGAAACCTGGTCATACTTGTACGAAGGAACTGTATGAGCTTCCCAGTCGGATTTGTCGTTTTTGCTGGAGAGGTTAAGTGTCAGTTCTACAGTTTTTCTGCCAAGAGGGAAGTGAAACTGCAGTTGGTCTGTATCCTCTCGTGTTGCCTGCTGCCAGAAATAGTTTTCAATAGTCTGATAGTCTATTCCACGATTTGAATATCGGTTCAAGTCATCGTATGTCAGCACAACATAACGTTTGTTATACCTGTCAATCAGCAGAATAGAGTTAGGGTCTATCTCCATGCGACCTACTTCAGAGATTCCGAGGATAGGATCTACGAGCGCGAGCTGAATTACTTCTCCTTTACGCATACGAAGAGTGCCGCTGGTGCCTATGTTGCTGCCATCGTATTTCAGTTTAACACGAACATGAGCAGTCATATTGGTCTGAGCAGTGATTGCTCCTGAATTGTCTTGAGTCTGTTCTGTAATGACTGATGTCTGAGGTCCAGTAACAGATGTAGTTTCTGTAGCCTTCTTGCTGCTTCGGCACGCTGTCAGGAGTGCTACAGCAAGAAGAAGTAAATATAGGTTTTTTGTCATATGCTTGAACTTTAGACACCTCTAGAATTCGGAGTGAGGGAGAACCTAAGGGTGTAGATTTCAATTTTGAGCGCAAAGTTAGTGATTTATTCATAGAAATGTCGTACCTTCGCGCGCAAATTTTAAACAATATATAATATGAAAGTAGCAATTGTTGGCGCAAGCGGCGCTGTAGGACAGGAATTTCTCCGTGTACTTGATGAGAGAAACTTCCCTATCGATGAATTAGTTTTGTTTGGTTCAAGCCGTAGTGCCGGCACAAAATACACCTTCAGAGGTAAGGAATATGAAGTAAAACTGCTGAAGCATGGCGATGACTTCAAGGGTATTGACATCGCATTTACCAGTGCTGGAGCTGGAACTAGCAAAGAATTTGCTGAGGACATTACTAAGTTTGGTACTGTGATGATTGACAACTCAAGTGCATTCCGTATGGACGACGATGTGCCATTGGTTGTGCCTGAGTGCAACGCCGAGGATGCTCTGAACCGCCCACGCGGCATCATCGCAAATCCTAACTGTACAACTATCATGATGGTTGTGGTACTTAAACCAATCGAAAAACTAAGTCACATCACTCGCATTCACGTAGCAAGTTATCAGAGTGCCAGTGGTGCCGGTGCAGCTGCTATGGCAGAACTGCAGCAGCAGTACAAGGAAATCGTAGAGGGCAAAGAACCAACAGTTAATAAGTTTGCATATCAGTTGGCATACAACGTAATTCCACAGATTGACGTATTCCAGGACAACGGATATACAAAAGAGGAGATGAAGATGTTCAACGAAACTCGTAAGATTATGCACACAGATGCTAAGTGTTCTGCTATGTGCGTTCGTATCTCTTCACTTCGTGCTCACAGCGAGGCTGTATGGGTAGAAACAGAAAAGCCTATCTCTGTAGAAGAGGCTCAGGCAGCTATCGCAGCAGCTGACGGCGTAACACTCATCGACGACCCAAAGACTCAGAAGTACCCAATGCCACTGTTCACAGCCGGTAAGGACGATGTATATGTAGGTCGTGTACGCAAGGATCTCGCAAACGAAAACGGTCTTACATTCTGGCTTAGCGGTGACCAGATTAAGAAGGGTGCAGCACTGAACGCAGTACAGATTGCTGAATACCTTATCAAAGTAGGAAACGTGAAATAATTCACATACTTATATAAATAACAAGCCCAACCTACAGAAGGTTGGGCTTGTTGTTTGCTTATACTGAACTATATTATCTCCAACTGGTATTCTCGCCTCGGGCATATACCTTAACGAGTTTCACATCGAAGATAAGTGTTGAGTAGTCGGGAATATTTGAGTACGTACTGGAACTGTTGCTTCCATAACCTACATAGTAAGGGATAACCATGTGACATATTTCCCCCTCCACCATGTCTTGCAAAGCCTGACAGAATCCGGGTACATTCTGACTGACTGCCAAAAGTGTTGGAACAGCTGTCTTCTCGTCTATCTCGTATATAGATTTCTCCGTAAAACTCTGTCCGAACACATGCCCCTCGGGGTAGCTCCTTGAAGGAATTAAACGTCCTCTGTAGAACACACGAACTGAATCGGAATAAAGAGATTTCACAGTTCCATATCCAGCCTGGAGTTTCTGCACATACACATATATATTATTATTACCAGGATTAGCATCAGCATATTCCTTTGGAATATAATATACAAGTGCACGAGTCCATTTATTCGTACCTTGCTGAGCAAGACGGGCAATAGAATCAACGTATACTTGATTACGAGCCTGCCAGTTGTCGTATTCACCAGCCTCGCTCTCATTCTTTGAACATGAGAACAGAATCAGCGAAAGAACGCAACTGAGAAGAGCTATATACGAGAGTTTTGACATAATTATATATTATTTCAAGTTCTTCAAGAGACTTGGAATGCTTACCTGGTCTTCTATGATTCCACGCAATTCGCTGATAGCAACACGCTTCTGTTCCATTGTGTCGCGATAACGAAGAGTTACGGTATTGTCTTCCAGTGTCTGGTTGTCAACAGTTACACAGAATGGAGTACCGATGGCATCCTGACGACGGTAACGCTTACCAATCTGATCCTTCTCCTCGTACTTGCAGTTGAAGTGGAATTTGAGTTCGTCGATAATTTCACGAGCTTTCTCTGGCAGACCATCTTTCTTAGTAAGTGGGAACACAGCCAATTTGATAGGAGCAAGTGCTGCAGGTAAACGCAATACAGTACGTACATCACCACCTTCGAGATGTTCTTCGCAATAGCTATGGCAGATGACAGAAAGGAACATACGGTCAACACCTATACTTGTTTCAATAACGTATGGAGTGTATGACTTATTCTCTTCTGGGTCAAAGTACTCAATCTTCTTGCCTGAGTATTTAGCATGCTGAGAAAGGTCGAAGTTAGTACGAGAGTGGATACCCTCTACCTCCTTGAAACCGAATGGCATCTTGAATTCAATATCAGTTGCAGCATTAGCATAGTGTGCCAACTTATCATGATCATGGAAACGGTAGTTCTCAGCACCGAATCCAAGAGCTTGATGCCAAGCCATACGACGTTTCTTCCACTCGTCAAACCACTGAAGTTCTGTACCAGGTTTTACGAAGAATTGCATCTCCATCTGTTCGAACTCACGCATACGGAAGATGAACTGACGAGCTACGATTTCATTACGGAAAGCCTTACCAATCTGCGCTATACCGAATGGGAGTTTCATACGACCAGTCTTCTGTACGTTCAGGTAGTTTACGAAGATACCCTGTGCAGTTTCTGGACGCAGGTAGATAGTGCTTGCACCTTCAGCAGCAGCACCCATCTCAGTCTTGAACATAAGGTTGAACTGACGTACATCTGTCCAGTTGCGAGTACCGGAAATAGGACAAACTATCTCTTCGTCAATGATAATCTGACGCAAACCTTCGAGGTCAATGCCTCCAGGTGCATTCATCACATCCTGATAGCGCTGGTGAAGAGCGTCACGCTTAGCTGTCTCCTCAAGAACGCGAGGAGAGGTAGCACGATACTGAGCCTCATCGAAAGCATCACCAAAACGCTTACGAGCCTTAGCTACTTCCTTCTCAATCTTGTCATCGTACTTAGCAATCTGTTCTTCGATAAGAACATCTGCACGATAACGTTTTTTTGAGTCGCGATTGTCGATAAGTGGGTCGTTGAAAGCATCTACGTGTCCACTTGCCTTCCATATAGTCGGGTGCATGAAGATTGCAGAATCGATACCCACGATATTCTCGTGCAGAAGTACCATATACTGCCACCAATACTGCTTGATGTTGTTTTTCAACTCAACACCGTTCTGTCCATAATCATAAACTGCTCCGAGACCATCGTATATCTCAGAAGACGGAAATACAAAACCATATTCCTTACAGTGGCTTACCACTTTCTTGAAAATATCCTCCTGTTGTGCCATTGATTATATTTGTACTTTTTAATTTGACTGCGTAAAAATCAGCGCAAAGGTAAGACTTTTATAAGGAAAAACTCTTACCTTTGGTGCTAAATTTTATGAATAGCACAAAATGGAGTACAGTAAAACAACTTTAGAGGCCGTAGAATTGTTAAAACAATTGATTTCAACGCCAAGCATAAGCAGAGATGAGAGCAAGGCTGCTGACATCATGGAATCATATATGAAGTCGAAAGGACTCGCTACTCAACGACATGGAAATAATGTGTGGAGTCAGTCGTCAGACTTTGATTCTAAACGACCTACTATATTGTTGAATGCACACATAGATACTGTAAAACCTGTTGCAGACTGGAAGCACAATCCGTTCGTTCCGACATTGGAGGGAGACACCTTATATGGTTTGGGAGCAAACGACTGCGGCGGCGGTCTTGTATCCCTCTTGCAAGTATTCTTGGCTTTTGAAAATGAGCTGTCTCATAAGGGATTCAACCTTGTATATCTTGCTTCATGTGAGGAGGAGGTAAGCGGAAAGAACGGCATTGAAAGTGTTCTGCCTATGCTGCCAACTATTTCATTTGCGATCGTAGGTGAACCCACTGGCATGCAACCAGCAATAGCAGAAAAGGGGCTGATGGTAATTGATGCCACAGCTCATGGAAAGGCGGGACATGCAGCTCGTAACGAAGGAGACAACGCAATTTATCGTGCTATGCAGGATATCCAATGGATCAGCACATGGCAGTTTTCTAAGCAGAGTGACTTGCTGGGACCGGTAAAACAGACTGTAACCATCATAAACGCAGGAACCCAGCATAATGTGATTCCTGCAGAATGTACGTTTACTATAGATGTGCGCAGCAATGAATTCTACTCAAACGAAGAGCTATTCGATTATTTCCAGAAGAACATGAAATCGGAACTGAAAGCAAGAAGTTTCCGACTGGGTTCATCGCATATACCCGAAGACCACACCTTCGTTGTGCGTTGCAAGAAGAAAGGACTGAAACCATTTGGCAGTCCTACTCTGAGTGATCAGGCACTAATGAAATTTCCGTCACTGAAACTCGGTCCGGGCGAATCGGCACGTTCACATACCGCAGATGAATTCATAAAAATAAGCGAGATAGAAGAGGCAATAAAACTCTATATTGAGTTATTGAAAGATTAACGGAATACGTATTTCTTCCCGTTGCGAATGTAAATACCCTTTCCAGGCTGTGCTACACGAGTGCCTGTAAGAGTGTACCATGCATCATCACCAGCGGATTTCTGTTGTGTGTCGGCAGATGTGATTTCAACATCTTCTATACCAGTAGCAACAGGAGGGTCGGCAACAAATGTCACCGTTCCCTGTGGAGTGCTTGATGAAACTGTCACTGTCCAACTTTCCGTATTCCCATATTTTGCAGGTAACGGATAGATTGTACCATCTGAGTCCTTCATTACCATTCGCATGGTATATGTACCAGCTGTCATAGAACGAGGGAAAGTAGGCGAATAGCAGGAGGCATTTATGTAGTAATAACCCAGATTGATCTTTGCATTAATATTATCCAGTTTCAGTTCGCCATTAGAGTCATATACTGCAAGACCAACTTCGCCATCGAAAAAACAATCGTAATTAAAAATGGTATCGATAACCACCTTAAGATTTTCGCCTTTGGATATTGATGTCCTATCGAGAGTTAGTTTACAGCCAAATATCGTAGGGTGGTAGCCAAAATCCTCTTCAGTTGGTTGAACACCTAACACAGCGTTTTGATTAAAAACAAAGTTACCCATGTTAGTTGATGCTGGTTTAAGCACTGAAATGGCATAATACCCATTATCCTTCCCTTGCCACCCCCAATTCACATGAAACATATCAGTGGAAGCATCATATCCATCCAAGATAAACGAATGACCTCCACCTGAAATAGTTATTGCATTAAAAATAACAGGTCTGCCAGCGGAAAGATCGTCGATTATCTCTTTCTGAAACTCCTCAACTCCTAAAACATCACGAAGTCGGATTTTTGCATATTTATTGTATCCAAACTGATTAACAAAAGCTCTTGGTATGTAATCTTCTACAGTACCTGAGCTTCCCAATCCATCAACATTCCATATCATATCAACGGCAACACCTATTTGATAGCATATCTTGGCTACCTCATCAGCCTGACTCTGTGTGTATTGTCCTGTCTTCACAACACCATCATCATCCTGATAATTACCATACTCTTTAGCTATATTATCCCAGTTATATGTCTGTTCACTAAAGTTTACAGAAACTTGTGAATAGTTTGTATTTGTATATGTTCCGCCTTGTCCTCTGGAAGGGTATTTCCAATAGTTCATCACCTGAGCCATAGCTAAAGCAACACAACCTACTGAAGCTTTACCATGATACATAGAAGGATTGCCAGAATAATCTACAGGTACCTGATAATTAAATGGATATCCCTGACACCAATGGGTCTTGATTAATGGCGCTATGCTATTTGCAGACGTTAATAAACTTCGACAAGATTCAACGGTAGTGATACCATTCTCGTCGTAATATTCCTTGGCTGCCTGCATCTCTGCAGAAAGAGTAGATAGGAGATGGGTCAGAGCAGTAGGTGCTGTCTCAGTTGAAAAGTGTCCTGTAGTACTATATCCAATAACATCACGGAAACGGTCGTCACCACTTACGATAACATATCCGTTTCCATTCGAGATATTCAGAATATAATAATCTGATGTCGAACTGCTCAATCCCATTAACAAGCGTTTCCCTTCCGTTCCTACTGCGATGAAATCGTCATCTTCGCAAGAAACAAACCCAACTGTTTGTTTTGCAAAAGCAGCCGCAATAGATTTGGCATCACGCAAGTTACGCGATGATGGAAGTGCTGATATTGCTATCAAGCACAGGCATATCAGAGTAAATACTCGCTTCAAGGGATTGAATAGTTATTATTACTTGCGTTCTATAGTTTGTTCGCGGTCAGGACCAACACTAACGATAGTAATAGGAGTTTCGAGTTCCTTCTCAAGGAAAGCAATATAATCGCTGAATGCCTTTGGGAACTGAGACTCGCTGGTTATCTTAGTCAGGTCGGTATTCCATCCTGGGAGTTCCTCGTAAACTGGTTCTACAGTACCGTCACTGATATCGTATGGGAAGTCACGAGTGATGGTTCCATCGTTCAGTTTGTATGCAGTACAAGCCTTAATTGTTTCGAATCCATCAAGAACGTCGCTCTTCATCATAATCAGTTTTGTAACACCGCTTACCATGATAGCATAACGCAGTGCAACGAGGTCTATCCAACCACAACGGCGTTCACGTCCTGTCACAGCACCATACTCATGACCAATATTACGGATAGTATTTCCGGTTTCATCGAAGAGTTCTGTTGGGAATGGACCTGCACCCACACGTGTGCAGTATGCCTTGATGATGCCGAATACATCACCAATTTTATTAGGACCAATTCCAAGACCAATACATGCACCGGCACAAATTGTATTTGATGAAGTAACGAATGGATATGAACCGAAATCAACATCGAGCATAGTACCCTGAGCGCCCTCACAAAGTACACTCTTTCCTGCCTTCAGGAGTTTGTTGATTTCATGTTCACTGTCAACGAGAGGGAACTGTTTCAGGTATTCAATACCCTCCATCCATTTCTTCTCCACCTCAGTGATATCGTAATTTGTGTAATTCAGCGACTTGAGGATACTCTCATGACGTGCTTTGTGTTCAGCATATTTCTTCTCAAAATCACAAAGGATATCGCCTACACGGAGTCCATTACGGCTTGTCTTATCAGTATAAGTAGGGCCAATGCCTTTTCCCGTTGTTCCTACCTTATTCTTACCCTTTGCTGCCTCATATGCTGCATCAAGCAGACGGTGAGTTGGCATGATAAGGTGTGCCTTCTTGGAAATGTGAAGACGTCCGTGGAGTGAGTGTCCGCTCTTCTCCAGATCTTTAGCCTCATCCATGAAGAGGTCTGGAGCCAAAACGACACCATTACCTATAATATTTACTTTATCACCTTGGAATATGCCAGAAGGAATGGAACGCAAAACATATTTCTGTCCTTCAAACTCCAATGTGTGTCCTGCATTCGGACCACCTTGGAATCGCGCTACTACATCATAGCGTGGAGTTAATACGTCTACTACCTTTCCTTTGCCTTCGTCTCCCCACTGGAGACCTAAAAGAACATCAACTTTCATCTGTTTTATTTATTTTATATTATTAATCCATTTTGCTGCTTCGCTCAGTTCTGCATCGATACGGGCAAAGCGTTTTTCTTCACGAGTCATCTTTGCTTCTCTCTCCTTCTCCATCTTCTTCTTCAGACGATATAGACGAGCTACACAAGCATCGCACAAACCATATATGTATAGTGAACTGCGAAGTTTTTTGAAACGTGGTGTACGACATGCAGCAGCGGCTTCAAACACAGTTTTGCTCTTCATGTTCCATATCTTACCGCATCCATTACATATATAATGGTGATGCGGCTCCACCTTATAGGCATTCTCATAAAGAGTCCTGCCGTTTACTTGGTGACTATATACCAGACCGACCTCGTCAAACAGACTCATGGTACTGAACACCGTAGCTCTGCTTATCGGACTTTTCTCCGGCATCATGGCATATATCTCATCTGCACTATGGTGACCTTCCATTTTCAGTACCACATCCAAGATAATATGACGTTCAGGGGTTTTTCGTTTCCCCTGCTCTTCAATATAACTGTCGAGAATATCTTTTGCAGACTTTTCCATCATACTATTTTCATAATACAGCGCAAAATTATGTCTTTTTGCTTGTTAGAACAAATAATCAGCCATTTTTTTAGCTTTGTTCATATTATCATCTGACAGACTGGCAAATATCTGTAATGTCTTTACTGCTGCCTTGCTCAGACTGTTGTCACTAGCATTGATATCGCACGCCAATTGATCAAACAATTCCTCCTCTGATCTTTCGCTCATTTCTCCCTTCCTCAACACATGGCACATTGTGAAGTAGCCCGTAATCTGTAGCATCGTATTGTCGGCAGAAATCCATTCAAATGCCTTACTGCTGACATATGGCAGTCTTCGCATGAGGTTTAGTGCAAAGATTTGTGCCATTTCAACGGTTCTTATCTCAGAAACCCATATATCACAGAGTTCCTCATCAAAATCTGTTGTTGGCATCAGGATAGTGGCGAGGATCTTACATTCACGCACACTTTCATGCCATAGAGTCTGTGCCAACTGACGTTCAGACGGAAACTCGCTGGCTATCTGCTGTATTCGTGGCAGTTCGATGCCAAAATTAACACGATAGTCATCTGTCTGTCTCATGGCAGCAGATGCCACACCGTTCATATTGGCACGGAGTTCCTTCTTTATTTCGGTGATTACTTCGTTATTCATTTACAAGTGGCAAAGCCGAGTACTTGGTTGAGTAACGCAGCATCTGTTCAGCATAACCCTCGGAATAAGACACTTTCACATCAGTAATCTTACCATTCTTATCCTTCACTGCCGTATATTTAGGATTGATAAATCCTTTATATGGAGCAATGTTGAGTTTGGCATAGCGCTCCAGTACTTCTTTATGCAAAACGGGATCGACTTTCACTCCATATTCTTCTACCAATGCTTTTGCACCCTTATAATCACCTGTTGACTTAATGCGTTGTATCTCAGAAAGTAGTTTTCCGAAGAGAACACGCAGTTTCTGATAGTCGTTAATTCTCAGGTATGTCTTTCCGTTCACCTTCAGCAGTTCACATACATTATCAGCCTTTCCGTGTTCGAAAGCCCAATGAGCAATCAGGGCACGATTACGCATATGAGCCTCCTCCAGATTCTTTCCCGGTTGTATTCTTACCAACTGAGTCATCAGCCCGTTTTGCATCTGAGCATAATATCCTGCCTTATATGCATCAAGACTAGGTATAAGACCCAGTTCTACCAGTTTTGCATCAGGCAGATAATACAAAGCAAAGAGGTCGGCACGTGCTTCTTCAATAGTACTTCCATATGCTTTCAATGAATCTGGATCCACTCCGTCAAGGAGTTTTCCCGAACCATGTCCGAGACATTCGTGTAAGTCTGTATGCAAGTCGTCGCACACATCAGCATATTTCTCAAGCAGTTCCTTATCTGTATCCGAAAGTACGAATTCATTTCTCATTCCGTTACCCTTTGCAGCCTGGTTGTATGCGTATGTGATATTGCCGATTGTAACAGACTTAGAACCATATTCCCTTCTAATCCAATTAGAATTCGGAAGGTTGATACCGATAGCTGTTGAAGGATAGAGGTCACCAGCCAGCAGTGCAGCATTGATAACTTTCGCACTTACACCTTTCACCTTCTCTTTTTTGAAAGCTTTATCTACAGGACTATGGTCTTCGAACCACTGTGCGTTATTACTCAGTGTTTCTGTACGTTTAGTAGCAACGAGATCCTTGAAATTCACAAGACTCTCCCATGAGCATTTCAGACCAAGTGGATCACCGTAACACTCGATGAAACCGTTTACAAAGTCAATAATAGGTTCTGTATTCTGTGCCCATGCAATGCTATAATCATCAAAAGTTTTCAGGTCACCAGTTCTATAATACTTTACGAGTAAGTCAATGACCTCTTTCTGCTTTTC
Organism: Prevotellaceae bacterium UBA2448; assembly: GCA_002342585.1. Lineage (GTDB taxonomy): Bacteria > Bacteroidota > Bacteroidia > Bacteroidales > Bacteroidaceae > Minthosoma. Next base: position 37,010 of record DDQG01000042.1, read on the forward strand.
ATCCTCTGCATATTCACGTGCAAGCAACAGATTATCGATGATATTCTTGATAGCGCTGCCATAGAGTCCGTTGACAGTCCATTTCTTTTCATATATCTTTCCAGAGGCATCTTTGACCAATCGGGAATTCATTCCATACATAACAGGATGCAGAGCATCACCTTCAGCTTTTTGTTTTTCGTAGAAAGCCTCGGCTTCATCCTGAGTAACACCTTCATAGTAGTTAGATGCCGACGTCTTTATCAAATCCACACCCTCTGCCAGATTGATTCGCTTCTGGAGGATATTAGGATTGAATATAGCATCACACACCTCTTGCAATAATGCGTCCAAACCACCTTGTACATCTTTGAATGAGTCTGCACAGTCATGTACTCTGCGCATAAACCATGAGGAGGAGAAACCTGGAACGAACTTATCGCATGCATAGTGATGATGAATACCATTACTGAACCAAACCCTCTTCAGATATGTTTCGAAAGCGTTGAATTCGTCTTTATCACTCTCATTACCTGTACGCACGCGGCTCTCAGCTTTATATACCTCTTCGAGTACACGGCGAACGCGCAGGTTATACTTACAATTCTGATCCCATAGGATATCACGTCCCCATAACGCAGCCTCCTGCAGATAATAGATAAAAGTCTTTTGTTTCAGATTCAGCTCTTCAAAACCATCAACTCTATATCTCAACATCTGCAAATCAGCAAAGCGCTCATCTACATAATTAAAATTGTCGGTAGCAGCAGCATTTACTGTTGCCCCTGTCATCATCGCTGTTATAATCATAACTTTAATATCAAGCATAATGTATAAATTAGAACTCGTACTTTAATTTACCAATAAAACTGAATCCTTGACCAGGATTACCCTGTTGTAATTTACCACCGATATGATAACGGGTATTAAACAAGTTGTATGTATCTACAGAAGCAGTAAGTTTAAATGGGAAGCGCCATTCTACACCGGCACCGAATATAGCAATTGCAGGTTGAGGAACGGTTCCGAAGCTCTCTCCTTCGTTTCTTCTAGCATAAACTATGTCATTGTCAAGACAATCGGTTTTTGACTGCATATGCATATTGGCGCGTAGCCAAAACGAGCCAGTACGCGGTTTTGAGAATAGACGTTGCGAACCCACAAAATTAAGTAAAAATTTAGGTACATTACTGATGTTGTGATTCGTTGATGAGAAATTCTCAACACGGAATGGGTATTGATACGTCATGTTCAAGTTCAGTAAAGTCCTCGTTGTATTATACTGAATAACACCTTCTGCTCCCCCAATAGTAATCTTACCTGCATTCTCAAACATTGAAGAAGCTTTAATGTCGTTACTTGTAAAGAAAACCAAATCATGCACACTATTTGAGAAGAGGTTTAATTCAAATTTCAGATTGGCAGGTTTGATATTAAGTGTAGCACCAACCTGGAAAGCATCCATCTGTTCTGGATCCATATTTTCCGAACCACTAAATAAACTAATCTGAGAAGCCCGGTATAGGAACGGAGCATCAACGAACGAATGGGCATAGGTAGCTTTTATACTCCATGCGCTGTTTGGCAAATAAATCAAGGCTACACGAGGCGACCATGTGTTGATAAGTCTGCCGTTATTTCTTCGTTTATGGTCGAAACGCACACCACCGTTCAAGATAAATTTTTTGGTAAAGTTATGTTTCAGTTGTGCAAATCCAGAGAATGTCTGCTCATCACCATCATAAAATATCTGATTTGTATAAAGTGACACATCATCATAGTCATATCCCAATTTAACGGCTGCATCTGAAAGTTTAAAATAATCATACTGCACACCACCCATCAGCGAACCGAACATATTGTCTGAGAACTTATACTTATAAGCCAAGTTAGCAGAACCGCCAAAACTATAATCTTCCCAATTCACCGCTTCCCAAACTCCTCGAGTATGTGGTGATATAACCCCATTTAATCCCATTACATATATCAATGCAGCAGAAAAAAGTTCGTTAACTGAATCACCCAGCACATTATATATTTGTACTCGTTCTGTACCAGCAAACGCAGATAAAGACAGAGACAGATTGCCGAAATCATGGGAGTAATCCAAATCTATACGGACATTTGAACGTGAGACACCTGGTTTTTCTCCATTCTGTGCACTGTAATCATCATAAGAAAAATTATTTCCTATATCAATTAAGTTATAATAAGGAACTGTCTTGGCATGCTGCCCTATAGCCGAGACCTTGAACTCCCCCCAACGTACATTAGCTCCGAAATCATATGATGGTTTATTATTATATCCGCCAATATAGCGTTTTGTATCGTTTTCCCATCTCACTTCTCCACGAGCAGAATAGATGGAACTCCACAGGAAGACATCTGATCTCAGATTTCCTTGGCCAAACAGTATAGTACCTCCATAGCTGTTATGAATACCAGCTTTTGCTATCACTGAAGCACCATCCATATCGGAACCTGTTTTTGTAATAATATTTACTACGGCTGTTAACGCCACGTTTCCATAAAGAGATGATGCCGGACCACGTAGCACTTCTATTTGTTTTATCTTGTCCAAATTCTGACGGAAGTCTAAAGCCTCAGCATTGGTACTATAACTATTCAATCTGTGTCCGTTGAGCATGACAAGCATATGTTCTTGGGTAAGCCCGTACACACCTCGCATGGCGACATTGTTTTCTATACTACCAATTTCCGACATTCCAGGAACATAAAGAATCAGCAATTCACTCAATGTACGGGCACCCGATGCTTTAATCATATCCTCTGTAATAAGTGTAACAGGCACAGGCACCTCTTCAGTCGTTTCTTCTATCTTCGAGGCAGTAGTAATGACTGTCTTACCTTTTTTTAGGCGTTCCAGAATATCCACGAAACGAGGGTTTTCTCCATATGCGGTAAAATAAGGATCAACGATTAGTAACTTACCAATATACTGTTCTGCATCCTGTGGACGTTCCTGATTCAGACTACTAAGTGCCAAAATGCGGTACATAACTATCTGATCCGCCCCCTTTATTGACTGCATATTATTCAGCAGCAAAGAATCAGCCTGCTCAAAGTGTCCCATATCGAATTCCGTTTGAGCCATGGAAATAAAGTCTTGTCCGTGAGCAGCAAGACCTATGAAAAACAGTATATTTGCGATGAAATGTCTCATTTCTTCAGCGAGTTTGGAATGATAAATGTGAATGTAGTACCTTCCCCTGGGATTGTGTCCACAAGAATCTTTCCTTTATGTTTTTTAGTTATTATATCGTTTGTTATAGACATTCCCAGTCCGGTACCCTTTCCAACAGGTTTGGTTGTGAAGAATGTGTCGAAAAGTTTAGAACGGACTTCATCATTCATACCCATGCCATTATCAGTAACCACGATAGAAAAATCTTGTTCGCCATCCACTACTTTTACGTTTATTTCAGGATGATAATCTTTGTCAGCAGCCAAAGTCTCTTTTTCCTTAACAGTATAACATGCGTTATTCATGACATTGAGCACAGCCCTGCACAAATCCTGAGGGACAACCATCTTCTTTGTCATATTCTGGGGATATTCTTCCTTGATTGCGATATTAAAATTCTTGTCATTTGCCCTCATGGCATGATATGACAACCATACATACTCATGCACAAGTTCACAAATGTCTGTTGCGAAAAATTCATCGTCCTTACCTCGGCTTTGTAACAATATGCTACGAATAATATTGATTGCACGCTGTCCATGTTCCTCTATCTTACTCAAATTCTCTTTCAAATCCTCTGATATCTCGATAATTTCCTCAGCATCATCATCACCCAGTTTCTCCTTGCATTCATCCACGATATCCATAAGATCGTCGAGCAGTTTTTCCGACATCTTACTGAAATTGATGACAAAATTCAGCGGATTCTGTATTTCATGTGCAATACCCGCACTAAGCATACCAAGTGAAGCCATTTTCTCTTGGTTGTGCAACTGCTGTTGCAGATGTTCAATCTGTTGTAATTCGTCGGTTGTCATGGCAATATAATTGTGAAGTTAGTATATTTGTTCTTTTCGGATTTCACTTGTATGCTTCCACCAAAATCCTGTATGATTTGTTGTGACAAATACAATCCTACACCAGGAGCTTCCGATGTAGGCTTGGTAGTGAAGAATGGGTCGAAAATCTTGTCGATAATACCAGCTTCTATACCTGTACCATTGTCATAGAAATACATACGAGGAGGTTCTTCACCCGAATGTGGTTGTATAGAGACCCTTACCAAAGGTTCGTATTTTTCACCCTTTGCGTTTAAACGCTCAGCTTTCTTTATCACAGCATAGATACTATTATGAACCATCGACGCAATCACCTTACTCATCAATTCGGCATTTACGTCGGCAACGATAGGCAATTCAGGTTTCTCCCATTCCACCGCAATTTTATACTTCTCTATATCCTCGTGATAATACTTATTGACTATCTCAACTACCTGAGTACAAAGTGTAGCGACATCTGTTGCTTCAATTTTGTCAGACCTTTCCTTCAGCATTTCTTCCATTGCCTTCAGGATTCGAGTAGTAGATACTCCGTGTTGTTCAATCTTTTCAAGGTTTTGAATCATCATCGACAACACATCCATACAATCCTCATAATTGTCCGAATCCATCTTTTCTTTCTCTTCCTCCAGATTGTCTTTCATATCATTGGTCAGTCCGAGGGTTAGGTGTGAGAAGTTATTGATGTAATTCATTGGGTTGAGGATTCGGTCTATCAATCCCTTGGTCAACTTACCCACAGTTGCTTCGTGTTCTTTTCTAAGCAACTCATGCTGTGTATCACGCAGTTCTTCCAATGTAGTCTCCAACCTGTTTGACTTCTCTTCAATTTCGTTCTTCTGCAGTTCGATTTCATTCTTCTGCAGTTCGATCTCATTCTTCTGCTGTACTACTTCCTCTGTTCTTTTCGATACCATCATTTCCAGTTGTTCCTGTCTGTATAGTATCAAACGAGTACGATACTTAAAATATGCAGTACTTATAAAGGCAAGAACAATAAGATAAAATACGATGGCATACCATCGCAGGTATATAGGATAAGGTATCTCGAATACGATTTCTTCGGCTTCACTTATCTGTCCGTAAGGGTCGATAGAACGAACATTCAAATGATATGTACCATACCCCATATTGTGTAAGTCCAAGTCCTTATCAGCAGACCACTTAGACCATGGGTCATTACGGTGTAATCGGAAACTATATAATGTTGACCCCATAGGATTGTAGGTATCATCTGACATTGACATATACATATGACGTCCTTCATGCATGAAACTTCGGACAAAGACATGTGGATGGTATAATTTTTCCCCAATTGTTTCATCCAATGCCAAACGTATCAATCCAAAATTTCCTCCAACCCAGACTACTCCGTCCTTTATAAAAAGAGCTTGAATACTATAATTGGAAAGTGGGTGTAACCATAAAGCCAATTCTTTAGACATACCATCCATCACAAGTCCCATCCCATCGTCATTACAATGCCAGTACTTGCCCTTATCATCGGTATAATCGAGCAGCAGTGACAGAATTCCGTTATTTTGTCTGGTGAAATGGTCTTTTTTTGCAGCCATATAATAATGGTCGCCACCCATAGTTAGAGCCCAAATACCACCTCTATCATCTTTTTTCATCTTTACGATGTTTGGTATAGGATCGATCATTTGCTCTTGTCTTTCATAAGTTCTACGGTATATTCCGTCCATCTCTCCCGACAGAAACGAATTATTGTTTTCAACGAGCACTGACAACGACATTTTTTGCGACTTCAAGGAGATATATTCGTCATATGTGAAGATACCATTCGTTGTGGCAGCAAGAATACTTCCTCTTACTGTCTCATCCAACTGCCAACAAGCCTGATTCATACCTGGCAATTTAACAAAATGGTCACCTTCAAGCCAAAACAGTCCTTGCAGTGTTCCAACAAACAGTCTGCCTTTTGCTTCAGCGATACAAGTTACTTGTCCGCGTAAGCCATCTGCTTCTCCAAACTGTGTGTATATCTCAGTCGTGCTGATGCGGAAGAGTCCATTATCAGTAGCCCCCCAAACAGTACCTTTACCATCGTAGTCGATAGTAGTAACACTATTTGAACAGAGTCCTTTTTCTTCGTTTATCTCCCATACTTTATTGCCTTGGTCATCAATTGCGATGACACCAGCTGAAGCAGTAGCCAATATGGTACGATCTTTCGATATCTTCAATCTTTTACGTACTTCTATACCATTCCATCGGTCCACGTCATTATTTACGGGAGCCAACATCACAGTTTCTTTTGAGGCATACTTGTCGCTTTGTGTATAATAAACCTGAATACTATCACCTACTATACCTTCTACACAACCCTTCACGTTTATACCGCTAAACCAAACACGTCCTTTTTCATCCCTGCTCAAGGATACAACGCGGGAAATGCCTGGGGTATGCAGTATTCGCCATTTCACATTGTCGTACACGAGCAGTCCTTCGAAGTTGGCTACATACACATATCCATCCTTCTCACAGAGAATATCAAAATTTCTATTATGTGCATTATACACCTTTGAGGAGTAGTTCTTGAAGAATGGCGTACCTATATGGTGGGCATAACCACTTATGCTCACAAACAGTAACGTCAATATATATAGGAACTTTATCATTATTTGATTTTCACGTATTCAACATTTGACCCGATGTATTGCATCCACTCCTCCATTGTAAGACCACGTTTGATCTTTGAGTAAACCTGCTTTGACATGTATGGTACAGAAATACAATGTCTCACTATTCGCCCATCACTCAGACCAAGCCAAGCCCATATTCCCTTAGTGCTTACACTCAGACCCCATGCATTACCATCGTAGTTTGCAGGCACGAGCCACTCCGTAGGAGTTCCTTTCGATTTGTTTTTATTTCTTTCTGCACGAGTATCTTTCAATTTGGGCAAGTACCAAATCAACATCTCCCTGTCATAACATGATGAGACAAGTGTATTATTTGAATAAGTAAGACCCGTAACTTGTGCAATATGTCCACTAAGAGAAGCAAAGAAATTGTCATCGTCTGTTATTACCACAATGTCTCCGTCTTTCATGCCAAGGAACAGCTTTCCTTCTGACTCTACATGCAAAGCAGAGGTAACCACACCCTCTGCGAATTTCTTCATAGGAGTGACATTTCCTGCACCATCCATTTCTACATAAGTGCCGTCTGTATAGAAAATCAGCAATTTGTTATTTCTTCTCACTGCTGTTGATACTTTCTTCGACGGTATTACAGAATTTATTACATTCTTAGTTTTCAAATCATACCATACGAGTGTACGATGTGCAACGCAGAGTAATGTAGAAGCATCAATCTGTAATATTTTCACATAATGATCGGATGGTAATTTAACTGTAGTCAGTAACTTTTCGTAATCCAACACACACAAGTCGCCAGCATAAGACAAAGCATATACATACCTTTCATTCAACCATACAGAACGGAAATCAAAATTATTATCCTGCAAGAGCATGTGCATTTTCCCGTCTTCTATCAGCACGACTTCACCATAATTGGTAACTGCAACACATCCGTCACGTTGTCCTTTCAGCACCATCACACTATTCACAGCACTACGACGAGGAATGGTATATACCTTAAACTCTTTAGTAGCTAACATCAACGCCTTGAATGTTTCTTTCTGATATGGATTTCCTTTGTATTTATCTGCAAAATACCAACTTGAATATGCGAGGATACGCCCAAGTTCGTCTTCATTACTTTCGAATTTTGCCATTGATGTCGTTCCGAGCGAACGGCTCAATGTTCGGAAACTCAGTGTATCACTAATACTTTTGGCATATGTAGCAGCATCACGTTGTTTTCTGGCATCATCAGCAGCTTTCTCTGCCTCTGCAGCATTTCTCTCCGCAAGCAACGACTGCTGTTGTGCTCTTTGTGCATTATCCTGAGCCAAACGAGACTGCTCTTCTGCCTTTGCGGCATTAGCCTCAGCCAGACGAGACTGTTCCTCAGCTCTATCACGTTGCTGATTTGAGAGATTCATCTGGTCATAAGCAATAGCCTCCATCTGCTGACTCACACGTTTCACTACAGCGGATTCCTTTTCTTTTGCCTTCAAATCCTCTATCTCGTCGAGCAACTCATCATAATTACTTTGCAACACCCCTCTGCCTATAGAATATGCAACCAAAACAGCTATCGCAACTGCAACGATTGCAACAACTGTCATAATTGATATGTTAAATCCTTTCCAAGTCATAAGGATGAATGATTGTATTCTATTTGTTTTTAATAACCAAAACTGTGATATCATCGCTCTGCGGAGCTTCTCCGGCAAATGTATGAACCTCAGTATTAATGGCATTCACAATATTTTCACTGCTTGAGCCCTGCAGTCCCCCAATAACCTGTTCGAGTTTTGCTTCACCGAACTGTTCTTGGTTAAGATTTTCTGCCTCAGTAACACCGTCAGTATAGAGAACCAGCGAATCACCCTTTTCAAGAATCATCTTGTCGTTTTGGAACTTCATTCCTTCGAAAGCACCAAGCACGATATTTATATGCGACTTCAGCATTTCCACACTTCCGTTCTCATGCAGTATATATGGAGAATTATGACCACAGTTACAATAATTTATTTCACCAGTCTTTATATTAAATATTCCGTAGAATACAGTAACGAACATAGAATCTACACTTTCGCCACTGAGCACGTCGTTAACAATCTCCATGCTTTCACTTGCAGACAGCCCACGCAATCCTGTAGCCTTAATCAGTGTACGACTTACAGCCATAAAGATAGCTGCTGGAACACCCTTACCGGATACGTCAGCAATGGTAAAGCCAAACTTCTCATCGTCAATACGGAAGAAATCATAGAAGTCGCCGCCCACATCCTTTGCCGCATGCATAGATGCAAATATATCTACCTTATCAGCCTCTGGCATATTCAGTTCAAAGGTACGAGGAAGGATAGCCAGTTGGATTTCTCTTGCTACACTTAAGTCAGCCTGAATATCTCTCAGTTCCTGTTTGTCTTTCTGTGCAGCCTTAACGAAATTAATCTGTTCTATTGCCTTCTCAATGGTCCGTTCCAAATCTTCCAAATCAATTGGTTTTGTTGCGAAGTCGAATGCACCGCTGTTCATCGCGCGACGGATATTATCCATATCACCATACGCACTTACCATAATACATTTCTGGGCAGGATTACGCATCTCGTTGATTTTAGTCAACAAGGTCAATCCGTCCATCTCAGGCATATTTATATCAGAAAGAATTATGTCAATATCTGGATGCTTCAGCAGCATCTGCAAAGCCTCCAAACCATTATGAGCAAACAAAAACTCATACTCTCCCTTGCGAATCTTCCTACGAAAAAATTGTGTCAACAGAAGTTCCAAATCCACTTCATCGTCAACACTCAAAATCTTTACTGCCATAAATTATATATAATATGTTGCAAATGTACAACTTTTATTTCTTGTAAACAAGAAGAATTAAGAATAAAACACATTATAAAATTCATCAAATTGTCACGCAAACACAAGTTATTCTCGTCATCTTGTCAAATTCACAACTGTTTTACTTTCTTTTTTGTTATTTTTTTGCAAAATCCTTTTCACATTTCCTGCAATATTGTTTACCTTTGCAACCGTAATTAATTAGAACTAAAAACTGTAAAGAAGATGGAGAAAATCAAAGTAGCCATCGTAGGATATGGCAACATTGGGAAATACGCACTTGAAGCAGTTCAGGCATCAGCCGACATGGAGTGCGTAGGAGTAGTGCGTCGTAAGGGTGCTGACGGTAAACCAGCAGAACTGGCTGACGTACCTGTAGTAAAGAACATTTCAGAACTCAAAGGTGTGCAGGTAGCTATCCTTGCTACTCCAACTCGTAAGGTTGAAGAGTATGCAAAGCAGTGCCTTGCCCTTGGCATCAATACTGTCGATTCATTCGACATCCACACTCAGATTGTTGATCTTCGTCGTTCTCTCGACAAGGCAGCAAAGGCAAACAATGCCGTAAGCATCATCTCTGCAGGATGGGATCCAGGAAGCGATTCCATCGTGCGTTCCCTCATTGAGGGTCTTGCTCCAAAGGGAATCACATACACCAACTTTGGTCCAGGTCGTTCTATGGGTCACTCAGTAGCAGTACGTGCTATTGAAGGTGTACGCGATGCTCTTTCAATGACTATTCCAGTAGGTACAGGAATTCATCGTCGTATGGTTTACGTAGAACTGGAAGACGGAGCTGACTTCAAGAAGGTAGAGGCAGCTATCAAGGCTGATCCATATTTCGTAAATGACGAAACTCACGTACAGCAGGTTCCATGTGTTGACGATCTGAACGACGTAGGTCATGGCGTAAATCTCGTACGTAAGGGTGTCAGTGGAAAGACTCACAATCAGCTCTTCGAGTTCAACATGAAGATCAACAACCCTGCCCTCACAGCCCAGGTTCTTGTAAATGTAGCTCGTGCAAGTATGAAGCAGAAGCCAGGTGCTTACACAATGATTGAGATACCAGTTATCGATATGCTTTGTGGAGATCGCGAAGAACTCATTCGTCATCTCGTATAAAATACAAAATACACCCACAAAAAAGAGGACCTCGAAGTCCTCTTTTTTATTTGAATATATCGTAATATTACTTCACGTACAGCTTCTCTACAGTGCCGTCTGAGTACTTCACGATATTAATACCCTTCTGCAGTTCCTGATGCTGAGTACCGTCGACAGAATAAACAGCCTTTACTTCCTTATTGCCTGCTACCTTCACATTTTCCACAGAGTCAACAAGAGGATTATAAACTAACAGTTGTGAACCATTATCTATTTTCTTAGTTTCTGCAAGAAGAGTACCATCACATGAAATTCCAAGGCAGTAGTCTTCACTTGTAGCAACCGGTATCATTACTCCTTCATCAGTTACAGCAAAATTGGTTGAACCGACAACGAGAACATTTCCCATATAGATGGTAGCATCAGTAGTTTCACGATATTTAGCATTCAAGTTAGGCATATCATCACGCTTAGCGCCAGTAATTGCAGCCCACTTAACATCATATGAACTTGCATCGAGACAAGCCACAAACTGATCGCTCCAGAGGTCTGGAACAACAGTATCATTGAATGGTACTGGTGTTGATATATTTCCTACGACATACAATTTGCCATCATTAACAAACATCTTCTTAATGATGTTGCTAACATACAAACGTTCTGAAGAAGCAGGAGTGAATTGCTTTGTAGTTACTTCATCAGCAATACGAACCATCAGAGCTCCATAGATATCTTTATCAAAAGTACAGCTTGTTGAAGTTTCGCCTACTGTAAGAGTATTTGCATTTGCTGCCATAATACCTACATGCAAACCCTTGCCGTCGGCAGTCATGCCAATAGAGAAGGGGCCGAAATTACTTGATACCACCTCTTTTTCGCCCTTAAAAGTAAGAACATTTTCCACGTTAGTTCCATCCCATGCAATCACATCGAGACAAAGCGCATCATATACAAGTCCCTCACCTGCGAAAAGATTACCATTTACATCAACAGAACCTGCAGTAAAACCACCTCTGAATGTGAAGCTGACATAGACCTTGCCACCCTGCACTACGAGAGCAGTAGGATTTACCATCATATCCGAACCCTCTGTATATTTTTCCGGATATTTTGTATTAGCATGTGGATAAATTGGCAATACTCCCTGAAGCACACCATTAGTATTATACTTAGCAATAAAAGCATTCACCATATCGTGCGATTCTTCTACACCTGAATATTCTTCAGTATCATCGCCCTTAGAACCAAACACAACATCATCGGCAAAAGTACCTGCCACATAGATATAATCACCGTCAACGACAATCTGTGATATCTTTGCAGCACCCTGAATACCTACTGCCCACTTAGCGAATGCAGATGGTACTCCTGGTGAAACCGCTGCAATATAAGCACTGGTAGCAATATTCTCCAATAAGTCATCGCCTATCATAATCATGTCATCATAGAGACCTGTCTGATAAACCACACCGTCTGCACCAAAAGCAGATGGAGTAGAAACTGGTGCGTATTTTCCTTCGTATTCCTTGATGCTTTCTGCACTACCTGTCAGAGTTTCGAAATCAAAAGTCCAGGCATTTGCACTCAGCGTGCTAAGTAGCATTGTCCCAACGAACATTCCGAGGGTTAATAATTTCTGTTTCATAATTATATAAATATTGTTTAGTTAATAATCTATTTTTTTTCTTGTGAAAGCAAAGGATTAGCGCTGATTGCCTCGCGTGGTATAACGATAGTGTATCGGCTATCACCTTCTTCAAGTGTATAGGTCACATCGCTAAATGTCTTTTCAATCTTAGGCTGGGTGGTGCGTCGCAGGTCAAACCATCGGTGTCCTTCAAAACAGAGTTCAGCCCGTCTGTCTTCGAGGATAAAGTCGATGAGTTGGTCTTGAGTCATCGATTTCATCGAGTTTATTGTGGTAGTCTGACGAGCAACCAGATAACGGTTCTTTACCATAGTACTCATCAGGTCTATTGCCTCTTCGAGTTTCCCGAGTCGTGCAGCAGCCTCAGCAGCGGTGAGGTAAAACTCAGCACTACGGAAAGTGCTACGGCACTCATTTGCACCACCTTTCAACAAATCATAAACCTGACTTGTCTTAGCTTTGAAATAACGGTTTTTGCGCAGGTCACCTGTTGTAATCGAAGTAATAAATTTTGCATCAGGGTATCCAATACCTTTATATGCCGATTTCATCACCTGCTCCAAACTTACGATAGCTTCCTTACTTGTGTATTTGTCAGGCATAGTATAAGTTGTAGTCGTCAGATCCTCCAACTCCGGATAGGCAGCAATTACAACTTTAGCAGCGTCCAGGGCTTCCTGCCAACGTCCCATGTACAGACACACGCGAGCCATAAGGGCATCTGCAGAAATCTTATTGAAACGATACTTCAGAGCATCTTCCCACTTATCCACATTGAGTTTCTGTTTTGCCATATTGATATCACTCAATATCTGTTGATACACAGCCTCAACGGTACTACGTCCGATTACTGATTCAACATCTGGAGTAACCATCAGCGGAACAGCCAACTCTGTAGTAGGGTCACACTTGGTATATGGTTTTCCGAATAGGTTTACGAGAATCGAATACGAGTAAGCACGCAACATATATGCCTCACCTACCAGCTGACTTACAACAGCGGGACTGGCTTCAGTTATCTCCGACTGTTTGTCTATCACATAACTGGCTATATAAATAGTGTGATAGAACTGGCGCCAACTCCATGATGTAGATTTTTCATCAGGGGTGATATCGTTCCAAGTCCATATATCGAAATATGTGTTATAGTCCTCGGAAGTGACACTACCTCCATCGATAAACATCTCATCGGTACGCAGTGTAGTAAGTGAACGATCGGTAGGGAAAGTATTATATACACCTGTCAGCAATGCTCGATATTCCTCACCCGTCTTTGCGATTACTTTTCCTGTTGGTTGTATATCCAGGAACTTATCGCACGATACGAGCAAAAGTGCTATTGAAAGAAGAAATATATTTTTCATATTAATCATATTCATTAGAATCCGAGATTTATACCGAAGATGATATCACGTGAAATCGGTTGGGCAAATGGATTACCCATTGTCTCTGGGTCGAGGTAGTTATTGTAGTTGCTTGCAATGACAAACAGGTTTCTGCCTTCGACGCTTACCGAAGCATTCTTTATACCGATACGTTTCATCCATTTCATGTCGAACTTATACGCCAGACGCAGGCTCTGCAGACGTACATAGTTACAGTTGCGCACCCATGTATCAAGCATATTATAGAGGTTCAAATCATGATACTGCACATATTCTGCAGGACGATCCGATGAATTCATCAGAGTTGGGAAAATCGTATTCTTGTTATCTACAGTCCAACGGTTCAACACATCGTGATTGGTATTAAGACCTCGGTCAAACGAAGTAGGATTGTATGTTGGAGTCACTCTCACCTTCATACCGAAGTTGAATGTGAAGTTCAAACCAAGAGTCCATTGTTTGTACTCGAAAGTATTGATGAAACCGCCTGAAACCTTCGGATCGACAGTACCCATATACTTATACAGCGAACGCTGTTCTTCGGCAGAGAGTTTACTACCTCCTTGCGGATTGAGGTCAAGGAGTTCTGTCAGGGTTACAGCCTCACCATTCTTATTACGGAAAAGAGGATAACCCTGATTATCAAGACCGGCGGTTTCAAGGGCGAAAATAGCACCTACCGGATAACCTTCGCGCGATGGATAAGTGGAGTTCTCAGCAACTGTTTCGCGCAAAACCTTATTATTGTTTATGCCGAAATTGAGTTGTGTAGTCCAGTGGAAATTCTTCGTCCATATATTACGAGTAGAGATTGCAAACTCCCAACCCTTGTTCTGCATCGTTGCCCAATTGATAGTAGTGCTGCTGAAACCAGTTTCGAGTGGCAGCATCTTCAGACCTATCAAATCGCTGCTGCGACGATAATAGTAATCTACTGTGAAGTTTATCTTACCTTTCAGGAAAGAGAAGTCGAAACCAACGTTTACGTTACGTGTTTTTTCCCATTTCAGCGATGGATTCGGTGCTGTTTCCGCATTGATTACATATTCTGACTGTCCAAGAATAGACCTTCTATTAAATATACCGATGAGGTATGGTGAAGTGTTCTTATCGATATTACCTTGGATACCGTAAGAAGCACGCATATTAAGACTGCTTATCCAAGTAACCGGTTTCATCCATTTCTCATCACCCATACGCCACAAACCGCTCACGCTATAAAGAGGCAGGTAACGGTATTTCTTTGCCACGCCAAACACATCGCTACCGTCGAAACGGATACTACCGCCCAGAGTGTAGCGCTCTTTGAGAGTGTAGCTACCCGTTGCGAACCAACTCACGTAAGCATTCTCTGTTTGTGTTTCGCGATGCAGCGGGAACAGAAGTGCTGAGTTTTCCGAAGGGAAATATACAGTCTGCGATGTGAGTGTACGAGGGTCGTAACCATATGCAGCAGTGTAAACTGAGTTTGCATCTACATGGCGGATTTCCGAACCAAGCATAAACTGCACCTCATGATAGTCGCCAAGACGTTTCTGCATCTCGAGCATACCCTTCCATGTCCATTGATGACTATGTGCTTCTGTCACCTGATGCTTACCACCCGTAGTTGGGAGGAACGGAGCCTTGCCTGTGCTGTAAGTATAGAGAGAACGCTCTATGTCCTTTCTCATGGCAAAAGAGTTTTCTCCGGCATACTTATCAATTGTATAGGCATCCGTTTGGAGTCCGAGTTGTGTAGTGAACTTCAGCCAATCGGTAAATTGCAGTTCTGCATCGAAGATAGCCATTATCTGGCGGTCCTTACGATTATGGTTTGTATTTGCACGTTCCTCAAAAATGTTAAAGTTCAGTTGGCTGTCTTCCTTGCCACCCTGTACATTTATATCGTAGTTATAACTGCCGTCAGCATTATATGGCTGGAAATACGGATTAGCCATACGACTATAGTAAACAGGGTTTACGAATGAATTGACATCAGTCATGAAGGACTTCTGCTTACGTTGGTTTGCGAAGAGCGAAACACCTACCTTCAACATTTCGTTGATACGGATATTAGTCTTCACCGTGGCATTGAATCGGTCTGCACTCACACCTCGAACATTTCCCTGATTATTGCTATAACCTACCGAAGCGTAGTATGTAGCCTTGTTTCCTCCACCGCTTATGCTTACTCCGTAGTCTTGTGTGAAAGCAGTACGCATAAGGATGTCGTTCCAGTCTGTATTTATACCTCTCAGATTGTTAATCTGGTTTTTCGCATCAGCAGAGAGGGCATCCCATCCTCCAGCTTTAAAAGCAGCGGTTTCACCGAGATTTGACAGTATTCTAGCTACATCACCTTTGTTATCGCGGAAAGAATAATTAGATTGCAACAAGCCGAGTTCCAGATTTACCTTTTCATCGCTATTAAGCAGGTTCAGGCGACCCAGTCCTTTATTAGGACTTACCGTCAACTTAGTGTAGAAGTTGATATTTGGTGCTCCCATCTTACCCTTCTTCGTAGTGATTACGATAACACCGTTTGCAGCTCGTGCACCATAGATAGCTGTTGCAGCAGCGTCCTTCAACACCGTGATGCTTTCTATATCTGCGGGGTTCAGACCTGCGATACTTGTCTGGTACAGATTATCTATATCTTTCAAGTCTTCCATCGTAGGAACCTCGGTTCCATCGAGAGGAATACCGTCGAGCACCCACAACGGGTCTTGATTACCATTGATACTGGAAATACCACGAATACGAATTTTCAGTGGAGCTCCAGGTGCACCAGTACTGCTCACGCTGGAGAGTCCGGCTACCTGTCCTGCCAATGCCTGATCGACATTAAGCACAGCACCTACGGTTTCATCGCTGATTTTGACAGTTGTAGATACACCTGTCATCTTGCGGCGATCTATCTTCTGATAACCTGTAACGACGAAATTATCCAGTTCAAACTCCTTTGCTATGTCCTGCGCTGCTTTCAGCGAGTCCTTTTGTGTTTTCTTATCCTGAGCAAACATACTCAGCGACAAGAGCAAGGAGAGGATGAAAATGAATTGTCTTATCATAATTTATTTATTAGTTCTTCTTTAGAGTCCGAGTGCAGTATTAATTCTCTGCACGAGGTCGGCGCAATGCATCTGTACAGCAGTACGACCCTCACCTATGCGAGCCTTTGCCCATGCACGGATACGCATCAGTTCGCCTCGTTTCACACTGACTACATCACTTGTGCGAGTCAACTGTGGAGTAGTCATAACCAATGTGCGTGGGCGACTTGTCAGATTCGTATCTTTGCAGAGAGACGACATACCGCCTTCCAGCAGTTTATTTATCTTCACTCCTTCGCTCTCTGATGCAGCAGTAATCAAGGCATCAACCATACACTTCTGCACTATGCGTTGGTTCACGTCAGGATTAGGACGATTCGTAAACAGAGCTGTGTGCAATCTGTCTATCATGTCTGCAGCGGTGAACGAACTTGCAGCACCGAGGTCTGCTTCAGCTTGCAACATACGGAGCAGACGTTCGTTTGCCAACAAATCCCAGAAGATGAAGTTAGCCTCAGTTCTCCATGCAGTCATAGGATGTTCCTCTCTGCCGTGCTTCAGCAGGTAAGTCTGGTTCATCAGACTTGCAGGGAACAACCATTCCGGCATAGTGAACACGTTCTTTATAAGGTAATCCACAGAAGCACGCTGGCGTGCAGCAGGTACATATGTGAAAGTCTGCTTGCCGTCAGTCATCACCGTATTCTCCAGATACATACCGCCTACGTTGGCAAGTACATGATAGTTGTACATATCCCATTGGGTTATCACATTAGCCCAAAGGTCTGCAGCCTCGTCCCAAGTCTGGTCTATGTCACCTGTGCGTGTCCAAGTGGCAATATTCGGAACGATACGTTTCAGATTTTCCAGTCCGTAGCTGGCACTCTTCACTGGGTCATCACCCAGATCCTCACTCATTGCAGCAGGATTGACTGCCTGACGGAAACCACCTGTTTCGCTATACATAAATTCCTTGCTGCTATGGTCGCGTAGGAACTGCGACAGTTTTATCTTTGCCTCCACCTCGGTTGAGTACCATCGGTAACCCCATTCGATAGCCATCTTATCGTAGGCTCCGATACGTGGCGCATGGATTGTGACTCCGTCGCCTGGTTGTGCTATATAGTTATATCGTGCATAGTCCATGATACTGGCAGATATGCCGCCTACACGATTTATGAATGCCTGACTGCGAAGTGAGTCTGTAGGATATGCAGACGAAGCTCTCATATTGTGGCGCAAACCTAACGAGTGTCCTACCTCATGACTTGCCACGAATCTAGCTGCATCAGCAATAATGCTATCAGGCAGTTCCAACTGTCGTGCACCAGGATAGATAGCTGCTGTCTGCACCTTTATCCATTGGCTAAGCAACTTCTTCACGTTGTGCCACCATATTACGTCAGCTTCCAAAATCTCTCCGCTACGAGGGTCAACAATGCTTGGTCCCATAGCATTTGCCTTTTCTGAAGCTGCATAAGTCACAACAGAATACTTCATATCATCGTCTTCGCGTTCTATACTGTCTGTCATCTCCTCCACACGGATAGCATCGCGGAAACCTGCACATTGGAATGCCTCGTTCCAATCGAGTATTCCCTGACGAATTGGAGTACGCATAGATGCAGGAATACTACGGTCCAGATAGAATACAATCTGCTTCTTCGGGCGGGTCAACTCACCACGTTCATACGCAGCCACATCCTCCGGTTCCAGTCTCCAGCGGTTTATATAGTGCAGAGTCTTAGTCTTCTGTTGTGAATCAGAGAAGCTGAGCACATTCTCTGAGAAATAACCAACCCGGCCAGATTCCTCGCGTCCCATCATAGGCTGTTCTGGAAGAACAACAAGCGATGTAGAAACAACAACAGTAACATACACTCTTTCATTTCCCTCACGTACCATAGTAGTCAGTTCGCTGGTAGCAGTCACACTCTCTGGGTGTGACTTAATAGAGAGGATGCGACTCAGGCTGCTGTTTGGGTTTTGGGATATATTCACGCTATGGAACACATCGTTCAGACATGCGTCGCTACCGTTAAACAGTTTTGTCACAGGGAAGATGACAGATGCTGAGTCAGGACCTACCTCGCGTACTTTTATTACAGCTATAACAGGGTCAATATAGTTGTCCTTTACCGACTGAGCCATAGCATCCTTGCTGTCCACCATCGGAGTGACACGCTGCTGACGTATGGTTATAGTCTTTTTCTTCTTATCCCACTCAAAACGGATTACCTGGTTTTCGTAGTTTATTCCCTTATTCACACCGCTCTCATTCAGTTCCTTTGGAACTCGCTGCAAACGGTTTACCACGAGAATTTCCCTACCCAGCAATTTTGTAGGCAACTCCAGATACATGGTATCCTTCTTACTTACTACATTCATCAGTCCGTCCCACTTCAGTGAGTCACGTCCTGTCAACTGTGCATAAGCAGACTTCTTTGGTGCTTCCTCCTTCTTATCTTTTCGTTTTCCTTCAGCAGGCATAACGAAACAAAGAGCAGCAACGAAAACGATAAAAAAACGCAACAAAACCCTCATTTTAAACAAATTTGGTGCAAAGTTAGTAAATATTCACACAATAAGTAACATTATTTAAAATAAAAAGAGCGCGAGAAAACTCTCGCGCCCTCATTATTAATATGTAAGACCATTACTTGTTCATAGGAGCACCTGAAGCATCGTACTTGTTACCATTTCTGTAGATAACAATCTTACCGTTCTCGAGGTACTTGCCGTCTGGCTTAACGCCGTCAGCAGCAGGAGTAGCATCGATACCAGTTGGATCAGTAACGAATGTGATGTTGATGTTCAGGATAACTGCTGTGTTAGATGCCTTATTTACGAAGCCCCATTTAGCTGTGTAAGTGTCACCATCCTCGTAAGAATCGTCGATTGCACCGAGGTAGTCAATGATACCAGATGCTGGATCGCCAATCTTAACACAAACCATACCTTCACCAGCTGTACCCCAAGCTGCAGCATCACCATTAGCATCGCGCCAGCCGTCAGTTGAGTTAGCAACGAAACTTCCGTCTGTTACGTTAACGATGTACTGTTCAGCATCAGAGATAGCATCAAGGTTGAGAGGTTCAGTAACATCCAATACGTTGAATGCAGCTGTTGCGCCTTCATAAGCAGTTCCGCTCTTGATAACTACTGGAACGTCAACTTCTGCAGCAATTTCAGGAGCGACATTTGGCTGTTCTACGAACTTAACGTTGATGTTGAAGAAAGCAACCTTGTCGTTAGCCTCGATAGCCCATCTTACTGTGTAAGTATTGTCAACTACGTCAGCTCCGTTCATGTCGCAAATTTCGTACTTACCTTCACTAATAGCCTGGAAGAACTTAACACATATACCAGGTGACTTAGGCTCTGTTGCGTTCAAGTCACTCCAAGTTGTAGCAGTTCCGTCAGTAGCAAACCATCCATCGTATGGAGCGTAGTCGCTGATAGTTGTTTCGTCTGGGTTAACGATGCGAATCATGTCAGAAGTGATTCCGTTAACACCGAGGTATTCCTCAGCAGCAGAGAGGTCAACTTCTGCAACAGTTGAAGTATAACCCTGACCTACATAACGCTCAACGTTGAGTTCAGCGATGAAAGGTTTAACAGTAGTGAATGTTGCAGTAGCGAGTGGCTCGCCGTCAAGACCGATAACATCCTTGAATACAACTACAGATTCGAATGTAGCGAGATCGAAGTCTGTTACTTCAACACCAGTAATGTTGATAGTGTAAGTTGTATTTTCAGCAAGACCGTCGATGTAAGCAGTAACCTTGTTGTCACTTACATTAAGTGGGTTCTTAGTGCCAGTAGTAACAACATTACCTTCAGCATCTTTTATTTCGTAGTCGAACTGAGCATTGAGCGCGAATGATTCTGCATAAGAACCTACAATCTCAGAATTGTAAGTAATTGTAGCTACAATCTCGTCACCGAATTCTGGATCGTGAACGAATGCTGGGTCAACAGTAACTGCATAGTCAGACAGCTTAACATAAGCCTCCTGGAATGTAGCAGAAACTGTAACAGCTTCAGCTGGCATTACGAATGACTGAACACCAGTCCACTCGTCAGTTGTTACTTCGATTACACTATTGCTTACACTACCTGTAACGATTACAGAAGCGAGTTCATAGCCTTCGTCCGCAGTAGCATTGATAACAACTTCCTCGCCAGCGGCAGCCTGTGCAGGAAGATCGAGAGAACCGTGCTCTGTTGGAGCTACATCGATTGCGTAAGTTGGAACAATATGCTCAACCAAAGTGAGTGTGAAGTTATCAGCTACGAACCAGCGAGCTGCCATTGGAAGTTTAGTATTCTTAACACCAAGGCGGAGCGTTCCGTCCATAACGATTACTTCTTCAGTAGCGTAGCGAGTAAGTGTTGTACCGTCAACGTCAACGAGTGTAGCTGTCTCATCGTTACCTGATGCACCATATACACCACTTGTTGCAGCGAATTCAGCGCCAGCTTCACCATTCAAAGAGTTGTACATTTCTGCACTTATAACGTACTTACCTGTAGGCAGACCTGTGATTACCTGATAGTAGTCGAACTGAGCTTCTTCACGTGGGTTTGCATTACCTCCCCAGTATTCAAACGCTGTACCACTGAGCAATGGACCATTACCACCCTTAGGCTTTTCAGTAGTCCATCCTGTAGCACCATCGATTGTTGGGTTAACGATAGCACGAGTCATGTCAGAGTTTGGAGCTGTCTGAGCCTTAGCAAGTGCTGGCAGAGCAGCCTCAACAACCTTAACAGCTGCTGGGATGTCAGCTACAGCAACACCATCGTAAGCAGCCTTAACGTCAGCGATTGCTGCATCGTAAGTAGCGATTGCTGGATCTTCAGCTGGAGCATTAGCCTTGTACTGAGCACCCTCGTTGAGTACTGAACTCAGAGGTTCATAACCCTTAGCCACATCTACCAAACCGTTGAGAGCATTGATAGCAGTCTGGTAATCATCAGCTGTTTCGTAGTCCTTATCATAAGTTGAGATAGCTTCCTGGATGTCGCCATAAAGCTTAGCAGGAACCTGTGATTCAAGAACGTTCTTAGCATCTGCAACAGCCTTAGCGAGGAGGTCAGAAGCAAGAACCTGTGCAGTTACACCCTTCAGCTGGATTACATGCCAGTTGGTTGACTGAGATGTCTTAGACATACCAATCTTAATTTCACCATTAGCACCAATCTTAACTCCACTAAGAGTTACAACAGCTGCACCTTCTGGGAAGTTTGTAGCATAATAGATTGGAAGTTCACCACCATAAACGCCTTCAGATGTAGTAGCTGTAAGACTTACACCTGTTGGATTTTCTACAGTAGGTTCAATCTTATCACCTGCCTGGTAAGTATCGCTAACGTGAGTACCCCATGCGTCACCTGTACCAATTTCGCCGGTGAATGCCATAGAACCGAAACCACGTCCAAATGTGAATGCTGCACCACCATAAAGTTCAATCTTATAAATACCAGGAGTCAAACCTGTTACTGTCTGATAGAATACATCACCTGTGTTTGCACAAGTAGGTTCATACTTCTCACATACCTGAACTGTCTTGCCTGAGTTTGTAGTAACGGCAGGACAATATTGTGTATCAGTATAACCACCTGCACCTGTCCACTTTTTCCAGTCAGTCAGAGCCTCGAAGTCCTTAGTAAGGTCTGTCTCAATGTAGATAACCTTGCGGAATGTAGCATTTACAGTTACGTCGTCGTCTGGCATAGTGAACTTGCCGTCAGTAACGATAACAGCCAAATCCTTGTGAGCACAAGTTACAGAGATGCTTGAGAGTTCATAATCCTCATCAGGAGTAGCAGTGATAGTAATCTCTGCATCTGCAGCAGCAGATGAAGCAACTTCAATTGTACCGCCTACGATACCCTCAGCAACAGCAATCTTATAGCTTTCAAGTGCCTTAGTCTTACGAACGAGTACATAGTCGCTGTACTGAGTTGTAGAAGCCTGCTCTTCGATATAGAGAGGAGTAGTCTGATCTACAGTAAACTCTTCAGAAGTAACTGTAGCAACTGTACCACCTGAAGTAATTGTAGCAACTACATTGCCAGCAGCCTTGAAGTTTGTTGTACCTGAACGAGTAGCTGTAGTAATAGTATATGTACCTGGCTCGAGAGTAGTAACGAGTACGTCGCCACCGATTGCAGAACCTGCAGCACCGTTAGCCTGACGAATCTTAGTGTAAGTGTCCTTAACAGGTGTGATGCCTTCGATGTTTTCAGTTTCCTGAGCAAATACGGCATTGCTGATTTGCTCGTCACGTGTTATAGGCTGCTCTGTCTCTGGATCGACAAGCGGGTTGCCATCTTCGTCAAGTACCGGAACAGTTTCTGTAGCTGGAGTCCAAGTAACAGGAGACTTAGCCTGAGTACCAGTACCTGGCTCGATTTCAAGTTCTATCTTGTCTGTACCACCGCTGTTATTACCAGTCTTGTAGAGCAGACCATCTACGAGCAGATAGTATGGATAGTAAACAGTAAGGATATCCTTCTCGAAGAGATAATCACCAGTCTTGTTGCTGTCATAGAAGAATGAGAGGCTCTTGCCAGAAGCATCCTTAGTCTTCATTTCACCTTCTACAGTCTGATACTGTGGACGGAGAGCAACACGACGTGGAGCAACACCGCGGAATACGATGTTAACCTGAGCATCGAGAGCAACCTCTACATCAGCAGAGTTGTCGCTTACATAGATGTACTTAGTAACTGGAGCAGACTCTGATTCAGCTGTCCAAACATTACCTTCAGCATCTACCTTGAAGTCAGCAGTGAATGCAGAGTTGAGTACGATTGGCTGACCAACCTGGAACTTTGCTTCGCCAGCTGGCTTAACTGGAGCGCCTGCATCGTCAACATAGTTAATCTTGACTGCAACGAATTCTGCACCTGCTGGTACATCCTCGCTTTCAACAACTGAACGAACTGTTACGTCGTCAATAGCGAAGTTACCATGATAACGTCCAGTTGGGAATGTCATGTTGCTAATACCATATGTTGTTGCAAGAGTTGGAACCTGAGCCTTGTCAAGGATAGCATTTCCTGCTTCGTCAGTAACAGTTACGAATGTAGTACCATTGTAAACAGTAACCTTGAAGTTGTACCAAGAATAGTTAGTAAGTGTAGCATCACCTTCTTTCTTAGAATAATTGCCAGTATTTGGCAATGATATTGTGAAGTTCTCAGCATCACCATTTATTACCCAATCTGTATTAGTAGTATTAGCTGCAGCTGGAGTAATAGTGAAGATGTCAGCATCGTTCGCAAGGTTTCTGACATTGAACGCACACTTATCACGCTCTGGAGTACCAAGAATCAGTCTTGCCTCGAATGTGAAGTCAGCCTGTTCAATGTTGAGTGCATTTGATGTCAATGTAGCACCATTCTGGTCACGAGTATTCTGATTTGCTGCAAGGAAGAGAGTCTTGTTAGCAAATGGAATGCTAAGACCAGGAACCTCCTCATAACCTATTGTTTCGCCAGTTTCTGGGTCAAGCACTGGTTTCTTTTCAGTTGTAGCACGATCAGCTATTGTGCTACCGTCAACAACTATAGGATCGAAACGTCCACCAGTACTTGTCTTCCAGTCAATTGCCTTATTTTCGTAGTTATTATAGAAATAACCAGTAACGCCTGCAACTGGAGCAAATACGAGGTTGATGACATTAGCTGTTTCATCCTCTGATACAGTGAGAGGTTCGTTGCCTGATACCTGGTCGTAGAATACACCATTGATAAGCATACGGGATACCTCGCCCAAAGTAGCATTTACCTGAGAGCCAACCTTTGCGTTCTTGTGAGTTGTAGCCTCCTTGAGAACATTACCATCACCATCAAGATAGTTAACTACGTAGTCAGCTACGGTAGTCTTCTCGAATGTAACTGTAATGACAGTAGAACCGTCAGCAGCAGCTACAAGATCCGCAGCAGCATCGTTAGATACATAAGTATATTGAGATTTACCATTGACAACAGTTGCCTTATCGTCCTCTGTGATAGCAATAACTGTACCTTCATATTCTTCACGAACAGAAGCATCCTTGAATTCATTGCCATCCTGGTCAACAAACTTAACAGTATAAGTGTAGATAGGAGTAGCTGGAATATCTTCGCTCTCAACAACGTCGCGAACTACGATATTGTCGATAGCAAAGTTAGCGAGGTAACGGGAAGTTACGAAGTTCATCTTGCCAAGACCGCCTGTCTCAGAAAGAGTTGGGATGTCCTTCTTGTCGAATCCGTCGATAATAGTGCCCTCTGCATCCTTGAGAGTAAGATATGTCTTACCGCCGGCGATAGATGTAACCTTAACAGAAATCCAACTGAGGTCATCAATGCCCTTATTACCACCAGCTGATACAGTAGCTGTCTGAGTGCCGCCATTGATAGTCCATGCAGTAGCGTACGTTGCGCCTTCTGCAAAAGAGAGGATTGCAGCTGAGTTTGCAGCATCGTAGATATTGAAAGCCGTAGCAGTCTGGTTGGTAGAAGCACCAAGCTTTACATCGAAAGACATAGTGAAGCTTTCACCAGCAGCTACCTTCTCCTGTGTTTCAGTAGAAGTAAGGGTAGTACCATTGTTGTTACGCTGATCCTGAGTAACTGTGAGATAGCCGTCTTGAATGATAGGAGTGTAACGGCCACCTGTAGCAGTTGTCCAAGTAACAACCTCGTCAGAGTAATCGTTAGAGTACTTAATCAAGCTCTTGCTTGTCACACTCAGGTTTCCATAACCAGAAGCTCTATCGCCATTATTACTACCATTGCTGATAGTCAACTTAGCGAGGTCAATCTTCGTTCCGGCAGGAGCTGTTGCAGAGAAGAACTTGTCAACATCGCCCTTAGCACCGACGAAGCTGAGTGAAAGTCCACCATAAGAGTTAATCTTGATAGTTACTTCACCATTGTTCTTAGCCTCGTCCGTGTTAGCCACATACGTCTGCTTGTGAGTGTAACCATTCGCTCCCTTACCGGAAACATTTGACTTACTTTGGCCGGCAAAAGCCTCAAAGCCTTCCACAGTACTTCCGCCAAGCTTCACATCTACAATGTTACAATTGTTCGCATTGTACGAAATGCTTGCAAGTGTAGCACCGTCAGAGTTGAGCACAGCAAATGTGTTGTCCGTACCACCGCCCAACCATCCGTTGAACATGGTAAACGAAACTGTTACTTCTTCCGCATTGCCGAGAGCATAAGCACCACCGCCAACAGCGAATGTTGCCTCAGCAGTACCAGCTGTTACAGCTACTACATCACCGATTGCAGCAGTACCTGTCTTAAATGCAGGCTCACCGAAAGGTGCTGCACCAGAACTGAAATCAGCAACAAACGGAAGAGAAGTAATCTGAGCCCATGCGCTACCACCAACCACGAGAGCCAATGACATCACAAGAGCCTTCAAAGAAAAGATAAATTTTCTCATACTTTGTTTGTTTAAAAGGTTAATAATTAGGTTGATTAAAAAAATGTTTGTTTATATTTAGTTTGTTTTTCATCGTCCTTCCCTCTTTTGTACGCATATACATTATTTATATTATACGCGCGCAGAACAATTGGGACACAAATGTAAATCAAACCGACCCTAGTAAGCACACATTTTAATAGAAAAATTCGAACTCTTAACACTTTTTAATAGTTTACAACCCGATTTGCTGCAAAAGCATAGCAAAAATACATCTCTCCTGCACCAGCAATTGATAGTATTTTTAACAAAACCAGCATAGACAATAATTGAATGTTTTTTTAAAATATTTGGATGAGAACCTCCGGGCTTTTATACTTATTGCTTGGCGCAATATTTCACCAACAATAATTACAAATAATTACCAATAATTGTACCAATAATTATTCTTATCGCCATGAATTTTCTTTTTCATCGAGAAGAATTCTATGTTCATAAGTTATGAACTTATGTTCACGGCTTATGAACTTGTGTTCATGACTTATGAACTTATGTTCACAAGTTATGAACATAGAATATATAGGCATAGAAAACTAATTACTACACTACAAAAATTATTTTTAATTACTGTTGAAGATATTGCCGCAGGCAATAAGAGAAACAATAATCAGTCTCTTGGTTTTATCACCTGGCGGTGATAGATTGGAACAATAATTACAAATAATTGACAATAATTGTTCAATAAAAATTACACTAAGAACAACTTTAACTCGAAAACAAAAAAATAAATTATTGGTTCAAATTATTGGGAATTATTTGTAATTATTGTTGGCAGATATTGCCACAGGCAATAAGAGAAAACTATCCAATTATTGTTTCCGATGCAGATGGAGGAGATTCTCCTTGAAGATAACAACGAGGAGGTAGATGAGGATAAGCAGAGAATTAGCTCCGAGACGAAGGAAGATATTCCATTCCTGTGGCACATACTGCATAGCCACGAAGAATGCGCCGGCAAGGAAGAAATAAAGGAATATCGATTTCATCGGATAATTGATAGGATTCTTTGCCTGTCCGACAATATAACTAAGAGTCATGCTGGTGGCATATCCCGCAAAACCTGCCCAAGCACAAGCCATGTAACCATACTGAGGAATGAAGTAGATGTTGACAGCTATAAGCACAGAACAGCCTATAAGGGAGAACCAGGCTCCCCAGATGGTGCGGTCTATGAGCTTATACCAGAACGAGAGGTTGAAGTAAATACCCATCATTATCTCTGCTGCCATCACAATAGGTACTGTACGAAGACCTGCATGATAGTCCGTGCCGATAATGTTCTTCAGGAGGTCCATATAACCAATGACGCAGAGGAAGGCAAAGAGAGTGAAGATGATGAAGTACTTCATTGCCTGAGAATAATACTCCTTGGAATCGCGATCTTTCGACTTCGCAAACACGATGGGTTCGTATGCATAACGGAATGCCTGAGTAATCATTGCCATAATCATAGCTATCTTCACACAGGCACCATAGATGCCCAGTTCGACAGTTGCCTCAGAAGAGTCGTGAGCACCAGTATAGGTGTATGCCCAAAGGAAGATAATCTTATCGAATGCCTGGTTCAGAATGCCTGCAATACCCAGAATCAATATAGGCCATGAGTAGGAAAGCATGCGAAGCATGAGCTTGAAATCCACCTTCCAATGGATATGTATGAACTCAGGGATGAAGAACAGGGTGATAAACGAAGTACAAACGAGGTTGAGGAAGAACACATAATATACATCTGTCTTGCCCAAAGTGACGAAGAACAAGATGTTGAGTCCGATGTTCAAGATGATGAAGAGCATCTTCAAAGTGGCGAATTTTATCGCCTGCTGACGGAATCGGAGGAAGGAGAACGGAATGGCTTGCAAGGCGTCGATCGCCACACAAACTGCCATAATCTGCATGTATTCTGGATGACCTCCTTGACCTATGATCTGTGCGATTTCATCGGAGAAAATGAATATTCCGGAGAGGAAAACAGCAACCAAAGTAGCTATCACAGCCATAGCTGTCGAGAATACTGTATGGTAGTCTTCTCCTTCTTTGTTGGCAAAGCGGAAGAAGGTGGTTTCCATTCCGAAGGTAAGTATGACAAGCACAAGTGCCACGAATGCATACAGGTTTGTCACAACACCATATCCGCCGTTTGCTGCAGCAATCACATGTGTGTATAGTGGCACCAGCAGATAGTTCAAGAATCTGCCAATAATTGACGACATTCCATATATCGCCGTATCCTTTGCAAGAGATTTTAAGCTCGCCATAACTACAATAATTTTATATAATGTCTTTTTTCTACAATAATTGATTCTAGGTTTATCACCTGGCGGTGATGGAAGGAACAATAATTACAAATAATTGACAATAATTGTTCAATAATTATTGATTCCAACGAAGTTTTACCACAACTATATCACCTGTATTAACATCATGCAAATATAATATTATTGGGTCAAATTATTGTTTTCGACTGCAAAGGTAAAACAAATTGGTGGATGAGGGGAAAGAAAAGCGCTGAATTTTCCATAAAGAAACAACTTTAACTCGAAAACAAAAAAATAAATTATTGGTTCAAATTATTGGGAAGTATTTGTAATTATTGTTGGAAGTATTGCCGCAGGCAATAAGAGAAACAATAATCAGTCTCTTGGTTTTATCACCTGGCGGTGATAGATTGGAACAATAATTACAAATAATTCCCAATAATTGTTCAATAAAAATTACACTAAGAACAACTTTAACTCGAAAAAAAAATAAATTATTGGTTCAAATTATTGGGAATTATTTGTAATTATTGTTGGCAGATATTGCCGCAGGCAATAAGAATAAACTATCCAATTATTGTTTCCGGCTACAGAGGAAAAGAAAAGGCGCAGGGCTGGAGAGCCTTGCGCCTAAAATAGAATATGTGTGAGAATCGATTACTTCACGAAGAGCTTCTTAACTGTGCCGTTAGCGTACTTCACAATGTTCAGACCCTTCTGGAGCTGAGCTACTGGAGTACCAGAAGCTGTGTAGATAGCTACTATTTCAGCCTCAGCAGCAGCTTCAACACCTTCAACCTCCATTGGGTTGCCAGAGATTTCCTTCTGGCTTTCACCACCGAAGTAAGTGAGAGTGAAGTTATCACATACGAACCAACGAGCAGTCATCTTACCAGAAGTCTGGAAACCGATAGTTACTGTCTCACCTTCGTTTACTGTGAAGAATACAGAGTAAGTATCGTACTTTTCTGTACAAGTCTCTTCCTGAACAGCAACTGGGTCAGAAGAGAAGTAAGTAGTGTCGCTCTCTTCTGTGTATGTAGCTGCATAGAGGAATGCACGACCTGGGTTCTCTGGGTCTGCCTGACCATTGAGTGAGTTAGAAGCCTGAGCTGTGAGCTGGTAAGTACCAACTGGGAGAACTGAGATGTTCTGCCAGATGTTGAACTGGAGGCTTGCTGGGTCGTTGTTCCAGAATTCGATTGACTGACCTTCGATACCTGCTGCGAGAGAAGGACCGTTTCCGCCATTCTTAGTGTACTGCCAAGCAACTGTAGCACCCTGTTCGATATCTGCATTTGCAATAACAGCAGTCATATCTACTGGGTTCTCATCAGAAGCATCCTGAGCACCACCTGGAACCTTCAGAGCTGCAATAGCATCCTGGAGACTAACTGTGAGAGCATTAACCTCTTCTGTAGTAAGAGCTGAGATAGCATCATCTGTAGCATCCTCATTCAACAGAGTTGTAGCAGCATTAATAGCTTCTTGAGATGGATTGTAATCAGACATTTCATTGTTCATGAAGTCATCGAGAGCTGTGCGAGCATCGCGGCACTTAGTAACTGCCTCAACGTTTTCATTTGCGGATTTCTGGACCTCTGCCACTGTCTTAATACCATCATTAACATCATCGATAGCCTTAATAAGTACTTCTTCGTCTTCGCTTGAATCGTTAATGCCTTCTGCGTCGTCAACCAAGCCAAGAGCATCGTTGTAAACTTCAGCAATTACTGAAGCAACAGGAGATGTGATGTCATCCGTATAGTCGCCTGCATAGCTGTTGAGAGCCTCAGCATCAGTATTGAGTGTTTCAATAGCACCTGCGAGTTCGTTGTGGAGGTCGCTTATATCAGAACCATTGTAACAGATTGAGAACTGATACCAAGTTACCCAGTTAGCATCTTCCATCTGGACAGCAGTTACACCAAATGTGAGGTCGCCTTCCTTAGTAAGAACTGTAGCAGCAGATGCGTTGTAGTTATCTTCATAATCTGGGTCATTGAAAATCTTTGAAGCACCAGTACGATCGTTGATTACAAATACGCTTCCTGCAGCTGCAAGACCGGTGTATGCATCTGATGTATCAAATGTTACAGAAGCAACATTCTGCATGTCAGCCTTAGAAGCACCTGCAAATACATAAGCTCCGGTTGTACCACCACCTTCGTAAGCATCGATGTTTACATCGTTAGAACCGATGCGATAGAAGCCCTTAGTAGCTACTGTATATTTACCCTTTGGCAATTTTTCAATAACCTTGCTTGCCTTGAATGGAGTGTTGTTAAAGATTTCAGCTACACCATTCTGTACAGAAATGCTACCCTTAGTAGTTGTCCAACCTTCGTAGTTGCCATTCTCGCCAATACCTGTGAAGAGAATAGAGATATCGATACCATCGCCGGCAATCTTATCACCAGAAGCAACAAGAGCATCCCAGTCTGCCTGAACACCTGTCTTGATAACAGTAGGAAGTGAGCTGATGATTTCGTTGATTCTGTCTGTGCTCAGTTTGTAGTCGCTGAGACCAGTTTCCTCTATTTCGTCACCAAGAGGATCGAGAGCAGAAGCAGTATTCTTATAACCTGCCTCAGCTGTGTATTTCTCGCGAGCAGCATAGAAATCACCACCTTCATTGAAGAAAGCATCGAGTTTCTTGTATGCAGCAATACTTGCGTTTGCTTCGTTTACAAGACCAGAGAGTTTTTCGTAAGCAGCCTGGTTAGCCTCTGTATCTGTGCTTTCCGCATCGATAAGCTTCTGACCTGCTTCAATTGCCTCTTCAAGAGCCTTTTCAGTTACTGTGTAGAATGGTTCGCCACTTGCAAGAATCTTGTTACCACCAGAAACGGCAGCCTTAAGAGCAAACATAGATGGGTCGATACCAGAACCTACATATACGAGTGAGATACCGTCTGTGAAGAAGTGAGGCATTGAACCAGAACCCTTGTTGACTGACTTGTAACCAAGTGAGAAGTAACCTGAAGTTTCTTCCTCAAGAGTGAACTTGATTTCATCCTTTGTCCACTGACCTACAGGGAATGTCAGGTTGTTTGAGAGATATTCCTTACCGTCATCAGAAACGAAACCGATAAGGTTCTTTTCTATAGCATCAGTACCACCTGTGTTGTAGTAAGACATGGTCAGAGTATAGTCACCTGCAGGAAGTGTTACAGCCTGCTTGTACTGCACTGGCATAGTCCAACATGTTACGAAACCGAGAACCTTGCCTTCTGAAGAGCCGTCAGACATGACAGTCGGAACAACATAATCCTTTCCGCCAAGGAATGCACCGCTACCGATTGCATATACACCGGAAGCACATCCATTGTCGGTCTTCTGTCTTTCCCAGCCTGTGAGAGGAAGCATACTGTAGTTAGTAAGAGGAATGTTGTTCTTAGAACAGTCATAGTCGTAAGTACAGATACCGCCTACTACTGGTTCATCCTCGTCGAAGTGAGAGTTTACGATGAAATAAGAAGAAAGGTCTGTTACACCAGATTCGTTAATCTTAGTCTGAGCCTCGATAGCAGCCTCAACCTGTGCAAGAGTAGCAGATGGGTTGTTATATACTGCCTCAGAAGCAGATGTATCTACATTGTAAACCTTACCAATGTTGATGAGGTCGAGAAGTGTTGCCTTTGCCTCAGCAATCTCTTCTACAAGAACCTCTGCTTCGTCAACTGTGTAAATCTTCACATTCTCTATGAAGAGGTGCTCTGTGCTTGCAGAACCAACACCACCATCTACGAAACCAAGAGTAACCTTTCCTGCTGTCTCTGCATCAAGTTTAACGAGAACAGTATCTTCTACCCATTCACCAACAGGGTAATTTGTCTTATCAGACACAAATTTTGCCTCACCTGCAGCGAAACCGAATTCGTTGCTTTTGAGCGCAGCTGTACCTGAAGCATTGTAAATCTTAAATACAATGATGTAGTAACCTGCTGAAAGGGTTACATCCTGAGAGTAGATTGGTGTATAACCATTTCCACTCCATACACTCGTAATACCAAGAGCTGTCGTACCTGCCTCGCCAATAGCGTAATATGCCCCCCCCAGTCCGATAGGATTCTCGATTTCATCGATTTCAAGTGCATCATAAACCGGGAAGATACCTCCTACCTTAGCGTCGCGAGGGTCATCGTTAGTGGTACGCTTGATGTTGTCAGTAGGGTTGTTTGCTGTCCAACCTTCTACTGGCTGCATACCATAGAGGTCAGTACCATCAGAACCTGCACCATTGTCGTCCAAGTCCTTCGCATAAGTACGGACTGTACGAGCAACTGGAGTCATAGCGCTGAAGTCGGGATTAGTCAACTTCGAAGACGTGATGTCTTCCTTTCCTGTGTATCCGTAAGCCATGCTGCAGAATACACTCGCTACAAATAGTAGCGCAAGAGAGTAGAACTTTCTCATGTCCAATTGTTTTAAAAGATTAGTAATAATGTTTGTTAATTATATTAGACCATTTGGTTTATATCGAACACCTAAAAACGTATGTAATTTTCACGTTTGGGTGCAAAGTAAGCAGAAATATTTTTATTACACATAATTTATTAAAAAAAAATTGCCACTTTGTTACAAAGTGACAACTATTTATACATTTTTGATAAAAATGCTATTTAAATGTCCTTTTTCAGAAATAATTTATTCCAGATAAGTATATCCGTAAAGTCCGCTTCGATAAGTATCGAGGAATTCCTTACCTTCTTCGAGGGTTACCTTGCCCTCCTTGATAGCCTGCTTCACCCATACCTCGAGCGAACGAACCATCTTCTTTGGTTCGTACTGAACATAACTGAGTACATCAGCTACAGTTTCCCCATCAATGACATTCTTGATGTGATAGCCTTCCTTGTCTGTTACCACATGAACAGCATTGGTGTCGCCAAAGAGGTTGTGCATATCTCCAAGAATTTCCTGGTAAGCACCTACGAGGAACACACCTATGTAGTACGATCCTTTCTTCTTGTCGAGAGTATGTACAGGAATGAAGTGGTTAACACCACCTTCTGTAGAGAAATTGGCGATTTTACCGTCAGAATCACAGGTGATATCCTGAATTGTGGCATTGCGGTCTGGACGTTCAGTAAGTCTCTGGATTGGCATGATTGGGAATATCTGGTCGATAGCCCAACTGTCAGGCAGAGAATGGAAGAGTGAGAAGTTGCAGAAGTATTTGTCGGCAAGGTTCTTCTCCAGCGAACGAAGTTCCTCTGGCATGTGTTTCATCGAATGTCCCAGTATGTTTACCTCACGAGCCACAGCCCAGTACATTCGTTCTATCTCAGCACGAGTGCGAAGGTCGAGCATTCCGTGTGCGAAGAGGTCGAGTGCCTCCTCACGAATCTGCTGGGCATCGTGCCAATTCTCAAGCATATTTCTCTGGTTCAGGTTGCACCATATATCGTACAAGTCCTTTGCCAGTTCGTGATCATCTTCTCCTACCACGAATTCATCGGGCATTGCAGGCACTTCTGTAGTTTCCAGCACTTCGATAACAAGTACGGAATGATGGGCTGCCAACGAACGACCTCCCTCTGTTATGATGTTGGGATGAGGTATCTCATTGCTGTTGCTTGCCTCTACAAATGTATAGACGCAGTTGTTGACATATTCTTGTATAGAGTAGTTGACGGACGACTCTGAACTGGAAGAGCGAGAACCGTCATAATCGACTCCGAGTCCACCACCACAATCGACGAATTCAACGGCAAATCCCATCTTTCTCAACTGCACATAGAACATGCTTGCTTCACGAAGCGCATTCTGAATGCGACGAATCTTTGTAATCTGACTGCCTATGTGGAAATGGATTAGTTTCAGACAGTCTTTCATATCGTTTTCTTCGATATACTTCAAGGCACCAAGGAGTTCGCCTGAAGTGAGTCCGAACTTACTTGCATCGCCTCCACTCTCTTCCCACTTACCCGAACCGGAAGCTGCCAACTTAATACGAATGCCGATATTAGGACGAACACCCAGTTTCTTAGCTACACGAGTAATAATTTCCAGTTCGTTGAATTTCTCCACAACGATGAATATACGTTTTCCCATCTTATGGGCAAGGAGTGCCAATTCGATGTAATCCTGGTCTTTATATCCGTTGCAGACGATGATAGAGTCGCTATCCATATTGACAGCAAGGACTGCATGAAGTTCTGGCTTAGAACCAGCCTCAAGACCGAGGTTGAACTTTTTGCCGTGTTTGATTACCTCTTCAACGACAGGAGAAATCTGGTTTACCTTGATAGGATAGATGACAAAACTCTCGCCCTTAAATTCGTATTCCTTTGCTGCCTTCGCAAAACAAGTAGATGTCTTCTCAATGCGATTATCGATGATGTCTGGGAAACGCACCAGAACAGGTGCCGACACATCGCGCAACGACAACTCATCCATAACTTCCCTCAAGTCCACCTCAACACCATCTTTCTTCGGAGTTACAGCAACATTACCTTTTTCGTTAATGTGAAAATAGTTGACTCCCCAGCCATTTATGCCGTAAAGTTCATTGGAGTCTTCAATTCGCCACTTTCTCATTTATCAGATTTGCGTAGTTATTAATTTGTTCTTGGGTGTGAATAACACTAATGTCTATAATGTGCTTTGCCTTAGAATAGAAAGGCAGGCGTTTTTGCAAGTTTTCCTCGATGAAACCGATTAATTCGTCTGGTGACTTCCCCTGTATAAGAGGACGCTGGGTCTTTCCCATCAAGAGGTGTTCCTTCAGCACTTCGGGAGTGGCACGAAGGAATACTGTCTCACCCTGCTGATTCAGGTAGTCCATATTATCGGAGAAACAGGGTGTGCCTCCACCACAACTGATGATGACATCCTCAAATTCCGCTACCTCATGAAGCATGTTCTTCTCCACTTCGCGGAAACCTGCCTCACCTTTCTCAGCAAATATCTGAGGAATGGTCTTGTGGGTGCGACTCTCTATATACTGATCCAAATCGTAGAAGGGGCGCTTAGTCACTCTGGCAAGAGCCTTGCCAAGAGTGGTTTTGCCGGCACCCATATAACCTATGAGGATGATTCGTTTCATCGGTCTGTATTACTTACGGGGACGACGTGTGGTGCGCTTCGCAGGTGCCTCACCCTGAGCATCTATGATTTCCTTACATTGCTCATAGGTAAGAGTCAGAGGATCTTTCACAGAACGAGGAATCTTATAGTTGGCATTCTTATACTTGATATAAGGACCAAATCTACCATTCATCACCTCCATATGCTTGTCTTCCTCGAAGGTCTTCAGGTGGTTTGATTTCTCTGTTTCACGCTGCTGCTTGATAAGTGCTACAGCCTCATCCAAAGTGATTTCAAGAGGATCTACATCCTTAGGAATAGAAACATATTTCTTTGCATGATTTACATATGCACCATAGCGACCTGCACCAATAGTTACTTCAGAACCCTCGAATTCACCGAGATTACGAGGCAACTTAAACAGTTCGAGGGCTTCGTCGAGGGTGATAGTCTGAACGGACTGATCTGTCTTGAGCTGAGCAAAACGAGGATGCTCTGTCTCACTGGCAGTACCAATCTGAACCATCGGACCATAACGGCCTATCTTAACTGTTACAGTGAATCCTGATTTAGGGTCAGTACCAAGAACTCTTTCTCCTACCTTATACTCAGAACGCTCATGCATAGCTGTCTCGATAGTAGGTTCGAAGTCTTTGTAGAAGTCAGTCATAACAGTCTTCCAGTCTTCACGTCCTTCTGCGATTTCATCGAAGTCTTTCTCCACACGAGCTGTGAAGTTGTAATCTACAATTGAAGGGAAGTGTTCTGTGAGGAAGTCGTTTACAATAACACCTATATCTGTTGGCAGAAGTTTTCCTTTCTCATTACCGAATACCTCTGACTTCTGTGTAGTCTTTATAACGAATTCACCGGCTTTTTTGCCGTCTGGAACAAGCGACAATACTGTGAATTTACGTTTTTCGCCTTTCTTATCACCCTTCTCTACATAATCGCGCTGCTGGATAGTGGAGATGGTAGGAGCATAGGTAGAAGGACGACCAATGCCGAGTTCTTCCATCTTCTTAACCAGACTTGCTTCTGTATAGCGAAGTGGGTGCTGGCTGAATCGTTCTGTAGAAGTAATCTCATCCACACCCATCACAGTACCTTTCTTCACTGCTGGCAGGATTACTCCGTCCTCATCTTCCTGTACAAGTGCATCATCATCGTAGCTCTCACGATAAACTCGCAAGAAACCGTCGAAGGTGATTACTTCACCAGAAGCAGTAAATACCATTCCATCAGGAGCATTTGATGGAGTGATGGTGATAGTTGTCTTCTCTGCTTCTGCTTCAGCCATCTGACAAGCTACTGTACGTTTCCAGATAAGGTCGTAAAGACGACGTTCCTGAGATGTACCAGCTATCTCGTGCTGAGAGATGTATGTAGGACGGATTGCTTCGTGTGCTTCCTGTGCACCCTTGCTGCTTGTGTGGAATTTGCGTGGATGACTGTATTTTTCGCCATGCATCTGTATTATTTCATCCTTTGCAGTATTGATGCAAAGTGAAGAGAGGTTTACAGAGTCTGTACGCATGTATGTGATATGTCCGCTTTCGTAAAGTCTCTGTGCCACAATCATTGTCTGTGAAACAGTAAATCCAAGCTTACGGGCTGCTTCCTGCTGCAGGGTTGACGTAGTGAATGGAGGTGCAGGGAATTTCTTTATCGGTTTCTTATCTATGTCGGTAACCTTAAACGAACATCCCTTGCAACTCTCAAGGAAGGCACGAGCCTCATCTTCTGTCTTGAAAGAATGGTTGAGTGTAGCCTTCAACTGCTGACCATCAACAGTGAAAATGGCATTTACACGGAAACTGCTCTCGCTTTGGAAACTTTCTATCTCGCGTTCGCGCTCTACGATGAGACGAACTGCTACAGACTGAACACGACCTGCCGACAGACTTGGTTTCAACTTACGCCACAATACTGGAGAGAGTTTGAAACCAACCACACGGTCGAGCACGCGACGTGCCTGCTGTGCGTTGACAAGTCCCATATCGATAGTTCTCGGATGCTTGATAGCCTCCAAGATAGCTGTCTGAGTGATTTCGTGGAAAACAATTCGTTTTGCCACCTTGGGGTCAAGACCCAGTACCTGACTCAAGTGCCATGAAATAGCTTCTCCTTCGCGGTCCTCATCGGATGCGAGCCAGACTGTCTCTGCCTCCTTAGCATTTTTCTTCAGTTCGCTAACAAGACGATTCTTGTCACTTGGAATTTCATAGACTGGTGAGAAATCAGACAAGTCAACACTCATCTCCTTTGATTTCAAGTCACGGATATGTCCGTAACTCGACATCACCTTATAGTCTTTTCCAAGAAATTTTTCCAGCGTCTTTGCCTTTGCTGGTGACTCGACAATAACTAAATTCTTCTGCATATCTTTCTAATCAAAACAAACGGCACCAACCGCTTGTTTATATACATTATTAATAGAAATTTTAAAATCGGGGGGCAAAGGTAGTGCAAACCGAGAGAAATACAAAACAAAAAGTGTAAAAAAAAAGTTTTTTGCTTTTGTTTTGCATTTCCGAGGTGCAGCCTACCTTGCACGAGCGAAGCGAAGTGAACGGTAGTGCAAACCGAGAGAAATACAAAACAAAAAAGGCGACTTTCAGTCGAACAGCGAAGGCTGTGAAGGTGTAAAACCGCTTTGCGGAGTGCGTCCCAGATGACGATAAGCCAGTTCGGTAACTTCGCGTCCTCGCGGAGTACGTTTTATGAATCCTTCCTTGATAAGGAATGGTTCATATACCTCTTCCACAGTTCCGGCATCCTCGCCGATTGCTGTGGCAATAGTACCTATTCCGACAGGACCACCCTTGAATTTATCGATGATGGTCAGCAGAAGTTTGTTGTCTATCTCATCCAAACCGAACTTATCTATATTAAGTGCTTCGAGAGCAAAACGGGCTATCTCCAGATTGATAGTGCCATCACCGCGCACCTGTGCGAAATCGCGCACACGACGCAACAGAGCATTTGCAATACGAGGGGTGCCACGAGAACGGGAAGCTATCTCACCTGCTGCATCAAACTCACAAGGTACACCAAGCAGGTTGGCAGAACGCAGAACGATTCCTCTCAGCGTCTTTGAGTCGTAGTACTCAAGGTGCATATTGATACCGAAACGGGCACGCAACGGAGCTGTGAGAAGTCCGCTTCGGGTAGTTGCTCCGACAAGGGTAAACGGATTCAGGTCTATCTGAATGCTTCGAGCCGAAGGACCTTTATCTATCATGATGTCGATGCGGTAATCCTCCATAGCACTATAAAGATATTCCTCAACGACAGGGGACAAACGATGGATTTCATCGATGAAAAGGACATCATTCTCCTCCAGCGAAGTGAGGATACCTGCCAAGTCACCTGGTTTGTCGAGCACAGGACCACTGGTCACCTTGAAACCGACACCCAGTTCGTTGGCTATAATCTGACTGAGAGTAGTCTTTCCCAGTCCTGGAGGACCATGAAGGAGGGTGTGGTCAAGCGGTTCACCACGATAACGGGCTGCCTCGACGAATATCTTCAGGTTTTCAACTACTTTCTGCTGACCTGAGAAGTCGTCGAAGCGCAAAGGACGCAGCGCCTGTTCGTAGTCCTTGTCAATGGTTGTACGCTGTTCGCGTATATCGAAATCTTCCATATATTGAGTTTTATTCGTTTACAAGTATCTGACCCTTTGCTGTGATGCCCTCACATGATATGTGCATCTCTTTGCAGGAGGAGTTATTCCAGAATTCCACCTTCGCCTTACCTTCTTTGTCGGTAATGATTTCCGGTGCCCAGAAGATAGTACGACGGAAATCCTCTACTGGTGGAATGATGTTATAGTCTTCCATTTCGAATGTAGAAGGTACATTGTAACCTTGGAAATGGGTTGTGCGCACTCCCTTCGAAGCTACGTTGAAGCGGAAATGAGAATAGAGGAATACCGTCACTGGATTCTTTACCTGCAAAGCAGGACAGAACAAAGCATTTCGGAAGGCATAAGGGTTTTCACTGATATAAACTCCTTTGATTTCATCGAGGAAAATAGGCAAATCCTGACTTGTAGGACGCACTACTCGCCACTCAGTTTCATCACTGGTGTCCAACTTCTGCGATAAACGGGATATAGCAGCATAGTCATTGTCGAGAATCCATACGATAGGTCGGTTCTTATACCCTAATCCGTCACGATAGATGCGTGGTTGCTTTGCCGTAGTCTGGAACTGCTCATTTCCTTCCTGGGCATTCTTATCCATCTCTTCGGACTGCTCATTTCCGGTTGTTCCCATTTCTCCGGTTTCATCGGAAACACTTACATCTCCTCCACCACCATCTTCGAATAGTGTTTCATTAACTGGTGCCTCCATTGCCTCGAGAGCTCCCAGCATATTGGTACCTCCGAAGAACGGATTGCGAGTGGCAAGCCACTCATAGACTGTTGGCAAGTCCTCACCCCTGTCTGCATATTTATCTGCATCCTGATCGGCATTATAATAGATGGATGCAAAGTGCTGACCTTCTTTTTCCGAAGCCCATGCAGCACGGGCATTCTCGAAGAGACTCTTGCGTTTTGCCTTCACCACTACCGTTGGAAGCACATGTTCTTTTTTGTTGATAGGGATGTATTCCTTACTCTCTGCTGCTGCCTTTCGCGTTGCAGGGTCGTTGAACAGGTTAGGCTTGAGCAGAGGGAGTGGGGTAGTCTCCTGTGCCGTCAGCAGGCGTCGGGTAGGGGAGAAGTGCCTATCAATTCCGACATAGAAATTGGCATCTTCCCAGTAGCCGTTCTTATCTGCCTTTCCAGTATTGATGAGTAGGGTATATTCCCCTTCTACATCTGGCATTTTGAAGGCGTAAAAACCGTTGGAGTCGGTTTTTGCCTCTCCCTTGAAGTGATAACCGCTCTTATTGAAGAGGTTTACATCGAGCCAGACATTATCAACAGAGTATTTCTTTTTCTTCTGACGCAATTGTCCATATATATACAACTGGTCTTCGATAGGTTGTGTGAACCCAATGGAATTAGGAGGCAGGAAAGATGTCTTTACAGCGGTTTCATCGGGCTTTTTCAGTCCTGCCATAAATGCCCAATCGTAGCG
The DNA here is from genome assembly GCA_002342585.1 of Prevotellaceae bacterium UBA2448. Lineage (GTDB taxonomy): Bacteria > Bacteroidota > Bacteroidia > Bacteroidales > Bacteroidaceae > Minthosoma. The sequence goes on from DDQG01000042.1 coordinate 77,537, forward strand.
ACGCCAACCCTGTACCATCATCAGCAGGTCGGCATCGGCACGATGTTTCTTATCGTCTGCCTCAAAGTAATAACCAGGGTCTGAGATATAGCCTTTCAGTTCGCTGGAGAGCAGAAGATAGGTCTGTGCATTGCCCTCGGCGCCATTCACCATAGTAGCTGCATCGATAGCAGACAGAGACAGCAACGACATAGGTTGAGTCTGTATGTTGAGTGTTATCTTGCCACAAGGTTTTGGGAAAGCTACAGGGGTAGTGATACGGATGGAATCAGCATCCTTTGATTCAGGACGGATGAAGAAAAGTCGTTCGGCAAGGATTTGTCCGTCGCTGGTGAAGAAGGTGATTTGATTGACTCCAGGACGCATCTTGGCACGATCGAACTCCATCATTACAATGTATTCAGCTACGACAGTATCGGCACGAAGTGTAACTCCATTATGCATTATGGTGTAACCAAGAAGTTTGCCGTGCAAGGACTTACTACAATAGAGTGTAGCTACTATCTTGTTATCTTCGAGAGTGTTCAGGTCGAGTGACATACCTTCATCCTCTGCATCGGGCAGACGGAAATCGTGTTGTTTGCCTTTACTATCTGCCAAACGCAGATAATGGGCGGTTTCATCGGGAATATACCTAAACAAACCGCGTCCTTCGCGTTGTGTGGCAACTGCATCCAGAACGTCTTTCTTATCATTCAACAGTGCTCCTCCGGCATCTACTACATTTCCAGTTCGGTCGGTAGCATAAAAGGCAACACGACAAGGCACACCCTTCACGAGATGTCCTCCCTCAGGATAGAAACGAACACGCAGGCGTCCGTCGGCATCGGAAGTGTCGTCGGAGGTGTCACGAAGGTTCGGAAGACGTTTTCTGTAGGTGTTCTCATCCATAACCATCTGGGAATAGTCTCCAGGATTCTTAGGACGCTTAAATATGGGTATTGTACGAGAGAATATACCTCCGTTGCCCCAGTTGGTCATATAACGGGTATAAGCTCGCAATTCGTAGAATCCGGTACCGAAGATGCTATCTACCTTTATGTCGCCATAGGCACAACCATTCGACACTTTCAGTTTGCGAGTTTCTACCACATCGCCAGAGGGATTTACCAATTCCACATACACCACCTTACTCAGGTTTGTCGGGATATTGAAATCGGCACGAACCACATATGCCTTGAACCAGATGGTTTCACCCATGAAGTAACCTGTGTTGTCGATATGAAGATATACCTTCTCCTGAGGAATTGCCTTGTTGAAATTCATAGCATGTCTCATATACGACATTATCTGCTGAAGTTCAGCTGGTTGCTGAGCAAAAGCAGATAGCATAGTAAGGAGCAGTAAGGAAAATATGTATAATTTCTTCATGGACTAAACTGATTATTTCTGTGTGAGCATCTGACTTTCGTCGTTCACAAGTACGTACATCCTGTCGTTCAGGCGCACTCTATCATTCACTTTTATACTGATTACATCGCCCTTTTGAGCCGATTCCACCGGATAACTCTTGCTGTTGTCCTTCGGGTCATCGACACGCAGTTCGCCAACTGGCTGAATCAAAGCGCCTGTGGTAGGACCCGTAACTAGTATCTTGTCTGTGTTGCTGATAGAACTGTTTTCCACCAGGAACTCTGCAACACCAATCTTTGCGAAGAACTTAGTACACTTGCCACAATAGACTTTTTTCTCTGTGGCTTTCGAACCATATACATCGCACCACTCGCCAAGCTTCTGTCCCTGATAGTAGCCGTCCCAAAAACCGCGATTGAATACTGTGCTGAGCTGTCGGTCCCATTCGTCCTTGTCGGCTGAAGCAAAGGTGCCGTTTATAACAGCATTGATAGCCTCATCGTAGGCACGAACAACAGTATATACATATTCCGGACCACGAGCTCTGCCCTCAATCTTGAATACACGCACTCCGGCATTCATCATTATATCCATGAAACGGATGGTTTTCAAGTCCTTAGGCGACATGATATATTTATTCTCAACAGTCAGTTCTGTACCACTTTCTGCATCGCGTACATCATAGGCACGACGGCAAATCTGCACACATTCCCCTCGGTTTGCAGAACGACCAGCATTATGAAGACTGAGGTAACACTTGCCGCTGATAGCCATGCAGAGAGCTCCGTGACAGAACATCTCGATGCGAACTGGTTTTCCACTTGGTCCGCAGATGTGCTGAGCCTCTATCTGTTCGTAGATATCCTTTACCTGCCACATATTGAGTTCGCGTGCAAGCACCACTACATCGGCAAACTGAGCATAGAATTTAAGTGCCTCTACATTGCTTATGTTCAACTGTGTACTGAGGTGCACTTCTACCCCCTGCTGACGACAATAAGTCATCACAGCTACATCGCTGGCAATGATAGCACTTATCTTTGCATCACGAGCAGCATCAACTATCTCATGCATCGTTTCTATATCATCCTGATAGATGACTGTATTAACTGTCAGATAAGACTTCACCCCTGCCTCATGACAGATGGCAGCTATCTCACGCAAGTCGTCAATGGTAAATGCATTGGCACTATGAGCTCGCATATTGAGTTTGCCAATACCAAAATAAACAGAATTTGCTCCAGCCTTAATAGCTGCAGCAAGACTTTCCCTCGACCCCACAGGAGCCATTATCTCACAATCTGATCGTTGCATTTACTTATGTCTTAAAGGAATACCCGACAAAGGTAGTACAAACTGAATGAAATGCCAAATAAATTGATTTTTTTCCGACTCAGCAGTAAATTCCTCTTGTATTACATTCTGCAGAGATAGCCTTTTTCGAAGACACTTGGGAAAAGGAATTTAGATTCTCTATCCACAAATTTCACAATGAGGAATTTGCTGTCAATAGAAACCACTCTACCTGTTCCAAAGCTCTTATGAACCACCTTGTCCCCTACCTCCAGATTCTCCCAAGGAGTTTCAGGCATTTCCTCTTCCTCTGGAACGACATCTTCTGTTTCTACCTCTTCATCTATAATATCTTCTTCTATATCTTTGTCTTCAACTGCAGTTTTCTCCATGACAGTATCCCAACCTCCAATAACAGTATTGGTATGAGTATTGATGCCTGTATATTCAAGTGAAGCATCCTCGTACCTCTTAAATTTATATACAGCATCGTTCATCAAGTCGCTATTGAATACACCCAGACTTACCAGCAGACTGAAGTCCTTCAAAGTTAGACCAGTAACTTTTCGGAACAGTTCCGGCTCCAACTGCATTATTACATCCTTCAGACAATATTCTCTGTAGTCAGTAAGATACATGAACACAGGTATTCGTGTGGCAAACTTTATGAGTTTTTCCTGTATCTCCTTGCGTTTGCTCTTATACTCTTTTTCCTCCTCCGTCAGTTCTTTCTTCTCCTTTGGAGTCAACTGGCTTGGGTCTTTCGTCTTCTTTGTCTGCTTTACATGTTCAGACTTATTTATGATAGTCTCGATGTCAGAATTCAAACTGCGGAAGCCCTCTATGTTCATCAGCGCTTTCATTGCCTCAGGATTGTTCAGCAAACGCTGTAGAGTTGCATTATCTACATTTACCAAGACGGCACTTTCCCATCTGCGGGCAAGCAGAGTGGCAGTTGTGCCACTCATAGCCATATCGAGTACTCCAGCTGCATCAATCTCTTTCATCGAAGAACCGTCATAAGCCAGAATTGGCAGGAACTTTATAAACTGCTCCACCTTCTTTTCCGGATTACTTTCCTCAACATTCAGCTGACAACTGTATTCCTCCACCTGACGCAAAGCTCTATTTGGGGCGAAGTCAAATACATAGCAGAGTGGTTTCAGTATCACCTCCTTGCCCTCTTCATCTTTCGTTGTCCAAGGAGACTGCACTCGGAAGGCTGCCTGGAAATATGTTTCTGGAGATGTGGTATTCCTCAGCATCATAATGCCAGTCCAAGGCTTTACTGTAACGCCTGTAGATAGTTTTCCGCACGACAGAGTTATCGTCTTTGATTGCTGAGGATCACCCATAGCATTATAAACTGGAGCTACTGCCTTTGCTCCCATACCTGCCTCATTTCCTGCTGCCACTATTACTTCATAGTCATCAAAGAATCTGTTTGCTCTCTTCTTTAGCAATGCTGCCATAGCCTTACATGCTGCTACACTTGGCAGAAACCAATAGGTGTGTTGTAAGTAACTCAGCAAACGGCTGTCAGAGAAAGGCATAGGCGGTTTCTCTTTGCCTTGCTTCAGTTCTGTTATAATATTGTCAGTATATGTACCTCGAATCAGGTCCAGCCACTTCTGCACATATTCTTCATGAATGAAGGCATCATCCTCGGCACGGAAGAATTCATTAAGGTCAAATTCGTCAAACTCTCCTTGTGATGCTATCTCGCTTATGCTCTCAGGCATCTGATAAGTCAGCATCACCATCTTAGGCAGTTGAGCATAAGGATTGTCGTCCCCTTTCCATTCTTCTTTGGCTGCCTGTTCGTCAGAATACGTCCAGTTGAATATCTGTTCCTCTATAAACTCTCCTGTCGATATAGCCCTGAAAGGTGTACCAGACAGATAGAGGTAAGCATTAGTCTTCAGAGGCATCAATTCCTCATCATATATCTCTCGCGCCTCTATCTCGCCTGATGAGTCAGCATCCTCCGTAATTATCTCTCCTGCCTCTGTAGCACGTTGCAGGGCTGGGTCTTTCTTGTCATAGAAATTCTTTGCGTTCTTGCCCCATGCACCATAGTGATATTCATCGAGCACTATGCAATCCCAATCTATCGTCTGTATCCATTCGTTGGTAGCCTTTATGCCTCCCATAGCATTTCTGCCCAAAACGTCTTGGAAAGAAGCAAAGCAGACGAATGGTTTCCTTTCATTGACATAATTAAACTCCCTGTCCTCCTGTTTTTGGCAGAACTGCCATCCTGCAAAGTCTTTATGTGTTTTGAGGTCTTCTTCCCAAGCAGTCTTTACTGCAGGCTTGAATGTGAGCACCAACACCTTTGTCCATCCCATCTTCAATGCCAGTTGGTATGTGGTAAAGGTCTTGCCGAAACGCATCTTAGCATTCCAAAGGAAGTGAGGTGTCAGTCCTCTGTTGTCCGGGTCTTTCTTAAATGCCAAGAAATAGCTTGCGGTCTTCTTTACTGCCCGTTCCTGCTCTGGTCGCATGGGGAAGTCATAGATGCGTTCCGTCATGCTATCACGTCTTTCCATAGCAGCACGAATAGCCTTTTCCACATCTTTCACCTCACAGCGAAACCACTCGCCGAAGGGGTTTGCGAATCTTGCTTTCCTCAGATAGTAGTGTACTCCACCCAACCCCTTATCCATAAAGAAAGTGCCATCTGGACGCATAGAGCTTCGTTTTAGTACAATCTCCTTATCCAGATACAACTCATGTCCCTGTTCCTCAATGCGGATAGTACCTGGTCGTGAGGTATAGCCCACTTTCAACAGTCCCTTATATTTAGGAACATCAGGCAAGCTATAAGCATATATAGTTGGTGTCTCTTCAACCCTGTTTCTCAGTAAATCCTGTGCTGCCATAAGTTATTCCATTGGTCTTATCATCGATTCTATAAATGCTATCTCCTCGTCAGTCAACCCATACTTCTTATATAGCATCTCGTCTGTCCAAGGATGAGAGAAGTCTTGGAGAGGGACGAACTGGTAAACTTTAGCTGAAGCCATTTGGGAAACCTTCGTTAAGAATACCATAAAGCGAAAAAACTTTGTTTGAATATAAGTTATTACATTCTTTGTTTCTATTTCTGACTTGAATGGACCAATTGTTACATAAGTTTCCGTACAACACGTTCCTGGTTTTCCAAGAATAGGCTTTCCTATTATTTGATGAGGATATGTATCCCCTGCATTATATGCTCTTGAAACGTATATCTTAAACTTATCAATCAGTTCTTCGTTTTGGTCAATTTCATCTCTAGATATATAACCAATTCCACCATTCTGATATAGAATTATTGAGCCTGAGGATTTTATTTTTTTCCCTTTCGCAAAGGTTCTTAAACCAAAAGGTCTTTGTGCACTTACAAGAGTTTCAAGTGTCTTTTCTTTGAAGGTAGCAACTTTGTTATAAATAGAAACTCCTTCAGAATAGCGGATGAAAACATCACTGTTCTTTTCCTTCATATAACGCTCCGGCTGTTCCTTTGTAGAGTCACCAACATGCGTAAAGATTCTGCATTTTCCTTCATTTTCCCTATCCCAAAAATAGTAACAAACACCACCTTTAATCTCAACACCAGTTCCAAAACAATCAGAAGCATTCAAGAAATCATGTAATATACGAACATGTTTATCTTCAATCATCTTTGTTCTAAAGTCATCAAGACCACGTCCTCCTCCATACCATCGGGCAGGTATAATAACAGAAAAGTATCTCGGATTAAGCTTCTTGGCTTGTTCTATAAAAAGATTATAGATTGGCATTGCACTTGCTTGTGCACCTCCATCACTCAACTGATACGGTGGATTTCCTATGATTACATCGAATTTCATGTTCTTGAAAAATTGTTTTGGATTGTCTGTGTGAATAAACATATAGGCGTATTGCTCCGCCTCTGAGCCTCTGTCATAAACACTCTGGCTGGCACCACAATATTTACATTTGCCATTTACCCAGGTGTGCTTTATGTTCTTGTAGAGAATATTTCCCTCTTGGGTGTCAAACTTTGAGATGCTGTATTTTCCATTGGCAGTTTTGCTGCAATAAACTGAGCGACGAGCTAACAACGAAGTCAATTCTGTACAGGCTATGCCAAACACCTGATTGTGCAGAATGTGGTCAATACGCTTTTGGCGGTCAGGTATCTCATTGGCAAGCCCCTTATCAAGGCGCTTAACTATCTCTCGAAGAAATACACCACTCTTGGTAAAAGGGTCAAGGAAAGTAGTCTTTGAACTCTTGAACAACTCCTGTGGTAACAGGTCAAGCATCTTGTTAGCCAATTCTGGAGGAGTAAACACCTCGTCATTGCTTAGGTTTGCAATACAGTTTAGTACATCAGGATTATAGCTACTATTGTTTGTCATAGTATTTATCTTAAAAGGTCAACATATCGGATTTTCTTGTCGTTTGCCCAGTCGCGAATCAGGCAGTAAGTGCCATTATGCAGTTGTATGTTTTCCTGCTTACATCCGGGACAGCGAATAAGTATATCGCGTTCACCAAAGAGCGACATTTCCTTTTCTATCACTCCATCGCGACAACTATTTGGCACCACTCCTCTCAAGCCATCCATCTGCCAAAGATTCCAACTGATTATGTAGGCAATATACTTGACGGATTTTTCTATAGGTCGTTTGTCGAATTTTGCTTTGTAGTTTTCAATAAAGGTGAGAAGAAGTGCTTCACGGGCAAGGAGCAGAGAATCGCCCTGCCATTCGAAACCATAAGTGTTTTGATATGCAATCTGTGCCCAATCAAGCCACTCGCCGCTTGTTTCTGTATTCTCGCTCACAATGCGGAGTTTCCTGTCAAGCAGTCCTATACGATACTGAAGAGGAATAATCTCGCCTGTTGTAGTATCATACCGACTGACCAAGTATGGAGCTTCGCCACAGGTTATTTCCATTCGTGTAGCCCGCACATAATCTTTCCAAGTCTTACCAGCAGGAAACTCTATCTTCTCTGTCTGTGTTTCCCATGTTTTACGGTCTGGAACTTCAACATTGAATACATCCTTTCTACCAAACCATGCTTCATCAACAAGATTATTTTGGGCATTACAAATCCACGAAGGAGTAAACACCTCTGCCATTCCTTTAGAACGGTCTGTTTGCTGTTCCTTCGATTTCAGCACACGAGGGTTCACAACTTTTCCAAATGAGCCAGTAATGCGTTCAGGCATAATCTCATCATTATACCTATAGCCCTCGCCCATTGATTCATAATCGTTTGTAGCCCAAAAGATATTCTTCTGGGTTGTATGGTCACGAAGAAGCTGCTCCAGCACTTCCGGGGCAAAATCATTCTCCAATATGTCAACTGCATTACGAGGCATCAGTCAGCAAAACACAAAAACCTGACCGATACCCAACTGTCAGAAATAAGAATTAAAGTTATAATAAAAAAGCGGGGTATCTACTTCTGCCTGTTCCGTGACTTTAGCCTACCACAGCTATTCCAATAGAACAAGCAGTTTCGATACCCACATTCGTATATATAGGATACTCCCAACAGTGCGCATGAGGGCATAATAAGCCCTCAGCACACCTTGGATGCATCTATGTATATACATCCGTGAGCGTCACTCTGCGATTGTTTTTGATTGGAATTTGATTGTGGTAGTTCAAGTCACCAAAAACAAAGCGTTAGTGTCGCTTTTTCAATATGTTTTGCTAATGCACTTCTGCATAGCTCTGCAAAAATACAAACTAAATTCTAAACTCCTGCAAAAGTTGAAGGATATTTTTGTAATTAGTATTAAGGTTATTGGTTATTGAGTAAACTACACTTAATTGCTTCTAAGCTCCTTCTAAGCTCCTTCTATGTCTTACGCTAGAAAAAGTTGA
>DDQG01000010.1 GCA_002342585.1 Prevotellaceae bacterium UBA2448
AGAAGTCATCCGGAGGGCAACTCCTAACTCCTAATTCCTAACTCCTAACTTAAAAATATGTTAAACCCTTAAATTTAAAAAACTATGGCACTGACGAGAGCTAAGCGAGTTGACAGGTGACAGGTGATAGTTAGCCCCCAACCCCCAAAGGGGGCTAACTTCTTAAGTCACACGGAAACCACGGAAATAGTTCTTTGACAAAAACCTAAATAACCCCTTTCTGAGATAGAAGACTCTGACGAGTTCTTAACGCTATCAGCAACAATCCTGCTTGTGTGCAAGCACCCAGACAGTCTTATTTCTGACATCGTTACCCTTTCAGGGGATTCTATCTCATCAAGGCAAAAACAGAAAAAACACCATGCGGGTAGCGTTGGGATTTGAACAATAATTTAAAATAATTGACAAATAATTTTATTGGAATAATTATTGGTTCAATTATTGGTAATTGTTTGTAATTATTGTTGGAAAATATTGCGCCAAGCAATAAGAATAAAGCCTTGATGGCTTTCACCCAATAATTTGAAATAAAAGGTTACAGTTATTGTTTATCTACGCTGGCTAAGGTTTTTGTCTTAAAGATTTCTGATTAAAAAAATTCGGATATTTAGTATTTTTCGATGTTAAAACTAAAAAACTATGAAACGCGATATTCTTGAGACAGTGGTGAAGGTAGTAGTAGCCGCACTCACAGCATTCCTCACAGCAATCACAACTACAAGTTGTATGGGACACGGACCGATTCCGATGTAAGGAGTCTAAGGCAAGATGGAAAGAAAAATGTAATCATATATGCTTTTGGATTAAACATAATACGGAAAAAGAGCTTCGCAGTGACGCGAGGCTCTTTTTTTTACAATTGTTCCATTGTTCCAATGTTCCAACACGATTTTTTATTTTTTTCTGCCCTTAATTCATAGTCTAACACGAACAGTCTCTTCCAGTTTCTGTAGTTTTTTGTAGTTCATAGTAGATTTTAGGTTTAGATGTCAGTTACCTGTCCCTGTGGCATCCCTGCGGCACACTGCGGACAGAGTCCTTTGGCCATGTAGTTGATGCTGTGCAGTCTATACCCTTCTGGAAGTAGGATGGGAGGTATAGGCGTGTCTTTGATGCAGAAGGTGCGGTGGCAGCGTTCGCAGTAGAAATGCACGTGCTGGTCGTCGTCATGCTCATGACCATCGTGGCTGTGGCATAACTCGTAACGCACCCCGTCGCCACCATCCTCTATGACATGTACCAGATGATGCTCACGAAACAACGTCAGCGCACGGAACACTCCCGACTTGTCAATAGACAGAATCTTATATTCTAATTCGCTGAGTGACAAAGGACGCTTAGCATCTGCCAGTGCCTTCACCACGACGATGCGGTTGGCAGTAGGCTTCACGCCATGCTCTTGGAGCATCTCCTCACAAATCTGTTGACTTATCATGCTGTGAAGGTACGCAATAAGTTTGTAACTTCCAAACTTTTCTGAGAAAATCGTTGGCCAAATAGGTTCTATCATTAGTTTGCAACCAAGTTGCAGAAAAGGTTTCGTACCTTTGCACGCAGAAACAATAAAACATTTACAATATGGGACACGAAAATCATCACGAACATCAAGGTGAATGCTGTTGTCAAGAGTATCATCATGAGCATCACCATGAACATCATCATGAGCATGGGCTGCACAGACAACTGGGCATCATTGTGGCAACAGTGGTACTGCTTATAGGAGCAGTAGTCATAGAGAAAACAACGGCACTCGCCACATGGCAGTTGCTGCTGGTCTATCTCGTCCCTTATCTCATCATAGGAGCAGGCACGTTGAAGGAGGCTGCTGAAGGTTTGATGGAGGGCGACCCCTTCAATGAGCATTTCCTGATGGCCATAGCCACCATAGGCGCTCTCTGCATTGGCTTCCTACCAGGAGCAGAGACGGAGTTTCCTGAGGCAGTCTTTGTGATGCTCTTCTTCCAGGTGGGCGAACTCTTTGAGGGTTATGCCGAAGGGAAGAGTCGTGAGAGTATTTCTCATCTGATGGACATCCGTCCGGACGTAGCTCATATAGAAGTGGACGACGAAAAGGCAGGGATGAAGGAAGTGACAGTCAGTCCTGACGAGGTGGCTATTGGTTCTACTATCGTAGTGCGTCCGGGCGAAAAGGTTCCCTTGGACGGAATCGTTGTCAGTGGTGCATCATCGCTGAACACAATGGCTCTGACGGGTGAGAGTGTTCCCCGTGAGGTTGGCGAGGAAGACGAGGTAATTTCTGGCTGTATCAATATCAATGGGGTGCTACGCATCCGTACTACGAAATCGTTTGGCGAGAGTACTGTTTCGAAGATTATCCGACTGGTGGAGGATGCTGGTGAGCATAAGTCGCAGAGCGAGACATTCATCACCAGGTTTGCCCGCATCTATACCCCTGTCGTCGTGTTCTTAGCTATTGCCATTGCGGTGTTGCCACCATTGTATCTTTCCTTCACCTCAGGTCTCTCATTTCTTACCGCTTTCCCCACCTGGCTGTATCGTGCCTTGATGTTCCTGGTGGTCAGCTGTCCTTGTGCATTAGTCATCAGCGTGCCCCTGACCTTCTTTGGCGGCATTGGCGGTGCCTCTCGGAAGGGTATTCTGGTGAAGGGTGCGAACTATCTGGACCTTCTGGCAAAGGTGGATACCGTGGTGTTCGACAAGACGGGAACCCTGACGCATGGACGTTTTGCCGTGGAGGCCGTACATCCTCAAACCACCCATATCTTGCACATGGCTGCCCATGTGGAGCACTTCACGACTCACCCCATTGGTGCAGCCCTGCGCGACGCCTTCCCCGATGAGGCTACCGATGGCTGCGAGGTGAACGATGTGGAAGAGCTGCCTGGTAAGGGCATTCGAGCCAAGGTGGGTCAACAGGTGGTTTGTGTGGGTAATACGAAGATGATGGATGCTGTGGGTGCCAAGTGGCACGCCTGTGATGGCGATACAGGCACCATGATCCATGTGGCTATTGACGGAGAATATGCAGGACATATCCTCATCAACGATGTGGTGAAAGAGGATAGTGAAGAGGCTGTTGCTGCGTTGAAGGCACTGGGTGTGCAGAAAACCGTGATGCTGACAGGCGACCGTGAGGATGTTGCACAACGGGTGGCTCGTCAGTTGCGGCTGGATGAATACCATGCAGAACTGTTGCCTGCCGACAAGGTGCAACTGATGGAGAATCTGATTTCAGACGCTCACACAACGGCTTTTGTGGGCGATGGTATCAATGATGCTCCCGTGTTGGCTCGTGCCGATGTAGGCATTGCTATGGGTGGACTGGGTAGTGATGCTGCTATAGAGGCTGCTGATGTGGTGCTGATGGACGACCATCCCTCGAAGATTGCCACTGCCATCCGTATAGCTCGTCGCACACTGGCCATAGCCCGTCAGAACATAGCCTTTGCCATTGGTGTGAAGGTTGCCGTTCTGCTACTGGCTGTTGTCGGACTGGCTACCATGTGGCTCGCTGTCTTTGCCGATGTGGGTGTCACCGTCCTGGCTGTTCTGAACGCCATGAGGGCGCTGAAGAGTTGAAATTTGAAATCGGACTCTTCGGACTGAGTGCAAAAGGTACTTCTTATATCAGTCATGTTTATAATTGTTCCATCCAATGTGAAAGGAATACATCGCTTACACTATATACTGTACCATTAAGGGTGCTGTCGTCATTGAGCAATCCCTTTTCACATAAAGCATCTGCCAGTCGACGATGCCACAGGGACAGGTAAATGACAGATGATGTATGAAGGCTGAGGGCTGATGTAAGTTGACAGATAATAGTTGAAAACGAAAAACGAAGGACGAAAACGAAGTTGAAAAATTTGTAGTCTTTTTGATATAATTTTATGTCATTATGATTGCAGTTTTAATCTTAATGACTAAATTTGCCGCGAAAATCTTTATATTAATATTAGTTTTATGGCACAAGTATCAATGACTGTTCGTATGGATGCTGGCATTAAGGCTGCTTTCGATTCCCTCTGTCAGCAGTTCGGCATGAGTGCAAATGCTGCAATGAATATTTTCGCAAATGCTGTCGTAAGACAACGTAAAATTCCTTTTGAAATTGAGGCTAAGGAATCTGATGCATACTTAAAGGGGGTAGAATCGGTAAGAAGAATCAGACAGATGGCTGAAAATGGTAATCTTCCTGATTTAACCTTGGATGAGATTAATGAGGAAATTCGCCAATATAGGGAAGGTAAATGATGATCTATGCTGTAATTGACACTAATGTTTTAGTGTCCGCGTTGCTGACAAGGAATCATCATTCAGCAACTTATAGGATATTAGAATCTTTATTAGTGCGCAAGATAAAGATGCTATATAATGATGATATTCTAAAAGAATATAAAGATGTACTTTCTCGTTCCAAATTCCATCTTCCTATAGAAGATGTTAATAATATAATAAACTTTGTTGTAGAAGAAGGTCTCCTTAGTACAAGAAAACGGAGTAAGGAATATTTTCCTGACCCTAAGGATGTGGTATTTTACGAAGTGGCTATATCGAGAGAGAATGCTTATTTAGTGACTGGTAATGAGAAACATTTTCCCAATAAACCTATTGTTGTAACTCCTGCAGAGATGCTTGAGATTTTGAATAGCGAAGGGTCTTAGATAGTTTATAGTTAATAGATAATAGTTGAAAATGAAAGATTTGTATCGTCTTAACTCCTCTAACTCCTCTAACTTCTTAACTCCTAAAAAAAAGAGCTGACTGGGCGTTTGCCTGATCAGCTCTTTCTGTTTTCGTTTTCGTTTTTGTTTTCGTTATTTCTTTTCTTCCTTTTCTGTTGTCTTCTTTTCCTTTGCGTAGCGCTTGTTGAGGGCGTTTACTACTGCATTGGTGATGTCGTACTTAGGATTGCCGTAGAGGACATTGTCGATACCAGATGATTTGCAGAGGATGAAGTCGTAGCCTTTCTCTTTTGCGTATGACTTCATGAAGTTCTGAATGGTGTCGGTGAGTGACTGCAGTTCCTTTGCATATTCTTCCTGAAGGGACTGAGAGAGACGAGCCTGAAGGGCTTCGATGTCCTGCTGCACTTTCTGCAGACGAGCCTGCTCGCTTTCAAACTGCTGCTGAGTGAGCTGGTTGTTCTGCACCTTGCGCTGGAATTCCTGTACCTGAGATGCGAAGCTCTTGCCCTTGGCGTTGATAGTTGCCTCGGCATTTGCCTGCTTCTGCTGGAAAGCGTCGCTTGCTTCTTTGTAGAGTTCGTACTGGCTGGTGAGGGTGTCGATGAGAACGAATGCGATTTTGAGGTCGCCACCCTTGACTGTCTGCTGTTCTGATGCTGACTCCTCAACTGCGTTGTCGGAGTTGTTGTTGCCACATGCTACCATCATGGCAGCTGCTGCAAATGCAAAAAGTAATTTTTTCATTGTTATTTTAGTTTATGGTTTCCGTTTTCGTTAATACTCTTTTATTCTCTTTTTCTTGTGTCGCTCGGCGAAGTCCTGACCCTGTACGCAACCGATACCGCGTTCGCGCATTGCCTTGCTTTGCGAAACATGGGTCTTGACGAATTGCCCGTTTTTCTTCAGCAAGATTCGTACGCTCAGCATGAGTATGCAGAGGGCGATGATTATTGCACAAAGAAGGAAAGTCTTCATGAGAGTTGAATGTTGAGAATTGAAAATTGAAAATTGGTTTTCGTTTTCGTTAGGATTGCGCAGCTCAATTATGCATTATGCATTATGAATTATGCATTATTAATACAGTTTTGCTCTGAGTTCTTTGATGGCATCGTCGTGGATGTAGTCGTCGTACTCCATGAGTTTGTCGATGCTTCCCTTCGGACCGAGTTCGATGATGCGGTCTGCCACTGTCTGAATGAATTCATGGTCGTGGCTGGCGAAGAGGATGTTGCCCTTGAACTGTTTCAGGTTGTTGTTGAACGCCTGGATGCTTTCGAGGTCGAGGTGGTTGGTTGGTGTGTCGAGTATGAGACAGTTGGCATTTTTCAACTGCATACGGGCTATCATACAACGCATCTTCTCACCTCCGGAGAGCACGTTTACTTTCTTGAGTACTTCTTCGCCTGAGAAGAGCATTCTGCCCAGGTAACCCTTGAAGAACACGTCGTTGCCTTCGCCATATTGGCTGAGCCACTCTACGAGGTTCTTGTCGGACTTGAAGAATTCTGTATTGTCAACTGGCAGGTAGGCTGTTGTGATGGTTACTCCCCACTTGTAGGTGCCCGCCTGTGGTTCGCGGTTGCCATTGATAATCTCGAAGAGGGCAGTCATAGCACGCGGGTTGTGACTGAGGAATACGGTCTTCTGTCCCTTTTCGATTACGAAACTGAGGTCTTTGAAGAGTACTGTGCCGTCGGGTTCGACAGCTGTGAGTCCTTCTACTTCGAGTATCTGATTGCCTGCCTCACGTTCCATCTGGAATATGATGCCAGGGTATTTACGTGTTGATGGCTGGATGTCAGCAATATTGAGTTTTTCCAGCATCTTCTTACGCGATGTGGTCTGCTTGCTCTTGGCTGCATTGGCGCTGAATCGACGTATGAACTCTTCGAGTTCGCGTTTCTTCTCCTCTGCCTTTGCCTTCTGGTTCTGTGCCTGTTTCAGGGCGAGCTGAGAGGATTGGTACCAGAATGAGTAGTTGCCGGCAAACATGTTGACTTTGCCGAAGTCGATATCTACGGTATGGGTAGAAACTGCGTCGAGGAAGTGACGGTCGTGACTCACTACAAGTACTGTGTGTTCGAAGTTTGCCAGGAAGTCTTCAAGCCATTCAACTGTGTCGAGGTCGAGGTCGTTGGTAGGCTCGTCGAGCAACAGGTTGTCGGGGTTGCCATAGAGGGCTTGAGCCAACATGACACGCACCTTCTCCTTACCTGTCAGTTCTGACATCATCTTATAGTGGAGGTCTTCCTTGATGCCAAGACCTGAAAGGAGCTGGGCTGCATCGCTTTCTGCATTCCAACCGTCGAGTTCTGCAAACTTCTCTTCCAGTTCTGCGGCACGAATGCCGTCTTCGTCGCTGAAGTCTTCCTTTGCATAGAGTGCATCCTTCTCCTGAATGATGTCCCACAGCACACTGTGTCCCATCATTACTGTGTTGATGACTGTGCAGTCGTCGAACTTAAAGTGATCCTGCGACAGAACGCTCAGTCGTTCGCCTGGTCCCAAGGTGATTGTTCCCTTTGTTGGCTCCAGTTCGCCGCTGATAGCCTTCAGCAGGGTACTCTTACCGGCACCATTGGCACCGATTACACCATAGATATTTCCGTTGGTGAACTTAATATTTACGTCCTTGTATAATACTCTTTTGCCAAACTGAATGGCGAGGTCACTTATTGTTATCATCCGCTTCTTTTTTTTAATCGGCTGCAAAGGTACGCATTATTCACCTTAAATACTCAGTAAATACATTTTTTAACTCGATGAGAGTTTGTCGCTTGAAGAATTTTATCTACTTTTGTAACGAGAACTTCGTACGAAAACGAAAAACGAAAGACGAATGACGAAAAACTCTTTAACCGTTAACCTTTAACCTTTAACCTTTAACCGTTAACCTTTATCCTATGAAGACTTTCCTGCAACTTGTAGCTGCTGACTTGTATGAACTGTTTGGAGGCAATTACGCTAAGGTTAGGGTAGTGTTTCCGAATAAACGTGCCGGTCTGTTTATGAACAGATGGCTGATGACTCATGCTACTGACCGAGCAGTTATGACGCCTCACTATCTGACTATAGATGATTTGTTCAAGCAGGTGTCTGACCTTGTCGTTGCTGACCCTATCTATCTGGTCGCAGAACTATACGAGGTGTATAAGGAGGTGACTAATATTGACGAGGGGTTGGATCGTTTTTATGCATGGGGCGAATTGCTGTTGAGCGATTTTGAGGATATTGATAATAATATGGTGGATGCCAAGTCTGTATTCCAGAATATTGAGGACTTGGACGAGCTGACTAACTACGATTATCTGAGCGAGGAACAGCAGGAGGCAATCCGTCAGTTTTTCAATGTAGTGCGACGAAAGGAGAGCCGCGACACGGAACTGCAGCGGAATTTCCAGTCGGTATGGCAACATCTATATAGAGTGTATGATGAGTTTCGCAATCGCCTGAAGTCGAAAGGCTGGGCTTACAAGGGAATGATGAAGCGTGAGGCTGTGGAACACTGCAAGAGTTTTTCGAACGGAGCAAACGACAAGGATTACACTTATTGCTTTGTGGGCTTTGGTGTGTTGAACGAAACAGAAAGACAGTTGTTTAAGGCTATAAAAGGTGAATTTGCAACTCTTTTCTATTGGGATTATGACAATGCATATCTGGAGACAGAAGCAGGAATGTTCGTTAGGGAAAATATGAGGTTGTTCCCAAACCGTTTTACTGACAGGGATTACTATGACAATATGCGGACTGAGGGCAAGAAGGTGAAATTCGTGGCGTCGGCTACGGAAGATGCCGGTTGCCGTTATCTGGCAAGCGATTCTGCTCCTGAGTACGGCTTACAAACTGCTATCGTACTGTGTAATGAGAAGGTGCTGGGTTCGGTACTTCATTCTCTTTCTGCTGTCAAAGGGTTGGGCGAGATGAATGTGACGATGGGTTATCCGCTTATGAATACTCCTATATATAGCCTTATGGCTGCTCTGAACGATGTGCAGGTTCATGGTAGGACGAAGTCGGGCAACTGGCGCTATTCTGCTGTTGCTACTCTGCTCAGACATCCGTATGCAGCTCTGCTGACGGAGGGTACTGCTACTGAGGCTTTGGCACAGATGAACCATCAGGGAATGCGTTTCCCGACTGATGAGTATTTGCAGGAGTTGGGTGTGGGAAATCTGTTTCCAAAGACAGAGACAGTAGAGGAACTTGCGGACTTCATGATTGGAGTTGTGGAAGGACTGAAGTGCCTGACTGATACTTTGGCGATAGAGAGTGTATTTGAAACCTTTACGACTCTGAACCGACTAAAGTCTCTGATAGGGGAAATTGACGGTTTTACGCACGATATGTTCGGCAGACTCCTACTCAATGTGTTGCGAAGCAGAACGATTCCGTTCCACGGAGAACCGGCTGTAGGACTGCAGGTGATGGGACTGCTGGAAACACGAAATCTTGACTTCGACAATGTAATCATGCTTTCGGTGAACGAAGGACAGATTCCGAAGATACATATGAACAATTCGTTTATCCCTTACACTCTGAGAGCTGCATACGGAATGACTACCATAGAACGACAGAATGCTCTGTATGCGTATTATTTCTACAGACTGATTCAAAGAGCACGAAACGTAACGTTTGTATATAACACCTCTACGGAAGGAATAAATAAAGGTGAGATGTCACGATTCCTTCTCCAACTGCAGTTGGAGAAGGGGCAACTTTTTGCACCAGATGTGGAGTTTTCACATACAACTCTGTCGGCAGGAAACGAATTGAAACCAATGAAGGAACTCGACATAAAGGGAGGTCCTGAGGTGCTGGAGAAGATTTGCAGGAGATTTGACACTAAGTATGATGAAGAATATAGTGAGGCTCACAACGGAAAGAAGATGACGCTCAGTCCGTCGGCTATAAACGAGTTTATCAGTTGTCCGCGACGATTCTTCCTGCACTATGTAGCAGAACTGCAGACTACCGACGATATGGACGATATGGATATCGATGATGCTACTTTCGGAACTCTCTTCCACGAGTGTATGGAAAAGATATATCGTCCGATGGTGGGAAGACAGGTGCAGAGCTGTAATCTGGAAGCATTTGCTAAGGATAATAAGATGATTGAAAGGGTGGTGGATGCTGCTTTCGCAAGACATGTGTTCAAGACAAATATAGGAGGAGCAAAACCTAGTTATAACGGTCATCAGTTGCTCAACCGACATGTGCTCATTCAGTATGTGAAGCGACAACTGCAATACGACGCACAGACTTGTCCATTCCGACTCAATGGACTGGAACATTCAGTATATACTGTTGTGCAGATAGGGGAACACAAGGTGCGCATAGGGGGTGTCATAGACCGCAGTCAGATGACAAGTGACGACAGACTTTGTGTCATAGACTACAAGACGAGTGTGCATCCTCAGACGGCGAAGGATATTGATTCGCTCTTTGACGGCAGCAAGGCTTTGCGTGCATACCATATTCTGCAGGCTTTGTATTATTGTGATGTGCTTGCTGAACAGGGTGAAAAGAGATCTGTCTATCCACAACTGATGTATGTAAAACAGTCGGCTGCAGCAAGGGAATCTGCTGTGAAAATCGGCAAGGATGAGATTTCCGATTTTAAGTCACAATACAAGGAAGAATACCACCAACAGCTGATGGATACTGTGGAAAGAATCTTTAATCCAGACACGGAGTTTTCAGCTACTCAGGTGGCGAAAAACTGTGAATACTGTGATTTTAAGAATTTGTGTGGAAGGTAGTCAGAATAATCTGAATGTTTAGATTATTCCGATTGCTTAGGCTTTTTTCTCTATCAACACAACGGCATAGGCACTGATTCCTTCTTTTCTGCCTGTAAATCCAAGGGTTTCAGTCGTTGTTGCCTTGATTGAAACACAATCAGGGTCGATGTTCATGCAGCGGGCGAGAGTCTGTTGCATAGCTGGAATATGAGGATTCAGTTTCGGTTGTTCTGCACAAATTGTTGCGTCTATATTACCAACAATATATCCTTTCTCAGCTATCAGACTGATGGTTTTCTGTAATAGTATCTTTGAGTCGATATTCTCAAATTCATTTCCTTTTACAGGAGGGAAGTGGTAACCTATGTCGCGCATGTTGGCAGCACCAAGTATGGCGTCGCAGATAGCATGGATGAGTACGTCGGCATCGCTATGTCCCAACAAACCATGAGAGTGGGGAATTTCGATGCCTCCAAGAAAGAGTGGACGTCCTGTGACGAGCTGGTGTACGTCGTAGCCAAATCCGATGCGCATAATTGAAAAAATTATCTACGTTTTCCGAGAAGATCGCGAATGCCGTCCATATCGAACGAGAGCGAAAGACGGAGTGTCTGGTCGAGCGGGTTAGATTGTGCTGTAGAAATCACATAACCAGCGTCGATAGCGAATACAGACATTTTGAATCCGGCACCGACTGTGAAGTATTTACGGTTTCCTTTGTTTGGGTGTTCGTAGTGGTAACCAGCACGAACGAAGAACTGGTTGTTGTAGGAGTATTCAGCTCCGACAGACCATTGGATTTCCTGCAACTCCTCTTTGAAGCCACCTGGAGCATCGCTGAACGACTTGAAGATACCAGAGATTGAACCTACGTTGTAGTAACCCTCGCCTTCGAGCCAAGCACGATAACCGGCATAGTCTTCTTTGTCTGCTCCTGTAGCCT
The DNA here is from genome assembly GCA_002342585.1 of Prevotellaceae bacterium UBA2448. GTDB lineage: Bacteria > Bacteroidota > Bacteroidia > Bacteroidales > Bacteroidaceae > Minthosoma. The sequence goes on from DDQG01000010.1 coordinate 11,358, forward strand.
TGATGTACTGTTCCATTGTAGGACGAGTAGGCACGAGGAGTTTATTGGCGTCGGCTGCAAGAGTCAGAGTGTTGTAGTCGTCGAACGGAACCATGAAAGAAAGACCTACACGAAGGTTTGTAGGAATGAATTCGCTGGTGTTTCCGCTATCGTATGAAATCTTACTACCGATGTTGCTGATGTTGATACCCCAACCCATCTGACATTCGCGACGACCCAGATTCAAGTAACCATTATGGTACATAGCGATGTCGGCTGCGAAGGCATTACCCGGAGTAGTTCCGTTGTCGTTCCAACCTAAGTCGCTACGGATGTAACGCAATGCAACAGCTGCGGAGAATGTTTCGCTCAACATACGAGAGTAGGCTACGTCAACAGCTAATTCGTATGGTTTGATAGTCAGGTCTTCTGTAGCGATAACCTCTCCAAGTGAGAAGTAACGCAGAGAAGCTGAGAGGGCATTGTATTCGCCAAGTCGGAAGTATCCTGTGATGTTGGCAAGGTCGATGTCGTTGACGAGTTTGCGCAACCAAGGAGTATAGTTGAGTGATATACCAGCACGACTGATGCAGAACGGATACTTAGCTGGGTTCCAGAACTGCGAGTTCACATCAGGATCGGTTGCTGCACCGACATCACCAAGACCGCCTGCACGAGCATCAGGAGCTATGGCAAGCGATGTTACTCCGTAATAAACGGGGTTGAGCTGGTTCTTTACATCCTGAGCAAATGTATTTGCAAAGGAAAATACGAACAACAGCAGATATATAATTCTTAGTTTCATCTTCTGATTTTATGGTTTCCTTATTATAAAACTCTATTTTCTATTTTTTATTGCCTACAACAAGGAATTTCTTGCCAATAGTGTCTTCTTCACCGTTTGAAGTTGAGAGTCCGATGCGTGCTATATAGATGCCTGGAGGCACAACACCAACTGTGCTGGTGAGGTTCCACTCAAATTCGTAGTATGCTTCGTTGTTCTCTTCACCTGTGTGCGATTGCTGGTACATCAATTTTCCGTACACATCATATATCCATAGGTTCACGTTGATAAACGAACCGCGGCGGTTAGAATAGACATGTATCTTGGCTGTATCGTAAACAGGACCGAAGATGCGAATGTTGGCTATGTCCGGTTTCAGGCCGTGCACTACTGTGAAGTGGATGGTCTTAGTTCCCATCTGGTTGAGTACGTTGAAAGCACGGATTATCATTGTGTGTTCTCCTTCTTCCAGTTCCGGTATGCTAAAGGCAACAGTTCCGTCGGCATATCCGCCGGTAGCCGGTTTGAAGTAACTGTTCAGGTTGTAGGTGGTCTGTTCGTTATTATCAATAATGATGCAAATGTCGTGACCAAGTCCGTTGCCTGTAGTGTTGATGCCTTTCGGATCGTGGAGCGTGAAGAAGAGATACGGAGTTTCGTTCACTTCGTCACCATCCTCAAAGTTTTCGCTGTTGAGCCAAGCTGTAATTGTAGGACCTTCGCCACCCTCATCATATGAACCTGTTCCACCGACGAGGAAGTCGGTATTGATGCCGTGAGCTTCGTTTGTGCCGTTAGTGGCATAAAGGCTTATAAGTCCGTTGAGATTGCTGTAGTTGATGTCAAGCGGAACAGGGAATGAGAAGTTGAACTGTCCGTTCTGAACGTTTTCAGAACCGATGAATAGTTTTCGTGTACGATCCTGGTAAACGAAGGCTGTGTCGGCTTGTGAGTTGTTCAGACAGGTGATTTTCTCTATGTTGTCGAAGACTAATGGAGAAAGAGTGCCGTTATAGTCATTGATGGTCTTTCCGTTTATGTCTTCAATATGTCCGCTTACAGTTACTACGTTTCCAGCGCTAATTGTAGGAGGATTGCTGCTGCTCACATCTGTGCCGTTTATCTTATCCACCTTGATATTGTATGTAGGGGCAGCCAGTGTGATTGCGGGGTCACCAATAAGCACGTAGTGAGTTTTGTTGAGCAAGTCGCGTGATGTTGGGCTTTTTGCCGTTGCAATATCTCCTTTGGCAAGGGTGAGGGCTTCGCCAATGGTATAACGACGACCAGCATCGTTCTTTCCCAACACATAATTCATGAAGTATCGGTTGATAACGCGGTTCTGGCTGGAATATACTGTACGAGCTGTACCTACAAATCCCATTGCTGCACCTTTCTTGTTATACAGGGCTTCTGTTCCCTGATTTACTTTGTTCATGTCGAATGGTGTTACGTCGCAGGCTGCTGTGAACCAAAGCGGTAGTTTTTTAGACGACCACTTCTGGAAGTTCTCAGTTTTGATAAGTGCTTCGTGAGAGAGCTGTACTGCCGAACCGTGTCCTGTGAAGTTCATAATCAGAGCTCCATCCTGCATCGTCTGGTCTATGAGTTTGATAACTTCCGGATAGGTGTTGCCTGTGGCTGTCTGAACTCGCTGGTATCTGTCCCAGAATATTTTCTGATAATTGAAGTTAGGGTATTTTGTTTCGAGAGACTTAATCACCTGACGGGCATCTTCCATATGTATGTTCTGGTCTCCGTCATCTCCCATGAAACAGATGGTATTCTTCCAAGAACCCTGTTCCTCATTATTTATATATCTAATGAGTTTGTTTACAACATTAGTAGCTGTAGTCAGGTTCTCAACAGGAATGCGTCCAATACCAATCTGGGCACGTTCCTTCAGTGGGTTTGCACCACTGCCGTCCTCAAGCAGTCCGAAGTATTCTTCACAGATATAACTGTCAATCATCGACCAACTGTTGTCTGATTCATAAGAAAGCAAGAGGTCTGATTGTGATTTGTTTTTCACTTCCGAAGAGAGTAATCGGTTGTCCCAGTAGCAGGCTCCGAAGAGAAGAAGGTTGCATGGAGCAGAGAGTGATGTGTTGCTCTGTGCTTTGTCGTACAACATCTTCATAAAACGACGATAAGCAGTTGCGTCAGGGGTACCAGAAGAAAATTCGTTATAAATCTGGTCTGCTCTTACCACTAAACATTTCATTCCTTCCCTTGCGTTGTGGGCATCAGCAAGACGTTGTGCCTGTGCTGTATAACGGTTGTTTTCAGGAACGATAATTACAAACTCTATATCCTGTATGCTGTGGAGGTCTTGGTTTGCCACATCTGCTACTTTTTCAGGAGTAGGGAAGGTTGCATTTATGTTTACAGCCACATATTCGTCAGAACCGTTATTTGTAAGGTCGCAAACATAATTTGAACCAGAGAGTGAACCACTCTGTTCGCAAGTCTCGGCAGGCGAAGTCACTTTCCAAACCTTCGTACCTCCATCGGCTCCGCTGATAGTTGCTCTGTAGTTATATTCGTCTGGAGTTCGGAAAGGCAGATAGGTAACACCATTCATACTTAAATTGCGAGTGTACTGGGCTCTGATATAATCGAGATGTCCTTTTGTAAGACTCGAAGTAGCGTTGAGGTTGAGTGTGATGTTGGTTGTTCCTGAATAGCTATTTGCTACACTGGTAATAATAGTGTTTACTCTTGCGTCGTAGTAATTTGCAGGTGCTATGTATGTTCGAGAAGCTATACGACTACCATTGGCGTTTACATAAAGAGTGGCAGCGCCTGTTGTTGCAAATTGTATGTCAATTTGTACGTTTCCGTCTGTGATGCCTGAGGTATTCAGGTCGTATGAATTGCTGCCGTTGTATTTATACACAAAACTCTCGAACATGGTTCGTCCGGAGTTGATGATTGAATATGCATCATTGTCTATCACTACTCGTTCCGGGAAAGTGGTAGTTGTATGTGTAGGAGTTGTTGAGGGACTCTCTGTGCGGAATGCAGCAGGAGTTCCTTCTGTCAGGAAATAATAGACATACTGTGAGTATGGGTTGTTTTTGTGTGTAAACTTCGAACCGTTACGAGTCCAGTTTACTGTACCGAAGGAATAGAAGAGCAGAGTTCCGTCACCACGACGGTAGAGTGGTATTTCCTGTAAGTCGTCATCTATGTCTTCGATATTCTCCTCTGGTAAAATAGGGAGGTTGTAGCCGAATAGACGTACAGAAGCAGGATTGCTGAATCCCATATCAGAAAGAGCAGACGGGGAAAGCTGGTACACACCTTCGTTTGCCACACGAATCTTAACCCACTTGCCGGAAGAAAGAACGGAGTGGGCTGCGTAGTCTGTAGCTTGACTGCTTGTGAAGGTAAGCAGTAGCAGTGTTAGAAAGGTATATAAAAACCTAGCCATTTACTTAATTCGTAGATGGAGCAGGTGATGATCTCCGATGTAGCCATCAAGAACGTCTCCTTCCGCAACCGGACCTACACCGAGAGGTGTGCCTGTGAAAAGCAGGTCGCCGGTTTTGAGCATGAAGAAACGGCTGGCATATGATATTATTCTGTCGATGGTGAATATCATGTCGCGAGTGTTGCCTTGTTGTACTGTCATTCCGTTTTTCTCCAGATGGAAGTCCAACTGTTGCACTTGCTCGCCGAGGTCAGCTATCTTGATGAATTTTCCTACTCCAGCACTGCCGTCAAATCCTTTGCAGAGTTCCCAAGGCAATCCTTCCTTGCGTAGGCGTTCTTGCAAATCGCGTGCTGTGAAATCAATTCCTACAGTCAATTCGTCGTAGTAGCGATGTGCAAATCGTTCGCTTATGTCTTTGCCTGCTCGGTTTATTCTTACTACGATTTCTGTCTCGTAGTCAAACCGTTCGGCGAAGTCGGGTACGAAGAAAGGTTTCCCGGGTTGTATGATGGCAGAGTCTGGCTTCGAGAAAATCACAGGCTCTATAGGTATTAACGATTTTTTGTCGTTATTATTGTCTGAAGGACCACACTGATTACTTAGTTCGTCAATATGCTTGGCATAGTTCATGCCTACGGCAAGTATTTTCATTGTCTGTCTTAGTTAAATCCTAAAACCCTTAATATATCATTTGCCTGAGCTAATATCATCAGTCCGATGAGAAGAATCATTCCAATGTACTGAACGCGTTCGAGGAACTTATCGCTTGGCTTTCTGCGAGTTACCATCTCGTAGATGGCAAATACAGCATGTCCGCCGTCGAGTGCAGGAATAGGTAGGAGGTTCATAACTCCAAGGGCTACAGACAGGAATGCTGTGAGTAACCAGAATCGTTGCCAATCCCACTCTGATGGGAATATGCTTCCGATGCCGATGAATCCGCTTACGCTTCGTGCTCCCTTAGCTGTGAAGAGGTATTTCAACTGATCAACATAGTTAACTATTGTGTTGTAACCGAGAACGATACCTGCGGGAAAAGACTCAAACAGAGAGTATTCTTTTGTTGTTATCTTATCTTGATATGGAATAGCATTTACGAATCCGATAGTAAATTCTGGAGTGAGCACAGTCGATACAGTATCTGTTCCGTTGACTACAAGAGTTACGGAACGCTGTTTCAGACTGTCAGCAGCCGAAGAGTCCTCTGTCAGCACGTCTTGAAGAACAATCAGTTGTGTGAGAAGGTCGTTGAAGTCTTCAATCTTTTGTCCGTTAAGAGCAGTAATCCTATCACCCTTCTTCAAACCTATCTTGTCGGCAGGAGAATTTGGCAACACACTATCCACCTTCATTGGCATCAGTACTGTTGCATAACGTGGTTCCTGCTGCATCATATCTATCAAGTTCATGTCGTCAGGCAGGTTTACGGTCTTTTCCTTACCATCACGAAGTACAGTTACTTCCTTTGCATTTGAAATATCTTGCAGATAAGCAGGTTTCCATGTATCCAGTTTTGTGTCGTCAATTTTTATGATGATATCACCATCGCGGAATCCGTCAGCCTTAGCTGCTTCGGAGAATTTCATACCGTAGTTCATATCCTCGCTTTTCACATATGACTCACCCCAAGCGAAAAGAACCATAGAATAAATAAAGAAAGCGGTGATGAAGTTCATGATGATACCTCCGAGCATGATAAGAAGTCGTTGCCAAGCTGGTTTTGTTCGGAATTCCCAAGGTTTTGGTGGTAATGCCATCTGTTCCTTGTCCATCGACTCGTCAATCATACCACTAATCTTCACATAGCCTCCCAGTGGAATCCAACCAATACCATACTCGGTACCTCTATATTCGTAATCATTTGTGTCTTTGCCGTCCTTATCTTTGCGGTGGGGCACAGGCTCCTTACCCATCAGTCGTCGAAACCAAGGTGCATAAGTGCTGAAAAGTGCGAATTTATAATCAAAGAAGAGGTAGAATTTCTCCACTCTCGTTTTGAATAGTTTTGCAAAAAGAAAATGTCCGCCTTCGTGCAGGACAATCAGCAGCGACAATGCTACTATCAGTTGTAATGTTTTTATCAGAAATAATTCCATGATGTTGATTCTTTGTTAAATGAGTGATGCAGCATATTCGCGTGCAATCTTGTCTGTATGCAGGTAACATTCGAGTGAGGAGTCTGTCGAGAACTCTATCTTACTCATTGTCTGTTCTATGATTTGTGCAATCTTAGGATATGCTATGCGGTCTTCGAGAAAAGCGCGGTTCACCACTTCGTTGGCTGCGTTTACGATACAAGGCATATTACCTCCCTGTTTCAGTGCGTCGTATGCCAGTTGTAAACATGGAAAACGTTGAGTGTCTGGTTCCTCGAAAGTGAGGTCTTGCAAGGCGAAGAGGTCCAGACGTTCTCCGTTCAATGGTAGTCTTTGCGGGTAAGAGAATGCGTACTGAATAGGCAGTCGCATATCTGGTACACCCAATTGTGCTTTTACTGCTCCGTCTTCAAATTGTACGGCTGAGTGGATTACACTTTGTGGATGTACAACCACCTGAATCTGTTCGGGACGAACTCCAAAGAGCCATCGTGCTTCTATCACCTCAAAACCTTTGTTCATCAGTGTTGCTGAGTCGATAGTAATCTTTGCCCCCATATGCCAAGTAGGGTGGGCAAGTGCGTCGTCTTTGGTCACATGTTTTATTTGTTCCCTTGAGAACTTACGGAAAGGACCTCCGGAACAGGTGAGCAGAATCTTGTCGATTTTGTTTCCTGGTTCCAAACACTGGAAGATAGCTGAGTGTTCGGAGTCAACAGGCAGAATTGGTACTTGGTATTCGTTTGCCAGTCGGGTGATGAGGTCACCGGCAACCACTAGTGTCTCTTTGTTTGCCAGTGCAATCACCTTCTTCGCCTTTATAGCTGCGATTGTAGGTTCCAGTCCGGCAAATCCCACCATGCTTGCAAGTACTATATCTACGTTTTCGTCTTGAACAACTTCACAAAGTGCCTTCTCACCTGTATATACCTTAATAGGCAGGTCGCTCAAAGCTGCTTTCACTATGTCATACTTCGCCTCGTTGGCAATGACCACTACCTCGGGCTTGAATTTCCTTGCCTGTTCGATGACAAGGTCTGCGTTGTTGTAGGCAGTAAGCACATAAGCCTCGTAAAGGTCGCTGTGCTGGTCTATAACATCCAAAGCCTGAGTACCTATAGACCCAGTGGAGCCAAGTATACAAATTTTCTTTGTCTTCATATCCTATACTAAACCGATTGGCAGGTCAACCGTCATCACTCTCTTGTCCTTGTCCAAACCTACTATAAAATCCTCGTGGGCTGGTATCATAGCCTCGCTGCCGTCTTCTTTTTCTACGATAAACAGCCAGTTTTCTGTGCTGTCGTCAATATCTTTGATTTTGCCGATGAATTTTCCGTCTTCCTCCATTCTGAAACCGATGAAGTAGTTCAGCGGCATCTCCTCTTCATCCTGCTGCTCGGCAAATTTCTTTTCAAGATAAACATCGCACCCAAGCAGAAAATCGGCTGTTTCTACCGAGTCGATATCTTCGAATTTCACCAAGGCAGTGGAGTCATTTCTGAACCTGTATTCTTCTATGTAAAATGGTACCAGAATGCCGTCTATATCACAAATAAGATAGTCGCAATCAGCTGTATCCCATGTGTCGTTGGTGAACATGAAATTCACTTCACCTTTCAGTCCGTGGGCTTTGGTAATTTTGCCTATAGGGAAAACGTCCTCGTTTCTGATCATTCTACTCTCCTTATCATAGCACCGAGTGTCGCAAGTCGTCCTTCGATATCTTCGTATCCTCGGTCAATCTGTTCTATGTTGCTTATCTCGCTTATGCCCTTGGCGCTCAAAGCAGCTATGAGCAGGGCAATTCCGGCACGTATATCGGGACTCGACAATTTCATGCCCTTCAGTTGTTTACTGCGGTTATGACCTACTACGACGGCACGATGTGGGTCGCAAAGTATGATTTGTGCACCCATGTCGATGAGTTTATCTACAAAGAAGAGTCGGCTTTCAAACATCTTCTGGTGTATCAGCACACTGCCTTTTGCCTGAGTGGCTACTACAAGCATAACACTCAATAAGTCTGGTGTGAGTCCAGGCCAAGGGGCATCGGCTATGTTCAGAATGCTGCCGTCCATATACGACTGCACCTCATAATGATTATGTTCCAGAATGTGGATGTCATCACCAATCAACTCCAGTTCTATTCCAAGTTTCTGGAACATTGTCGGAATGATTCCGAGGTTTTCGTACGATACATTCTTTATAGTCAGTTCGCTGCCAGTCATTGCAGCCATACCTATAAACGAACCTACTTCAATCATGTCGGGCAGAACAGTGTGGTCTGTGCCGTGCAGACTGTCTACACCTTCAATGGTAAGCAGGTTGGAACCGATTCCCTCAATCTTTGCTCCCATACGAATAAGCATCTTACACAGTTGCTGGATATATGGTTCACAGGCTGCATTATATATGGTTGTGGTACCCTTTGCCAATACAGCCGCCATGATGATGTTGGCAGTACCAGTCACACTGGCTTCTTCCAGCAACATATACTTACCCTTCAGGTTGCTTCCGTCAATGTCGTACACCTGCCGGTCTGCATCGTATGAAAACTTCGCTCCCAGTTCCTTCACACCGATGAAATGGGTGTCGAGTCGGCGTCGTCCTATGTTGTCGCCACCTGGCTTTGCTACACAGGTAGTGTGGAGTCGTCCCAGCAGCGGACCCATAGTCAGGATGGAACCTCTGAGTTTTTCACATCGCTGTACAAAGTCTTTGCTTCTCAGGTAGTCTATCTTCACATTTGCAGCACAGAATGTCCATTCGTGGTTTCCGGTACATTTTGTGTCCACACCCATCTTCTTGAGCAGTCCTATCAGATTGTTGATGTCAAGAATATTTGGCACATTCTTTATAACTACGGGTTCGGTTGTAAGCAGTGTGGCACAAATCACCTGCAGGGCTTCGTTTTTCGCGCCCTGTGGTTGTATTTCGCCTTTCAGCTTATATCCTCCTTCTATGATAAATCGTCCCATGTAGGTATTGGGTTGTATGGTTATTTCTTTCTTTTCTTCTTCACTGTAGTGGGATTGCGACTACTCAACAGGTCGCCGTCGCTTACCAGTGGAGTGCGTTTTGTATCGAGGATAGCCTTTCCACCTGTGTACTCGTCGAGGTCGTTTATTACCTTTGCATCACTCATCGCGTCTGGGTTCCAGTTCGACAGGTCACGCTTCATGTGGTTGCCTATAAGCAACGACAACTGAGCATTTTTGTCGTCGTCTTTTTCCTCTTCAATGACTTTGGTGAAGTCCTCTACGATAGCTCCGTAGTGACGACGTTTTATGCGTCTTTGTGGATAAGGAACTGTCTCGCGTTTTTCGCTCAGAGATTCTTCCTTCTCTATCTCTACAGGATATTGGATATTCAGTTCGTAGTTGGCGATAGCAGCCAAGTGGTTCCATAGCTTCGACATGAACTCTGCGGCATTGCCGGTTCGTTCTGTCTTTTCAGCCATTATGCCGATGATGCTTTCAGCACATTGCTGACGCTCGTCATCATCCTCTATCTGCTTACAGTATTCCACCAGGTCCTGTACGTAACGTCCGTACTCACCCATAATCAGTTTTGGTCTTTGTGTGTTGTAGTCCATTCCTTTAGGTAATTTGGTTCAAAATAAGCAACATCCTCAGTTTCACCCCTCAGCAGAGCCTGTTCCGCAAGCGGAGCCATATACTTGGCATTCAGTTCTACATTATCTATAAAATGTGCATTCTTATGCTTTATTACAGCCTTACATTTCTCGGCTCCGTTTCCCATGAAGTAGATTGGGTGCTTCTCCAGTTCTTCTTTGAACGAATTCTCGTCAATCACCTTTGCACATACATCCACAACTGGTTTCAGTGCCCGAGTATAGAGAGCTGTATAGACTTCCATTCTTCTGGCATCAAGCATCGGGCACACCAGTGCATCCTCTTCTATGTCGTCATGTTTGAGCAGGAAAGGTACACACAGCACCTTCAGTGTTGGCACAGCCAATAGTTTTAAATCTCTGCCGTAACACACTCCTTTTGCCATACTGGTTCCAATTCTCAGTCCGGTATAACTTCCTGGTCCGCTGCTCACAGCTACTGCATCGAAAGGTATGGCATGATTGTCTGTGAACGAAAGTGCACCATCAACCAAACTGCCCAGTACACCAGTATTCCCGCTCACCGACTTCTTTCCTCGTGCCGTCTCCTGTGGCGCTTCCTGCTTTTCGTCATAAATGACAGCACCGTCCTGACTAACTGCTACACTGCACAGTTCACCTGCTGTCTCAATATGTAAAATACAAGCCATTTTCTTAGCTCTTTACGTTTCTTTTTTAGTCTTTTTGTAAAAATTCGGGACAAAGGTACATATTTTAAGTGAAAAGTGAAAAGTGAAAAGTGAAAAGTGAAAAATAATTCCGTATCTTTGCAGCCGAAATAAAAAAATCATCATATGATACAATCTATGACGGGCTACGGAAATGCCGTAGCAGAATTTGGCGGAAAGAAAATACATGTAGAGATTAAGTCGCTCAATTCCAAAGCACTCGACCTCTCTACTCGCATTGCTCCGCTCTATCGCGAGAAGGAAATGGAGATTCGTAGTTTCATTCAAGGACACCTCGAACGCGGAAAGGTTGATCTCTCTATATGGGTTGAAAAAGAAGCTGCTCTCACAGCCGACCCAGTCAATGTAGCTTTGGCATCACAGTATTACAACGAACTGACTTCGATGGCTTCTACTTTGAATATAGATACGAAGACAACCGACTGGATGACTCTCCTCCTTCGTATGCCCGACATTATGTCACACACCGAGATAGAAGTCCTCTCCGACGAAGAGTGGCAGGTAGTCAACAAAACTCTTTGTGAGGCAGTCGGAAACCTTATCGACTTTCGCAAACAGGAGGGACAGGCTCTCCAGCGTAAGTTTACAGAGAAAATTGAGAATATCCGCAGTCTGCTTCATTCCATCACTCCTTACGAACAGAGTAGGGTAGAGAAGATCCGTCAGCGCATCATCGACGGACTTAGTCAACTGTCTGGAGTTGATTACGATTCCAACCGCCTCGAACAGGAAATGATTTACTACATCGAAAAACTCGATATTTCCGAGGAAAAACAACGTCTCACCAACCACCTCGATTACTTCCTCCAGACAATGAACGAAGGTGCAGGCGGCCAGGGCAAAAAACTCGGTTTCATCGCTCAGGAGATGGGTCGCGAAATCAACACTACCGGCAGCAAGTCGAACCAGGCAGAGATGCAGAATATCGTGGTACAGATGAAAGACGAACTTGAGCAAATCAAAGAACAGGTTCTCAACGTGATGTAACTCTCAACTCCTAACTCCCAATGTCCAAACTTATTATCCTTGCAGCCCCATCCGGATCGGGCAAATCCACAATAGTTAACTATCTTATGCAGAACGAAGACCTCAATCTGCATTTCTCTATATCTTGTACTACCCGTCAACCTCGTGGCACAGAACAGAACGGAGTGGAATATAATTTTATCTCACTCGACGATTTCCGTAAACATATCGATAATGGTGATTTCATCGAGTATGAGGAGGTCTATACCGACAAATTCTATGGCACCCTGCGTTCTCAGGTTGACAGTCAGTTAGATGCTGGACAGAACGTCATCTTCGACGTAGATGTGAAGGGAGCACTTAATATAAAGAAGGCGTATGGTCCTCGTGCCCTCGCCATCTTTATTCAACCACCAAGCATCGACGAACTCCGTCGCCGTCTGGAGTCACGCGGCACAGATTCAGCTGCTGACATCGAACTCCGACTCTCCAAAGCTGAATACGAACTATCCTTCGCCCCTCAATTTGACGAAGTGGTAATCAATGACAACTTACAAGTAGCACAAATAGAAACAGAATCTCTCATCGAAGATTTTCTCGACGAATGAAAAAAGCAATTATGTTCGACATGGATGGAGTTCTCTTCGACTCCATGAAAAATCATGCCCTTAGCTGGTGCGAAACCATGCATCATTTCGGATTTACCGACTTTACCCCCGACGAAGCATATATGCACGAAGGACGCACTGGTACCGGCACCATCAATATCGTAGCCAGCCGTTATGGTGAACGTCGTGTTACCGAGGAAGAAGAAAAACAAATCTATCAGTATAAATGTGAAGTATTCAACCATATGGCTGAGGCAAAAGCTATGCCTGGAGCCTACGAACTGCTTCGGAAAGTTGTTGATGCTGGCATCACTCCCATACTGGTGACAGGTAGCGGACAACGCACCCTGATAGATCGTCTCAATCGTGAATTTCCCTCAATATTCCGTCCTGAACTCATGGTTACAGCTTTCGATGTTCGACATGGAAAACCTAATCCCGAACCCTATCTGATGGGAATGCGCAAATACAACGATTTCTTCCACACCACACTCTCTCAGGATAACTTTGCCGTAGTAGAAAATGCACCCCTCGGTGTTCAGGCAGGAGTAGCAGCAGGGGTATTCACCATTGCTGTAAATACAGGTCCTCTGCCCGATGAAGTCTTGCTTTCCAACGGGGCGAATCTTCTTTTCCCCTCAATGCAGGCTCTCTGCGATCATTTCGAAGAGGTATTCTGCTGACGTCTCCATTCTTTTGGCGACATACCCATGTTCTGGTGGAAAAGGCGTGAGAAGTAATATTGGTCGTCAATGCCCACCTTATGACAAATCTGGTTTATCTTCATGTCTGTCTGCTCAAGCCAGTAGCAGGCGGCTTGTATTCGTAGCAGGTTCAGATATACAAGTGGACTGCTTCCTGTCTGTTGCTTAAATAGCATGGAGAAATATGATGGAGAATAACCGGTGTAGTTTGCCAATTGTCTCAAGGTAATAGTTTTCTCCATGTTTTCCTTCATATAATGTATAGTAGCATCGATGGTGCTGGAGGTATATTCAGCCTGTTGACCTTTGTGTTTTGCTCCGCGAAACTGTTGCAGGTATCGCATCGAAGCCAGATAATAGTGCAGACACGAAGAGGCATAGCGCAGACTCTCCCTACTATAACCATCAGCTATAGTGAAGAAAATCTCTTCGAAGATATTGTTCCGCTCACTTATCCTGGAGTTTATGTTGGGTGCAATCCGTTGCGGTTGTCCGGCTCCCTGAGCATACATATCGGCATGTGGTCCCTTGAAGTGTATCCAGTATATTGTCCAGGCATCATCTTTGCTGGCCCCATATTGATGAGGCTGGTTTGCCGGCAGAATACAGTATTCGTTGGCATGCAGGTCGTAGTGCTGACCGCCCACCTCATAAAAGCCGCTGCCATTCACACAATATATAAGGACGTGCTGGTCAATGGTCTTGTCCCTCCTTACATAATGAGTGTGAGCAGTGGGGTAGTAACCTATATCTGTTATGTACAGACTTGATGTGAGGGGGTCTGCCTCCTCCATATCTACTACCATCTTGGGTAGTACTATACTACGTTCGCCAGAGAATCCTTCTCTCATAAAATTCTTAATTTGTGCGCAAAAGTACATATAATAGTAATATTATCCATGTTTTCGGATGTTTTTTCTATCTTTTGAATGTAAAATACCATATATCTTTGCATCGGAAAAAATGTTCCTTATGGGAAACTACAACAAATCGTTTATATACTTCATCTGTCTTGTATCGGCGATGGGCGGTCTGCTCTTCGGCTACGACTGGGTAGTGATAGGTGGCGCAAAACCTTTCTATGAACTTTTCTTCAGCATTTCCGAGAGTCCTGTGATGCAAGGTGTAGCTATGTCAACAGCTCTGGTAGGTTGTCTCATCGGTGCTATGGTAGCAGGTGCCTTAGCCGACAGGTATGGTCGCAAACCTCTGCTCATCGTTGCAGCTGTACTCTTCACGGTGTCTGCTATAGCAACAGGGCTATTCAGCGACTTTACATTATTTAATATAGCACGTTTCATAGGAGGAGTCGGCATAGGTGTTGCCTCTGCTCTTTCACCTATGTATATAGCAGAAATATCTCCGTCAGAAGTGCGCGGTCGTCTTGTATCGCTCAACCAGATGACAATCGTACTTGGCATCCTTGCTGCACAGATAGTAAACTGGCAACTTGCCGAACCAATTCCTGCTGATTTCACTTCTGCTGACATACTGGCTTCGTGGAACGGACAGATGGGTTGGCGTTGGATGTTCTGGGCAGAGGCTCTTCCTGCAACTGCCTTCCTCATTCTGGCTTTCTTCATTCCTGAAAGTCCTCGTTGGCAGGCTCTACATGGTTTCTCGGCACAGGCAAAGAACACCCTCTCGCGTATAGGTGGTGAAGACTATGCAACCAATTCACTTAGCCAGATTTCTGAGTCGGCAAAGAGTGATGCAGCTGTGCAGAGTGGGGGACTCCGCGAACTCTTCACTCGTCGCTACAGTGCTGTTCTGCTCTTGGGCGTCATCATAGCTGTGTTCCAGCAATGGTGCGGTACGAATGTAATTTTCAACTATGCTCAGGAGATTTTCTCCGCAGCGGGTTATTCTGTTGGCGATGTGCTCTTCAATATCGTCATCACAGGTGTTGCCAATGTGCTGTTCACCTTCGTAGCCCTCTACACAGTAGATCGTCTCGGTCGCCGTTCTCTCATGCTTATAGGAGCAAGCGGACTTGGCATCATATACCTCATCCTCGGCACTTGCTACTACTACCAAATCACCGGTTTCTTCATGGTTCTCATCGTAGTAGCTGCCATCTCTTGTTATGCAATGACTCTGGGACCTGTCACATGGGTCCTGCTCAGCGAAATATTTCCGAATCGAGTTCGTGGTGTGGCTATGGCTACCTGCACTTTCGCCCTGTGGGTTGGTTGCTGCACACTCACTTTCTCGTTCCCCTCACTCAATGCGAGTCTCGGCAGTAGCGGCACCTTCTGGATATATAGTGCAATATGTCTCCTCTCCACCTGTTTCTTCCTTTTCCGTCTGCCGGAAACAAAAGGAAAGAGCCTGGAAGAGCTTGAGAGAGAGTTAGTTAATAGTTGAAAGTTGAAAATTGAAAGTTGAAAAATTGGTTTTCGTTTTGGTTTTCGTTTTCGTAATAAGTTAATAATTGAAATGGTAAAAGCATGGAAAGAAAATGTTGTGATTCCAACCTATGAGATTGGAGATCCTGAGAAGAATCCTATCTTCCTTGAGAAACGAGTATATCAGGGAAGTAGTGGTGTGGTATATCCTTATCCGGTTGTCGAATCTATTTCCAACGAAAAGACCGACAAGGAGTACCAGGCAGTGTGGATTGAAAACGAATACATCAAAGTGATGATTCTTCCGGAACTGGGTGGTCGTGTGCAGATGGCATACGACAAGGTGAAGCAGCGCCATTTCGTATATTATAATCATGTAATCAAACCTGCCCTCGTAGGTCTTACAGGACCTTGGATTAGTGGTGGTATAGAGTTCAACTGGCCTCAGCACCACCGTCCTTCTACCTACCTGCCTGTTGACAGCACTATCGAAGAAAACAGCGACGGCAGTGTTACGGTTTGGGTAAACGAACAGGAACGTATGTTCCACCAGAAAGGAATGGCTGGATTCACCCTTCGTCCCGGTTGTGCATACCTGGAGATAAAGGGTGTTCTCTACAACCGCACCGATGTGCCTCAGACATTCCTTTGGTGGGCAAATCCCGCTGTAGAGGTAAACGATGCCTACCAGAGTGTGTTCCCGCCAGACATCAACGCAGTCTTCGACCACGGAAAACGAGCTGTGTCTTCGTTCCCAATCGCTACTGGTACATATTATAAGATGGACTACTCTGCCGGAGTAGATATCTCAAACTATAAGAACATTAAAGTGCCTACAAGTTATATGGGTGTGAATTCCCGTTATAACTTCGAAGGCGGATATGAAAACGACACAAAAGCAGGTATGCTCCATGTTGCAAGCCACCATTTCTCTCCAGGCAAGAAACAATGGACTTGGGGTAATGGCGACTTCGGACAGGCATGGGACCGCAACCTGACCGACGAAACTACTCCCGAGGAGGCTCGTCAGTGGCATATCGACCGCCCTGGCTTCCGTCCTTACATAGAGCTCATGGCTGGTGTATATACTGAAAACCAGCCGGACTTCACCTGGCTCATGCCTTATGAGGAAAAACAGTTCACACAGTACTTTATGCCTTACCGCGAATTGGGTGTCGTAAAACAGGCATCGAAGGACATCATCATGAATATCGATATGGAGGGCGACAAAGCTCGCGTGAAGATATTTGCTACTTCTGCTCAGAAAGTATCTGTTGTGCTGAAAAACGATGATGGTACTGTGTATTTGGATAAGTCCGTAGAACTCTCACCTGAAACAGTGTTCGACGAATTGGTTGACGTGAAGGGCTGTAGTTTCGACTCTCTCACACTCTCAGCAGGTCGTCTCGTGTGGCATGCAGAACCCGACGAGATAAAGGTAGTACCTGATGCAGCTGAAGCAGCTCTCCTGCCTGAACAGGTGAAGACAAACGAACAACTCTACCTCACAGGTCTCCATATCGAACAGTATCGTCATGCTACCTACTCCGCTACCGACTACTACGAGGAGGCTTTGCGTCGCGACCCTAATGATATCCGCTGTCTTAATGCAATGGGACTTTGGTTCATTCGCAAGGGACGTTTCGATAAGGCTGAGGAATACCTGCGCAAAGCCGTGAAACTCATCACCAAGCGCAATCCTAATCCATACGACGGCGAACCAATCTACAACCTCGCACTTGCACTCAAGTATCAGGGTAAGATTGATGAGGCTTACGAGCGTTTCTGGAAAGCTACTTGGAACAAAGGCTGGGCTGATGCTGGCTACTTCGAAGCTGCAAAGATTTCCATGATTCAGGAGCGTTGGGATGACGCACTCGAAGAACTCAATCGTGCCATCAATAACAACTGGCACAATCATAAGGCTCGTGCACTCAAGGCTGCTGTGCTTCGCAAACTCGGTTGCCCAAGCATCGACTTCATAAACGAGTCGCTCGCCTTCGACCTTTTCAACTATGGTGCTCTCTATGAGAAATACCTGCTCACCAACGATAAGACTGTTCTGCAGCAGATAAAGACTCTCATGCACCAGAATGATAACAACTACGACGAACTCGCACTCGACTACCAGTCGGCTGGTCTCTTTGCTGAGGCAAACGACATCTGGCAGATAGCAATTGCAGAACACGCCGTTACTCCTATGACCTACTTCTATATGGGTAAGGCAAAGGAAGGCGAAAAAGCAAATCCTGCATACTGCTTCCCTAACCGCCTCGAAGCAATCGGAGCTCTCGAAGCAGCAAAAGCACAAAACCCGCAGGGCAATATCGCTCCGTACCTGCTCGGTTGTCTCTACTACGACAAGCGACAGTACGACCTTGCAATCCAGAACTGGGAACTCTCCGTAAAGAACAATCCTACCTTCCCTACAGCTTGGCGCAACCTCGCCCTGGCACGTTTCAACAAACAGGATCGTCAACAGGAAGCACTCGAATGTATGGAACGTGCATTCGAACTCGATAAAACAGATTCACGCATACTGATGGAGCTCGACCAACTATACCGTCGTCTCCAACATCCACACCAACAGCGTCTTGCATTCCTTCAGCAATATCCGGAACTCATCGCTCAGCGCGACGACCTCCTACTCGAAGAAATCACCCTGCTCAATCAGGTTGGACGCTTTGAAGAAGCTATGCAACTGCTCGACAACCACCAGTTCCATCCTTGGGAGGGTGGAGAAGGCAAGGTGCCCGCGCAGTATCAGATATGTCGTGTAGAACTCGCTAAGCAGGCACTCGCAAAAGGTGATGCCGACAAGGCTATCCTCCTGCTTCAGCAATGTCTTGAATACCCACACCATCTTGGTGAAGGCAAACTCTATGGTGCCCAGGAAAACGACTTCCTCTACCTACTTGGAGTAGCTTCCGACATGAAGGGCGACCATCAGGCTGCTGTCAACTACTGGGAACAGGCTACACTAGGTCCTACCGAACCGGCTGCCGCAATGTACTACAACGATGCAAAACCTGATAAGATATTCTATCAGGGACTTGCACTCCAGAAGCTTGGCAGACAAGGAGAGGCAAACGGACGCTTCTACCGCCTCGTAAACTACGGTCAGCAGCATATCTACGAGAAGCAGATAATGGACTACTTCGCAGTCTCTCTGCCCGACCTTCTCATTTGGGAAGACTCGCTCGACACGAAGAACCGCATCCACTGTCTCTACATGCTCGCTTTGGGTTACTACGGACTTGGCGACAAAGCTCACTCAGCCCGTTACCTCAACGAACTCCAGCAGATGGACATCAACCATTATGGTATTCAAGCATTCCTCTCGCTTATGAAATTCAATTTTTAATTAAGGTTTTTATTTTGTGTGATAAGTAATTTTATCTGAAGGCGTCTGCGTAGTGATACGCGGACGTTTTTTCTATTTTCGAACACGGATTGCACAGATTTACAAGGTCACTAACCTCTAACCTCTCAACAAGCAACTCTCTATTATTCCTCCTTTCCAACATGGCTGAAATGAAACAGCCCTTGCATCTGAGATGAGAGAGTACAGACCCGACTCGTTGATGAAGATTACTTTTCGGTTCTGACCTGACGTCGCGATTCGCGACTCCAGCTTGTCCTGTGGCATCTTTTGTCTCGTAGGCAGTGCCCTGAATCGGGGCAGTGCTTTTATCTGTCAGTTACCTGTCCCTGTGGCAATCGAGTGGTAGGGGAGATCTCGGGGAGATCTCAGGGGGTGCTCAGGGGGATCTCGGGGGGATCTCAGGGAGTGCTCACCCTCTGGAGCCATTTTTTGAAAACTTTAACGAATAAAGTTGTGTGTTCATGTCCTTAAATTAAAATATGTGGATAAGATACTGATGGGGACTCCTTGCTAACACCTATGCAGCGGAGTTGTATAAAATAAATAATAGTTTAAATAGTATGATTTTTATTAGAAAAGTTTTCATACATTTGCAATCAAAGAACAGTTAATAGTCCTATAAGAAAACTCTTGCAAACATTCTGGTCTAATTAAGAAGAAAAGCCAGGGAAAGAATAACTGGAATGATAAAGGAAACGATAATCAATAAATAATAAAACGATGACTCTACAAGAAGCTATTGAAGCCAGACATAGTGTAAGGGCATACAAAAACGAGCCTTTGGCAGAGGATGCAGTAAAGGCATTGGAAGAGCAGATTGCTATTCTGAATCGTGAAGGTAAGCTGCACATGCAGTTAATCCTTAACGAACCAAAGGCTTTCCAAGGAACTATGGCTAAATATGGGAAGTTCCGAAATGCCAATAACTACATAGTCATGGCAGGAAAGAAAGCCGAAGATCTTGATGAACGCATAGGTTACTATGGTGAGCATCTGGTGTTATTGGCTCAGACTCTTGGGTTAAACACCTGTTGGGTAGGTCTCTCCTACTCGAAGGTGCCAGGGACGTATGAGCTTGGCGAAGACGAGAAAATTGCTTGTTACATTGCCATCGGCTATGGTGAAACACAAGGTGTCAGCCATAAAATCAAGACCGTCGAGCAAGTGAGCAATGCCAGTGACATCACTCCGTCATGGTTTAAGAAAGGCGTTGAAGCAGCCTTGCTTGCTCCTACAGCCGTGAACCAGCAGAAATTTTCGTTTGAACACGTTGGAGTAAAAAACAATCGACACCAAATAAGAGCCAAGAAGGGATTTTCCATGATTGGTTATACCAAGATGGATTTAGGCATTGCCAAATACCATTTTGAAATTGGTGCCGATAACACAAACTTCGATTGGGTATGAATATAGAAGAGGTCAGAGAGTACACGTTGTCACTTCCAGGAGTGACCGAAGACCAGGCGTTTGGTGAAGACATCCTTAATTTCCGCTTGGAAGGAAAGATATTCGTCTGCCTATGGTTAGGCGGTGGCAGGTATGATATGAAGGACGGAGTTTCAAGAATCGCCTTGAAGTTATCTCCAGACAGAAATATCGAACTTAGAGAACAATTCTCTACTGTGACACCTGCCTATCATTGGAACAAGACGCACTGGAGCGATGTTTATTACGAAGAAATGGACGAAGCAATAGTAAAAGGGTTGATTAAAGAGTCATATCGGCTTATTATCTCCAAACTCCCAAAGTCTATTCGGGCGAAGTACATAGATTTAGAAGTAGCAAAATGATATTAAAGAAAAGAAAAATCAAATATGCAGCCATCTTCTTTCTCTGCTGGTTTGCCCTCCTGGTCTTCCTTGTAGATGGAGTTTTGAAATTCCAGACACTGGTTGACTTCTTTGGGTCATACATTTTGGTGGAGATAGCCTTATTACTATTGGTCATTCTACCCACATGGACAGTTTACAAATTCACAGAAGAACGATAAATCGGAATTTAGCGAAATGGAAATTGTAAGGAAAATATTTTTGATGCTTCTTTGCTCATTCTTTGCGTTAGTGTTGCATCCGCTATTTCATACTATTGGGCTTGATTTCTATACGGAATCACCGTTCATTGTTCTTCATATTGTATTGACCTACATTATCGTGGGTACTCTTATTTGGACATGGGTAGGGAAAAAAGTATGGTGGAAGCAAGGTGTGTCTATATTTGTTTGCATAAACATCGTGCTGGCCGCTATATTGCTGTACTGGATTAACATTACAATTAATGACGGAATGACAGGATTAATGTTTCTGTCTGGGAGTTTTTTTGATGGTTGTTTTTCTATAGTTCCAATCATGCTGTGCTGCTATTTGAATAATAGGTATTGGGGACACGATAGTCAGACTTGAATAAAAATGTAAATTCCAATTTAGCGGACAATAAAAACAAATATGAAAAAGCAACAATTCTCATTTCTCTGCGCTGGTCTCATGCTCACGGCATGCTGACAGCAGAACAAACAAGTAACGACTATGGATTTCGTAGACAACGTAAAGGTGGCACTCTCTGACAGCGGCCACATCAATCTGGACAACCTCCAATGGACGCGGGAGCCTGCCGCATGTGAAATCAAGAATGATACCATTCGCATCACTACCGCTCCGAAGACCGACCTCTG
>DDQG01000043.1 GCA_002342585.1 Prevotellaceae bacterium UBA2448
TGATGCAATCACTCCAAGTGATGTCGACGACTCAGGCGACACTGACGGCAAGACTGATGGTAACGAAAACGAAAACCAAAACGAAAACCAAAACCAAGGTGGTAACCAAAACCAAGGTGGCAGCAACCCTGAACCAGGCGATAATGGTGGCAACGGAGGTGGCGGTACCGAGGATGGAACGGACGAAAGCTAATAATAATGCATAATGCTTAATTAATGCATAATTCATAATGCATAATGCATAATTAGTTGAACCCTTGTAGTAGGCGACATTATAACTGCGTCGAAGTTGCCCCTGCGGGGAGACGCAAGTTATAAGGAGAATACAAGAGGCTCGACGAAGTCAAAATTGAAAATTCTCTAATTCTCTAATTCTTGATAAAAACCAATTCTTGATAATTTGAGCTGACATTAGTTTGTCGGCTCATTTTTTTCTTGTAACTTCGCAAAAATTTTTATTAGAATGGATATTTCAGTTATTGTTCCGCTGTATAACGAGGAGGAGTCGTTGGCAGAACTGCACGAATGGATAAAGCGAGTGATGGACGAGCACAAGTTCTCGTACGAGGTTATTTTCGTGAATGACGGTTCGACAGACGGTTCTTGGCAGGTCATCGAGGACTTGGCTAAGAAGTTCCCAGAGGTACACGGAATTAAGTTTCGCAGGAATTATGGTAAGAGTCCGGCTCTGTACTGCGGTTTCGAAGCTGCACAGGGCAATGTAGTAATCACTATGGATGCTGACTTGCAGGATAGTCCTGACGAGATTCCTGAACTGTACCGTATGATTACGGAAGACGGCTACGACCTGGTGAGCGGTTTTAAGATGAACCGCAAGAAGGGCGATCCGCTGTCGAAGACTATCCCTACGAAGTTGTTTAATGCTACCGCAAGGAAGGTGAGCGGAATAAAGAATCTGCATGATTTCAATTGCGGACTGAAGGCTTACAAGAATGAGGTGGTGAAGAATATAGAGGTGTATGGCGAGATGCACAGATATATTCCTTATCTGGCTAAGAATGCCGGTTTCACTAAGATTGGCGAGAAACCCGTACACCACCAGAAACGTCAGCACGGAAAGAGTAAGTTCATGGGCTGGAACCGTTTCGTGAATGGTTATCTCGATTTGATTAGTCTGTGGTTTATTGATAGCTTCGGACTGAAACCTATGCATATCTTCGGCTTTATCGGTACTCTGATTTTTATGATTGGTCTGCTCGCCGTCATCGCTGTAGGTGCCCTGAAACTGTGGGCTCTGCATAATGGCGTGGCAAGGGTGCTCGTTACGGATACTCCTTATTTCTATATCGCCCTGACCATGATGATTATTGGTACGCAGTTGTTCGTTGCCGGTTTCCTCGGTGATATGATTAGCCGCAATTCACAGGAGAGAAATAAGTATCAGGTTGCAAAACGTGTATGATGATGAGGAAGGGAAGTGGCATAGTGATGGTGCTGAGTCTGCTGCTCACGATTGCATGCAGTACTGCTACGTGTCCGATGGATACTGTGGTTACGTGCAATTATGATTTCTTCGATGCAGACGGAAATACGTCGGTACTATATGATACTCTGACCGTAACCATCGCAAAACCAACTACTTTCTATATCTATACGAAGGAAGGTAAGAAAGACAGCATTTCCCGAACGAGAATTACAGCTCTCGTAGATTCGGGTTATACGGAGACAGTGAAGAAACTGAAGGTAGATACTACTCTGGTGAATAATCTGGCAAACGGCGGTTCGATGAAAGTGCCGATGAGTTATTATGCTTCTGTAGATACTCTGGTGCTGCACTATAAGAAGATTCTGCTGCCCGACACTATGTATGTGTTTCATGAGGGTTATACCCATGTGGAGACTCCCGAATGCGGTTCGTACAGATTTCATAATCTGAAGGAGATAAAGACTACCGACCGTTGCATCGACAGGGTTGAGATTATCAATCCGAAGGTGAACTACGAGAAGGAGTTTAATGTGAAAATCTATTTTAATACGTTACCGGAGTAGGACACATGAGAGGTTTTTTATACATATTACTTTTGTGTTGCTGCCAAATGACTTGGGCACAGGAGAAAGCTGACACCTCTCAACTCTCACCTGACTCCGTCAACTCTAAACTCTCAACTCTCAACTCTCAACTCTCATCTGACTCCGTCAAGACTCAGCTCTCACCTGACTCCGTGCAGAGCAAGTACACTAAGTGGGTTCCGCTGCTGGAGGGTGAGAAGAAGGATTTGCCGCTGTTTCAGGGCTTTACCTTGTCGTTCGACGTGATAGGTCTTGGTATGATAGCCTTTACTGATTACGGAACTATCGAAGGAGCCCTCAGACTGAGTCTGAAGAATACGTGGTTGCCTATCGTAGAACTCGGTTATGGCATTTGCGACAGGAAAGATTATAATACGAAGATTCAGTATAAGGTGAATGCTCCGTTTATCCGACTGGGATGCGACTGGAATTTCCTGCGTAATAAGTTTCAGGATAACCGCATGTTCGTCGGTCTGCGATGGGGTTTCTCTACATATAAATATGATATGACTGGTCCGCCAGTTACCGACCCGATTTATGGGGAGAGTCAGGCGTTTGATTTCTCGGGTTCCACTTCTACGAGCAACTGGATGGAGATTGTCTTCGGTTGTCAGGTGAAGATTTACCGCAATTTCCATATGGGATGGAGCCTCAGACTGAAATATCATATAGCCAGTTCGAAAAACGATTATTCAAAGGCATATTACATTCCCGGATATGGCGTGACTACCAGCGGAAATACCTGGGCAGGAACATATAATCTGATTTTTGACCTCAACTGGGGAAAGAAGAAAAAGGTTACAGTTGAACCTTAAACCTCTTGAACCTCTTAAACTTCTTGAACCTCTTGAACTCTTAAACCTCTCAAACTCTCAAACTCACATGGAATATTCATACGATAAACATAAGTTGAAGTGGTGGCATGCTCCACTGCTTGTGATTCTTTTTGTAGGTACATACTTCGCTATGACGGGCGAGGGAGGCAGACAGGCTGTGAGTCTGGATAATACTACGAAACCTTGGGCTCAGAGGTGTGTGCAGAAGGCTGAGGGTATGGTGTTCGGAACGTTCTATCATATCACGTATCAGTCGGATAAGAAACTGGATGATAGCATCAAGGTGACTTTGGAGAAGGTGGACGAGTCGTTGTCGCCTTTCAATCCGAAATCTACTATAACTGCCATAAATGAGAATACGGATATGGTGGCTGACGAGATGTTTTGCGATGTGTTCAAACTGGCTAAGGCTGTGTCGGCTACTACCAACGGGGCTTTCGACATTACTGTTGCTCCACTGGTGAATCTGTGGGGATTCGGTTTTAAGAATATGGAAAATGTGAATGGTGAGAAGGTGGATAGTCTGATGAAGTTTGTAGGTATCGATAAGGTGAGTCTGCACGAGGATAGGGTAGTAAAACTGATGCCGGAAGTAATGCTCGACTGCAGCGCAATTGCTAAGGGATATGGTGTGGATGCTGTGGGCAGGATGCTGGAGAGACAGGGTGTCCGTTCGTATATGGTTGAGATTGGTGGCGAGGTGAGACTTCGCGGATGCAATCCTTACGGCAAGAAATGGAGCATAGGAATTACGAAACCTGAGGATGACAGTCTGAATAGCAATAGCGACTTGGAACAGGTACTTAGCGTTACGGATATTGCTCTCGCCACTTCAGGCAATTACCGCAATTTCTACGTGAAGGACGGACAGAAGTTCGCACATACCATAGACCCCAGAACGGGTTATCCTGTACAACAGAATATCCTTTCGGCTACGGTACTGGCAAAGGATTGTGCCACTGCCGATGCTTTCGCTACCGCTTTTATGGTGCTGGGACTCGACAGCGCAAGGATGGTTCTTGAGAAAGATACGTCGATGATGGCTTTCTTCATCTATGCTACCAAGGACGGAACTGCTGAGTGGGCTTCTCCAAAACTGAAGGCTATGCTGAAAGACCCTCAGTAACTCTTACAGGGCTTTTGACTCAGTAGTCTTTCTGCATGATATTGAGACATAAAAAAGGGGCATTCGATTGAATGTCCCTTTTCTTGTATTGAGAGTAATTATTACTTTACTTTCTTTACGATAGCCTTGAATGCCTCTGGGTTGTTAACTGCGAGGTAAGCAAGTGTCTTACGGTTGATTTCAATACCGTTCTTGTGGAGTGCACCCATGAGCTGTGAGTAAGACATACCCTCGAGACGAGCAGCTGCGTTGATACGCTGAATCCAGAGAGCACGGAACTCGCGCTTCTTCATACGACGGTGTGCGAAAGCATAAGTAAGGCCTTTTTCATAGGCGTTTTTCGCAACTGTCCAAACGTTCTTGCGGGCACCAAACTGACCCTTTACGCGCTTAAGGATTTTCTTACGACGTGCACGTGATGCAACATGATTTACTGATCTTGGCATAATTTTGTTTGTTTTTGAATGTTAGCGAAGTCTTGTTTCAACTTTCTTGATGAGCTAACAAATCGGTTAAACTTTTTGTTAATGTTACTGGTTGTTTTGAGTTCTCACGAACTGCTGACTTGGTTAACGGAGACACAGGATGTCGCGAACCTGACGTACGTTTGCGCTAACTACGATAGCACTGTGGTCGAGATTTCTCTTCTGCTTCTTTGTCTTCTTTGTCAGAATGTGGCTGTGATAAGCGTGCTGACGCTTGATCTTGCCTGTACCAGTAAGCTTGAAACGCTTCTTGGCAGCGGATTTTGTTTTAACTTTTGGCATTTTTTTTGTTATTTAATTATTAATATTCGGCGGCAACGCATATACCAGGGCGTTACGCACCTTGTTTTCAGTTCGTGTAAACTGTCCGCTTAGTCTTCGAGGTTCAGCTTTTCAGCTAATCCTGCAAACGGACTGTTTGGATTGGGACCTTCTGCCTCTTTCTTTGCTTTTGCTTCAGCCTTTGCCTGAGCTTCTGCTGCTTCGTTGTCACGACGCTGCTGACTCTTCTTTGGCTGACCAGCCTTCTTTGGAGAGAGGGTGAGGAACATCTTTTTACCTTCGAGGTTTGGCATGCTCTCTACCTTTGCAACCTCTTCGAGGTCGTTGGCAAAACGCAGAAGCAGTACTTCACCTTGCTCCTTGAATACGATAGAACGACCCTTGAAGAATACATATGCCTTCACTTTGTTGCCGTCGGTAAGGAATTCCCTTGCATGTTTCAACTTGAATGCATAGTCGGCGTCGCCTGTCTGAGGTCCGAACCTGATTTCCTTAACATCGACTTTCACCTGCTTAGCCTTTATCTCCTTAGCTTTCTTCTTCTGCTGATAGAGATACTTGGAGTAGTCTATGAGTCGGCAAACCGGTGGATTTGCAGTGGGTGAAATCTCTACGAGATCAACTTCTTTTTCTTCTGCCAGTTGCAGAGCTTCTCTGAGAGGAAGTACGGCTGATTCTATGCCGTCACCTACTATTCTGACTTCGCGAGCGCGAATCTGTTCGTTTACACGAAGTTGCAGTTTGTTTTTGTTGTCACCTTTCATTGTGGCGTGATGCTTGTCCTTTCCGGTTATTAGTTAAGTTTTAAGTTTGTTTTCTTCTAAATCGGCGCGAAGGTACGAAAAATTTATGAATTACAAGTAAATAATTAGAAATTTTCGGTCATTGCCTTCACTTCGTCTTGTATCTTCTTAGCAAAATCTGCAATAGACATTGTCTCTTGCTGCTGAGTGCCCTGCTTACGTACGTTGACGGTTCCGTCGTTTGCTTCTTTCTCACCTACGATGAGGAGGTAAGGAATGTGCTTGAGTTCGTTGTCGCGAATCTTACGTCCAATCTTCTCGTTACGATCGTCAACGATAGTGCGTACGTCATTGATGTTCAGCTGTTCGCATACTTTCTGTGCGTAGTCGTTGAATTTCTCAGAAATAGGCAGAACGACAACCTGGTCTGGAGTGAGCCAGAGAGGGAAACGACCAGCTGTATGTTCTATGAGCACTGCGATGAATCGCTCCATAGATCCGAATGGAGCACGGTGAATCATTACAGGACGGTGTTTCTGGTTGTCGGCACCTGTGTACTCGAGTTGGAAACGCTCTGGCAGGTTGTAGTCAACCTGGATAGTACCCAACTGCCAACGACGACCAAGGGCATCCTTAATCATGAAGTCGAGCTTAGGACCGTAGAATGCTGCTTCACCAAGTTCGGTGCGAGTCTGGAGTCCTTTCTCTGCACAAGCCTCGATGATAGCGTTTTCTGCCTGTTCCCATACTTCGTCGCTACCGATGTATTTCTCTTTGTCGTTAGGGTCGCGAAGAGATATCTGTGCTTCGAAGTTCTGGAAGTCGAGTGCCTTGAAGATGATATTGATAATGTCCATTACGCGGAGGAACTCATCTTTTACCTGATCAGGACGGCAGAAGATGTGTGCGTCGTCTTGTGTGAAAGAACGTACACGAGTGAGTCCGTGCAATTCACCAGACTGTTCGTAGCGATATACTGTTCCGAATTCTGCACAACGGAATGGGAGGTCTTTGTAACTGCGTGGCTGCCATGCGTAGATTTCACAATGGTGAGGGCAGTTCATTGGCTTCAACAGGTATTCTTCACCTTCTTCAGGAGTGCTGATTGGTTGGAAGGAATCCTTACCGTAGTGAGCATAGTGACCTGAAGTTACATAGAGATTCTTACCTCCGATATGTGGAGTAATAACTTCTTGGTAACCATAACGCTTCTGAATTTTACGAAGGAAATCCTGTAAGCGAATGCGAACGGCTGTTCCCTTTGGAAGCCACATTGGCAGACCCTTGCCGACACGCTCAGAGAACATGAAAAGTTCCATCTCCTTACCAATCTTACGATGGTCGCGTTTCTTTGCTTCTTCAAGAGCTACGAGGTACTCGTCGAGCATCTTCTTCTTTGGGAATGATATACCGTAGATACGAGTCATCATTGGACGTTTTTCGTCACCACGCCAGTATGCAGCAGCAAGACTGAGGAGTTTGAATGCCTTGATAGGTGCTGTTGACATAAGGTGAGGACCCTTACACAGGTCGATATAGTTGCCTTGAGTATATGTGGTGATGTGACCGTCTTCGAGTTCGGCAATCAGCTCATTCTTGTATGTCTGACCCTTTGAAGCAAAAAGCTCCATCACGTCTTTCTTTGCGATATCCTTGCGAATGAGTGCTTCGCCTTTCTGAACGAGTTCCTGCATTTTCTTCTCGATAGCTGGGAAGTCAGCATCGGAGAGTTTTACGCCCTCTGGTGGCATTACGTCGTAGTAGAAACCATTCTCGATGGCAGGACCGATACCGAACTGTGTGCCCGGCCAGAGCTGCTCTATAGCCTCTGCCATAAGGTGGGCAGATGTGTGCCAGAACGCATGTTTGCCTTCGGCATCATCAAACTTGTAGAGGTTTATTGTTGCATCTTCTGTGATAGGACGGTTGAGTTCGGTAGTAACACCATTTATACCACATGCCACACACTCTTGAGCAAGCCTCTGGCTAATGCTCTCTGCAATCTGCAGACCAGTCACTCCTGATTCATATTCACGGACAGACTGGTCTGGAAATGTAATCTTTATCATATTTTGTTATTATTGTTACAATTTGCCTGCAAATTTAGTGCAAAAAATCGATTCAGCGAGTAAAAAGGAATAATCTTTTACTATTTCGAGCGAAAGATTTTTATTCAAACCGAGCGAATAGCAAAATTTATTTGTCTTTATAAAAAAAATAATTATAGTTTTTGAAAAAATATGTAACTTCGCAGCCAAATAGAAAAACAATAAAACAGAAATGGCTGGAAAATTAAGGCTACAGGTAGTAGATGAGGCATTTAAGCGTCAACCGGTAAATGTGGCAGTACGCAAGGAACGCCCATCAGAGTATTTTGGTAAGTATGTTTTCAATAAGCAGAAGATGCGTAAGTATCTGCCTTCGAAAGCATATAAGAAAATGTGTGATGTAATAGATAACGGAGCTCCGTTTGACCGAGCTATTGCCGATGAGGTGGCAGAGGGTATTAAGACTTGGGCTATCGAAAACGGTGTGACTCACTATACTCACTGGTTCCAGCCTCTGACAGAAGGAACTGCGGAGAAGCATGACGGTTTCGTGGAACATGACGGCAAGGGTGGAATGGTAGAGGAGTTTGAAGGCAAACTGCTTGTACAACAGGAACCTGATGCCAGTTCGTTCCCAAGCGGTGGTATTCGCAGTACGTTCGAAGCTCGCGGATATAGTGCATGGGACCCAACAAGTCCTGTGTTCATCATTGGTGATACTCTGATGATTCCTACTATTTTCATCAGTTACACTGGGGAAGCTCTTGATTATAAGGTGCCACTGAAGAAGGCTCTGTATGCTGTTGACAAAGCTGCTACATCGGTTGCTCAGCTGTTTTACCCAGAAGTGAAGAAAGTTGTTTGCAACCTGGGATGGGAACAGGAGTATTTCCTTGTAGACGAATCGTTGTTTGCTGCTCGTCCTGACCTGGTGATGACTGGTCGTACGCTTATGGGACACGACTCAGCTAAGAACCAGCAGATGGATGACCACTATTTCGGTTCTATTCCTGCACGTGTGGAGAATTATATGAGAGATATAGAAATTCATGCTCTCGAGTTGGGAATTCCTTGTAAGACACGTCATAATGAGGTGGCTCCAAACCAGTTTGAGTTGGCCCCTATATATGAGGAAACAAATCTTGCCGTTGACCACAATATGTTGCTTATGGGTATTATGAAACGAGTTGCCCGCAAGCATGGTTTCCGTTGTCTTTTGCACGAAAAACCTTTCAAGGGTGTGAACGGAAGCGGTAAGCATAATAACTGGAGTCTTGCCACTAATACTGGTGTGTTGCTGCATGCTCCAGGTAAGACTCCTTTTGACAACCTGCGTTTCGTTGTCTTTACGGTAGAGACTTTGAAAGCCGTACTCGATCATAATGGTTTGCTGAAAGCCAGCATCATGAGTGCTTCGAATGCACACCGACTAGGTGCTAACGAGGCTCCTCCAGCTATCATCTCTTCATTCCTTGGTCGTACTGTGACTGACCTCTTGGAACATGTGGAGAAGGCTGACGAAGATGCTTTCAAGATGAGAGGTAAGAAGTCGTTCAAACTCGATATTCCTGCTATCCCTGAATTGCTCATAGATAATACAGACCGAAACCGTACTTCTCCTTTCGCTTTCACAGGAAACAGATTCGAATTCCGAGCAGTAGGTTCGGAGGCTAACTGTGCAAGTGCTATGCTGACTCTGAATACTGCTGTTGCAGAGTCACTGACAGACTTCCGCGAGAGAGTAGATGCTCTGATGGCTAAGGGCGAGTCAAAAGAAAAGGCTATCCTGACTGTTGTTCGTGAGGATATTAAATACATTAAGCCAATTATCTTCAACGGAAACGGCTACGGTGAGGAATGGAAGAAGGAAGCTGCACGACGTGGTTTGGACTGCGAGACGAGTGCTCCGGTTATCTTCGATCGTTATCTTGACGAGTCTTCAATCCGTATGTTTGAACGCATGAAGGTTATGACCCGTCTCGAACTGGAAGCTCGCAACGAGATAAAGTGGGAGACTTATACAAAGAAGATTCAGATCGAAAGCCGTATTTTCGGAGATATGTGTCTGAACCATATTATCCCTGTTGTTACAAAGTATCAAAGTGTGCTTATAGATAATGTGCACAAGGTGATGGAGATATTTGCTGACAATCTGGAGAAGGCTAAGAAGATTTCGAAAGAGAATCTTTACCTTATCGAAAGCATTAGCGAACATGAGTCGTTCATCATAGAAAATGTGGAGAAGATGATAGCTGAACGTAAGGCTGCCAATACTATCACATCGGAGAGAGAGAAGGCTATCGCTTATCATGATAATGTGGCTCCTCTGCTGGAGGAAATCCGTTACCATGTGGATAAGCTGGAGATGATTGTTGACGACGAGGCTTGGCCTCTGCCTAAGTATCGCGAACTTCTGTTTATAAGATAGAAGGATACTGCATTGTGCTGCAATGGAGCGACCCGTGTTGTTTGATTAGCACTCTGCAATCGATTCCGATAATTTCTCTGTTTGGAAAAACATGACGTAGTTGACTGAGTGCAATTGCGTCATTTTCTTTTTGTCCGTAAGTAGGTACCAATACTGCTGTGTTCATGATAAGGAAGTTGGCATAGGTAGCTGGCAGACGATCTTCTCCGTCATAGATTGCAGCAGGTAAGGGTAGTGGAATGAGTTTGTACGGTTTCCCGTCGGAGGTGCGGAAGGCTTTCAGCTCTTCCTCCATAGCTTTCAGCTCGAGGTAGTGTTCGTCTGCTTGGTCGTTACACTGTACGTAGGCAATGGTTTCTTTGTCGCAAAAACGAGCCACTGTGTCAATGTGTCCGTCGGTATCGTCGCCTGCAAGCCAGCTGTGGTTGAGCCAAAGAACACGTTTTGCGTTGAAGAATTGCAGCAGTTGCGTCTCTAACGTTTTCTTGTCGGAGATGTTATTCCTGTTTTCTGCCAAAAGACAACTGGTAGTGGTGAGCAGGGTGCCTTCTCCGTCGCTTTCTATACTGCCGCCTTCGAGAACGAAATCGCGACAGTCGGTATAGATTCCCTCAATCATGTTTGCATGGTAGAGTTTGCTGTTAATCTGATTGTCGTAGTTTGCAGCAAACTTCAGTCCCCAACCATTGAACTGAAAGTCCATAAGTATACGTTGTCCTTGGTGAAGACAGGAGAGGAAGGCATGATCGCGAGCCCAAGTGTCGTTCGTCTTGCATTCAAACAGACGAATGTTTTTGCAATCTATATGATGAATCTCCAACTGAGCCTGCACCTCTTCCGGATTCTGTGCCACAATCAGCAGGGGTTCGCGAATACTGATTTCACGAGCCATATCGCAATAGCACTCAACTACTTCGTCGTAAATGTCAGTCCAGTCCGTATCTCTGTGGGGCCAGGTAAGTTGGACGAGTTCTTGTGGGGCAAATTCAGCAGGAAAGTTCATGGGGAGTTTATAGTTTAAAGTTTACAGTTTAATTGTCATTCCTTCGTTGGCTGCAATAGTGTTTGGAAATATGTTTTGTGCCTCGTGGAGAAGAACTGATTCGTCTTTGTAGCGCGAAGAGAAATGCCCGATGAGCAACTGTTTGGCATTTGCTTCTTTTGCCATCATTGCTGCTTGAGAGGCCGTGCTATGGAAATTCTGACGGGCAAGCAATTCGTGTTCTTTCGAGAATGTAGCTTCATGATAAAGCAGGTTTACTCCTTGTAGCTTTTCTGTAAGTTCCGGAGCATACATGGTGTCTGACATGTATGCAAAACTACGTACCGGGTCAGCAGGGGTAGTGAGGAGGTGGTTCGGAATGACTTCGCCATCGGGAGTGGTCCAATCCATTCCTGCCTTGATGTTGTTTATCTGTGACACGGGAATGCCGAATGCATCTATTGCATCGCGTCGGATATGTGGAAGCAGCGGTTTTTCCTGAAAAAGATAACCTATACAGGGTACACGATGTTTCAGAGGGAGAGTGCTGATAGTAACAGAACGGTCCTCGTATATAACTTCCGACTGACGATGGCTTACCTCATGCAGCTCAATGGAATAGGTGGTTCCGGCACAGAAAAAGTCTATCTGTGGCTGGAATATTTCTTTCATACCTGTTGGTCCCCATACGTGCAAGGTCGCTGTACGTCCCAGGAGAGCCAGGGTAGAGAGAAGTCCTATCAGACCGAAACAATGGTCGCCGTGCAAATGTGTTATGAATATATTATGTATATTCTGCATCTTCAGTTTGCTTCGTCGCAGTTGCATCTGAGTTCCTTCTGCACAGTCAATCATGAAGAGTTTCTCGCGGATGTTGAGTACCTGCGAGGAACAAAAATGATGCGGAGTGGGTAAAGCCGCTCCGCATCCTAGTATGTATAGTTCGAATTTTTCCAACTATTATGTGATTGACACAGTCAATTATTCAGTCATTGAAGCCTTGAGTGCAGCAAGTGCATCGAGGTCGCCAAGAGTAGTAGAAGCAGCTACATTCTTAATCTGTGGAGCAGCTTCCTTGGCAGGACGAGCAGACTTCTTAGCAGCTGTCTCTGCCTTCTTAGCAGCCTTAGCCTCAGCACGAGCTACATCTTCGTAGATACGACTGTGAGAAAGAATGATGCGCTTAGCTTCCTTGTTGAACTCGATTACCTTGAAATCGAGAGTTTCACCAAGCTGAGCCTGGCTTCCGTCTTCCTTAACGAGGTGCTTTGGAGTAGCAAAACCTTCAACACCACCTTCGAGAGCAATTACAGCACCCTTGTCGAGTACTTCTGTAATCTTACCCTGGTGAACAGTATCCTGTGCATATATAGTTTCGAATGCATCCCATGGGTTGTCCTCAAGCTGCTTGTGACCGAGTGAGAGACGACGGTTTTCTTTGTCGATGTCAAGAACCTGTACTTCGATTGTCTCACCAACCTTTGTGAACTCAGATGGGTGCTTAACCTTCTTAGTCCAAGAAAGGTCTGAGATGTGGATAAGACCATCAACACCTTCTTCTACTTCTACGAATACGCCGAAGTTAGTGAAGTTGCGAACCTTTGCAGTGTGCTTGCTGCCAATAGGGTACTTCTCTTCGATGTTCTCCCATGGATCAGCCTTGAGCTGCTTAACGCCGAGTGACATCTTACGTTCTTCGCGGTCGAGAGTAAGGATAACTGCCTCTACTTCGTCGCCTACCTTCATGAAGTCCTGAGCTGAGTGGATGTGAGCGCTCCAAGACATTTCAGATACGTGGATAAGACCTTCTACACCTGGTGCAATCTCAATGAATGCGCCGTAGTCAGCCATAACAACAACTTTACCCTTAACCTTGTCGCCAACCTTAAGATCTGCTGGCAGAGCATCCCATGGGTGTGGAGTGAGCTGCTTCAGACCAAGAGCGATACGCTTCTTCTCATCATCGAAATCAAGGATTACGACGTTGAGCTTCTGGTCGAGCTGTACAACTTCCTTAGGATCAGTTACGCGACCCCAAGAGAGGTCTGTGATATGGATGAGACCATCAACACCACCGAGGTCGATGAATACTCCGTATGATGTGATGTTCTTAACAGTTCCTTCAAGAATCTGTCCCTTTTCAAGTTTAGAGATGATAGCCTTCTTCTGCTCTTCGAGTTCTGCCTCGATAAGAGCCTTGTGGCTTACAACTACGTTGCGGAATTCCTGGTTAATCTTAACAATCTTGAATTCCATAGTCTTGCCAACGAATGTATCGTAGTCGCGGATTGGTTTAACGTCAATCTGGCTGCCTGGGAGGAATGCCTCTGTACCGAATACATCAACAATCATACCACCCTTAGTGCGGCACTTAACGTAACCGTTAACGATTTCATTCTTTTCGAGCGCTTCGTTTACGCGGTCCCAAGAACGGCTCTGACGTGCCTTCTTGTGTGAGAGCAGGAGCTGACCTTTCTTGTCTTCCTGATTCTCGATGTAAACTTCAACTTTGTCGCCTACCTTAAGGTCATCGTTGTAACGGAATTCGCTACGTGCAATAACACCGTCGCTCTTGTAACCGATGTTAACGATAACCTCACGGTCAGTGATTGAAGTAACGATACCATCAACGACATCGTTGTTGTTTACACTGCTAAGAGTACCCTCGTAAGCAGCTTTTTCTGCCTGCTTGTCTGCTGCAGAACCGCCATTTTCGAATTCGTCCCAATTGAAATCTTCCAGCGGAGTAATGTTCTTTGTTGCCATAAAAATAAAAAATAGTTTGTTTAATTAATAAAGTTAGACATTATATTGATATATAAAATCACTGGTTTTGCATGTAAAAACACACAAACCGGGCGCAAAGGTACGACATTTTTCTGAATTAGAAACTATTTTTCTGTAAAAAAACACCCGCAACTTCACAGTTACGAGTGTTCAGGCTTTTAACAATTAAATGATATTATATTAAGTTACAACAATTTCCCTTTTTGTAGAGAGCTATAGAGGCATGTTGCCATGCTTCTTCGGCGGATTGCTTTCGTTTTTGTTGTGTGCCATATCCAAAGCCTGGATAAGTCTCAGACGAGTATCGCATGGTTCGATAATCTCGTCAATGTATCCGAGTTCTGCAGCGCGTGTTGGAGTTGCGAATTTTTTCCTGTATTCCTCGATTTTCTCTTTACGTTCTTCAGGTGTGGCTTTGCGATAGAGTATATTGCAAGCTCCTTCTGCACCCATTACTGCAATTTCTGCTGTCGGATAAGCCAGATTTATGTCAGCTCCAATACATTTACTGTTCATAACGATGTAGGCTCCTCCATATGCTTTTCGGGTGATGAGTGTGATTTTGGGCACTGTAGCTTCTGCAAAAGCATAGACAATCTTTGCTCCGTGACGGATTATTCCTCCATGCTCCTGACTCACTCCTGGCAGGAATCCTGGCACGTCTTCAATAGCTATAAGCGGAATATTAAAGCAGTCGCAGAATCGGATAAATCTTGCTGCTTTGTCTGATGCATCAATATCAAGAGAACCGGCAAGGAAGTTAGGCTGATTGGCAACAAATCCAACGCTGCGTCCTGCCATGCGCCCGAAACCGATAACTATATTTTTTGCAAAATCAGGTTGTACCTCGAAGAAATATTGCTGGTCGCATACTGGAGCAATGATGTCACGAATGTCGTATGGTACGTTTGGGTCAGTTGGTACCACATTATCCAGTTCGTGACAAACTCTGTTTACTTCGTCTGTAATCGGATAGGATGGCGCATCCTCCATATTGTTTGAAGGGATGAATCCTAAAAGTTCACGTATGGTCATCAATGCTTCTTCGTCATCATTGCAGATAAAGTGGCTCACTCCGCTCACACTATTGTGAACTGATGCTCCTCCAAGCGTTTCTTTATCCACATCTTCGTTCGTTACTTCTTTTACTACGTTTGGTCCCGTGACGAACATCTGACTCTGGTCTTTCACCATAAGAATGAAGTCGGTGAGGGCAGGGGAGTAGCATGACCCTCCAGCACAGGGTCCCATGATTGCGCTGATTTGTGGAATCACACCGCTTGCCATAACATTTCGCTTGAAGATGTGGGCAAAGCCAGTAAGTGATTCTACACCTTCTTGAATACGAGCACCTCCAGAGTCGTTCAGTCCAATGATAGGAGCTCCGTTCTTTAGTGCCAGTTCCTGTACTTTTGCTATTTTCTGTGCGTTAGCAGCGGATAACGAACCACCAAGAACAGAAAAATCGAATGCATAGACAAATACATTGCGACCGTCAATTTTACCGTATCCGGAAATAACTCCGTCGCCTTCCACTTTTTTGTCTGCCATACCAAAGTCGGTGCAACGATGAACCACATGTTTGTCCAGTTCTACGAACGTACCTCTGTCGAGTAGCGTTTCTATTCTTTCTCTTGCAGTAAGTTTATTCTGAGTCATAATTCTATACATTTAGTTTGATAAGTGGTTGTTCTACTCTCACACTGTCACCCTCCTTTACAAGAATTTCCTGTACTTTGCAGTCTGAAGAAACTTTGTAGTTCGACTGCATTTTCATTGCTTCCATAGTGAGCACTGTGTCGCCTGCTTTAAGTTCCTGACCCTGTTTGACGTAGATTTTTACTATCTTGCATGGCATAGGAGCTGTGATGGTGTCAGCCTGAGCAGCATCAGCTGATTTCCCTCTTCTCATCCTCATGTACTTAGCACGCGAATCGAGCATATCAATCTGATATGTAGAGTAGTTCAGATTTACCTGATAGTGTTTGCCACTGCTGTTTTTTGTCAGTTCGGCGCTGTATGAATTCCCTTCATAAATCATAGAACATGTGCCGTTGTTGAGCATTGCTACATCAACGTCATATATTTGTCCGTCGATTTCTATTTTAACATTGTTGCCATCTTTGTTCAATAGAGTGGCATCAAAAGTCTTGTTCCCAACTTGTATCTCCATAGTTTTATACTCTAAGTACTCCTTTCTGTAGTCCAAAAGCCCTCCAACGACTGATGGCAGAGCTATCCTGCGATGCGGCTTGTGAACTGTTTTCCTCTAAATTCATCAAATAGTCTATGTATGCTGCTATGACAGCCATCGTTTCAGAATCATTCTTAAATCCTGGTCGTGGACGAAGGCGATCCTGATTTCTTTCTATAAAGTAAGTATTGTAATTGCCATTTTTGAAATCCGGCACATCTATGATGCGTCGCAGATAACGTATGTTTGTTGTGAGTCCTGTTATCTTGTATTCGTAAAGAACACGGCGCATACGTTCTATAGCGTACTCGCGAGTAGTTGCCCACACAATTAGCTTCCCAATCATAGGGTCGTAGTGCATAGGAATTTCATAACCTTCATATACATAAGAGTCTATTCTGGTGCCGATTCCATGAGGTTCGGTTAGCTGCTGAATGATACCTGGTGAAGGCATGAAATTATGTTCTGTGTCTTCAGCACAGATACGGCATTCTATAGCATGACCTCTTTGTTTTATGTCTTCCTGACGTAGGTGCAAAGATTGTCCGTCTGCAATTTTTATCTGTTCCTTTACCAAATCAATTCCAATTACTTCTTCTGTAATAGGGTGTTCAACTTGCAAGCGAGTATTCATCTCAAGGAAATAGAACTTATGATTTTTATCAACCAGAAACTCAATAGTTCCAGCTCCTACGTAGTT
Organism: Prevotellaceae bacterium UBA2448; assembly: GCA_002342585.1. Classification (GTDB taxonomy): domain Bacteria; phylum Bacteroidota; class Bacteroidia; order Bacteroidales; family Bacteroidaceae; genus Minthosoma. The sequence continues at coordinate 16,643 of DDQG01000043.1, forward strand.
GACGGCTTTTGCCGCAGCAACTGCCTTTGCGCCCATTTCCATGCGAAGATTATAGTCTATGAAGGGGCTCGGACTTTCTTCAACAATTTTTTGGTGACGACGTTGTACACTGCATTCTCGATCGTACAAGTGGATGACATTTCCGTGCTTGTCACCCAAAATCTGAAACTCTATGTGGTGTGGTTCCTCTACAAATTTTTCTATATAAACAGTATCGTCACCGAATCCTGCTATTGCTTCGCGTTTTGCGGCATTGTACATCTCTTCTACATCTTCCTCACGTTTAATGAGACGCATACCTTTGCCTCCACCACCCATACTTGCTTTCAGCATTACAGGAAAACCTATCTCCTTGGCAACTTTTTTGGCTTCTTCAGCCGACTGGAGGGGTTGTTCTGTACCAGGTACAACAGGTACACCTGCAGCTTTCATTTTTTGTCGTGCACGAATTTTATCACCCATTTCCTCCATCGTTTCCGGATTAGGACCGATGAAGATAAAACCTTCAGCTTCACATCTGCGAGCAAACTCTGCATTCTCTGACAGAAATCCATACCCGGGGTGAATAGCATCTACTCGATGTTTTTTTGCAGCCTCGATGATGTGATCTATGTTCAGATAACTGTCGCTGCTGGTAGCTCCCCCGATGCATTCTGCTTCATGTGCGAAACTTACGTGGCGTGAAAGTCTGTCTGCTGTGCTATATACGGCTACAGAGCGAATACCCATCTCGTAGCAACTACGCATGACACGAATAGCTATCTCGCCACGATTAGCAACTAAAACCTTTCTTATCATAATACATACATTTAAATTGACAACATAATTGTCAATTATCATCAATAAATTTGTTTTGTAATCTTCTATCCGTAGTCCCGCAGAAAGAAGTGGCTTATGTGTCAATTGGCAGGTCTTCTGACTTATCCTTGTGTTGCTCAGTCTTCCCGAATGTTCTCAACGTAAAATAGTGTAGGACGTTAAGTGTTCAGTGACGTTGCTTTGGCAACACTTACAAAAGGATTCACAGCATCGGGTAATGTCGCAGATTTACACTGCATTCCCATCTTAGCTCCGTTGTGCAACAATAATTGTTAGCATAGGAGAACCATTTGCGACTGCAAAGGTAGTATAAACCTATGGGAAAGACAAATTTCTTAGAGATTTTCCCTCTGCGCAATATATTTATAATAAAAAAACCTCCAATAGTGGAGGCTTTTATTACCAAAGGAAGGTATAGAGTAAAATTAATACTATACCGATTATGATAGTTCCATAGGTGTAGGATGTTGTGGACTTGAAAAGATCTAGTCGAACTGGTAGTGCTTTCGTGTCTGCTATTTTGTCTTCTGCATCAGACCATAGCCAAATGGCATTAACTCCAATAAGTACTCCAAAGAAGAAAAATGCTTGGATTCCAATATCGTTGAGGTATTGTAAAACTTGATTATCTGGTTGAATCTGTGCCCATATTTCCAACACTGCCGTGATAAATATGATTAATGCACCAATGAAACCGAGTATGAGTGCCCATATTTTCATTTTTCTACGATCGGCTAGTGCGATTTCTTCAGTAGGCATAGTCTTCTTATTATGGAGTGAAATTGTGATAAACAGTAATACAAGGATAATGAATATATAACTGCCTCGAATATGGAATGGCGTTTCTGGCAAGAGGAACTTGAACAAAACGCCAAGTGGTATGGTAAGGATAGCTGTTACAGAAGCAGCTATTGTGGACGCACGTTTCCAGAATAATCCAAGACAGAATACTGTAACTACACCAGGGTAGATGAGTGATGAGTATTCCTGTATGTACTGAAATGCCTGGTCAAGACTACCTAACAATGGCTTTGTTGCAAATAGTGCTACAAGTAATGCAATGACAGATGCAATACGACCAGTGTTCACCATTGTGTTGTCACTTGCTGTCGGATTTATGTATTTCTTGTAAATATCAACTGTGAAAATAGTCGATGTGCTATTGATAAGTGATGCTAGAGTAGAGACAATGGCAGCAATAAGTGTTACAAAAGAAAGTCCTTTGATTCCTGTTGTGGTGAAGTTGTGAATAATCCAAGGGTATGCGTCATCAGATTTTTCTATGCTACCTTCAAGATTGAATGACGAAATCATTTCTGGATGTACATGAACCATATAATAGGCACAGAGTCCAGGAATAAGCACAAAAAAAGGAATAAGAAGTTTTAGGAAAGCAGCGAACAGCATACCGCTCTGCCCAGCATGAGGATCCTTAGCTGCAAGCCCTTTTTGAATAATATATTGGTTACAGCCCCAATAACCTATATTAGTAAGCAGGATACCACCTACGACTGCAGCGATTCCAGGCACATTGCTGAATGCAGATGGATTGTGGCTCTGCTGAATAATCAAATGAAAGTGAGCATCAAGAGCATTGTTGCCTGTAGTAAGGTCGGTGTACATCTTACCAAGCATACCAAAAGGGGATTCATCGAAAATTATACCTATATTTTGAAGTACTGCCCATGAAGTAATAAATCCGCCTCCAACGAAGAGTGCACATTGGAAGACATCGGTCCATGCAACTGCCAATAAACCTCCGTATATAGTGTAGGAACCTGCAACTACGAAAAGAGTAAATACTATAAACATACGCATACTGATTGCCAGTGTGCCTATTTCTATAAAAATGTCGTGAAATCCGAATATCTGTTCGATGGCAAGTGCTCCAAGCCATGCAACAGAGGTGAGGTTGATGAAAACGTATATAAAAAGCCACAGGATGGAGAAGGCTAAACCGACTCCATCGTTGTAGCGTTCGCTGAGAAATTGCTGAATAGTACCTGTCTTACCTGACAATAATGCTGGTAAAATGAATTTGCCAATTACAATCAGTATGACTGCAGCCATAATTTCATATGCGGTGATAGCTATACCATCAGCGAAACTTGTACCTGCCATACCGATGAACTGTTCGGTAGAGATGTTGGCTGCGATGAGTGATGCTCCGACAGCCCACCATGTGAGCGAGTTGCCTGCAAGGAAGTAGTCGCGTGCAGATTTTTCCTTACCGCCACGGTCGTGACTGATGAATAGTCCGAGACTGACTATAAGGATAACATATACTGTAAGAATTACGAAGTCGAGAGTCTGAAATCCAGACGATACTATTGCTTCAGCAAATGTGTTCATTATTTAACAGGTATGTCGTTAATGCGTTGTTGATGACGACCTCCGGCAAATGGGGTCTGAAAGAATTCGTCAAGACACTGACGACAAACATCCTCTGATATGAATCGACCTGGAAAAACTATTACGTTAGCATCGTTGTGTTCACGGATAAGGTGAGCTATCTCTGGCTGCCAAACAAGTCCGGCACGAATCTGCTTATGCTTGTTAAGTGTCATAGATATACCTTCACCAGAACCGCACATGGCGATACCTGGATATACCTCACCACGTTCTATACCCTCTGCTAATGCATGACCATAGGTAGCATAGTTGCATGATTCTTCGGTATAGGTGCCGTAGTCTTTATACGCGTAACCTTTATCTTCAAGATATTTTTTGACAAATTGTTTCAATGGGAATGCGGCATGGTCGCTGGCAATTCCGACTGTTTTTATTTCCATAGATGTGTGAGATTCTATTATGAAAACAGAGACTCTCTGTATGTTATAATAAACGGAAGGGAAGATAAGTTGACTTAACTTCCCTCCCGCGTTATTTGATTAGAATAGTTTGTTTACCTGATTGTACACATTTTCTGCTGTGTAACCGAGTTTTTCGTCAAGTACTTTGTAAGGAGCTGAGAATCCAAATGATTCCAATCCCCAAATAGTACCTTCAGCAGCAGGAACAAGGCCAATGAGGTTTACAGGCAGACCTGCAGTCATACCGAACTTCTTAACACCTGTAGGAAGTACAGACTGCTGGTAAGCAACAGACTGTTCACGGAAGAGGCCTTCAGAAGGAACACTTACGATGCGTACTTTCTTGCCATCTTTGCGAAGGAGTTCTGCACCAGCGATGAGAGTAGAAACTTCTGAACCTGTAGCAACAAGGATTACATCTGGATTTGCGTCTGAACCAGCTACGATGTAACCACCTTTCGCAACCTGACTGTAGTCGTTGCCTGCTGGCAAGTTGTTGATGTTCTGACGTGACAGGATGAGTGCTGTAGGTGTTGACATGTTTTCCATAGCCAATGCCCATGCAGCAGTTGTTTCTTGTGCGTCAGCAGGACGAAGAACGAGTACAGATGGTTTGCCGTGATGATTGTGGAGTTTTTCCATGAGACGAATCTGTGCCTCTTGTTCAACAGGTTCGTGAGTAGGTCCGTCTTCACCAACACGGAATGCATCGTGTGTCCAAATAAACTTAACAGGGAGTTCCATAAGGGCTGCCATGCGAACTGCTGGCTTCATGTAGTCAGAGAATACAAAGAATGTACCACAAGCTGGAATAACTCCTCCGTGGAGTGCCATACCAATACAGCAGCATGCCATAGTGAGTTCGGCTACGCCGGCCTGGAAGAATGCTCCAGAGAAGTCACCTTTGGTAAAGGCATGAGTCTTCTTGAGGAATCCGTCTGTCTTATCAGAGTTAGAAAGGTCGGCACTAGCACAAATCATATTTGGAACCTGTTCTGCGAGTACACTAAGACATGCAGCAGATGCTGAACGAGTTGCATCGTTGTCTTTCTGTACACACTTACTCCAATCAATCTTTGGAGCCTTGCCGCTAAACCAGTCTGCTTGCTGAGCAGCTTTGTCTGGATTAGCTGCAGCCCAAGCTTTCTCTTCTGCATATCTTGCAGCGCAGATTGTTTCCAGTTCTTTTGCACGATTTGCATAGAGTTCCTTCACGTCTGGGAAAATCTGGAATGGATTTTCAGGATCGCCACCAAGGTTCTTGATTGTGTTGATGTAAGCATCGCCACCAAGTGGAGCACCGTGTGTCTTGCAGTTTGCTTCATATGAAGAACCATCTGCTTTCAGAGCACCCTTACCCATGATACACTTACCAATGATAAGTGTCGGTTTACCCTTAACAGCCTTTGCCTGATCGAGTGCTTTGCGGATTTGTGCTGCATCGTTTCCTACGATTTCAATTACTTCCCATCCAAGTGCACGATATTTTGCAGCAGTGTTCTCATTCATTACGTCCTTAGTCTCTGTTGAGAGCTGAATATCGTTTGAATCATAGAACATGATAAGGTTGTCAAGTCCGAGGACAGATGCAATACGAGCACCGCCCTGAGAGATTTCTTCTTGTACACCTCCGTCAGAAATGTATGTGTAGATAGTTTCCTTCTCAAATGTAGGGTTTCCTGTGTGAGCTGCAAGGAATTTAGCTGCTATAGCTGCACCGATTGCAAATACATGACCCTGTCCGAGTGGACCAGATGTGTTTTCAATGCCACGAGCAATTTCAAACTCAGGGTGACCAGTAGTAGGGGAACCCCACTGACGAAGTTGTGCTAATTCGTCAAGAGAGAACTTTCCGATGAGGCATAACTGAGAATAAAGCATTGGAGCCATGTGACCTGGATCAAGGAAGAAACGGTCACGACCTACCCATTCAGGGTTCTTGGGGTCGTACTGCAGATACTCTGAATAGAGTACGTTGATGAAGTCGGCACCACCCATAGCACCACCTGGGTGACCTGATTTTGCTTTCTCTACTGCGCTAGCAGCAAGAATACGGATATTATCCGCTGCGTGATTTAATACTTTAATATCGTTCATAACAAATGTTTATTTTTTGCATTTTACGGCAGCCTGTTCGATACCAAGACATGCCTTGTAATTTTCAATGTAACGGTTGAAGCCTGCTACATCTTCAGGAGTTGGAGCTACTTCGCTACCCGTGTTGCCTGCGAATACTACTTCTTCTAGCCAGTCAGCAAGATTGCGATTCTCAGGATTGTTAACAACGTATGCAGCCAAGAGTGCAATACCCCATGCACCACCTTCACCTGCTGTTTCCATTACAGAAATAGGGGTGTTAAGTGCAGCTGCAAGCATGCGCTGACCTACAATTGGTGTTGTGAAGTATCCACCGTGACCCATGATACGGTCAACACGTACCATTTCTTCATTGAGAAGAATGTCGTTTCCGAGTTTCAAAACTCCGATAGCACCATAGAGATGAGCGCGCATGAAGTTAGCAAGGTTGAACTTGTCGTTAGCAGAACGTACGAAGAGTGGACGTCCGTCTTCAAGACCAGTAACAGGTTCGCCGGAGATGTAGTTGTAGCTGATGATACCACCACAATCAGGGTCACCCTTCAAAGCTGTGTTGAAGAGGTTTGTGTAGAGTTCGTTTGTATTCTGCTTGATTCCAAGCATCTCTGCATATTCCTTGAACATTTTTACCCATGCATTGATATCGCTTGTACAGTTGTTACAGTGTACCATTGCTACGAGTGAACCGTCAGGAGTTGTAACCATATCAATCATTTCGTATGGTTTTGACAGAGGCTTTTCGAGTACAATCATTGAGAATGAAGATGTACCTGCACTTACGTTACCTGTACGTTGTTTAACAGCATTGGTGGCAACCATACCTGTACCAGCATCACCTTCTGGAGGACATACTGGAATACCTGCTTTCAAATGACCGGATACGTCGAGTTTGTAAGCACCTTCAGGAGTAAGGAATCCGGCATTTTCACCTGCATTGAGTGATTTTGGAAGAATGTCAAGCAGTTTCCACTTGAATCCATAAGGTTCAACAAGTTTGTCAAACTTAGCCACCATTGTAGCATCATAAGTCTTGGTATCTGGATCAACAGGAATCATACCTGATGCATCACCAACTCCAAGTACCTTCTGACCGGTAATCTGCCAGTGGATATATCCTGCAAGAGTAGTGAGGAATTCGATATCCTTTACATGCTCTTCATTGTCAAGAATGCACTGATAAAGGTGAGAAATACTCCAGCGGAGTGGTATGTTGTAGTTAAAGAGCTCTGAGAGTTCTGCAGCAGCCTTACCTGTGTTTGTATTACGCCATGTGCGGAATGGAACAAGGATGTCGTTTCCCTTGAATGCCATATAACCGTGCATCATTGCGCTTACACCGATAGCAGCCAATGTCTCGATTTCTACTTCGTACTGTGCAAGAACATTCTTGCGAAGGTCTGCATAACAGTCTTGCAGTCCATACCAAATAGCCTCAGTAGAGTAGGTCCAAAGTCCATCGACGAGTTGGTTTTCCCATGTGTGGCTACCCTGAGCTATAGGGTTGTTGTTTTGGTCAATGAGTACTGCTTTGATACGAGTAGAACCGAATTCGATTCCCAATATCGCTTTTCCAGCTTCTATTGTTTGTTTTGCATTCATAGTAGTTAGAATTGTTTGTAACCCTCTTTATTCTAAATCCATATTATCACCTTCGCAAAAGGGGAGGGTATGGTGTCCCTCCTCATGAAAGAGGAGGGACAATAGGAGAGGGTAGATTAGTTTTACTTCAGAGCCTTGTTGAGCATGTAGTAGATCTCGTTCATCTGCAGATTGTGCTTGAACTCACTAATCTTAGTGTCTTTGTTGATCTTAACATACTCGATGCCTAACATCTCAGCGAAGTCTTCCCAATATTCTTCAGTGATATCGTAAGAGAAGGCGCTGTGGTGAGTACCACCTGCGAGAATCCATGCACCAGCACCGATTTCGAATGTTGGCTGTGGAACCCAAAGAGCAGATGCTACAGGGAGGTTTGGCATTGGCTTTGGTTTGATACACTCAACTTCCTGTGAGATGAGACGGAAACGGTTTCCGAGGTCAACAACTGTTGCCTTAATACCGCGGCCAACCTTTGAAGTGAACACAAGACGAGCTGTCTGCTGCTTGCGGATACCAATTCCGAGGAAGTGTACTTCGAGTGTTGGTTTGTCGACTGCGATGAGTGGACAAACTTCTAGCATGTGGCTCTGCAGGCAAGAACTACGGTCGCCTGCGAAGTTGAGTGTGTAGTCCTCAAGGAATGAGCATCCTGTAGGCATACCCTGCTGGATAACCCAAAGTGTACGATAAAGACATGCTGTCTTCCAGTCTCCTTCAGCTCCGAATCCATAACCTTCTTCCATCAGACGCTGTGATGCAAGACCTGGAATCTGGTCGAAACCAACGAAGTTTGGATCTGTGATATCTGCATCGCCAAGGTCATCGAAGTTAGTAGTGAATGCAGTTGCACCTTCGTCCTTCAAAACGCGACGGAGAGCGATTTCTGCCTTTGCAGCATTTTTTACTTTCTCCCAATATACTTGTTCACCGCTCTCGTCAATCTTAATTGTGTAGAGTTTCTTGTATTCTTCAACAAGTGCATCTGCTTCAGCATCTGTTACCTTCTTGAAGTAGTCCATAAGTGAACTTACTGGATAGTAGTCAACATGATAACCCATGCGCTGTTCAAATTCTACACGGTCGCCATCAGTTACTGCTACGTTGTTCATATTCATACCGAACATCAGACAGCGTACGTTCTTCGCGTCAGCAACACCAGCTGCTACACGTGCCCAAACAGCAATTTGCTTCTGAGCCTGCTCGTCTTTCCAGTAACCGCAAACAACCTTGCGAGGAACGCGCATACGTGTGCAGATATGACCAAATTCTATATCACCATGTGCACTTTGGTTAAGGTTCATGAAGTCCATATCCATAGTGTCCCAAGGAATTTCAGCGTTGTACTGAGTGTGGAAGTGGAGGAGTGGCTTCTGAAGAGCCTGCAGACCCTTAATCCACATCTTTGCAGGAGAGAATGTGTGCATCCATGTGATTACACCTGCACATTTCTCATCGTTGTTGGCAGCCTTCATAACTGCTTCAACTTCTTTAGAAGAGTTTGCTGTACCTTTATATACAACTTTGATAGGAATAAGTCCGCCATTATTCAGACCATCAACCATTTCCTTTGAGTGTCCGTCAACGATTTTAACTGTTTCGCCTCCATAGAGAAGCTGTGCTCCGGTTACCCACCAAAGCTCAAGATTTTCAAATGCTTTCATACTTTTCTAGATTTTGATGTTATTAATTAATTTTAATAATGTATATTATTGTCAGAATCGAATTCTCTTTATAATATATTATGTGTAATAGAATTAGTGCTTCTGACCTTTTTGGCCATAGTAAGCATTAGGACCATGTTTGCGGTTGTAGTGTTTTTCTACAAGTAGCGGATTCATAGTTAGTTTTGGATTAACAGAGAATGCTACGAATGCCATCTTTGCACACTGTTCCATAACCTTTGCATTGTATACTGCATTGTCAGGAGATGTACCCCATGAGAATGGTCCATGATTCTTTACAAGAACTGCAGGAGTGTGGTCAGGGTTAATCTTGCGTATATTCAGGATTTCGTCAACAATGACATTGCCTGTCTCCAGTTCATACTGACCTTCTACTTCTGCCTTAGTCATATCGCGAGTACAAGGGATGTCTTTGTAGAAATAGTCTGCATGTGTTGTTCCTATATTTGGAATGTCCTTACCTGCTTGAGCGAATGCTGTTGCGTAAGTAGAATGAGTATGTACTACACCTTTTATATTTGGGAATGCCTTGTAGAGTACGAGGTGAGTAGGGGTGTCACTTGATGGGTTCAGGTCACCTTCTACTACTTTTCCTGTATTAAGGTCAACAACAACCATATCGCTTGCCTTCATGTCGTCGTAGCTTACACCTGATGGTTTGATAACTACGAGACCTTTCTCACGGTCTATACCGCTTACATTTCCCCAAGTGAAAATTACAAGTCCCTGACGTACGAGGTCAAGATTTGCCTTGAATACTTTTTCTTTTAATTCTTCTAACATGTTGAATTATTCTTTTAGCATAAGAAGTGGAAAGGCTTGATAGCCAATCCACTTCTTACAATTTATAATTACCAGAAATACCAATAGAAACAAGCACAAAGACCTACAACGATGAGTGTGCCGATGATATCAAATGTACCCCAACTCTCCTTGATAGACTTCTTGAAGTCTGATGAGAATGTGATTGCATCGATCTGAGCTGCAGTAGGAGCTGGTGTAAAGAATGAAACTGCGTAGATGAAAACAAGCAGGAATACGAGCAACCAGCATTCGAATACGAGCCAGTTAGTTTGCCAGAACCATGCTGTGTTCTCCCAGAATGCACCCTCCATTGTTGCTCTACCTGTGTCTGTGATGACGTTGGTAACGAGACGGAGCATACCAATAAGGAATCCGAAGATCATTGTGTATTCACCTGCCTTAGGAGTAACCTTCTTGCTGAGGATACCACAAGCAAATACAACTACCATTGCAGGTGCTAGGAGTGACTGAATTCCTTGCAGATAGTTATACAAAGTGTCCATACCCATCATGATAGGCAACCACGCAAAACCAAGGATTACAACTACAACTGTAGCTACACGTCCAACAAATACATAGTGTGCTTCTGTCATACCTTTCTTTAGCGGCTTGTAGAAGTCCTCAGTGAAAAGGGTTGCACAAGAATTGAAGAATGCTGCAAGTGACGCAACAAGAGCGCAGATAAATCCGATAGTTACGATACCCTTGACACCTGCAGGAAGAACTTGCTGAACCATAATTGCGAATGCTGCGTCAGTTTCTTCCATTTGGAATGCACCTTTTTGAGCAAGAGCTGCAGCAATCATACCTGGAATGAGGAACATGAAACATGGAAGAACTTTGAAGAAACCTGCTGCGATAGTACCGCGACGAGCACGACGGATTACGTCTGCATTATCTTCACCTGGAACCTGTCCAAGTACACGCTGAACGATGTGTTGGTCAGTACACCAGTACCAGAAACCAATAATTGAAGCACCAAGGAATACTACAAATCCAGGATATTCCTGATACATAGAATCACCTTCTTCCCAGTGGAACATATGTGTTGTTCCATAACCATTATTTAGCTGACCACAATAGTCCATCATGTTAGTCCAGCCTTCTGCAATGTTTCCACCTCCAAGAGTAGCAAGTCCGAGGAAGAGAACGAGGAAAGAACCGATGATAAGGATAGGAGTCTGAATAGTAGAAAGTGTCATCACGCCCTTCATGCCACCGAATACTGTGAATATGGCAGTGATAAGGATAAGTCCGATAGCACCAACCCAGAAGTTGAGTCCCCATAGATACTTGAAGAAGATACCACCTGTGAGGGCTGTAACGCTTACCTTTGTAAGGATGTATGCTACGAGAGTGATAATTGACAGCCATGATCCTGTACGCTGAGTGTAGCGGAACTTAAGGAAGTCTGGCATAGTGATAATCTTACCCATTTTGTTAATCATCAACTGATAGAATGGTACGAAAAGCCAACCAAGGATAAGGATCATCCATCCTTGCATCTCCCAGTGTGCCATACCGACACCACTCTTAGCACCTGTACCGGCAAGACCTACGAGGTGTTCAGAACCGATGTTTGCAGCAAAAATTGCCATACCGATTACATACCAAGGTTCACCTTTACCGAATAGATATGCAGAGGAGTCTTCACCCTTCTGCGCTTGTTTGTCCTTGACGATAGCACGCCATACTGCCCATACTACACCGCAGATACCAATTGCTAGTACTGCCCAGTCGAGCCAAATAAATTCATGTGAATTCCAATTCATAATTTTTAGATGTTTAGTTTGTAATTAAAATATTGGTTTATTGTTGTTTACTTCATAATTGAGAATGCATATTTGCAATAGCTGTGGTATGGTTTCTCTGGAGTTACGAGAGCATTTGAGTCTTCCCAACCGAGTAAGGTGTACTTGTTAGGAGAATCTGGATACTTCTGACTCTCAAGACAGATAGCGCAGTGCTTCTGATACATGATGCCACCCTTACCTGGACGAGTACCATCCTGGAAGTTTGCTGTGTAACACTGAACACCAGGTTCGTTTGTGTACATATCGAGTTTAATACCAGAACGTGGGTCGCACATAGTAACACATATTTCCTCCTGATTACCCTTTGTATTCAGACACCAGTTGTGGTCGTAACCACCACCTGCTGCTTCTATTTCTACGTCTCCGTCAGCAAAATGAGTTCCAATAGCCTTAGGAGCACGGAAGTCGAATACTGTACCTTCTACTTCTTTTACGGCACCTGTTGGCATGTATGTGCTGTCAGCAGGAGTATAGTAGTCTGCATTAACCTGAAGGATTGACTCGTCAATAGTATTGTTTAAGTCTCCGCTCAAGTTAAAATAAGTGTGATTTGTCATGTTGATGATTGTAGGAGCATCTGTTGTTGCATCGTAATTGATAACGATTTCGTTGTTATCAGTAAGATCAAATTTCACGATTGCTTCAACATTGCCTGGAAATTTATTATCTCCGTCTGGAGAAACTCGCTTGATAGTCAGAGAGCTATCTGATGATTCTACAACGTCATATACCTGATATTGCCAACCTGTATAACCTCCGTGTAGTGAGTGATATCCGTTATTGTTCTTGTCAAGTACAACAGGTTTGTCTTGACCTGGAAGTGTGAACTGTCCACCATTGATTCGGTTTGCATAACGACCTACAGAACATCCGAAATCAGTTTCATAGTTCCATGGAAAATAATTTTCTACTTTGTCAAATCCACATGCTACATCAACAAGTTGTCCGTCTTTGTTAGGAACCATGATGCTGACAATTCGTCCACCGAAGTTAGTGATACAAACCTCCATGCCGTTTTTGTTTGTCAGAGTGTAGAGTTTTACAGGTTTTGCATTTGCTGTGTCAGGTACAAACTTATTGTTTTCGTAGTCGTACGCAACAGCGATAACTGTGTCATAATCTGCAGGATTGATACCTGATTTGGTTAATTCTGGTTCTGTTGTTGTAGGAGCTTGATTGCAAGCACAAAGAAGGGCTACTGCGGCAGCGCTTCCACATAAGAAATGCTTAAAGTTTCTCATAATAATAGATTCAAAATTTTGTTAGTTACTAGTACAAAGTTATATATAACCTTGCAAAAGTACGAGTATGTGAGCAAAATTCAAAATAAAATTCATTTTTTTTTATTTTTGAGCTATACGCCATAGCTGCCATGAATTAATTACATTATGCCATACAGAATAAAAACCGCCTGCCATAGCTGTAACCGGATTTAGAAAAGTGTATCCCATCCATATTGCGAAAATTGTATTTTTCTGTCCCAGACTTTGTGTGCCAGCAATTGGCTCTCTATGATTTTTGCCGATTTTATGTCCCAAGTAGAATTGTATCAAACAGCATAAGAGTGAAATTATAGCGATGCAAATCATCTCATAAATAGTGCTGTCTGAATGCATAATTGCCTTTACGGTTATAGCTATGGCTAGTGTTAAAGCAATAGCCCAAAGATTAAAGGCTAAATCTTTCTGTTTTAAAATTTTATTGTGAAATTTTGGAAGCATAAACTTTGTAAACCAAGCAAGGAGTAGGGGGAGAATCAGAAGTGGAAAGACTTTTCCGAGGATGAGCGTGAATGAGGTGGCAAAATCGTATTCGTGTGCTCCTTCGTGGATAAACGAAACTATGACTGGAATCGCTAGTGCTGCGGAAAGGTTTATGAGACATGTGTAACTGACTACTGTTGAGGGGTTTCCGTTTAGCTTTGTAGTTACCACAGATGCTGCAGTTGCTGTAGGACAAATCATACATATCATTGCCGATTCGATAACAGCCTTACCTGGGATATCAGGAATGAAAATAATCAGAATACCTAGCAAACAAAAACTTAACACCTGGATGCCTAACAGTTTCATCATCCATCTGCGGGGTTTTAACTCCTTTGGTGAAAACTTGCAGAAGGATACAAATAACATAATAAACAGCAATGCTGGCTGTAGGTATGAAATAATTTGATTTACAGCGTTGTGAGTGAAATCAAGAGCATGGGTATTTACATATACAAAGTATCCTATAATACCTGTTAGAATTGCAATTGGTAATGTTATCGAACTTCTCATATTTGTAATCTTGACCTATCACCTGTCACCTGTCAATTTTCTTCTAATAGTTTCATCATTTGAAGCATTTCGTCTCGATAGAGGGCTGCTTGTTGGAAATCCAGTTTCTTGGCAGCTTCCTGCATCAGTTTGCGAGTTTTCTCTATAGATGTTTTTATCTGGTCGTTACTCATCGCACTACGAACTGGGTCTTCAGCTGCCATCAGATTATTTTCCTCAATATATGCATTGCCCACATACTCAATGGGTTTGTGTTCGCGGATGGCTGTGTAAGCTTTCTTGATTTGAGTTGGGGTGATACCATGCTCCTTATTGTATGCCATTTGTTTTTCGCGTCGTCTATTAGTTTCATCGATAGTGAGTTGCATACTTGGGGTTATCTTGTCTCCGTAGAGGATAGCCATTCCGTTTACGTTTCTCGCAGCTCGTCCTATAGTTTGTGTCAGACTTCTATGACTTCTCAGAAATCCCTCTTTATCTGCGTCAAGTATTGCTACAAGCGAAACCTCTGGCAGGTCAAGTCCTTCTCGTAGTAGGTTTACGCCTACAACAACATCAAATTCTCCGCTTCGCAGTTTTTCAAGAATTTCTACGCGTTCGAAAGTATCCACATCGCTATGTATGTAGCTGCAACTCACTCCGTTATCTAATAAGTATTCTGAAAGTTCCTCCGCCATTCGTTTGGTGAGGGTAGTTACAAGTACTCGTTCGTTTCTTTCTATGCGAAGCTGTATTTCCTCCATTAGGTCATCTACCTGATTATGAGTTGGACGCACTTCAATCTTTGGGTCAAGCAATCCGGTAGGACGTATCAGTTGTTCTACAATGACTCCTCCAGAACGTTCTAATTCATACTCAGCTGGAGTTGCACTTACATATATGGTCTGGGGTGTCATTGACTCAAACTCATCAAATTGCAGGGGGCGATTGTCTAAGGCGGCTGGCAAACGGTAGCCATACTCTACGAGGGTTGTTTTTCGTCTTCTGTCTCCACCATACATAGCACGAATCTGTGGAATTGATTCATGGCTTTCGTCTATTACCAAAAGGAAATCCTTGGGGAAGAAGTCAAGCAAGCAGTAAGGGCGTTCTCCTGCTGCACGTCCGTCAAAATAACGGGAATAATTCTCTATGCCCGAACAATGTCCAAGTTCTCTAATCATTTCCAGGTCGTTTGTTACTCTGAGTTCAATGAGTTGTGCTTTTGCTTCATCACCGATGGAACGATAGAATTCTATTCTCTCGTGCAGGTCGTCTTCAATCTCGTGTATTGCCCTCTGTGTTTTCTCCTTTGAAGTCATAAATAGGTTAGCAGGGTATATTCTATAATCTTCAAAGGCTGTGATAGTTGTACCTGTTTGCTCGTCTATTTCTTTAATACTTTCTATTTCGTCCCAAGCGAAGTTAATACGTACTATTTTATCGTCGTATGCGAGAGCTATATCTACGGTTTCACCGTGCACTCGGAAATGTCCTCTTGTCAGTTCTACATCATTTCTTACATAAAGGCTGTCAACCAAACGGCGTAGGAAAGCATTCAGGTCTATTTGTTGTCCGATACGTATATCTATTATGTTTTCGCTGAAATCCATAGGTGACCCCATTCCGTATATACATGATACAGAGGATACTACAATTACATCGCGTCGTCCTGAGAGAAGTGACGACGTTGCTGCCAGTCGCAGTCGGTCCACCTCTTCGTTTATGGCCAAATCTTTCTCTATATATGTATCAGTTGATGGGATGTAAGCCTCTGGCTGGTAATAGTCATAATAGCTTACGTAGTACTCCACAGCATTATTTGGAAAGAAATTTTTCATTTCCGTGTACAACTGATGTGCTAGAGTCTTATTGTGACTTAGGATAAGTGTCGGGCGACCGATATTCTGGATTACATTTGCTATGGTGAAAGTCTTTCCCGATCCGGTTACTCCCAATAGCACCATAGCATCATCTCCCTCGCTGATTCCTTCAGTAAGTTGTCGTATTGCCTCTGGTTGGTCTCCTGTTGGCTGATATTTCGACGTGAGTTGAAATTCCACTATGTTTGTTTGATGACTTTTGATAAAAATAATTTTGCAAAATTACGCATTAACTGACTTATTTTACAAATAAAACATGCTAAATTACTAGACAAAACGTGCTTATTTCAGAAAAATGTTGAAAGAAGAGTTTTTTTTGAATTTGAAATTTTAGTTTATAATAAATTATGTGTACATTTGCACGATTTTTTGACGGGTATGAAAATAAAGATATTATTCCTCACGTTTTTTACAGCTTTGTTGATTTCTTGTAAGTCTGCTTACAACGAAGTTGTTAAGACTACCAATTTCGACTATAAGTACGAGGCTGCTAAAGAGTATTTTGCATCGGGCAGCTACAATAAATGTTCCCAATTGCTCGAAGATATGGTTATGCTCCTGAAGGGAACAGATAAGGCTGAGGAGTCTTTATTTATGCTTGGTATGTGTTATTACAACATGCGCGACTACGAGACAGCAACTCTCTATCTGGATCGTTACTACAAGACTTATTCCAAAGGCATTTATACTGAACAGGCACGTTTCTTTAGCGGAAAAGCCTCTTATATGCAGTCGCCTGATATCCGTCTTGATCAGACTCCAACTGTTACTGCAATCAACACATTACTCGAATTTCTCGATTTCTATCCTTATAGTAAATATCGCGACGAAGTTTACACTATGCTCGAAGAACTTCGCAACCGTCTTGCTGAAAAGGAATATGCTTCTGCAAAACTTTACTACAACCTCGGTTCTTATACGGGCAATTGTGTAAATGGTGGTAGCAACTACGAAGCTTGCATTATTACTGCTGAGAACACTCTGAAGACTTATCCTTACACAATTCATCGTGAGGATATAATGATGATGATTCTTCGTGCCCGTTATCGTTTGGCAAACAAAAGTGTACAGGCAAAGAAGGAAGACCGCTATCGTGAAACAATTGACGAATACTTCGGATTCAAAAACGAATTTCCGGAAAGTAAATATATGCATGAGGCAGATAAGATATATAAATATTCTGTAGCTCGCAACCCTGTAAAGGATAAGGATATTAATTAATCCTACAGTTTTCTGATATAGGTTTTATTTGGTAAAAAGTAAAAA
The DNA here is from genome assembly GCA_002342585.1 of Prevotellaceae bacterium UBA2448. Classification (GTDB taxonomy): domain Bacteria; phylum Bacteroidota; class Bacteroidia; order Bacteroidales; family Bacteroidaceae; genus Minthosoma. The sequence goes on from DDQG01000043.1 coordinate 33,675, forward strand.
GCAATATAATTTTAATCAATCATTATGGATTTTAAGAAAACAAATGCACCAACAAACACTATTACTCGTGATTTGATGGATCTCTGCAAAGACACAGGTAACATCTACGAAACAGTTGCAATTATCGGCAAACGTGCAAACCAGATTTCAGTTGCCATGAAAGAGGAACTCACTCGCAAATTGCAGGAATTTGGTTCTTCACAGGATAACTTGGAAGAAATCTTTGAAAACGAAGAACAAATTCAGATTTCTCGTTACTACGAACGTCTTCCAAAGCCAACACTTATTGCAACTCAGGAATTCATCGAGGATAAAATTTATTACCGCAATCCAAGCAAAGAGAGAGAAATCTAATGATTCAGCGCATTCAGACAGTTTATCTCCTTCTGGTAGTCATACTCTCGTTTGTATGTCTCATCTCCTCTGTGGGCTATTTTACCTGTGTCGATGAGACAGTTGCCACATTCAGCAACTTCTCTTTTTCGGCTCAAGGAATATTTGCAAACTACGAGAGTGCAGGTCCCTTTGCTTTGGGCATCCTCCTTATTCTTGTTATATTGCTCAGTCTTATGAGCATTATGCTATACATGCATCGTATGCGCCAGTTGCGCCTGACCATCATCAGCAACATACTGCTTTTTGGTTATGCTGTTACCTACTGTGCATTCACTTATTTCTACAAGGAGAACTTGCAGCTTATCGCACCATCAGCCGAATTGGTTTACCACTTGCGTTTTGCTACAGTATTGCCAGTTGTATGTTTCATTCTTAACTGTCTTGCCATTCATGGCATTCGTAAGGATGAAGCTCTGATTCGTTCTCTTGACCGATTGAGATAACTTCTATTCAGATGTAGATTCATATTTCAGGAAGATGTTAGACAAGAATTCAAAGATATTTGTAGCAGGTCATCACGGCCTTGTCGGTTCTGCTATTTGGAATAATCTGAAACAACGCGGATACAACAATCTGGTGGGTCGTTCCCATAAGGAACTTGATCTTCTTGACCCTGTTGCAGTAAAGGCTTTCTTCGACACAGAACGTCCCGATGCCGTTGTTCTTGCTGCCGCTCATGTAGGTGGTATTATGGCAAACCTGCAATATCGTGCCGACTTCATATACCAGAATTTGCAGATTCAGCAGAACGTTATTGGTGAAGCTTGGAAACATGGAGTCCAGAAACTCCTCTTCCTCGGTTCTACATGTATCTATCCTGGCGAGGCACCACAGCCTATGCCAGAGGACTGTCTGCTCACATCTCCTCTTGAATATACCAACGAACCATATGCTATTGCTAAGATTGCAGGTTTGAAGATGTGCGAATCGTTCAACCTGCAGTATGGTACAAACTACATAGCTGTGATGCCTACAAACCTCTATGGTCCGAACGACAACTTCCACCTTGAGAACAGTCACGTTCTTCCAGCTATGATTCGTAAGATTTATCTTGCAAAATGTCTGAATGAAGGTGACTGGGATGCAGTTCGCAAAGACATAGGTCTGCGTCCGGTTACTATGAAAGTACCTCGTATGGTCGATGGTCAGGGAGCTCCCGATGCCGACCTTAAGTCTGCTACTCAGACTATTGTGGCTACTGCTATGAGCGATGAATACACTATTCTTCAAGTACTCCGTCATTATGGCATAACTCCTGAAGCTGTAACCCTTTGGGGAAGTGGTTCTCCTATGCGCGAATTTCTCTGGAGTGAAGAGATGGCAGATGCTTCTGTTCACTGTTTGCTTAATGTTGACTTCCAGGACATTCTCGACAATCAGGATTTCATAAACAATCGCGATGGCATAAAGGAAATTCGCAATTGTCATATCAACGTAGGAACAGGTAAGGAAATATCTATCCATGAGGTAGCCGAGAAGATTATGGCAGAAATCGGATTCAAGGGTGAACTCCGTTGGGATCGTTCAAAACCAGATGGAACCCTTAAGAAACTCACCGATGTATCTAAGTTGCATCGTCTTGGTTGGCACCATAAGATTGAAATCGATGAAGGCATCCATCGCCTTTACCAGTGGTACTTGCAGGGTATCTGCATCAACCATCAGAATGGCTGAAAAAACTCATTGATTATAACTACTGATAGTAAATATAAGGTTCTGGCACTCGACATCGACGGGACACTTGCCAGAAACGACCGCACAATATCCGACAATACACGTCAGACATTGTTGCAGGCACAGCAGCAGGGCACACGGATTGTAATAGCATCCGGGCGTCCTGCTTTTGGTATCCGTCCCCTTGCCGACGAATTGCAACTGGCCCGGTATGGAGGATTTGTCCTGGCATATAACGGAGCGGAGATATACGACTGGCAGAGTGGGGAAGCACTGTACCAGAAACCGCTCTCCAAAGATATCATTCCCGTTATTTACGACAAATGTAGCACAGCTGGTCTCGACGTGATGACTTACTGTGGTAGCGAAATAGTTACAGAATCGGCTACAAATCAGTATATTCAGCTTTCTTCAAAACGTAACGGGATGAAAATCCGTTGCGTATCTTCTTTTCTCGACGGCATAGACTATCCTATATTCAAATGCATGATTGTGGGCGAACCCTCTCAGTTGGCTCAGTTCGAACCTCTGCTCAACTCCTATCTCTCGGGTAAAGCGATAGCGTATCGTAGCGAACCCTTCTATCTCGAAGTAGTTCCGCTGGGCATTGACAAAGCATCCTGTCTTGAAGTCATCCTCTCGCATCTTTCCCTTACTGCCGACTCCCTCATAGCCTGTGGCGACGGATATAATGACATATCCATGATTCGTTTTGCCGGACTTGGTGTAGCTATGGAGAATGCCAACGAACTGGTAAAGAAATCCGCCGACTACATTACCCTAAGTAATGAAGCCGACGGAGTAGCTGCTGTGGTTCGCAAATTTATTCTTTAAGACTGTTTCTGTTCAGCATTCTCGTTTTTCTGATCTTTCTTGTCTTTAAAGTCTGGTCTGAAACCTCTGTGTTTGAAATTTCTTCCACCTCCATGTCTTGCATCCCTTGGTGAGAAACTTCTTAGAGCCCTCATGTTGAATCGTGTCTGAGCCATACGAACCTTGCAAATCTTTTCCCAGGTAAGCACCTTTGCAAACTTCTTGTAGTATGTCTGCTCAATCTTTTTGTTCTCCACCTGCAAGGAAGTAGTCTTATCGATAATCTTCTCAAATTCTGCTTCAGTTTTTGCCTCCTTGAACGAACGCATCACCTCGCGCTCTTGATCTACTATCTTGCGTTGAGCCTCAAGCATCTCCTTGAACAGAGGGAAGAACTTCGTTTTTTCGTTGTCAGTCAACTCGGCACTCTTCGAGATATACTCCTCCATATGCTTGTAGTACTTCTCTGGAGAAAATTTCTTGTGCATATCTCCTCGTTTTTCGAACTTTTCTTTCTTGTCCTTCTTATCACCGTCTGGCTTAGCCTGACTTGTCACACTCATAGTAAGCATCATGCATACCAATGTAAAAAATAACTTTTTCATAATCTGTCTATTTTATATGGTTAATAGTTGGTTTACCGTTTACTGTTTATCGTTTACTGTTTTCGTTTTCGTTGTCGTTTTCGTTTTCGTTATTGTTTTCGTTTACTCCAACCCTGCCAGATAGCAGTACACATCGCTTTCGTCCATCATTGAGTACGAAATCATATCCTCTGCGTACTCATCATCGTATTCCTCTGCTACTGTTTGGTTTTGAGCTATCGATTTGTTTTCCTCTCCGAAGTAATCTGTTCCTACGAAAACCAGAGCCAAACAAGCTGCTGTTGCAACTGCCCATCTGATTGCGTAGTTGATTACTGAAGTTTTCTTCTGCTTCAAGCTGACTACTTCTGCAACTTGTACTGTTTCTGCTTTCTCCTCCGCAGTTTTCGTTTCTTCTTCGTCTATGCGAGCCATGATTCGCTCACTCAGAGTGTCGAAGTACCCCTCCGGAGTTTTGAACGGGTTGGCATTGTCAAATCCCAGTTCTTTCAGCATTTGCTCTTCATTCTGTATGTTCATATTCGTTTTCATTTTTATCAAGAATTAGAGAATTGTTTTACGTTTTCGTTTTGGTTTTCAATTTTCAATTTTCAATTCCTCTCACATATTTCGTTATTTTCTCTACTGCCAGATGGTACGAAGCCTTCAGGGCTCCAATAGTTGTTCCGGTTACTTCTGAAATGTCTTCATATTTCATATCGTTGAAGTATTTCATTGTGAACACCGCCTTTTGTTTTGCAGGCAGTTGAGCTATTGCCTCCTGCAGAATCATCTGTGCCTTATCTCCGTCCACATATTCGTCGCTTTCCAGTTGCATTGCACATCCGCCTCCGTCTTCCTCGTCGTCTGTTCCTTCGTCTATCGAGAGGGTTTCTTTCCTCTGACTCAGCAGGGTCATACTTTCGTTGTAAGCTATTCGGTAGAGCCATGTGGAGAGTCGTGAGCTTCCTTCAAAACTGTTTATACTCCTCCACGCTTTCAGGAAAGTGTTCTGCACTACGTCGTCAGCATCCTCATGATTCGTGACTATATGTCTTACTTGCCAGTACAATGTCCTGCTATAGTGATTTACTACCTCGGCAAAAGCTTGTCGTTTGGTAGTCTCGCCTCGCAGGCGTTCTATGATGTTTTCTTCGTCATATTTCTTCATCGTACAGCTGTTATTTGTTTGTATGACTTTCATTCGTTTCAAAGGTTTAATTCTGGGTACAAAAAAATCCGAGTTTTTTTCACTCGGATTCTTTTTATTTCTTTTTTTAACCGTAAACTGTAAACGGTAAACTGTAAACTACTTAATAAAAATCTTTCTGGTAATCTTTCCGACCTTTACGATGTAGCAGCCTTTCTGCAGGTTAGAGATTTCGTAGCTCTTGCAGTTGCTATCTACTCTCTGCGACAGAATCTGTGCACCAGTGATGCTATAAACCTCAATGAGTGCGCCTTCTGCATTTTTCACATAGACAATGTTGCCGTTCGATACTGTTATCTGCACTTCGTTCATCTCGTTCTCTATCTCGGCAGCTGGTTCCGGATACATCTCCGAAGCCACCATGATAGGGGAGTTAAGTGCTAAAAGCAGTGATAGGACTGTTATTTTAAGTAGAGATTTCTTCATAGTATGCATAGTTTACGACGCAAAAGTATGCATTCTTTTTTATCCTACCAAATCCGAAACGAAAAAAATGAGAAAAAATTTTGCTTAGGGCTCATTTTTTCTCACTTTTCTTAAAAAATTGTTCTGTTTACTTGAAAAGTTTTTTAGCTATATGCTTTGGAATAGCGTTTTTGTGCAACAGGATATTCATGGTTTTGTATGCTACGAAAGCCTCCGATGCATACCACACACCTTTGTACTTATAGTCTGTGCCCCATGAGTTCTTCACCATGTAGTATGGTTTTCCGTTCTGATCCTTAGCAATTCCATAGATAACCATTCCGTGGTCGTCGGTAGTTTCCCAGTTATCATAAGCCTGCTGGCGTTTTTCCTGAGTCACCTCAACCTCCGGCATGGGTCTTGCTGTGTAAGCCTTACGTTTGTCGTCTGTGGTCTTAGCTTTGCCTACCCAACGCTCATAGTCCGAGCCGTTTGTTTCCTTCACCTTTTCCACATCCGGACATACAGCAATTCCTTCGCGCGAAAATCCCAGTTCGCTCACGTCGGCACCCCAAGCGAATGTATAACCGTTTTCTATTGCATACTTCATTGTCTCCATAAACTCGTCAAGAGGCAGATTGTACGAAGTGCCCCAGCGCCAGTTGTCCTGCACCTCGATGATGAACTGGCTGTAGAACGGATGGTGGCTGAACGAAGTCAGACTGATATAATCGTCCATATTCAGTCCCAGTTTATCCATGAACGACTTCGGAGTATATTTCTTGCCTTCGTAAGTAAATTCCGTTGGCACCTCTCCTATGTATGCGTCGAGAGTCGAATTGATTGGTTTGAACCAGATTGGCGACAGTTTCTTCTGTTCGCCCTTAGCTATTGCGTTCACCTGTGGTTCGAGTATAGCGAAAAACTCGTTGAAGTTTGGCAGAGTGTCACCATACTGTTCCCCTGGAATAGGCATAGCTGACTGAGGAATCATTCCGTAGTTTCTCATGCAATACACGCAATCGTTGAACGAACCACCCTGACTGAAACTGATGTCGCCATGCATTCTTACCGAAGCTTTGGCTCTGTCCTCATAAGTCTTATGTGTCAGGTAAGCCTCACTCAGGTCAAATTCGCCTTTACCCATGCGCAGCAGTTCTGCCTCGAAAAATCCCAGCGATGAGTATGCCCAGCATGTGCCCGAACGGTTTTGGTTCTTAGTACTTGTAATTGGATTCTCCTTCACAACAGTAAAGGTGAAACCCTCTTCCTCCTCCGCTTTCTTCTCCTCGTCTGCAAACACAGGCATAGCAGAAAGTGAAATCAGAGCAGATAATAACAGATATTTCTTCATCCTATATATTAATAATGTAAGTTTCGCAAGCTTAACTTTGGGGAGTTATTGTGTAGTTATGACGGAGTTACTGAGAAGTTATGGGACGATACTGCATCAAATTGGGCAAGCATCCTCTACTATTGTCCCTTTAACTCCTATTTAACTTCCCTTTAACTCCCATTTAACTTCCCTTCTGCTCAACTTGCGAAAGTTGAGTTAATAATGTGTAACGTCTTTCGTTTTCGTTAAGGTTTTCGTTTTCGTTAGTCAACTCCTCACTCCTAACTCAAAAGAAACTCTTCCACATCCTTCAGATGATATGGAGCAACCTTGTCGCAGTAGAACTCAGCACCCTTCTCAGTGATGATGACATCATTCTCGATGCGGATACCTCCGAAGTCGCGATACTTCTCGCAAGCATCGAAATTGATGAAGTCCTTGTGCAATCCCTTTGCCTTCCAGTCGTCCAAAAGGTGCGGAATGAAATACACACCTGGTTCTACGGTCATAATGAAATTCTTTTTCAGTTCTATGCCGTATCTCAGATACTTCATACCGAACTGCTTCGACTGTGGGTGTTCATCGTCAAAACCTACATACTTCTGTCCCAGTCCTTCCAGATCGTGCACGTCGAGACCCATGTGGTGACCGATTCCGCAAGGCAGGAAAGCAGCATGAGCACCAGAATACACAGCATCGTCTGCGTTACCCTTCATGATACCCAGCTCCTTCAGGTGTTCAGTAATCACCTTGCAGGCACCAATCTGCATATCCTTCCACATCACGTCAATCTTAGCATGTTCGATAATCCAGTCGTGAGCAGTTTCAACAATCTTATATATTTCCTTCTGCTGTTCTGTGAACTTCCTCGACACAGGAGTAGTACGAGTATGGTCAGAGCAATAATGCTCGAAAGTCTCACCACCGGCATCGCACAGCATCAGTCGTCCTGCCTGCAGCGGAACATTCTTAGGCATACCGTGCATAATCTCTCCGTGCATAGTCAGAATGGTTGGGAACGAATTCATAGCACCCATAGAGTGGGCGATACCGTCAATCTTTCCAGCCAGATAAGTCTCGGTTATACCCTCGCGACATTCCTTCTGAGCTGTAGTATGCATCATATAACCAATCTCGCCAGCCTTCTTCAGTTCCTCGATTTCCTCCGGAGCCTTCACTGTGCGCTGAGCCACGATAGCCTTAATCAGTCTTACCGAAGCATTCTCGTCCACCTTCAGCGGATGCAGACCCATCAGGTCGCCCAACTTAACCTTCAGGTCATATCGGCACTGAGGGGTAAACATAATCTCCTGACCTTTAGCCTTAGCCTTATCTACCAGTGTCTGCAGTTCAGCCATTGGAGCCGACGTGCTGATACCGGTTGTTGCAGCCAGTTCCTTGACAGAAGGCACATAACCCACCCACACGATATTATCCAGAGTGATATCATCTCCGAAGATATACTCCTTATCATTATCTACGTCGATGGCAGCAGCCAGTCCGTCGCGTTTCAGTCCGAAATAATACAGGAAACAGGAATCCTGTCGATACTTATAAGTATTTCCTGGGTAATTACATGGAGCTTCGTTGTTTCCGAAGAACAGAATCAGTCCGCTACCGATTTTCTCTTTCAGCGCCTTTCTGCGCTCTACATAAATCTGTTTTTCAAACATGGTAAAACTTATTTTGTGAATTTGTTGCGAAGTTACAAGTTATTTTCCGTATCTGCAAAAATACCTATACAAAAAAATGACAATGCGCTTTGCCCGGTCAGCTTTCGTTTTAGGAGTTAAGAAGTTAAGACGATTGAGGAGTGCGGTAAGTAGTTAAGAAGTTAGAGAAGTTAGAGGAGTTAAGACGATACTGGTCTAGATTTTTTATCAAGAATTAGAGAATTAGAGAATTATATTTTTCAGTTTTCAATTTCTCTAACATCAGCCATCATACGTCTTTAACTTCGAGCGTAGCGATAACTCCTTAACTCCTTTATCAAATTTCAATTTTCAATTAGAATGGTCCAGGCTGCTGTTAGTCCGTAACCAGCGGACTCAGAGTCCGCAACTGACGGACTAGCAGTCCGTAGGGAACGTACTATTAGTCCGTAAGCCTACGGACTGGTATTTTTAATGATGCAATTTCAAATCTTCAAATGAAATTATCCCTAAATTTCTGAAGAATTTTTCATTTTTTGCCGATACCTCACTATAAATAGGGTTAAGTATTGGATACTTAGTCATTTAAGGTGAAAACATACCTCACTATATACCTCACTATATACCTCACTTAAACCTCACTTATATCTCACTATATACCTCACTTCATTTTCAAAGAGCAAAATATCAAGTTTTTACCATTGAATAGTGAGGTCTATAGTGAGGTATAAGTGAGGTATCTCGACTATACTATATTTTCCTGATTTTTGTTG
>DDQG01000025.1 GCA_002342585.1 Prevotellaceae bacterium UBA2448
ATGCAAATATTTCGGGCATTTCTTTGGCATCTTGAATTTAATTGCTATCTTTGCAGCAGAATATAAAAAGAAAGGACAACGAAAATGGATCATGTTACTACAATCCCTACCCAGGGGCAAATACTGGTAAACATCGAAGATATGTCTATGCTGAAGGACATCAAGAAGGCTATCAGCATGGTCAAAGGTGTAGGCAAAATCACGATTCCTCGTAGCAAGCGCCTTTCTTCATACGAGCGTTCGTTGCGTGACCTTGATGAGGGTAGAGTCTTTGAATACGACAGTCTAGACGACCTGATTAAGGAGATAGAAGGATGAGTACAAAATACAAGCTGCGGATTACCGGCGAGTGCAAGCAGAACCTGAAGCTTTGCAAGCGTCGCGGGCTACCTATGGACGAATTATGGACAGTAGTGGGAAAGTTGCTCAATGGTGAAACACTTGACGAGAAATACCACGCTCACATTCTTTCTGGTGACCGTAAGGGGCAGTGGGAATGTCATATTCAGCCAGACTGGCTCTTGATATGGGAAGTACATGATCAAGAACTCGTTCTTGTATTAATCAACTCGGGATCCCACTCAAACTTGTTCGGTAAAAAGTATAGGAAATAATTATATAATTGTTGATTATGACAGGCACCTGGCACGTGTCATGATTGGCAGCATGAATTACGAGACTTGGTCCATCCAATTCCGTGAGAAAAATACATAAGAATAAGAGGGCTCTCCTTGTTTGAGGAACCCTCTTTCTGCTTCAAGTCCGCTTTTTAATAACCGTCATCTTTAATGTAAATATCTTACATCTATTACTGCGACATCAACTCATCATAATCTATTTTGTCATTAACGATACGTGGAGGACATTGGTATTGACTTGAAAGTATATCTCGACTCGCCTTATAATATGGGGTGTTCAAATTGGCGAAATGGAATAACAAGTGACACGTATTGTCTATCATTAAAGGACGCATAACAGCATGGCTGAGTTTATTGATTATACCTGGATGGGCAGCACGGTAAGCATCGGAACACCACACCATAAATGGAACGCAATACTGATAGCGCAATGATTGCCGAATATCGGCACCTAATTGGAAATCATCACGACCAGCGCGTGGTCGGTAGTCGTATACCTCTTCCCCATGGTCAGAGAGGTATATTAATACAGTTTGCTTATCACGAAAGAGTTGAATAATCATACGGATAACCGCATCATTATAATAAGTGGCATTGTCATAGTCAGCTATTTGCTTACGCATATCGAGTGTCAACCAATCTTCATGGCGGAAAGAGATGCTATCGGCTGTAAAATGATTGTAGGTATCATTATGCGGATATCGACTTTTATAAGTTTCGTGTTGCCCCATAAGATGAAACAAAACTAATCGGGGAATAGATCTGCTACTGTACTTGTGTAACTCTTGGGCATAGTGCTCTACTATCTGAGCGTCATATTCATAGGTATTTTCATTTATTTTGTCGTAGCATGCTTTTATCATGTCAGTATTGTATAGATATGTGTTTAGTGAGAAATCAAAGAGATTTGGCAAGAGTTGGCCTTCTGTCACTTTCTGGTTGTCGACCATAGTAACCTCATAACCGCTTTTCTTGAATATGGCTGTTAGTGGTGGTGCCGAAGACCAATGTTCACCACTGCCCACCGAGTTGCAACTAATAATATTACGGATCACTTTCGTTGTCTGGTTATAAGGGCTGATGACATCGGTAAACACGAAAAGTCGGCCTGCCTGCTGTTCTGCACAAAGGAAGGGTGTAGTCATTAACTGATAGCCGTAAAGTGGACTATGCTCTTTTATATACGACTCTCCTATAACCAATATCACATTAATTGTGTCCTTACTTTTTTGTGGGTGTACAATCATTTGTTTCACTTGTTCGTTAGCCTTAACCATCTCTTTTCCTGACAGGTGAATGTCTAAAGCTGCTAAAATAAGTTTTGTGACGATATCATCTGGATTTCGCTTATGACTCTGCCACTCGTCAATATCATTCATCTCTTGACTACAGAAGAGTTTGACATACTGAAAACTAAATAGCACACCTCCTATTAATAGTAGTGCAGCTACTCCTTTAAAGGCGACAAGTACGCTATGTTTATTGGATATCCAGATATTCACACGATGTTGGCATATCTCTAAAAAGACGTTGGCTGAAATCAACAAGCAGACCATCCTAACTAATGCCCCAAAATTTGGTTTGGCTGGTAGTGTTTGGAAGAACTCAGATGCCTCACGACTATTTGTCTCAGCTAAGAGGATAAAGATGGTTGGCGACAAATGCATACCATAAAGCATGCTCAGAATTTGTTCAGTCAGGAATAGTACATAAATTATCGCATAAACGATCCATTTTATACCACACCATCTGAACCAACAAACTATGGAAGCAGCAAGATAGGCATGTAAGAAAATCAGCATCCAACGTGGAATAGGATTCCTCGCTATTGATTGCCATCCAATCAGAGCAATATAAGCCACCATAAGAGGCCACTGCTCTACTATGGGAGATGTCCAATTGGCATTAAATATTCTTCTAAATACTCGAATCATGATAAATATTTGATATGTGATAACGCTTCATACGCATCATTGGTTTTTATCATACGACAGAGTACAATTAAGTAAGGGCAAAAGAGTGGCGTGGACACTCTTATGCACTTTACCAAAGGGGCGAGCCCAGGAAATAGGAACCCCTACTCTCATATAAGAATGCTCCACGCCAAGACGTGTGCATAGCTATGCATGAGAGTGGGATTGCCTTTCTTGGCTTTATCCCTGCTATTAATTCGACTATTCCAAATAAGTTTCCTGGGCTTCTTCGGTAAAGTGCGAAATAAAAGCTAATGCATCTGTGACTCAGGATTTCTCCCCCAAGCCGTTGCAAAGATAGTTAAAATTTTGAGAAGTAATGCAATTTAATGAAGAAATTTTTGGGAAAAGATGCAGAATTAACAAAACACATTAAGGTCTATAAGATTATAGCCCCCAGTTCGGGATAAGAAAATCGCATGAAAAGTTGGTAATCTGAGATATTCTTGTACCTTTATTTATGACAGGCACCTGGTACGTGTCATGACTATTTGTAGTACCCAATCCTGACGAAGTGGCGGGGCTGGGTGAAGGGACTCCAGGAGATGTGGAGCCAGCCATTGCCGGTGAGGAGCTGGTCGGTGTAGGCGTTTGCCTTCAAGAAATCTACCAGGCGTTGGAACTGAGCAGGGTCGCGAGGGCGGATGTCGGCAGCTTGGCCGAGCAAGTGCTGCGAGTTGCGGACACCACCCACATGGCGGTTGACGTCCTCGTTGCGGAAGCCGGAGTTAATAAGGATGGGACCGACCACCTGTCGGGCAGGTTCCAGTAGCATCAGGCAGCCGTAGGTCATGTTCGCCACGTGCTGCATGGTGGGTTTATTGTCCGGGTATTTGCCCACGTTGATGAATTCGTCCAACTGAAAGTGTTTACTGAGTTTTGTGTTTTCCATAGTCGTTGCGTTTAATGATTTTGATGTACTGGTCGAGCCCGAAGATGCTACCTGCCAGGAGGAACGACTGCGCCACGTAGTAGAGCAGCCCGCCCGCCACGTCGTCGATGTGGACCACTTGGTAAGCCACCATCACGATGCTGCTCACGATGAGCAGCACCGCGCAGGCATACTGAGAGATTTTAAATCGCGTGTTTTCCATGATTTTTGAACACGAATTTCTCGAATTACACGAATTACTTTTTAGTCTTCTGACCTTTGTCCTTTGTCAGCAGGAAACTGATGACGTACCCGAGAATCTGCAGAATTGTCTTCCATGTTTTGTTCATAATCGTTGTGTTTTAAAGGTAAATAAATAGGGTTAATTATCAAGTACAACGTAGTGCTAGGTGAACGCAGAGCCGAGGTCGCCGTAGCATCTCTGTTGCTACGACAAATGTATATAAAAATCTCGA
>DDQG01000002.1 GCA_002342585.1 Prevotellaceae bacterium UBA2448
CCTTTAACTTCCCTTTAACTTCCATTCTGCTCAACTTGCGAAAGTTGAGTTATATTATATACTTCCACTCGCTAAGCAACTCTACCCCTTCCGTTATATAAAATCAAGAGCGCAACGTGTTTATGCGATGCGCTCTCACTAATGTTATGTCGTTTGTTTACAATCACTATTTCTGCAGTTTGCGTTTCGCATACCACTCTTCACGACTGATCTTGCCTTCCTTGTAGAACTCTGGAGGATTATCAGCAAACTTACTGCCGTCATAACCCCAAACCATATAACTCGCTCCCCAAGTGAAACCGGCACCGAAAGCCGTAAAAATCAGTTTGTCGCCACGCTTCAACTGTGGTTCATACTCCCAAAGACAAAGAGGAAGAGTTCCGCCTGAAGTATTAGCCATGTGGTCGATATTTATCATCACATGATCTTCATCCACTCCGATGCGACGGGCAACAGCACTCTCGATACGAACATTTGCCTGATGAGGAATCACCCAAGCAATATCGTCCTTAGTAAGATTGTTGCGCTCTGCAATCGTAGCAACAGCGTCAGACATATCTGTTACAGCATGTTTGAACACTGCGCGACCTTCCTGGTAAACAAAATGGAGACGCTCATCAACAGTCTCGTGACTTGGCATACGAGCCGAACCACCTGCTGCCATATGAAGATTGTCATAACCCTGACCATCTACACGAAGATAACTGTCCATAAGACCGAAATCCTCTTCAGTACCCTCCATCAACACACACGCAGCACCGTCACCGAATATTGGACAAGTGTTACGGTCCTCATAATTCGTCATCGACGACATGTGGTCACCACCACAAATGATGATGCGCTTGTAGCGACCGCTACGGATAAATCCCGCACCAGTCTCCATAGCATATAGGAAACCGGCACAAGCTGCCTCCATATCGAAACCAAAGGCTTTCTTCAAACCAATGTTACCGATTACCAACGAAGCAGTTGATGGGAAATGATAATCAGGAGTAGTTGTAGCACAAATGACAGCCTCTATGGTGTCAGGATCGACCTTTGTCTTGTCGAGCAACTGACGCACAGCCTTGGTCATCATGAATGATGTACCAGCACCCTCTTCGGGCTTCAGAATGTGACGAGTCTTGACACCAATACGCTCCATAATCCACTCATCGCTCGTATCAACGATAGTGGACATCTCATCATTGTCAAGAATATAGGTTGGAACCCATCCGCCTACACCCGTAATAACTGCATTTATGTTTTTCATCAGAGATGAACAGATTTTTTAGATTGCGTCTTCCTTTACAATTGCAACCTTACCGCGGTAGTAACCACATGCAGGGCATACAGTGTGATATACGTAGAATTCACCACAATTTGGACATACAGCAAGTGTTGGAGCTACTGCGCCATCATGAGTTCTTCTCTTTCTAGTACGTGTCTTTGATTGTCTTCTTTTAGGATGTGCCATTTTCTATAAATGTTTTAATTAAGTTTTAAATTCTTTAATGCTGCCCAACGGTCATCCACCAATTGTGAACCACCATCGGTCTTTGAATCATAGTCATCATCATCCTCCTGATTGCTTCGGGCAACCTGATGCTTGCTGAGTTGGAGCATCATCGATTCATCACATTTCCCAGGTTCGTGACAAATCGTAATCGGCATGCTGAGAGCTATAAATTCGTAGATGAACTGCGCAAGGTTTACATAACCTTCTGTCTCAGGAACAATAACACAGTCACCCTCATCGGAGTATTCCGTACCTAACTTGACAAGCAATTCGTCATTGGTCTCAATCCGCAATTCGAGATCTGCAAGACACCTGTCGCACGGTACTGTAACCTCTCCTTCTGAACTAATCTGAAACCTAAACAGCGAGCCGGTATTCTGGCAATCAACAATAGTATGTATATTACCACGATGTATAAGTCCGTCTATTGCTCCAAAAAAACTATCGTCCAAATTCCATTCCAGACGCGAGCCCTGAAGCTTAGAACTCAACAAATCGACTCTATAGGCATCTAACTTGCTCATTTGGGGTGCAAAGTTACGAGTAAGCTAGAGAAAAAACAAATTTATTGAGTATTTTCCTTGCTACTCCCCTTAATTCTTCTGCAATTCAATACGGAAAGTAGTACCGACATTCAATTCAGAATCCTTGACATATATCTTTCCGTGATGATACTCCTCAATAATACGTTTAGCAAGAGAAAGACCAAGTCCCCACCCTCGTTCCTTCGTAGTAAAACCAGGTTTGAATACAGACTGGAAATTTCCACTCGGAATTCCCTTTCCAGTATCAGTAACCTCTACATATACATTCTTGTCTGTTTCATCTACATATATATCAATCTGGCCAGAGCCGCCCATAGCATCAACGGCATTCTTACACAAATTCTCTGCTACCCATTCGAACAGACTGGATATCAGGTTAACCCGAACAGGAGTATCTGGGAAGTGAGTGATAATCCTAACCTTACGACTCGTACGCTTATCCATATAAACAACCACACGCTCCAGAACCTCCAATATATTTTCCTGCTTTGGTTCAGGAACAGAACCAATCTTAGAAAATCTCTCCGCAATCCTCTCCAAACGCTTCACATCCTTCTCCATCTCCGATATAAGAGGATCGTCCGGATACGCCTCCTTAAACACTTCATTCCAAGCCATCAACGAAGAAATAGGAGTACCCAACTGATGCGCCGTCTCCTTCGACAAACCAACCCATACCTTATTCTGTTCCGCACGAGTCGTAGCAAACAATGCAAAAATAGATATCAACACAAAAAGACAGACAATACACAACTGAATATACGGATACACAGCAAGACGACGCAACATTATAGACTCGTCATAACATACAATAATATAATCATCATTGTCGTAATCCGTAGTCATGTCTATCTTTATCTCCTTGCCCATAGCCCGATAGTTTTCTGCCAATCGGGATATATAAGCAATCGAATCCTCATTCTCGCGAAATTCTTTGTTTATATTCCTGAAAGTCAACACCTCACCTTGTTTATCCAAAACTATTACAGGAATAATATGATTACTATTAAGAACTCGAATCACAAGACTCAAATCCGTATTCTCATCAGCATGATTAAGTGAACGCATCGCCTCCGACCATATCTCAACTCTCTCTCTCTCCTCTGCCTCCAAATCACGAATCATCAGACTGGACACAATAAGTGAGCCGACAGCTATGCATATAGCTACCATTACAATGACATACTTTATATGTTGAATACGTTCAAACATCTTTCATAAAACGAATACGAATACATTTTATATTTCAACGCGCAAATGTACAACTTTTATTATAAAATAATAGCACCAAATACTATAAAAACATCAAGAGCCCTCCGTACTATATTG
>DDQG01000031.1 GCA_002342585.1 Prevotellaceae bacterium UBA2448
GCTTGCTGGGATGCAGCAGGCGAAGTAATCAAGGCATGGGCAACAGAAGGTCACTCTGTGGCGCTGCCAGGACTCGGCAACATGCGCTTCGGACTCCGTTCGAAGTCGGTAGAGAACGTAAACGACGTGAAGGCGTCTCTCATCACAAGCCGACGCATCATCTTCATCCCTTCTGTCGATCTGAAGGACGAACTGGCTAAAACGGCAGTTCAGATTACCTGCTACGACCGCAACGGCGAACTGGTGAAGCGCGTGACTACCGATGCCGGTGAAGTTGAAGACCCAGAAGGTGACGAGACTGGAGATTCGAACGAAAACGAAAACCAAAACCAGAGTGGAACTGGTGGTAACGAGAACCAAAACCAGAACGAAAACGGTTCTAACCAGAACCAAAACGAAAACCAAAACCCAGGCGGAGGTGGCGGCACCGAAGATAGCACTGACGAGAGCTAAAAATAATGCATAATTCATAATGCATAATGCATAATTGAAAATTGATAAAGGAGTTAAGGAGTTATCGCTACGCTCGAAGTTAAAGACGTATGAGAGTTGATGTTAGAGAAATTGAAAACTGAAAAATATAATTCTCTAATTCTCTAATTCTTGATAAAAAACCTAGACCAGTATCGTCTTAACTCCTCTAACTTCTCTAACTTCTTAACTACTAAAACGAAAGCTGACTGGGCAATCGCCTAGTCAGCTTTTTTTTATTTTCACAATTGTTGCATTGTTCCAATGTTCCAACACATTTTCAGGATCATTGGTTTGCCATGCGGTAGATGGCGAGCATATCGTCGTAGGTGAGTTTTTTCAGGTTGCCGATGGTGATGGTTTTGCCACGGGAACAATTGTCGGCAAGGGTGATGAGTTCGTCTTCGGTAAGGGTGCGACCAATGAGTTCGGGGATGCTGGCAGGCATGCCGATGCGATGGTAGAAGGCTTCCATTGCTGCGACGCCTTCAAGGGCTGTCTGTTCGGGGTCTTTAAAGTTGTTGCGCACTCCGAGTACGTTGACTGCAAACTGGGCAAAGCGAGTGATGTTTTCGTGCATGACATATCGAGCCCAACTGCCCCAGAGGGCTGCAAGTCCTGCTCCGTGGGTGACTCCGAACATAGCGGAGAGTTCGTGTTCGAGTCCGTGAGTGGCAAAGTCTTTCTGTGTGCCACATTCGGTCAGGTTGTTGTGTGCCAAAGAACCGCCCCACATGATCTGTGCACGGAGTTGGTAGTTTTCCGGGTCGTGAAGTACTTTCTCACCACATTCCTTAACGGTTCGAAGAAGTGCTTCTGCAATGGCATCGGTAAGGAGCATATCGTCGTGATGGGAGAAGTAGCGCTCCATAGTGTGCATCATGATGTCGGTTACTCCAGCTGCTGTCTGATAGGCAGGAAGTGTGTAGGTGCGAAGAGGGTTCATGACGGCAAATTTCATGCGGCCGAGGTCGCAGTTGTAGGACCACTTGCGTTGTGTTTTGTCGTTAGTTATGACGCATCCATAGGACATCTCGCTGCCGGCAGCTGGGATAGTAAGAACACAACCGATAGGCATGCAACTTTTTGCCTGTGCTTTGCCTGAATAGAAGTCCCAAACATCGCCGTCGTAACAGATTCCGTAACCGATGGCTTTGGCTGAATCGATAACTGAGCCACCTCCGATGGCAAGAATGAAGTCGAGGGAGTCACGACGAACTATGTCGATTCCTTCGTAAACCTTTGATAGAACAGGGTTTGGTACTACCCCGCCCAATTCAGTAAAAGGTATGTTTGCAGCCGTTAACTGTGCCTTTACTTCATCGAGCAAACCGCTACGACGGGCACTCTGACCTCCATAGTGAAGGAGTACTTTTGTGCCTCCATATTTACGTATGAGTTGGGAAATTTGTTTTTCACTTTCTTTGCCAAATACCACTTCGGTAGGTGCATAAAAATTAAAGTCTTTCATATGGGTGTGTTTTTTTTGATTTTGCAGGTGCGAAGTTATGAAGTTTTTTGTACATTTGCAAAAAAAATGGTTAGTGGTTATTGGTTAATGGTTATTGACCTAAGTAAACTGTAAACGGTAAACGGTAAACTAACATGCTTTCTATCGACGGACTAAAATTCGAACTGTACATCCCTGAGGCTGAGGTAAAGCAAAGGGTGAAGGCGGTGGCAGAACGGATAAACGAGGACTATAAGGGACGACAAGTGATACTGCTGGGTATCCTGAATGGTGCTTTTATGTTTGCCGCTGACCTGGTGAGGGAACTGACCGTGGATAATGAAATACACTTCACAAAGGTAAGCAGTTATGAGGGTACTACCTCGACTGGCGAGGTGAAGGAACTGATTGGTCTGACGATTCCGCTGGAGGGACGCGACGTGATTGTGGTGGAGGATATTGTGGATACAGGTGTCACGATGCATCATCTGCTGAATTATCTGAAGGATAAGGGTGCGAGGTCGGTTGAGGTGTGTACGCTGATGTCAAAACCGGAACGAAGACAAGTGGAGGTGGACATCAAGTACTGTGCTATGGTGGTGCCTGATAAGTTTATCCTCGGATACGGACTTGATTACAATAATAAAGGCAGAGGAATGAAGGACATTTATCAAATGCATAATTCATAATGCATAATGCATAATTGTTTTAACGAAAACGATAACGAAAACGATAATAAATTAATTATATAAATTATGAAGAACATTATTATTTTTGGTGCTCCGGGCTCAGGCAAGGGCACTTACAGCGATGAGATAGTTAAGAGATATAACATGGGACACATCTCTACAGGTGATGTGTTGCGTGCTGAAATCAAGGGTAATACTGAACTGGGCAAGATTGCCAAGGGATATATCGATAATGGTCAGCTGATTCCTGATGAGCTGATGATTGACATCCTGGCTAAGACTTACGACAGTATGCCAGCTGGACAGGGAGTTATCTTCGACGGTTTCCCACGCACTATCCCTCAGGCTGAAGCTCTGAAGAAGATGCTGGCTGAGAGAAAGCACGAGATGGGTCTGATGATTGAACTCATCGTTGACGAGGAAACTCTGTTGGCTCGTCTGCTGAACCGCGCTAAGGAACAAGGTCGTGCTGACGATAACGAGGTGACTATCAAGAAACGTTTTGAGGTATATCACAACCAGACTGCACCACTCGCTGAATGGTTTGAGAAGGAAGGCATTCGCAACACTTTCACTTGGAAGGGTTCGAAGGATGTAATGCTGGGCGAGATTTTTGCCTTTTTGGATAAACAATAATGGCTGAGAGCAATTTCATAGATTACGTAAAGATCTACTGCAGATCGGGACGAGGCGGAAGAGGTTCGACTCACATGCATCGTGCGAAGTACATTCCGAAGGGAGGTCCCGACGGAGGTAATGGCGGACGAGGCGGACACGTGATTCTGAAAGGTAACAGAAACTACTGGACTCTGCTTCACCTGCGGTATGACCGACATATACAGGCAGAACACGGAGGGAACGGTTCGAAGGATAAATCGACTGGTCACCAAGGTGCTGACGTGTATATTGAGGTGCCACTGGGAACTGTGGTGTATAATGCTGAGACAGGTGAGTACATTTGCGACATCAGCGAACACGATCAGGAATACATTCTGCTGAAAGGCGGACGAGGCGGATTGGGAAATTTCAATTTCGCCACCCCTACCAATCAGGCTCCCAGGTATGCACAACCTGGAGAACCAATGCAGGAACTGACCGTGATTCTGGAACTGAAGATGTTGGCAGACGTCGGTCTGGTAGGTTTCCCGAATGCAGGAAAATCAACTCTGGTCAATACCCTTTCTTCAGCAAAACCAAAGATTGGCAACTACCCCTTCACCACCCTCGAACCATCTGTAGGTGTGGTACCTTACAGAGATAACCGTTCGTTTGTCATTGCCGACATACCAGGTATCATAGAGGGTGCAAGCGAAGGACGCGGACTGGGACTTCGTTTCCTCAGACATATAGAACGCAATTCGCTTCTGCTGTTTATGGTTGCAGCCGACTCGGACGACCTGAGAAAGGAATATGACACCCTGCTGAACGAACTGAAACAATATAATCCGGAATTGCTCGAAAAACAAAGGGTGCTTGCCATCACGAAATGTGACATCATAGGTGAGGACAAAGAACTCATCGAGATGTTGAGCGAGAACTTGCCAACCGACATTCCTGTGGTGTTCATATCGAGTGTGTCGGGCTACCACATTCAGGAACTGAAAGACCTGCTGTGGAAGGAGATGAATGAGGAATCGAACAAGATAGCTGCTACCACTTCGACCGAGAATATTCTGAAGACTCCTAAGGATCTGACTCGTTTCTCATATACTTATGAGGACGAAGACGACAAGGGCTGGGACGATGAGTTCTTCAAGGAAGAAGAGGAGGAGTTCGAAATGCTCGATGAGGATGACATAGAAGACTTGGACGAAGACGCTTTTGAATATGTTGATACATCCGACGACAACTGATAAGGTGCTGGCTTTCTCCACTACGAGAGACGGCAAACTGGATACGAAGGTGGACATGCAGGTCGTGTTGCCAAGTCACCAGATACATGGCACAACGACTTTCATCATCGACAAGGATTTTCTACAGAAAACTCCGTTGGAACAAATCATGTTGTTGCACGGAGTAGATGCACTTGCAACCAATGAGAAGAATGTGTGTATTGGCGTGAAGACTGCCGACTGCATTCCCGTACTGATGTACGACGAAAGGAAAGAAGTGGTTTCTGCCGTACATGCAGGATGGAAAGGAACTGTGCAGAGGATTGTTGAGAAGAATATAGATGTGCTGAAGGAGCACTTCGGAGTGAACCCGCAGGATTTGCATGCTATCATAGGACCAGGTATCAGTCTGGAGAGTTTCGAAGTTGGTGACGAGGTGTATGAACAGTTTGAAAAGGCTGAGTTTCCAATGCAACAGATTGCAAAGCGGTATGAAAAGTGGCACATAGATTTGTGGGAGGCTAACCGACTGCAACTGATTCGCAAGGGTGTGAAAGCTGAGAATATTCATGTAGCAGGTGTGGATACGATGACTAACGAGAATTACTACTCTGCACGACGCATGAAAGTCTGCGACGGAAGAGTGGTTAATTGCGTTGCTCTAATTGAAAATTGATAAAGGAGTTAAGGAGTTAAGGAGTTATCGCTACGCTCGAAGTTAAAGACGTATGAGAGTTGATGTTAGAGAAATTGAAAAGTGACTTTTGACATTAGACATTTGACATATAATTCATAATAAAAATTGATAGAGAAACACATAGTACTGGAAGATATTGACCTCGTAGCTTTTTACGGGGTTAAGAACATACATCTGCAGATGATAAAGGCGTTGTACCCGAAACTGAGAATAGTTGCGAGGGGAAACGTTATCAAGGTGATGGGTGACGAGGAGGAGATGTGTGCTTTCGAAGAGAATATCGATAAGATGCAGAAACACTGTGCGAAGTATAATTCGCTAAGTGAGGATGCTATACTTGATATTATCAAGGGTACGGAAGCAAAGGCGCTAAACGACAGCAATGTGATTTGTTATTCCGTAACCGGAAAAGGGATCAGTCCCCGTTCCGACAACCAAAAACAACTGGTTAATCTGTTTAACCAAAACGATATGCTCTTCGCCATCGGTCCTGCCGGTAGCGGAAAGACTTATCTGAGTATCGCTCTTGCCGTAAGAGCTCTGAAGAATAAAGAGATAAGACGTATCATACTGTCGCGTCCGGCTGTAGAAGCAGGAGAAAAACTGGGTTTCCTACCTGGCGACATGAAGGAGAAAATCGACCCTTATCTGCAACCGCTCTACGATGCCCTTCAGGATATGATTCCGGCTCAGAAGTTGAACGAATATATGGAACAGAACATCATACAGATTGCTCCATTGGCTTTTATGCGAGGCAGAACCCTAAACGATGCAATAGTGATTCTGGATGAAGCCCAAAATACCACTACTCAGCAGATAAAGATGTTTCTGACTCGTATGGGACAGAACACGAAGATGATTATCAACGGCGACATGACTCAGATAGACCTGCCACATGCTGTAAAGAGCGGACTCAGAGAGGCAAGAGAGATTCTCGAAGGTATCAAGGGAATAGGTTTTGTGGAACTCGGAGAGAAGGATATCGTAAGACATAAACTCGTGACTAGAATAGTAAATGCATATAATAAATTTGAAAAGAAATGAAAGCTTTAACAAGAACTGACTTCAATTTTCCTGGTCAGAAAAGTGTGTATCACGGCAAGGTTCGTGACGTTTACAACATCAATGATGATTTAATGGTTATGGTTGCTACAGACCGAATCTCTGCATTCGACGTAGTATTGCCAAAGGGAATTCCATTCAAGGGACAGGTGCTGAACCAGATTGCTGCAAAGTTTCTCGATGCTTCTGCAGACATCGTGCCAAACTGGAAACTGGCTACTCCAGACCCAATGGTAACAGTAGGACTGAAGTGTGAGGGTTTCCGCGTGGAGATGATTATCCGCGGATATCTGACTGGTTCTGCCTGGAGAGAATACAAGGCTGGAAACCGCACTCTTTGTGGTATCACCCTGCCTGAGGGAATGAAGGAAAACCAGAAGTTCCCTACCCCAATCATCACTCCTACTACAAAGGCTGACGAAGGTCACGACGAGAATATCTCGAAGGAGGAAATCATTAGCCAAGGACTGGTATCGAAGGAGGACTACGAACAGATGGAGAAATATACTTATGCTCTGTTCGACCTGGGTACAAAGATTGCAGCACAGCAAGGCCTTATCCTCGTAGATACTAAGTATGAATTCGGAAAGCGCGACGGTAAAGTGTATCTGATTGACGAAGTACACACTCCAGACTCAAGCCGCTACTTCTATGCCGACGGATATCAGGAGAAATTCGAGAAGGGAGAACCACAGAAGCAACTGTCGAAGGAATTCGTACGTCAATGGCTTATCGACCACAACTTCATGAATCAGCCAGGACAGGTGATGCCAGAGATTACTGATGAGTATGCAGAAAGTGTATCGGCACGATACATAGAACTGTATGAACACATCATCGGAGAGAAGTTCCAACCAGCGCCCGCAAGTGAAGACTTGGCTAAGAGAATTGAGGAGAACGTGAACCGTTACCTGAAGCAAAACGCATGAGCAGTTCCCCTGTAAATATGGATGGAGCTGTGTTTGGATTGTTGGGGTACCCACTCGGACATAGTTTCTCAAGGGGATATTTCACCGAAAAGTTTGAACGAGAGCATATCAAAGCAGAGTATCTGAACTTTGAGTTGCCCTCGCTCAATCTGTATCAGGAGACCCTCGACAAGTACCCAAGCCTAAGAGGTCATAATGTGACTATTCCTTACAAGCAACAGATTATTCCTCTGCTCGACGAACTATCGGACGAAGCAAGAGAAATAGGTGCTGTAAATGTGGTTAAGGTGACTTGGAAAAACGACAAACGACACCTAAAGGGTTATAATTCGGACGTCATAGGTTTCGTAGAGAGTATTCGTCCCTTACTGAAACCACACCATACAAAAGCACTCATACTGGGTACTGGAGGTGCTTCGAAAGCTGTTTATTATGGTTTGAAAAAGAAACTGGGTATTGATGATGTGAGATTTGTAAGCAGAAAAAAACAAACAACGGCTCAAGATGAGACCCTTACATACGAAGAACTTACCGAGGACATCATCAAAGCATATACTATTATTGTAAATACTACACCATGCGGAATGCATCCACACGTGGACGAAAGTCCAAAGATACCGTACAACCAGCTAACAGCAAATCATCTGCTGTACGACCTCGTGTACAATCCTCTGAAAACACAGTTCATGGAACGAGGCGAAAAGCAACAGGCAACCGTAAAAAACGGACTGGAAATGCTGCATCTGCAAGCTCTGGCAAGTTGGGATTTCTGGACTGGACAGGCAGACTGATAAAGAAAACGGTATTTCTTATGATTCTGGTGGCTGTCGTCATATTCACACTCGCTATCTTAGGCATTAGCTATTATATAGTGCATTGGGGACTATCGCCTACAGTAAGAAACGAACAGGATACCTATGTATATATGTATAGTGAATACCCACACCTGAAACAATGGGTAAGAAAACTGAATTCGGAACAGTTGCTGAGGGACACGACTATTCTGTCGACAGACAGTCTGAGGTTGCATGGTTTCTATATTCCTGCTGACCGCCCTACTCCTAATACAGCAATAGTAGTGCATGGACATAAAAACCATGCTCTCAGCATGCTACATATCGCATATATGTATAGCAGGAGTATGCATTTCAATGTTCTGTTACCCGACTTGAGAGCTCATGGAGAGAGTGAGGGTAATCATATCTGTATGGGATGGGACGACAGAAACGACATAAAGAGATGGATTGACGAAGCACCAAAGATATTCGGAAATGAAGACCTCAGAATCGTTGTTCATGGCATTTCGATGGGTGCTGCCACAACGATGATGCTGGCAGGAGATGAGACCCCAAAAACTGTCCGTTGTTTTGTGGAAGACTGTGGTTATACTTCTGCTTGGGATGCTATCAGTTATGTTCTAAATACAAAGTATCATTTGCCTTCTTTCCCATTTATGTATATTGCAAACAAAATAAGTAAATGGAAGTATGGTCTTGACCTCAAGGAGGCTTCAGCAATAGATCAGATAAAGAAAGCTGAGAAACCGATGCTTTTCATTCATGGTACGAACGACCATTATGTACCTTCTGAAATGGTACATAAATTATACCAGGCAAAACCAAGGAATAAATTCATCTGGGAGGCTCCAAACGCACGACACGGAAGATCATATCATGACTATCCGAAGGAATATACTCTGCAAGTAGGTGCATTCGTGAAGTCGTACTTCTACAAATAAGCCATTATATTAGAAAACTTTACCCACCCTATTATCTGAGCAATAAGGAACAGGTGGATAAAGAAAGGACTGAATTTTATCAGCATTGAGGAATGGACTTGAGCAAAGTCCTGTATGGTTGTCATCTTACCCGATGTGTAGGCATAGGTGCAACAAGTTGATTCGATAGCTATGAAGATAAATGCTGGAATACCGTCGATAAAAGGTGAATCGGAAAGTGTACCAAGGAAGTTCAGCAGGACGTACGGAGGAAAGAAAGTAAAAAGCACGACAACAAGAATGTTCATCAGAAGCATAAGGAATGCAAAGAGATAAGCTCGTTTTTCTTTCTGAGTTGCTTTACGGTCGAAAAGAGTGCGTGGATTAAGTGCAGACAACAGGGAGAGAGCTATCAGACAAAGTATGATTTCTCCAATAGGCAGAGATGTAAAATTTCTTATGATATGTGTAGCAATCCATCTGATGCCGTTTGGATGCAACAAACTGCGAATCATAGGAGTGTAAAGGCTGAATATCCACGAAAGTATGGCTATGACGGGTAGTAATAGCAATTCGACGATGAGCAAGTATTTCTGAAACTTATGCATCAGGAGTTAAGTTGTCAAGATTGATAATATTTAGTTGTAGAGCCTTAGTTACAAGGCGAGTGGCATTGACTCCTGTAGCATCTTCGCTAAAAAGACGACGTACCAAATCAGCCTGACGTTTTTCCAGAGACTTAACTCCGAAAGGCATTGTTCGTAGGTTGGCTATCATCTCTTTTGTATATCCAAGTGCAAGATGACGAAGGAATCGTTCGTCGTACTCATCTATATCGTATTCAAGTGATGCTTCGGAACGTTGATTCTCAGAAAGAATGCTGGAACGGAATCGTTGTACTATTTTCTGAAGAATTGGTTGGTTAAAAACATACTGATTTCCTTTCATCACACTATAAACGAGGTCAGGAGTAAGCAATTCGCCAGTCTTCAGAACAATTCCATCGGCACCAGCATCGAGGGCATCTACCCAAAGGCGCTCATTCATTATCTCACCTGTAAAGATGAGAATATGAACGGCAGGATAACGACGTCGTGCCTGTTTGCAAATGTCAATTCCTGCGGTAGTACTGCCACCAAGTCCGAGGTCGAGCAAAATCAAGTCTGGCGTGTCGCTATTCATCAGAGGCCATAACTGTTCCTCATTCATGGCAGTTCCAACGATTTCCGCTTCAGGAATTTCGTTTTTAAATATCTGCTCGGTGCCTTTAAGTTCGAGCTTTACATCCTCAACTATTATTACTTTAAAAGGATTCATAGCTGTATATTGTTTAGTCATTATTATCTATTTTGTTGTAAAGGTAATGTGAACGTAAGCATATTAGGTTGTGTAGCATATATCTTACAACCTCGAATACCACAATGGTCATCATGTTCACGAATTATCTGTTTGCAAAGTATGTATTCAGAACCTTTCAACTGATCAGTATCAGGATTGTATTTCAGACTGTCAGCATAGAAAAGATTTGATATTTGTTCTGCATTCCAATGCTTGCGAGAATCAGTAATAGTAAACTGACAGAATTGTCCTTCCGCAAAAATGGAAATAGAAAATGTTGGTATGCATTTCTGGTTATTATCTTCTATATCGGTAGAAGAAATAAGCGAATCAAGCATATACTGCAGCATAACCGGATCGCAAACAACACGTGTATCAGAACTCATGCTGTCGTTAAGAGCTATTGAAATATCAATAGTAGTTTTATATTTATCTCTTAATTGTTCAATCATTGCAACTACTTCTGAAACTGGAATGATTCGACGTTTGAAAGCAGTCTGTTCCAATTGTTTCATAGCACATTGACTGAGTACTGTGAACACTTCTTTATAGTAATGAAGAAGTTCGGAGATAGATTTCGTATCAATTTGTTTTGCTTTGTCAGATTCAGAATCAACCTGCAGCAGTTGTTTGATGCGAGTAGGATAATACATCGTTTCGTGTTTTATAGCAGAAAGACAATTGTCGAGAATCATATTCTGCACATGAATACGGTTGCGATCTGTTTCAGCTCTATGCTGTTCGTCCTGTTTCATTTCGAGTTCCTGCTTCAGTTCCTCAATCTTTGTCGAAGTACAATAAAGTGCAATAGCCAGATGAGAGGCAATCATATGAAGCACATAAGCTGTGAAACGAGATACGGAAGAAGCAGGGATAGAGTGCAGGGCAACTGCAAGTAATCCTATGTCGTATGTGGTTCCGTCATTGTTTACTGTTAGCGGCAAAGTTATCGTTGTATTATTTCGGTCAACAACAGATGTGCCAGTTGGAAAAATCTTTATTCCATCAATTGTGACAACATCATTTATTGCACGGCTTATTGTATCAGGAATGTTTGCAGCAGGTGTGTCGAGTAGTCTGTCAGCAAGCTTTTGCAATTCACGAAGATTGGACAGCGGCAATTTGTATTGATGATAATAGTACAGCAGTATGATTATTATCAATATAATAATGAATAAAACAGAAAGGTTCAAAATAAGAACCTTATTATTGTTCTGACGTTCTAATCTACTAACGGTATCTGCTGTAGTATAGTCTTGTGAGATAAGCTGATAGAGACGAGTAAAAACATCACAATTATAGCGATAAAGATGTTTCCGATTCATCGCGAGAGCTGCAATAGCAATTTCGTTTCTGGCAGAAATGATAACATCGTAATCAGTATCGAAACCATCATGCCACAAAAGAATTTCTGGCATATCATTCAGTTCTCCATCGAGACGCAACAACTTATCTGTCTTTCCTGTTGTAGCAATATAGTGCATATTTAGGGCTGACAGTACAGAATCGCCAAATTCGATAGCTCTGGCGTATTGTCCCTGAGTGTTGCAATAATATATACTATCGGAAAATACATGTGCCTGACGGATTCCTTCTGGCAATTCCACTTCTTGGGCAGCAAAGGAGAAAAGCGGGAAGAGAATGAGAAGGAGGGTCGTAAGAATCTTTACAGGCAAACGGAAGAAGAATCTGCTACCTTTACCCAGTTGACTCTCTACTCCAAAATCGCAGACAGAGAACAGGCGGTTGGTCTTCTTGTATTTTTCGATTATACCCTTACAATTCATCAGCCCGAATCCATGTCCCTTATGAGAAGTTATTACGTCGCGAGTATCGTCTTCAGCCATTCCGTATCCTGTATCTTTGACAGAAATCTCCACATACTCAGGATTCTGTTCTGCATAGACACTTACGCTACCACCCTTTGGAGTGAATTTACGTGCATTATCCATCAAGGTATTAATCATAAAAAGCGTGAGAGCCTTATCTGCTTTAACTACAGCGTCTGTTGGTTGCACATCGAGGGAAATTCCCTCAGACGAATATAGCGGCTGTGCTTTCTTAACCACTTCGAAAAGAGAAGAAAGCGGGAAACTCTCTATATGAAGCGACACACTACCCTGCTTAATCTTAACCCAATGTCCAAGAATATCGTTATAATCGTTTATCTTATCGATTAGTTCGGAAATATAAACGATATTATCCTTATCATGTTCGATTTCCCATATTGCTCTATCGAGGAATGGAATGATTCCATTTGCAATCGAAACACTCGTGGCTTTATCGATATAACTACGTTTGTTTTCTTCAATTTTCATTTCTGCAGCACGACGTTCGTCATCAGCATATTCCATTTCATCCTGTATTTGGGAAATGGAACCACCATTCTGCTGTAACCAACGGGAAAGTAACGAGTTGCGATTCTTTTCAATTTCTTGTTTCAGCTGTTGCTGCAATTGCAAACTACGTTCTCTCTTGCGACGGTATAGTCGTGTGCCAAATACAGCCAATAGAATTGAAAACACAACAGTTGTTGCCAGGAAAATATTAAGACGATGCTCGTGATTCTGAAGAGTGTCGAGTTGCTGTTCAAGCAAAAGATCCTGACGAGTAGCATCAAGAATGTCAAGATAAATGTTATGATTATAGTCGGAAGCAACTTTGTTTCCCATTGCTCCGAATGTAATACTTAGTTGTTCGCGAACAGCTGCCATCCAGTTGGGAACAGAAACACAATCAGGATTCTGAATCCATCGCATCTCAGTACTGATGCTATCATTTTGCTGTTCACCATATATAGATAATGTGTCAGACAAACCACTATAACTATATTTTTGATGATGTAGATTGACAAGATGCAAAGCAGCTGCAAGTTGTTCGATAGCCTCGTCATAGTGTCCTTCATCAGTTAGTTGTTCTGCAGTCCAAATCTTCTGAAGAGATTTGTAGTACATACTTTCCTTTCCAAGATAAATAGAAAGGAAATCTTTCTTGTTCAGAGGTTTATCTTTTATGCTATCAAGCATCTCTGTGGTGCGATCCATATCTCTAAGATTGATATAATAGACTGCAGAGATGCGATAGAAATCCTTCTTTGCTGCTTTAAGGATAGCTAGGTTTCTAGAGTTGATATGTCGTTCTACTATCTTGAGTTCTTTTATTAGAATCTGAGCATCAGAACGATAATCGTAGTATGTTTTGTTGAGAGAACGAATCTGGCAAATATGCATCATGCCTTCATCAGCCTGAAGACGAATGAGTTTGTTTCGAGTGGAAGCGATTATTTCTTTATAAATATTCTCAGCTTTTTTATAGTCTGTTTTCACAAGCATTGCCACCCGAGCACTATCGAGAAGGGTTTCGTAATGGGCATTCTCTGTTTCTGTTGTACAACTGAAAAACGAAATACAAACAAAAAACAAAGTGATTATGTGAACAACTATACGCATATATAACTCCAGATTTGTATGCTATGAAATCAGAATTCTTCTGAGTTTACTGTACTCCGAACACGACTTAATGTTTCGGGGGTCATCTGAAGGAATGAAGCAATATTATGCATTGGAGCACGACGAACAATCTCCGGCTTTTCATTTATCAGTCGCACATACTTATCACGAGCAGATTCAAAACGCATTGCATCTGCCCGATGTCGTAAAACAAAAAGCGTAGTTTGTTGGATAGCAAATATTAGTTGACATATTTCGTAGGAAGTGTGTGCCAATTCGTATAGTTTGTCATGTGGCAAACCATAGATAATGGAGGGTTCGAGTGTAGTAATAGTCAACTTAGAGGGTTCACGCTTGAAAAAGCTCTCGACACAAAAAGTGAAATCACCATCGCAAGCAATATTTTCAGTTATTGTAGCTTCATTCTTTTCATATGTCTGAAGTACCAATCCTTGTTTCACATAGAAAATATAATCACATACTTCTCCTTCCGAAACCGGGTGTTTTCCACGAATCAGTTTCATTGGAACAATTATATCAGCAAATCTTTTCAGATTGTCATTGTTCAATGTGACATTATGGATATTACATATCTCTAGTGCAATTTCTCGAGGTTTATCAAAGGTTAGCATAGTAAGTTTGTTTTTGTTTTAATTATTCTATGTGATGTGTTTTTAGAAGGTTAGAGCTGTGTTTTCAACTGTAATTTCTTTCGCCAAAAATCATAGTCCCTACCCTTACCATTGTTGAACCATGTTGCTGGGCTATTTCATAATCGCCACTCATTCCCATAGAGAGTTCCTTGAACGTTTCTTCTGTAGGGAAGAAATCATTCTTGATTTCCTGGAACAACGTCCGAACAGACTCAAATTCATCAGCAATCTGTTTCACGTCGTCCGTATTGGAAGCCATACACATAAGTCCACAAATGCGAACATGTGAGAACTGTTTCCACTCTCCTTCTTGAAGCATGGTTCGCAGTTCGTCAGGAGTAAACCCGAATTTTGTTTCCTCTTTAGCTATATGAATCTGCAACAGACAGTCTATTATTCTGTTGTTGCGTTCTGCCTGTTTATCGATTTCCTTCAACAGCTTCATGGTGTCCACAGCATGAATTAGAGAAATAAACGATGCCATATATTTCACTTTATTCGTCTGCAGATGTCCTATGAAGTGCCACTCAATATCTTTTGGTAGGAGTTGTTGTTTTTCTACAAGTTCTTGCACATGACTCTCACCAAAGACTCTCTGTCCTGCGTCATATGCCTCCTGTAAGGCACTGACGGGATGGAATTTTGAAACGGCGACAAGTCGTATGCCTGGCTGAATCGTAGAAAGTACTTTATGTAAGTTTTCTGCAATCATTTTTATCTGTAGTTGATTGGTTTATTCTGTTGTTTTATATGGGAAAACATCAAGAATAGGTGTTTCCTGAACAGCTGCTATCTCGTAGTCTATCATAGAACCTTTCATACCTTCGTCGAAACGTTTTACAGCATCACGGAGGTCGCTTGCCTGAACAAGCATCATCTGAGAAGTACGCTTTTCAGTCTGAGTCTTTTCGTCAAGAGTTACAAATACACATTTCACTTTAAACCACTTATCACAAGAATCCTCTTCTGCTGTAAACATTTCACAATATCTTGCACGTTTGATGTCGGACACTTCCATATTACCATTGCAGAAAGGCTTCATCTCTTCAATTATTCTTGCTTCTGCCTCTGTGAAATTCAGAGCATCAACCAAATACGGTTCAACCACTTTTTTTGTAGCACCACCCTCAAGTACTTTCTCTATTCGAACTTTACATTCGAACCAATTGTTCATTATCATCGTTTTCTAATCTTATTAAATCAAACTATACACTTTTATTTAATCATTCATCAAAATTCAGTCGCAACTCTTCTGTATTTCTCTCTTCAAGAGTATATGCCGAACTACCATCGAAACAATGGGTACAGATTCTGCTCTTGTCGAGTCCGATAGCATCTACAATAGTTTCGAGTTTTGAGAACTTTAGAGTATCGAGATTCAATCTGCGAGCAATTTCGTCAACCATTCTCTTGTACTCTGGTGAATCTGTTTTGGTATATGCCTGAAGGCGTTCTTCTGGCATATCTACACTTGTAACTGTATTTGCTTCATCAAGCAAGGTAGCCTTTTCGTTTCCTGTTTCCAAGTCCATGATGACACGACGGGCAATCAGTTCGAGAGCACTCTTGCTGGCTGAGAAGTTTACGAAAGGACAAGCGTAAACCAAAGGAGGACAAGCTATGCGCATGTGTACTTCTTTGGCTCCTAGTTCCTTCATTTTCTTAGCATTATTACGTAGTTGAGTACCACGAACGATAGAGTCGTCGCAGAAAAGACAACGTTTTCCTCTAATCATCGACTCGTTAGGAATGAGTTTCATTTTGGCAACAAGGTTACGCATATCCTGGTTTGCAGGCATAAACGAACGAGGCCATGTAGGAGTGTATTTTGAGATACCACGGAAATATGGAGAGTGATGTCCTGCTGAATAACCGATTGCCATACCAACACCACTATCAGGAATTCCGCCTACAGCATCTACTTCTGTCTTGTCCTCCTCACCCATTATTCGTCCAGTCTCATAACGTACGGATTCTACTGTTTTTCCTTCATAACTTGAGGTTGGGAAACCATAGTAAATCCACAAGAAAGAACATACTTGACAGCCTTTGTTTGGTTTTCTCAATTGTTCAAAACCATCTACACGCAGACGAACAATCTCGCCTGGTCCGAGGTAGTATGTCGTATCGTATCCAAGATTCGGGAAGGCGGATGATTCACTTGTAGCTGCCATAGCTCCATCTTTCTGTCCTAAAACTATAGGTGTTCTGCCCCATGAATCACGAGCAGCAATGATTCCGTTTTCTGTCAGAAGGAGTATTGAACAAGAACCTTTTATGGTATTATATACATTTTCTATACCATCAACGAATGTTTTTCCGCGGATAATCATCAAACCTACCAACTCTGTTGGATTAATCTTTCCGGAACTGAACTCGCTAAGATGCATATTCTCGTTTAGGAGTTTATCGGCTATCTCCTCCATATTGTTGATTTTTGCAACTGTGACAAGTGCAAATCTGCCCAGATGCGAATTCATCAACAATGGTTGGGCATCAGTATCACTAATAATGCCGATACCTGAGTTGCCGTGAAACTTATCCAATTCGTCTTCGAAACGAGTACGGAAATAAGAACTTTCCAGATTGTGAATAGAACGGAAAAAACCTTTTTCTGTACTGTACGAAGCCATACCACCACGTTTTGTACCAAGATGCGACTGATAGTCCGTACCATAGAACAAATCCGTAGTACACTTCTTTGTTGAAACTACCCCAAAAAAACCACCCATATTATTTTATATTTTTCTTATTGATTACTAATATTCTTTTCTCACACATCATTATCTTGTTAGAAAGTCATTCTAAAAATGAATCTGACACCATTCTTGTTGATATTAGGATGGTCAAGATATGTGAGACGTCTTACATATACTACATGGAACAATTTAAAGATATTATGCACACCGACAACAGCCTCTATGTAAGGCTTCTTGGCATCCATCTTATATGTGTTCGATTCGTATGTACCATCACCATTGAATCGTCCTGGGAAGAAGAACAGACTCGGATCAGAATATCCGCTTGCAGCAGGATTATTCTTATCTGTAAGAGTTCCCCACAGCACGTTTATACCTATCCACTCTCTCCATTTCAGTTTCTTTAATAAAGGAATACGGTTCAGAATCTTTCCGTTCATATCCCAGCTAACCATCAGCGATGCATAACGGTCGTTCAGGAATTCCCATATATTGATGAGGTTGAAATTGTAGTCCTGCAAGATATAAGTATCGTTAGCAACAGGGTGAATCAACAATGGATAAGGAACCTTACTCCATTGTGCACCAGCTTTGATGTCGGTATCAATCTTACCCCACGAACCCATCCAAAAACGTTTATACATACCGGCTTCCGTCACATGATAATTATACTGTCCACCCAACAAACCTTTCACACCCATTGTGTGGGAAACGAAAAATACTGGAGCATCAAGATTTATCTTTAGACGTCGTTGCTTAGTATTTATATATGTAGCACCTGGTTCGAAAGTGATTGTTGCTTTCAACTCAGTTGTAATCATCTTATTATCCCAAACATTAGGATCGTTCACCGGCACATAAGTTCCTGCGGCAGTTCTACGACCTGTACCTAAATGTTCGAAGAACAACTCATCCACAGCATCATTCCGAGTGCGGTCTATATGAGCATAGAATTTCATTCCAGCTTCCCACTCACGATCGTACATCAGTTTCCACGACTTAGTGTGGTAGAACTGGTCAACCTTTGACGACTTAAACGCCATGAACATATTATCCTTATCCGTAGTCATGAACTTAGTGTACGGACTGGTGATATCGTTGTAGTATTGGAATTGTATGTTATTCTTTGGGAACTCACGATGCAAGTATGCTTTTTTATTGAACGAATAAGTAGCTTTGAGCATACCATACACATTCTTTGATTTTGTTCCGTAAGCAACATATCCATCAAGGAATAAATGAGGATTCAGGTGAGCGGTAGTAAATCCGGAAATACGGAAACGCCATGAATCATAGTGGTTCTTGGATATGATAGTGTTGATAGGTCCGAAGTCAAATTTATTCTTATCTGTTGACGATGCAGTCTCTATATAGTTTTCAATCAGAGCCTTCAGTCCAAACATAATCCACTTGAATCCTTTTATGTTCTGCAGTTTCTCCATGAACGAACCCATCTTGCTCTCAGACTGGGTCAACTCTACCTGACGGAATTCCGACCAATACTCCTCAGACTTCATTTTTGCATCAGGTTCTGTCTTTGTTGCTCCCTTTATACTTTTGAACACTTTGTCAGGAATTGGCGTAAACGAGTAATCGAAATTACGGGTTGTACGTTGCACCATCAACTTCTGAATCTTAGCAATAAGCTTCATTTCTACAATCATATCGTTGACTGTGCATACTCGTTCACCTGTAGGCAACTGCACAAGGTCCTGACGGATTATCATATTCTCCACAAAGTTCACATCCGAACGCCTTGGAATATTCAGTTCCACACGACGTACTGCGTATGTAGAGTCTTTCATGATATATACATGTCCTGAAAAACCAAAATCCTGCTGATTATTCGGCAGGAATCCCACATCGATTACTGAGTCATTCTCAATTTTCAATGTGTCTTGTAGATAATATCTGTAGAAATTGATTGCGTTATCAGCAATTGGTGACTTGAAAGGATATTGCAGCAGTCGGCACTCATTATCGTAGATGTTCACATCAGTAAAGACATCCTTCAACATCGTAGTAAGGATTTCTCCTGTATTAATCAGTTCGTTCACACCTTTATCACTCTGAGCCTTGATAAGTCTCTTTTCACTATGAGGCGATTTTCTGTAGAAGTTGTCCGACACCATCTCCTGCACAATAACAGGCAGAATCAGTTTTCCTGTCTCCGGACAGCGTTCTACGTGGTCTTTTAGGAACGCCAATGTCTTAAATTCTCCATCTTCAAACACCCTCTCTGTAAACTCATTCAGCGAGAATGTCATCTTCTCATATTTCTGGAATGAATAGTAGTCTTTCTCTCTGAGGTCTGTCTGCCATTTATGTGCAATCACATTCCTCATCAAGTCTACAGCAGGATTGTTTTTGCGAGAGTATTTCTTTTTCTTTGCCTGAACAGTCACACCTTCCAGCAGTCGTGCTTCAGGCACAAGTCTTACTTGCAGATTTTTATTACTACCGAAAGCTTTCAGTTTTATCACCTGGGTCACATATCCCATCGAAGTGACTTTTATCTCCCTCAGGGCAGAATCTTCTTTCAGTACGAACCGTCCGTTTTCATCTGTTTGTTCTCCGATACCTGTATTGTCATAGTACACATTTACGTAGTCGAGTGGCTGTCGGGTCTTTGAGTCTATAACCCTACCAGTCACTTGCCCCAATGCATTCAGGGTACTCAAACAAGCTATCGTGTAGAATATAAATCTTTTTAATACCATCAGAATCTTAATACTAATACTTTAAAGTTTTACCTTGATACCCTTCGACTCATTCTGCAAGCGATCTAGAGCTGTAATAACGAAGGTACAATCGAACTGGTTTCCACGCAACAGTATTTTTGTATCACGTGTTATGCCGTATATATTGCGTGCCGATTCTGTGTTCACTCTCTCCCCTTTCTCAAAGCGATATACGACATACTGTATTGCCTTGTCCATTTCCTTCTTAGCACTTGGAGCTTGCCAAGTCAGGTAGATATTATTATTGTCAAATTCGATATTTGCCTTACGCGGTTTCTTGGGAGCTTTCTTATCGATAAACTTCATCTGAGGCTGTAAGGCAGGAGTACTGTGATAAACTTTCTCAAGAAGTGTTCGATAATTACCAGGATTGTTTACTACAGCTGCTGCATACCATTGACAACTGCCTTCTACATTCTTTAGTGAGCGTTGCAGT
This sequence comes from Prevotellaceae bacterium UBA2448, assembly GCA_002342585.1. Taxonomy (GTDB): domain Bacteria; phylum Bacteroidota; class Bacteroidia; order Bacteroidales; family Bacteroidaceae; genus Minthosoma. The sequence goes on from DDQG01000031.1 coordinate 20,164, forward strand.
TCGTACTTAGCTCTCATCTGGTGCAATTGCGGATTCTGTGGGTCAGAACCTTTTACTGTTCGTTCTACGTCTTGTCCGATGAATACTGGTCGCATTCCGCAGTAGTCGTTCCACCAACGACAAAGCACATCGTAATCAGCCACCTTAGTACCTATATTCCAATAAATCTGTGGCAGGGTGTAGTCAACCCATCCTTTCTTTGCCCACAAAACTACATCAGCATACAGGTCGTCGTAGTTCTGAGTTCCTGCTGTAGCACTACCATCAGGACCATTCACTCCGTTCTTACTATTGCGGTAAATACCAAAAGGAGAAACGCCAAACTTAACCCAAGGTTTTACAGAACGAATCAGTTCGTGCAGGTCCTGGATAAGCAGATTCACGTTGTCTCTACGCCAGTCACCTATATCTTGAATACCTCTATTATCTGCGGCGAAATAAGCTCCGTCAGGAATTGGTCTGCCAGCATCAGGATAAGGATAGAAGTAATCGTCCATATGTATTCCGTCCACATCATATCTGTTCAGGATATCCTCCACAACCATACAGGTATATAGTCTGTTTGAAGCAAGGGCTGGATTAAAAATCAGCAGGTCGCCATACTGGAATACCCTATCCGGATGTTCCACAGCTGCATGGTTCTGTGCCAAAGCAGTAGTACCCTTAGTTTTTGCACGATATGGGTTTATCCATGCATGACATTCCATGCAGCGCTTATGACACTCCTCTACCATCCAAGCCAGAGGATCCCAACCGTCCTGTGGAGCCATACCCTGTTGACCAGTCAGATAGCGTGACCAAGGTTCGTACGATGACTGATACAGAGCATCTCCTTCGGCTCTTACCTGGAACATGATAGCATTGATACCAGCACCCTGCAACACATCGAGTTGACTGCTCAGCATTTGTCTGATTTGAGCCATCGACTTACCCAGGTACTGACCGTTTACACATTGAATCCATGCTCCACGGAATTCGCGCTTAGGATTCTGAGCATTCATTCCCAAAACCATAAGGAGGGAAACGAGCATCACCAATAATTTTCTTTGTATATTCATCGTTTTAAATTATATTCTTTACAAAACTGGAGTTAATAGATTTCCGAACCATCCCACAAACTGCTTCCACGCTGTTCTTGTGCGCCAGTAGCCTTTCTTTATTTCGAACGAACTGGGTTTCTGTGCCTCAAACAAATCAACCATCTCTTTTGTCAGTCGTTTCGACAGTATCAGGGTGTTTACTTCGTAATCGCATCGCAGACTTCTTGCATCCATATTCGACGAACCCACAGTACAAATCTCATCATCCACAATCATCAGTTTTGAGTGGTGGAAACCGCCTTCAAACAACCACACCCTTGCCCCGCGCTTCATCAGGTTGTTACCTACATAATGAGTTGCTTCCGGTGTAAGGGGAACATCGCTTTTTGCTGAAAGAATAATCTGCACGTCTATTCCGCGGTCAACAGCTCTCTTTAGAGCTTGTCTCACCTTATGAGTAGGTACGAAATAAGGACTTATCAGTTTCACGCTTTTCCTCGCACTATTTATCATCGTGACAAAGAGGTCGCGTATAGCATCCGATGTCTTTCTTGCAGCACGGTCAACAATCACCAGGTCTTCATTGCCATGTGGCATTCTTACTCCATATTCCCTTGGGAAATAGTTAATGCCTTCAATCTTCTCCTTTGTCACCTTCTCCCACATACGGGCAAATATTCGGTTCAAATCATCTACAGCTCCACCTTCAATCCTCATGTGCAGGTCGTGCCAGTCACCCACTTCGGGAATTCCCGTTATATAGTAATCTGCCACATTCATACCACCTGTGTATGCCACCTTTCCGTCTATCACCACAATTTTTCTGTGGTCACGCGGAATAATGTGGTTCACCCAGGGAAATCTGATAGGGTCGAAAAGCACAAGGTCTATTCCCAACGAACGGATGCTGTCGTGCATCGCAGATTTGATAGGACGGTTGTTCGACGAATTACCAAACGCATCGTAAAGGGCTCTTACCTTAACGCCTTCCTTTGCCTTCTCAGCCAACAACTGGAACAGCAGTCTTGCAATGGAGTCGTTCCTGAAGTTGAAATATTCAAGATGAATAAAACTCTTTGCCTGTCGCACATCCTCAAAGAGATTAACAAACTTATCGTGCCCACAGTTAAAGAATTTCAGTTCGTTGTCATGTGTGATTCTCAACCCTCTTTCAGTCATGTGGTCAGCAAGTGCTTCGGTTGCAGACTTTGCAACAGTATCGTTCTGAGCTTTCGTTATCTGCGGACAATATATTGCCCCAATCAGGCACGTCAGCATCAACGATTGCTTAATCCTAAAACTGTATAACCTCATGACCTTCGATTTCACGATGCGAAGGTACGATTTTTTTACAAATCTAATGCTACTACATTACAAATAAAACATAAAAAAATAAAAATGCCGTAAAGAGTTTGGCTTTCCCCTCGTTTTACCGTACCTTTGCAGACAATTTATATACACAAAAATGGAAGTTGTTAGTAAAATTGCAGATCTGAAAGCCAGAGTGGCTGCATTTAAGGCATCAGGCAAGACCGTCGGACTCGTTCCTACAATGGGAGCTCTCCACAATGGTCATGCATCACTTGTAAAGCGCTCTGTTAGTGAGAACGACGTAACAGTTGTCAGCGTATTTGTCAATCCGACTCAGTTTAACGACAAGAACGACCTTGCCAATTATCCTCGCACTTTTGAAGCCGATCGTGACTTACTTGCAGGACTGGGTGCAACACTTATGTTTGCCCCTACTGCCGACGAAGTTTATCCAGAACCCGACACTCGCTCTTTCAGTTATCCTCCTACAGATACAGTTATGGAGGGTGCTTTCCGTCCCGGTCATTTCAATGGTGTTTGTCAGATAGTAAGCAAACTTTTCGCTTTCGTAGAACCAGACCGTTCTTACTTTGGAGAGAAAGATTTTCAGCAGATTGCTGTCATTCGTGCTATGGCTGCCGAACACTTCCCTTCCCTTACCATCTGTCCTTGTCCTATAGTTCGTGAAGACGACGGACTGGCACTCTCAAGTCGCAACACACTCCTCACTCCTGCTGAACGTCAGATTGCCCCAGCTATCTTCAAAGCACTCAGTCGCAGTATTGCATTCTCCAAGCAGCACTCAGTTGCAGAGACAAAGCAAAGTGTAATCGACGAGATAAATAGTGTTGACGGACTGGAAGTGCAGTACTACGAAATCGTTGATGCCATCGCTCTCCGTTCCGTAACCGATTGGAACGAAGCTGAGCATATTCAGGGTTGCATCACTGTATTCTGCGGACACACCCCTATCCGACTCATCGATAACATCAATTATAAATAACGGATTCTAATCCACAAATATAAAAAGGAAATGCAGATAGAAGTTCTGAAATCCAAAATACATTGTGCCAAGGTAACTGAGGCAAACCTCAACTACATGGGTAGCATCACCATTGACGAAGACCTGATGGATGCAGCAAATATCATCGAGGGCGAACGTGTTCATATTGCAAACAACAATAATGGCGAACGTCTCGACACTTATGTAATCAAGGGTGAGCGCGGTAGTGGTTGCATCTGTCTCAATGGTGCATCTGCGCGTAAGGTTCAGATTGGCGATGTCATCATCATCATGTCCTATGCCATTATGGACTTTGAGGAGGCAAAGCGCTGGAAACCTGCAGTTATCTTCCCAGATGCTGACAACAAACTCTGATGAGTCTTCTCATACCCTCTTCAACGAGGGAACGACGTGTGGCGAGGTTTATACGAATGTAACCCTCGCCTGTTTTTTCTCCATACATAGTACCTGGATTCACATACACCTTGCCTTCTTTCTGCAACAAACTGCAAAGTTCTGCAGACTTCAGTCCCAGGGCTTTCACATCTGCCCACATCAGATAAGTTCCCTGCAACTCAGTAATCTTCACTTCTGGCAAATCCTTTTCTATCATACCCTTTGCCAAAAGATAGTTTCCGTGGATATATTCACAGAGTTCATCCAACCATTCCTCTCCTTCTTTGCTGTACGCAGCCTGCAGGGCAATCACTCCGAACGGATTCACATCACACACCTCGTTTATGTTGATAGCCTTATCAATCCGAGCTCTCGCATCACTATTTTCCGTAATGATATTAGCTATCTGCAGTCCTGCTATATTATAAGCCTTGCTTGGCGACACGCATACAACACAATTCTGGGCAAATTCTTCTGATATAGAAGCAAATGGAGTGTATGGTGATTCTTTTGAATAAACAAATTCGCAATGTATCTCGTCACTAACCACGAACACGCCATTCTTCAGACATATATTCCCCATTCGTGTCAGTTCCTCCTTTGTCCACACCCTGCCTACAGGATTATGAGGGTTGCACAACACGAACACCTTCACCTTCGGGTCGGCACATTTCTTTTCGAAGTCTTCCCAATCCACACTTACGCTTTCGCCTTGCAGCAAAGGGTTTTTCACCACTTCGCAACCATTATTCCTGATGCTTGAGAAGAAACAATTATATACAGGAGTTTGGATAAGCACCTTCTCGCCTTCCTTTGCCAAAGCCTTGATGATAGCAGACAGAGCCGGAACCACACCACTTGTGTAGATGAAAGCCTGTTTTCCGCTAATCTTCCACCCGTGTCTGCGGCTAAACCAGTCTATCGTAGCCTTATAAAAACTGTCTGGCACGAAAGTATATCCGTAGCAACCGTGTTCCATTCTTTCCTTCAGAGCCTTCGTGATGCATGGAGCTGTTTCGAAGTCCATATCTGCCACCCACATAGGAATAATTTCGGGGTCGTCAAACTCATCCCACTTCACGCAGTTTGTGCCACGTCTATCAATTTGCTTATCAAAATTATATTTCATTTTCCTTCAACTATTACTTTAGCATCAGCAGGAGCCTTTTGGTTCTCGTCCCAAATGATTTCCCCTACCTTTCCTTCCACTCTCACAGTTCCACTTGTAGGGTTCTTAATGCTGTGAACATCCCCCTTGATTGTTCCGTTCACGGTAGAGTATTCCAGTATCAGATTTGCGTCATCTCCGAAGGTACAATCCTCCAGTATGAGTCCGTCAACATAACAGAGCAACTGTTCACCAGTCAGATGACATCGTACGAATTTTATGTTCTTTCCGTACCAGGCAAGATACTCTCCGTTTATCTCTGAGTCGTAGATAGTTACGTTCTCCGATTCCCAAAACGAATCCTTTGAATTTATCAGAGCATTATGTATCTCCACGTTTTTGGCATATTGGAACCCATAATTACCTTCCTGTCGGTAGTTTTCAAGATAAATATTCTCCGAATGCATGAAGGCATAGTCGCAATTCTCTATCTTCACATTCTTCATGCGTATATTCTTGCAGTCCCACAGATACTGTTCCCCGTTCGGGAAATCAGTATTCTCCACATCGATGCCATCCATCCTACGGAACAGCTTCGGAGCATCTACCTTACAGTTTGTCATCTTCACCCTGCGCGAATACCACAGACTGCTTCGGGCACTCTCGGCAAAGTAGCAATTATTCACCTTGAAGTCGTCGGTTTCCCAAAACACATACTTACCTTCGAAGGTACAGCCTTCAGCTTCTATATTACTACTTTCCTTAATCGACGACTCACCCACATGTATGGTCACATCCTCCAGTCTGAGGTTATGGGATGCATACAGCGGACGTTCGCCACCAAATTCCTTATTCTTTATAATTTCCATTTAATAAATAATGTATTCTTATCCTTTCAGTTCTTCTTTCACTTCCGAAACACTTTCCTTCGTCCAACTTCTGCCCATCAGTCTGATAATGAACACAAGTCCTCGCCAGCAGAGTTCTATGCACATAGCAATCCACACACCTCTGAGTCCCATCGTCGGTGCCAGGATAGTAGCCAGCGTGAGTCGCACAATCCATATGCTGCCCAGGTTCAGAACACTCGGAATCAGAGTATTTCCAGAACCTACGAAAGCCCCATAAGCCACTATGCTTGCAGCAAACATAGGTTCTGCCCAAGCCTCAATACGAAGTACCTCAGCACCCAGATCTATCACATTCCGGTCGTTCGTCACTATACTCATCATCTCTGGTGCAAACACAGCCATCAGCAGTCCCATCAGAGCCATAACCGACATACCCAGAGCCATAGAAATCCACGCAAAACTCCTCATCAGGTCTTTACGTCCTGCTCCGGCACTCTGTCCCACCATCGTTGTGGTAGCTTCTGAAATACCGTATCCGGGCATATAGCACAGACTTTCTATATTGATTCCGAAGGTGTTGGCAGCAATGGCTACCGAACCCAGCGGAGCAATAATTCGTGTGATAGCTATCTGAGCTCCACACATAACCCCTCGCTCCAGTCCTATTGGCGAACCAATTCTGAGTACACTCTTCAGGGTTTCTTTCTTGGGTAGGAAAGTCAGCATACTCCATGCTCCTGTAGCAGCTGCATCCAGAGCGAAACGGAGTCGTTCGTCCTTCATCGTCAGGTAGTACATCATCAGCACCATAGTGATTATGTAAGCCACGAGAGTACCTACGGCAGCACCTTTTGTACCCATATTCAGTCCAAAGATAAACACATAGTTGAACAGCATGTCCAGCACGCACATCAACGCATTCAGAAAACTCGGTACCTTTATATTACCCGAACATCTCAGACTGGCTGCTGCCAGCATATTCATCTCCAGCACGGGGAAGGCTATTGCCACGATGCTGAAATACTCCGAAGCGCCTTTGCACAGAGCTTTCTCGGCTCCCAACCAATGTGGCAGCATAGGAGCAATGGCGAGTCCTATACACATTATCATCAGTCCGAATCCCAGACAAGCCACCATACCCTGTCGCACTATGTTTCTGGCACCCTCTCCGTCCTCAGCCCCTACTCTGTGGGCTACCTGTACGGCAAAACCAGTTGCAAAAGCACTACACAAACCGCCAAACATCCAGATAGTTGTGGAAACGAGTCCTACGGTAGCCGACTCCAGCGTGCCAAGATGTCCCAGCATCGCAGCATCGATTATCTGCATAGCTACCGACGAAATCTGTGCCACCATTGCCGGCAGACTCAACAAAACAGTAAGTCGCAGCTTTTCTTGCCACGACATACTTCTTGCGCCTTTTCTGACTAAGCTAAGAAGTTCATCTTTCGACATGCTTCTTGCCATACACTGTTATTTCAGTTTAGCCAGACTTTCAGTTATAGTTGCAATCTTTGACTCTGCGTCAGCCTGTTTCTTGCGTTCCAGTTCTACTACCTGTGCAGGAGCATTAGCTACAAAACGTTCGTTCGAGAGTTTCTTCTGTACACTTACGAGGAATCCCTGCAAGTGCTTCAGTTCAGCTTCCAACTTCTGTATTTCAGCCTCAGTATCAATGAGGTTACCCAGTTGCACAGCATATTCTGTAGTACCAATCATGAATGCAGAAGTACCGTCGCTCTTCTCATCTACATACTTGATATCGGAGAGCGAAGCCATCTTGTTGATGGTCTGACTCAGAGCCTCGTCCTTCGTGACGTTATCAGCTCCTGCGGCAACTACCTCCAGGGTGAGTGGTTCGCGTGGAGAGATATTCTTACTCTGGCGTACAGCACGCACACCTGAAACCACCTGCTTCAGTTCTTCGTACTTAGCAATGATATCGGCATCCTTAGCAGTAGGAGCAGCGAGTTCGAGCGGACTTACCATGATGCTCTCGCCATCCTTGCGTTCTGCGATGTGCTGGAACAGTTCCTCCGTGATAAACGGCATGAACGGATGAATAATCTTCATCAGTTGTTCGAAGAAACAGAGGGTTTCCTTCAGAGTCTTCTGATCTATCGGAGCCTGATAAGCAGGTTTAATCATTTCCAGATACCAGCCGGAGAACTCGTCGGTAAACAGTTTGAATACAGACATAAGAGCTTCGTTCAGGCGGTACTTGCTATACAGGTCGTTAATCTCCTCGTATGCAGTCTTTATCTTTGCTTCCATCCAAGCCGACGCATTTGCGTTGCTCAGAGGCTGTTGCAAGCTGTTATCTACCTGCCAGCCCTGAACCAGTCGGAAGGCATTCCATATCTTATTACAGAAAGCAGCACCCTGCTGACAGAGTTGTTCGTCGAACAGGATATCATTTCCTGCAGGTGCTGAGAGCAGCATACCCATACGCACTCCGTCAGCTCCGTACTGGTCAATGAGTCCCAGCGGGTCTGGTGAGTTTCCGAGCGACTTCGACATCTTGCGTCCCAACTTATCACGAACGATACCTGTGAAGTAAACACTACGGAAAGGCACATCCTTCAGGTACTCCTCGCCTGCCATAATCATGCGGGCTACCCAGAAGAAGATAATGTCCGGACCAGTCACGAGTACCGATGTAGGATAATAGTACTTAATCTCTTCGTTGCCCGGATTGTTTATTCCGTCGAACAGACTGATTGGCCACAACCAGGAAGAGAACCAAGTGTCCAGAGCATCTTCGTCGCGCTGCAACATATCCATCGTTATGTTCTTGCCGTATTTCTCCTGAGCTTTCTTCAGAGCATCTTCAGGTGTCAGGGCAACTACATACTTCTCCTCTTCGTTTTCGTTTTCGTTTTGGTTTTCGTTAACAAAGTACGCCGGAATGCGGTGTCCCCACCACAGCTGACGACTGATACACCAGTCCTGTATATTCTCCAGCCAGTTGCGGTAAGTAGTCACATACTTCGTTGGGTAGAACTTAATCTTACCCTCGAGTACTGGTGGCAGAGCGATGTCAGCAAAGTGTTTCATATTGAGGAACCACTGTTTGCAGAGACGTGGTTCTACGGCAGTATCTGAGTTGCGCTCCGAATAACCTACCTTATTATCGTAGTCCTCAATCTTCTCCATCAGTCCTGCAGCCTGCAAATCGATAGCAATCTGCTTGCGCACATCCATACGATCCTGACCTACATACAGTCCTGCTGCCTCGCTCAGGGTTCCGTCCGGATTGAAAATATCGATAGTCTCCAGGTTGTGAGTCTTACCCAGAGCATAGTCGTTGGCATCGTGAGCTGGAGTCACCTTCAGACAGCCTGTACCGAATTCTATATCCACGTATCTGTCCTCGATAACCGGAATCACACGGTTCACCAGTGGCACAATCACCTTATGACCTCTCAGCCACTGGTTCTTCGGGTCTTTCGGGTTGATACACATAGCCGTATCACCCATGATAGTCTCCGGACGGGTAGTAGCCACAACAGCATAATAACCCTTCGAATCCTTATGAATCACGTTACCTTCCTGAGTCAGAGTCTCGATAGACACCTTACCGCCTACCGACTGCAGGTTTTCCGGATCAGCTACATAATACTTCAGATAGAACAGTTTGCTCTTCTCATCGCGGTAGATAACCTCCTCAGTGGAGAGTACGGTCTGAGCCTTAGGGTCCCAGTTTACCATACGCAGACCGCGATAAATCAAACCCTTGTCGTACAAATCTACGAACACCTTCATAACGCTTTCGCTACGTTTCTCGTCCATAGTGAAAGCCGTACGATCCCAGTCGCAGCTTGCACCCAGTCGGCGCAACTGTTTCAGGATGATGCCACCGTGTTCGTCAGTCCATGCCCAAGCATGTTTCAAGAACTCCTCACGAGTCAGGTCGCGCTTCTTGATACCCTGTTCTGCCAGTCGGTTTACCACCTTAGCCTCAGTAGCAATCGAGGCGTGGTCTGTACCTGGCACCCAACAAGCATTCTTGCCGTCGAGTCGAGCCTTACGCACCAGAATATCCTGAATAGTATTATTCAGCATGTGTCCCATGTGGAGCACACCCGTCACGTTTGGTGGCGGAATAACTATTGTATATGGTTCACGACCATCAGGTTTGCTGGCGAACAACTTATTGTCAATCCAGTACTGGTACCATCTCTTCTCAATCTCCTGTGGAGAGTACTTACTTGCTAATTCCATTGGTGTCTATCTGTATTTTTTCAAATTTCGTGCAAAGATACGCTGATTTTTTGGATTTTTCCACTACTTTTGCACAAAATATAATAACCAAACTTTAAACTTTTCATCGTGGACTATCAGAAAATAATCGATAAGTATTATCCTGAAGAGAATGAACTCAAACACATTCTCATGGTACATTCGCGTCTTGTAGCCGACAAGGCGCTTCGCATTGTGGATAACCACCCCGAACTCCGTGCCGACCGTCAGTTTGTTGAAGAAGCCGCCATGCTCCATGACATAGGCATCTTCCTTACCAACGCCCCAAGCATATACTGTTTCGGCACCGAACCCTACATCCGTCACGGCATCCTCGGAGCCCAACTCGTGCGCAACGAAGGCTACGAACTCCATGCCCGCGTATGCGAACGCCACACAGGTTCTGGCATCACCATTGCCGACATACAGAAACAGTCCCTACCCCTTCCGTTGCAGGACTACCTCCCTGTCACCATCGAAGAACAGATTATTTGCTATGCCGACAAATTCTTCTCCAAAACTCACCTCGAATACGAACGCACAGTAGATGAGGCTTGCAACAAACTACTCAAATTCGGAGAAGACGACACCGCCCGCTTCCGTGCCTGGGCAAAAATCTTTGAATAACGAAACACGAAAACTATTCGTGTGATTCGTGAAGATAGAAAAAAATGAGCCGACAAACTAATGTCAGCTCTTTTTGTCTAAAGACAATAATGGTTAGTGGTTAGAGGTTAATGGTTAGTGACGTCTTTCGTCTTTCGTTTAAGACTCGTCCATACCATCCTCGGTACCGCCACCTCCGTTGCCACCATTATCGTCTGGTTCAGGGTTGCTGCCTCCTTGGTTTTGGTTACCACCTTGGTTTTGGTTTTCGTTACCATCGGTCTTGCCGTCAGTGTCGCCATCACTTGGAGTGATTGCATCA
>DDQG01000021.1 GCA_002342585.1 Prevotellaceae bacterium UBA2448
CTCTTCCGCCTTTGGTTAACTGAGGACGAAAGAAGGACGAAGAACGAAAGACGAAAGACGAAAACGAAAATAGTTCTTTGACAAAACAAAAACAAAAACGAAAAACGATAACCTTAACCTGCCTGGCGGGTAGCGTTGGGGGGTGAACAATAATTTGAAATAATTGACATAAAATCAAAAAAAACTCGCTCAACAACAAAGTCGAGCGAGATGAATTGAATGATTATAATTCGTTAGTTCTTGAACCTTACTTTCAGTCCGATGACGAGCATGGTGCCGGGTGAGTAGAGGGCGTATTTGCGATTTGGGGAATCGATGCGGTCATCTACTTTGTTGAAGATGTTGTCGATACCTATGCCCGGTTCGATGAATGCCCAACGGACTACGTCGAAGGTGTGGGTGGTATAGAGGTTCCAGAGGGTGAAGCCTGGGGCATCTTCGTAGGTGCCTGTGTAGTAGGTCTTCGACTGCAGGCGACCATTGAGGTTTACGTTCAGACTGTAGTGACCCCATGTGTGGCGGTAGTTGGCTGCAACTGTTCCTGCATGGCGTATGCTGCGCTCCAGTACGGTCCATTCACCGTCGGTCTGAGTGCGGGCATGGGTGTAGGCATAGTTACCTGAGAGGTTGAAGCCTGGGAATATGTTTGCAGAAACATTGACCTGTACTCCCTTCACATCGCCTTTGTCGCTGTTCTGATAGAGGGCATAGCTGGTCAGTTTCGAAGCCTGGGCAGCTGTCATCTCAGGAAATTCGCTCTGTAGCATAGCCAGTGTGGGAGCATCAACTGCAATGTTTTTCTTTACAACCATATCGTTGATGCGGTTGATGAATCCGGTAACACTCACGGTGAAGATATTGGAGTGGTATTCGGCATTGAGTGCGAAGTAATGGCTCTTCTCCGGTTTCAGGTCGCGATTGCCGAAGCTAATCTGTGCCTTGCCACGGTTGACTGAGAAGTAGTGGTAGTAGAGTTCGTCGAGTCCCGGAGCACGGAAGCCAGCTGAGTAGGTAGCACGAAAACGGAAGTTGCCTGGTGCATACATAAGTGTGGCTTTAGGTGTGAGGTGGTTCTTGAATGCCTCATGATGGGTGAAACGGAGTCCGGCAGTGATAGTGAAGTCGCGCAGGAACTTATGTTCGTGCTGTGCATAGGCTGCAAGAGTGTAAGCACCTTTGTCTATGTTGCCTGACGAAGCCTCAAGGTAATCGTGGCGCCAGTCGGCTCCGAAGATGGTAGTCGAGTTATCGAAGAGTCCGAGGATTGCCTTCACTTCTCCGTCGAGGGCTCGCTGACGTTTCGACTGCACATAATCGCCTACAGCATTCGTCTTTGTAGCCACATCATATTCCTTGCCGTAGCGGAAGTAGTCGGCTACGAAGTCTGCCTGCAAAGAATTGCGATTGGAGAATTTATAGATACCGCCTGCGTTCCATCGGAGTCCCCGATAGCGCATTTCGTAGTCGGTACCGCCAGTAATGTCGGTACGAGTGGCGGGGCGCTCTGTAATCTTATTTGAGTAGTCGATGCCGGCATTGAGTGCGAGGTGCTGATTGGGCGAGAGTGTGAACTTCTGCCCCAACACATTGGCATGATAGCCAGTGAAGAGAGGTGCGAGGGTGCGCTGAGTCGTTGTCTCGTTTTTATCGGTGTATTCCAGTTCATTGGTCTGATAACTGTCAGCACGATCATGACTGTACGAGGTATAGGAACCGAATCCTTTTGTGTAGATGTCCAGAAGGACGTTTTCGGTCAGTTGTCCGTGACCCGACACACGAGTATCGCTACCACCTTGTATGAGGTTTTGTGTGGGTTGGTCGGTGATGATATTGATAACACCGGCGATAGCATCAGAACCATAGAGCGAGCTGGCTGCTCCGTCGAGTACTTCGATTCGTTTCACACGCGACATATTGATGCGGTTGAGGTCGATGTTGTTCGATATATCGCCTGTAAGTCTCTGTCCGTTGATGAGTATGAGGATGTACTTATTTCCCAGTCCGTCGAGACGAAGGAAGGTTCCCATTGAGGAAGGAGCCATAGACACCTGAGGCATCATGCGGGTAAGTGCTCCGTCGAGGGTTGTGATGCCCTGTTCCTGCATTTCAAGTGCGGAAAGCACATGAACAGGAGTGGCTGTACTCTTCAGACGCTGATGGTGACCGGAACCGGTTACTACGACAGGGTTCAAATTATGGGTGCGAACTACGGCAGCCGAGTCGCTTCTCTCCATGCGGTGTATTTGAGAGAAAGCAGTGCTCCCAAAGGAGAGCACTGCCAACAACAAAAATGATAATTTTTTCACGACGAAAAAAAGATATTATTCTTCTGGGTACATTGAGTGGTAAGCATCTTCGAAGAACGCAGCATTCTTAGTATGGTCAATCCAGATGTTGCGAATGCCTTCGAGTTCGAGCAAACCGAGTGGATGCTTGTTTACTACAGGTACTACAGACTCGTAGCCTTTGTGGTTGAAGTACTCGTACCAGCTATTGTCTTCGCTTGTAGGATCTGTTGCATCCCAATAACCAGCACCTTCACCTGCCATATCGTTGTGAGCGTGGTCACCGGCAATTGACATAAGTGCGTGGAGATATACCTTACCACTGTTAACTCCGTCTGTCTTCATACGAGCTTCTACATCCTGCTTGTAGTTGTCTGGCATATCAACTGTGCCGACATAGAACTTAGGATTGATTTCCTGGAGTGCATCTTCCAGCTGTGTGTAGCGAACGTTTGCCTTGAAGGTATCGTAGTTGTCAGGGTTACCATGACCCATGAAGGCAACTACACCATTCTGTGCTTCGCTTGCGTAGAGTGTGCTGAGCTCGGTAGCAACTGCTGGAACGTCAACTTCAGGGTCGAAGAGCAGAGGCATACCGAATCGGATAGCCTCATTAGCCTCGAGCTGTTTAAGATATTCATCGTCGAGGTGTGCACTTGCAATGTAACCATTGTTCATAAACTTCTTAACAGATGCAAGTACAGCTGCGAACTCCTCACCAGGGATGACCTGAAGAGACTGAACGTAGATTTTGTCATACTTTGCATTACCAATGGCATGGAGGAGGTAACGAGGTTCGTAGTACTGACGGCTTACGATGTTATCATTATCATCGGGATTCTCACCAATTGCAGCACGGTTGATACAGATGTCGCTTGAGAAACTCATATAGACGTCAGCCTGTTGGAATGCTGCCTTGTAAGCTTCAACAGTCTTGTCGAAAGCAAGAAAGGCATTGTTCCAAGTAGAACCGAAGGCAACGAGCAGGATAGCTTCTTTATTACCAGACTTAGCTTTTGTTTCAGCTACCATGTTGTCGTTGTAAGTGTACTCAGAAACCATGTTTTCAACGATTTTCTCAACGATTTTTTCTTTGCTGTCATCGTTTCCACAAGAAGTGAAAACAGGAGCTGTCAGGGCAATAGCCACTGCAGCGAAGAGGAATGATTTAATCTTCTTCATAGTTTGAATTTTTAGGAGTTAATAATTTATGTTGTTTAGAACTTTTTCCGTAGTTAAAACGGATAACAAAAGATGCATGTACGGTAGTACCTGAGGTATTATTACCCAGGTGGAAAGGACGCATGGTGCGGTCAACAAAATTGAATATGTTGTCAACACCGAACTCAAGACGATAGGTCAGCAGTTTGCCCGTGCGACCGAAATCGTGGGTGGTATTGATGCGCCATATCTGGAAGGGAGCTCCGTTGCCATTGTTCTGATAGAAACGTGTACTGCTGCCTCGAGTCGAAAGACTGACACCCAGTTTGTATATCTTTGAAAAGGCATGACCATAGATGACCGATGCGCTCCACTTATGATGGGCTGTTCCGTCGATGATGACTTCCATCATCCTGTTCTTGGAGTTGTCGTAGAGATGAGCTTTAGTGTTCAGATAGCTATATGCCGATGTGAACGACAGTTCGGAGAGAATCTTGTAGGAGAGGGTCACGTCGATACCCCATGTGCGGGCATCGTCCATATTCTTATACATACGAGCCTGAACACTGTTGCTGCCGTCGCCAAGGTAGGCTGTGGTGATTCCAGCGGGAATTTCGCCTACAGGCACATTAGTAAGCGCTATCATATTGTCGAGGCGGTTCAGATAACCCGTAACAGAAGCAGTAAGGCGGTTGCCACGATATTCTGCATTTGCAGAGAAGTAGTTGCTGGTTTGCGGTTTCAGGTTGGTGTTGCCTATATTGAAGAAAGTGCTGCTTCCCATTACATGCAGATAGCGGTAATGGAGTTCCTTGACAGTAGGCGATTTGAATCCCTGACTCCAACCCAGACGGAAACGGAAGTCGCCCGCTGAGAACATAGCACTGAGTTTTGGAGTCAGCCGGACACCAAAATTACGATTGCGAACCAGTCGGAGTCCTCCGGTTATATTCAGCCATTTCAACGCATTGAATTCGTCCTGTGCATAGAGTGCCGCAGTCCAGTCGCTAGCTGTACCCGACTCGGTGCGGTCGGGAGCTTTCAGGTAGTCGTAGCGATATTCGGCACCTACATTAAGTGTGTTTTCACTAGGCAGATAGAAGATACCCTTCAGCTGTCCCATGACTCGCTGCTGGTCGCTCTGCAGTTTCTGTTGTCCTGCATACATCGGAACGGAAAACCACTCACCATTCTGAGCACCGAACTCCTCACCCCTGAGCAGGATGTATTCGTAAGTTCTGGCTGTATAGTTATAGTAGTAGTCGTGAAGGTTCCAATCTACATCAAGAGTAAGCTGATTGCGGCGCGACGAACTTTTATCACCATTCAAGAACCACTTACCTCCTGTCGAAGCGGAAGCATTCTTATAGTGCAAGTCGTAGGTATATACATCGCAACTGGCATGTTTGCCGTTTCGAGGGCGGTTGATATTCTTGAGGTAGAAGGAACCGTCGGCGTAGAGTTCGAGGTTGTCTATCGGATTATATGTAAAGCGCTGGGCTATCTGCCAGTTATTGAATTTGTTTACAGTCTTGTTCCTACTATCGGTCAAAACCATAGCCTCGGCATATTCCTCGGTAGTATTCTGCCAACCGTCACTGCGCTGCAACTGGAAATTTGTCTGACTGCCAAACCTGCCGATATTGAGAAATACTGCATCGTGCTGGCGCAAGTCGTTGTGAGTGCCGTAGCGAGTAGCATTCTCTGCATAAACACCCTTCTGTGTGTGTTTCTTAGTGATGATATTGATAACTCCAGCCATAGCATCACTTCCGTAGAGAGCACTTTGGGCGCCCTTTACAATTTCTATCTTTTCAATGTTATGAGGGTCTATAAGCGAGAGGTCGTTTTCCCCGCCTACATCACCATGAATACGTTTGCCGTCAACCAGTATAAGAATATAGCTGTTGCCCAATCCGTTCAGCTGCATCTGGCTACCCATATCGCCTTCGGAGAAAGCAAAGGAAGCGGTTAGTCCGCTGAGAATATCCTCGATGCTGCGACCACCATACTGCTGTAGCATCTGACGTGTGATGACCTCAGTCTGAACGGGTACATCCTTCAGAAGGTGGCGGGTACCAGTTCCGGTAACCACTACTTCCTGCAGACTGTCAGACTTCCACACAGCAGACTGGGCAGACACACATAAAACAAATAGCCATTGCAATGCCACACATATGACAGCAGCCTTGAAACAGCGTTTAGATAACGGATTTTCTCTCATTTTAAGTTTTTACGAAGCGCATATTCCTGTGCACGCGTAACACATTATTTATAATATATGGCAGGTCTTCTGACTTTCCCTTGTCTGCTTCGCCTTCCCGACAGAATATATCAGTGTGTCAGTGGCTCTTTTCAAGCAAACCCCAAATAAGGATTACAGCTGCAGGTACAGTTCCGGACTCGCACCGGATTCCCTTGCATCGAGACGACAACTTCGTCTGATTACCATTATTTTCGCTGCAAAGATAGATATAATTATGTTAATAAAACATCTATATTCAAAAAAAATTGTAATTTTGCACCTATGAAATCCCAATTCCTCATAGCAGCACCGATGAGCGGCTCAGGCAAAACAACCATTGCCCGAGGGCTTATGGCATTGCTGACGGAGAAGGGCTATAAGGTGCAACCATTCAAGTGCGGACCTGACTATATCGACACAAAATTTCACGAGGCTGTATGCAGGCGTCCGAGTATCAACCTCGACACGTTCATGGCTTCTGCAGAACACGTAAAGGAACTCTACACCCACTACGGAAGCGATGCAGACATATGCGTTGTGGAAGGTATGATGGGACTCTTCGACGGCTACGACCGCGAGAAAGGTTCGTCGTATGAAATTGCACGTGTACTGAACATCCCAGTCGTACTTGTAGTGGATGCCAGGTCGGCAGCCTATTCAACAGCAGCCCTGCTCACAGGATTCACTACGTTCAGAAAGGATGTGCGCATTGCTGGCGTCATATTTAATAAGGTAGGTTCGGAGAAACATATCGGGATGCTGAGACAAGTATGCGAAGACCTGAACATAGAATGTTTCGGGTACCTGCCTAAAGACACAGCGCTCGAACAGGGTTCAAGGTATCTGGGACTCGATTTCTCAGAAAAAACAGAGACTGCAAGACTGGTAGAATTGTTGGAAAAACACATAGCATGGAACAGACTCCTAACACTCTGATAGCACGAAACGCGGAGTCGTTCTCCTTTATCTATCAGGAGAATATAGACCGATTGGGCAACGTCTGTTTCTTTGACCCAGAAAAGGACGTTCCGCAGTTGGCAGACGTAGATTTGCTCTATCTGCCTGGTGGCTATCCTGAGAAACATCTGGAGGCTCTGACAGGCAATGAGGTTTGCCGCAAAGCCATAAAGGAGTATGCCGAACGGGGAGGAAGAATTGTAGCTGAATGCGGCGGCATGATGTATCTATGCAATAGTATCATCAGTGACGAAGGGACATTCCCCATGTGTGGTGTGCTACCCTATTCTGTCAGTGCCCGAAAGGCAGACAGAAAACTATCGTTGGGTTATCGGAGGTTTGTACTCGACGGAAAGGAATACCGCGGACACGAATTCCATTACACTCAGTTTGTGGGCAACCTGCCCGAAAGTGCTGTTCAAGTGTATGATGCCAAGGGACTCCCAGTAGCAACCCCAGTGATGAGATATAAGAATGTATTAGCCAGTTATACACATTTGTATCAGATATGAAACAAATATATACAAAAACAGGTGATGACGGAATGACAAGTCTGCGCGAGGGAGTACGTGTAGAGAAAGATGATCTGCGCATAGAGACCAACGGACAGATAGACATGCTTAATTCTCTGATTGGCCTTGTGGCAGAAGGAAACGACCTCCTGACCGACATACAACGAGAGCTCATGACGATAATGAGCCATGTAGCAACACCAGATGGCAAACAGAATCCGCGTCAGTTGCATTGCGACGAACTTACCGCCAGAATGGAACAAGCCATTGATGCCTCCAAAACACCTAAGGGCTTTGTCTTGCCAAGAGGAATGATTCATGTAGCAAGAGCTCAATGCCGCACTACAGAACGCCGACTATGGACTCTCTCACGACAACACTCCATAGACCCAAGCATCCTAAAAATGATAAATCGCCTGTCTGATTATCTTTTTGCTTTAGCCATAGAAAAAGAATGAAGTCACCACTACACCCCATAATGTTTGCCGGAACTGGCAGCGACGTAGGCAAGAGCATCATTGCTGCTGCCTTCTGCCGCATATTCCGTCAGGACGGTTACCAGCCCGCACCTTTCAAAGCACAGAATATGGCATTGAACAGCTATGTCACTTCCGACGGACTGGAGATTGGGCGTGCACAAGCCGTACAGGCAGAAGCTGCAGGTATAGCATGTCAGTCGGACATGAATCCGTTGCTACTGAAACCACAAAGCGACCACACATCGCAGGTAGTCCTTCACGGACAACCCATCGGCAACAAGGACGCATACGACTACTGGCGCAGGGGGAGTTCGGAAATCGATTTCCGAGGAGAAGTATGCAAGGCTTTCGACCGTCTGTCAACACATTATAACCCAATTGTGATGGAGGGTGCCGGTAGTATTGCAGAGATAAATCTAAGAGACAGGGATCTGGTTAATATGTCGATGGCTCGTCATGCAAAAGCTGATGTGATACTAGTGGGTGACATCGACCGAGGTGGTGTGTTTGCAAGTGTTTATGGAAGCATAGCCCTGCAGACAGAGGAAGACCGCAAACTCATCAAGGGTATCATCATTAATAAGTTTCGTGGCGACATGCGCCTGTTTGAAGAAGGCAGAAAGATGATGGAGGAGATATGTGGGGTACCCGTTTTGGGTGTGGTGCCTTACTACAAAGATATTTATATTGAGGAAGAAGACAGCGTAGCACTGGAACAGAAACGCCGACAACTGACCGAGGGTAAGGTGAATGTAGCTGTAGTTCTGTTGCGACATATCAGTAACTACACCGACTTCGATATCATGGAGCGCGACCCAAGGGTTAATCTGTTCTACACAAACAATACTGCAGACATTGAGCATTCAGACATTATTATCCTTCCCGGCACGAAAGCAACAATCGACGATTTACTAGAACTACGCAGAAACGGTTGTGCTGCCGCCATACAGCGAGCTTATAGAAACGGAAAGACAATTATAGGTATTTGTGGAGGTTACCAAATATTGGGAGAAATGGTGGAAGACCCCGATGGAATCGAGGGAAATATAGCCAATCTGCCAGGATTGGGACTCCTCCCCATTCGTACCACGA
Source organism: Prevotellaceae bacterium UBA2448 (assembly GCA_002342585.1). Classification (GTDB taxonomy): domain Bacteria; phylum Bacteroidota; class Bacteroidia; order Bacteroidales; family Bacteroidaceae; genus Minthosoma. The sequence goes on from DDQG01000021.1 coordinate 8,732, forward strand.
TGCACCCAATCAAGACTACACGCCAAGTTACATTCGATTTCAACGGACAAATGTGTCAAGGCTATGAAATACATCAAGGACAGAGTAGCACAGAAGAAAAGGTATTCATAAAGAACAATTGCATCGGCACCTATATTCATGGCTTTCTCGATAATCAGCCTGTTATCGATTATTTGCTAAAGAATTTTCAAACACAAAGCACGACATCAAACGTACAAAGCATAGAAGAATTCAAGCAGCAGCAATATGATAGTTTGGCAAACCATGTGCGGCAGTATGTAGATATGGAGCGAATATATAAAATACTATCGGACAATGATTGAAGGACACGGCGACGATAAATACAAGTATCCAGACATAAAAATCGACTTTTCATCGAATATTTGTGTCCATAACAGCCATCAAACTCTGATGACTCACCTCGCCAGTCACCCCGAACTCATCGACCACTACCCCGAACCCGAAGCATGGTCGTTGGAGGCAATGATAGCAGAACTCCACAAAATAAAACCCGAACAGGTCATCGTCACAAATGGTGCAACAGAAGCTATTTATCTCATAGCCCAGACTTTCGGCAGGCAACCCGTTATTCCTACACCAACATTCAGCGAATATGAAGACGCCTGCAATATGTATCCTCGCACTGCTGACATCGTCGATATAGCAACAGGCGAAAAACGCAACAACAAAATGCTATGGTTGTGCAATCCGAACAATCCAACCGGCGAGGTATATGATCAGCTCTACATAGACCGCATGATGGCAGAATATGGATTAGTAATTCTCGACCATAGTTATGAGGACTACACAGACAAACATATTATGTCGCCACGATGGGGATGCCACACAGCATATTCTGTACAAATACACTCTATGACAAAGACTTACGGAGTACCCGGTTTGCGATTAGGATATATAACTGGACACGAGAGTCTTACGAGCCAGATACGTCAGCATATACATCCGTGGAGCGTATCATCACTGGCTATTGAAGCTGGTAAATTTCTGTTGCAACACGACGAACTTAAATGTGAACCTGATTTAAAAGAAGCACGAAGACTCCAAAACCTGATACAACAGTCGGGCAACATAATCGTAAAACCATCCGATACTAATTTCTGTTTGTGTAAGATGCTGCACCATAGTGCTGCCGAACTGAAAGAATATCTTGCTAAAAAACACCAGATTCTGATTAGGGATGCATCTAATTTTAAAGGACTGACAGCTAACCATTTCCGCATCGCTTCACAAAAGCCGGAAGAGAACGATGCTCTAGTTAATGCTATCAACTTATTCGTACAATCAAAGAATGGATAATTGGATGTCGGTCATATTACCATTGCTGACAGGTTGGGCGCTCGACCTGCTCATAGGCGACCCTTTATGGCTACCCCATCCTATTGTGTGGTTTGGCAAGGCTATTGCAGCATGTGAACAGCATCTGAACAAAGGATTGCATCGGAAAGCCAAGGGCGCTTTTACAGCTATATTCCTAATCGCGGCAGTATTCATCATCACATGGGGACTCCGATATCTATGTACAACTTTCACATTTCACATTTTACATCTCACATTTCACATCTCAATCCTTTTCGACACTATAGTCATTTTCTACTGTCTGGCAGGTACAACCCTCATTCGAGAGGTGCGGCAGGTATTTCTGGCACTCGACCGCTCCCTGGACGAAGGACGAAAGCAAGTGGCTCGAATTGTAGGTCGCGACACCAAAGATTTGTCCGCTCAAGAAGTTCGCACTGCCGCACTCGAAACGCTGGCAGAGAATCTCTCTGACGGTGTGATAGCTCCTCTGTTCTGGTTCGCAATATTGGGCACTCCTGGTATGCTGGCATACAAGATGGTAAACACACTCGATTCAATGATTGGATATAGGACTGAGCGTTATTTGGACTTTGGCTGTTGGGCAGCAAGAATTGACGATATTGCCAATTATATCCCTGCAAGACTAACTGCTTTGCTAATGGTTTTGCCCAATATTGTGGTCAAGGGCAAATGGTCACTGGTAAACTTCGTCTTTAAGAACGGAAGCAAACATGCTTCACCCAACAGCGGATATCCGGAAGCCGCATTAGCAGGTCTGCTCAATTGCCGTTTTGGCGGTCCACATTACTATTTTGGTCAGGTTTTCGACAAGCCATATATTGGCGAGAACGATAGACCGCTGACCACCGACGACATGAAAAAAGCCGTACGAGTAAATCGAACGGCTGAGGTACTGATGATTCTTTTAATCACAGTTTTATATCTTTCATAATACTGCAAGTATTAGAAATATTTCGTAATATTCGCATTTTCGAAGTTATTCATTTCGTTCACCATTCTTACAGCTGAATCGATGATAGGGAAGGCACAAAGTGCCCCTGTCCCTTCTCCAAGTCGCAGCCCCAAATGAAGCAATGGTTTTGCATTAACTATGTCGAGCATCATCTTATGACCGATTTCATCGCCAGAATGGGTGAATATCATATAGTCCTGCGATGCCGGATAGAGACGAATAGCAGCCAAAGCACAGGCTGTCATAATGAAACCGTCAATCAGTAACACAACATGTCGTTCTGCTGCTCGCAACATTGCCCCTATAGCAGTAATCATCTCAAAACCTCCAAAGTAAGAAAGGCACAGAGTATTATTGATTGCACCATTTTGACCATATAGCTTATTATATTTCTCCAAAGACTTCTTCAGGACCTCATATTTACGACGAATACCATCATTATCGAGTCCAGCTCCAGCACCTACACATTCCTTTAACGGAATATCCCCGAACAGACTCATCCAAATACTTGAGGGTGATGTGTTACCTATTCCCATTTCACCGACGCTTAGAATACGACACCCCTCCTCTATGCATTCATCCACCAGATCGCTTCCTATCTGAATGGCACTATTAAACTCCTCCTCACTCATAGCAGGTTCATATAGGAAGTTTTTGGTACCACAACCAATCTTACGATTGATAATATCAGGAAATGATGAAAGGTCGTAATCAACACCGACATCGACGATGCGGAGTTTAAATCCATGCTGACGACAGAACATATTGACACCACCGCCACCTCGGGTAAAGTTGATCATCTGTTGCCACGTCACTTCGCGTGGAGACACACTGACACCTTCTCTTTCAATACCATGATCTCCACCCAAAAGCAAATGACAAGGATGAGAAAGTGAGGGGGTCAATGTCTGTTGGATAAGACATATCTGTGCTGCAAGTTCTTCTAACCGTCCCAAAGAACCTTTAGGCTTGTTCAAATTGTCGATTTTTTGCCAAATGGCACTTTCGAGCGATTTGTCCGTAGGATGTATGTCAAATGTCTTCATTTTATCTTTACTTCAATTCCACTAATCATAAGAATTACCTCGTCTGCTTTGGAGGCTATGTATTGATTCATCCAACCCTGAAGGTCAGTAAATTTCCGCTGTAGTGCGTTGTCGGAAACACCACCAAGACCTATCTCGTTTGTCACAAATATATATGTGGCATCATGTGCAGTAAAAGCGTCAAATTCTTTTTTCGCCATTGCCAAACAATGTTTAATGTCCAATGTCGGCTCATCAACAGAAATAAAATTCGTAAGCCAAAGTGTGACACAATCTATAACCACAACTCGTCCTGTCAGATCAAGACGACTCAGATGGATTTCCTCTTCGATATTGGTCCACTGTGGTCCACGACGCTCCTGATGTATTAGTACTCGCTCCCGAAACTCATCATCCCAGATATGTGCTGTAGCAACATAGACTGGAGTTTTAGACAAACTAAGTGCCATCTGTTCAGCCTTATTGCTCTTTCCGGAGCGCTGGCCGCCGGTAATCAAAATAATCCGTTTCATAGGGCACATAATACAATATACACGGACAACTCAGTTAATAGGCATACAGCACCGCAACAGTCACCCGTATAACCGTGAATTTTGTTATTAATAAACAGATACAAGAAATACATAACGATGCAGGGAACAGAAATAATCATTCCCCATGGCAGATGAGTAAACCAAAGAAATACAGCCATTGGTAAAAGTCCTTGAATAGTAAGACTGAGTCCGGCCTGCCAATTAATATTCCTATAAATCATCTTTGTTTTGGCTTCCTCCTCCCTACGGGCATAAGGCATCATGATAATGAGTGGTGCAGACACCATTTTAGAATAAGGAGTTGCTGCCATGATAGCGAAAACTGCAATCGTAGGAGAAAGTGAAAGTAGTGTTGCAGCAAGAAGAAGAAAGTATAGTATCAGTCCGATGACTCCATAGGTTCCTATGTGTGAGTCTTTCATTATGGTGAGAATACGTTCTCTGTCCGAACCGCCTCCACCAAAACCATCCATAAAGTCAGCTAACCCGTCTTCGTGCAGAGCCCCAGTAATCATCAAACGCACTACTATAGCCAGCAACACGGCTATGGTATAAGGGAAATACATGCTGCACAACCATAGTGTAAGAGCCATCACCCCACCTGTTAGCCATCCAGTCAACGGCCAGAACTCAACTACGCTCTTATAACTCTCTTTCGGGGGTGCATAGAGACGCCATAAAGGAAGCCGCGTGAAGAAAATAAACGCGGCCCAGATGCGATCGTACCAATGTAAACGAATGATGTCTGTATGCATATTATTCGATTTTGCATACAAAAGTACAAAATATATTTAGTAATTTTGCAGCCTAAAAAGAAATTCTACTGAAATCATGAAGAAAACAGTTTTATTTTCTGTTATTGCGACCCTACTCTGTGCTTGTACTGGAAGAAATGCCAAGTCACAGGCATCTAAAGATGCAGCATCCGACACAATCGTCACTATCGATGTAAAATACGCCACAGGCTACAGTGTTCGCGACTCAGCTAATGTACGATTAGTAGATGTGGGCAAGCATGACCATTTTGCTTTGGTACATTCAGACAGCACAACAGTCCCAGACGGATATACAAAGGTATTGATACCTATTCATCGCACCATCTGCATGACCTCGTTGCAGTTGTCGAATTTTACAATTCTTAATGCTCACGACGTTGTAAAGGGGATAACCGGCACAAAGAATATGTTCAACAAAGATATCCTTGAGAGGGTTAATGACGGACGCATCGTAAAGATAGGAATGGAAGGTAATTTCGACACAGAAATGGTATTGGCAGCTAATCCTGATGTCATTTTTATTTCCCCATTCAAACGTGGAGGCTATGAACCAATCAAAGAATCGGGTGTCACGTTAGTTCCTCATTTAGGCTACAAGGAACTCAACCCATTAGGTCAGGCAGAATGGATTAAGTTCGTAGGAATGTTTATCGGTAAGGAACGTGAAGCACAAGAAATTTTCAACGGAATAGAGCAACGCTATAATGAACTAAAAATTAAGGTTCAGAATGCAATAGCTAAATCTCAAGATACAATAGCTATTCCTACTGTTTTCAGTGGTGAAATGCATAGTGGTACGTGGCATGCTGTTGGAGGGAAAAACTATCTGGCTCAAATATTCCGTGATGCAGGTGCTGAGTATGTCATTAATGATGAAGAAACTGCAGGAGAAAACCTGGAATTCGAAAGAATATATTCCCTTGCAGCAAAAGCAGATTATTGGCGTATTCTGAACAGTTTTCCAGGTGACTTTTCGTATGAAGCATTACGTACATCAGAACCACGCAACGAACTTTTCGAAGCCTTCAGACAAAAGAAAGTTATATACTGTAATATGAAAAAACAGCCATATTACGAGACAACTCCAGTACAACCAGACGTACTACTAAAAGATTTTGTGGCTATTTTCCATCCAGAACTTATAGGACCTGATTACGCCCCCACATACTACAGATTACTGAAATGAAGACATACTCATTTTTCATAGGATTAGTTGTAGTCATACTGGTACTGATTATTGTCAATCTTTTAGTCGGTTCAGTCAGCATTCCAGTGACTGAGGTGTGCCGCATCCTTATGGGAGACTATTCCAACGAAATTTGGTCAAACATTATATTAAGCAGCCGCTTGCCACAGGCATTGACGGCAGTAGTTGCTGGAGCAGGTCTTGCCGTCAGCGGTCTTCAGATGCAGACAGTATTTCGCAATCCCTTGGCAGGTCCCTCAGTATTAGGTATCAGCAATGGCTCCGCCTTAGGTGTTGCATTCGTTGTTCTATTATCAGGACGTGTTGGTGGAGTTGCACTTTCACGTTTGGGATATCTCGGTGATGCAGCCATGAGTATAGCAGCCATTGTAGGAGCGTTGGCTGTATTATCGCTTATCCTGTGGGTATCACAAAAAGTAAACGGGAATGTCACTCTGCTGATAATCGGTGTGATGATAGGTTATCTTGCAAATGCCATAATAGGTGTGATGAAATTCCTTTCACCCGAAGAGGATGTAAAGGCATTCGTTGTATGGGGATTGGGATCTTTTTCCAGAGTTTCGGGCGATGAAATGGTGTTTTTTATAGTACAGATGTGCATTCTGATACCTTTAGCATGTTTACTGGTAAAACCATTAAACCTGATGCTATTGGGCGATAACTATGCAACGAATCTTGGACTGAATATACGCCGCGCCCGTATGCTGATAATTATCAGTAGTGGTATATTGGTTGCAATCGTAACGGCTTATTGCGGTCCCATCATGTTTATCGGCATGGCTGTTCCTCATCTTGCCCGTGCTCTTTTCCGCACATCCAATCATCGCATTCTTATGCCAGGAACAGCTCTCTGTGGAGCTATTTTAGCATTGTTCTGCAACTTGATAGCTCGCATGCCTGGTTTTGAAGGTGCACTTCCTGTGAATAGTGTGACAGCTCTGGTTGGAGCGCCTGTAATTGCTGCAATTCTTTTTGGAAGAAGGAAGAACGAGGTGGAATAGTCGCTACAGTATGTTTTTTATTTCCTCTAATGATGTAACCACATATGTTGGGGTTATAGCGCTTTCACTAACATCTATTCCCCATCGGTTAAATAACAGAGCATTGACACCAGAATTCAATGCCCCTTGAATATCATTCTGAATGTTATCGCCTATCATTAGTGTATCCTCACGGCGCGCTCCAGATACCTTAAATGCATAGTCAAAGTAAATAGGCGAAGGTTTGTTGGCACCCGCATCTTCACTCAGAATAATGTTATCGAAGTAATCTCTCAATCCACTCGCTTCAAGTTTTTTATACTGTATCTCATGGAATCCGTTGCTACATATGTGCATACGGTAGCCTTTCCCGTGAAGGTAATCCATCAGTTCGTGAGCACCTTCAACAACTCCCGATTTGGACGAGCAGCAGTCAAGAAAAACATCACTCATCTCCAGACAGAGTTGCTCCGTAACCTCAAGTTTACTACTCGTACTTAACGGACGACGGAAACGCTCCACGATTAAATAGTCGCGAGTTATCTCACCTTTGGAATATTGGCGCCACAAATCTATATTGGTAGTCCAGTAGGCATCGTAAAAAGTTTGTGGGTCGGGGAAATATAGCTCAAGATGGAACAACCCGAAGGTTTCTTTCAAAGCGACGTTGGCATTATTGTAGGTGTCATACAACGTATCGTCAAAGTCAATAAACAGATCTTTATAGCGCATATATTTTCCCGTTATCATCAATTAATAATATTGTGAGTTCACCAAAGGGCAAAAGTGGTTTGCAATATTTATAGCAATGACCTATAACAATAGAGGCAAAATCTTTCACCTGAGAAGGAGGTATTCTCTCCCATAATTCTCGAGCCAACGTAATGTCACTTACATCAACAGTTATATCTGATTCATTCAACATTTGCTGAATAAAACTCATATCCATAGTAGTCTTGCGGCTATGGGTATCAAGATTGCCCGCGGCAAGTTTGACTGCTTTGCCCAGCATAACTCCAAGTGTGACTTTATCTATTCCCATTTCTGATGCCATCTTGAGTGTTTCACCAATATAGTTACCATACTCCACAAATGCCTGACGCGGCAAATCAGGATAGAGCGACCTGACGAAGTCTTCACTTTTTGCGCCACTGTTTATTACTACCCTTTCAGATCCACTGGCTTGGGCTATAGTCATACATTTGCGTATACTTTCAACAAAAGCCTCTTCAGAGAATGGTTTCACAATGCCGGAGACGCCAATAATCGATATGCCTCCTTCTATGCCCAGACGAGGGTTAAAAGTACGCTTTGCTATTTCTTCACCTTGAGGCACTGAGATTGTTATGCGTACATTCTCTTTAATATTGTTTCGCATCATCTCACGAGGTGCTTTATTAATAGCTGCCTCACCAGGAGGGAAATCGAAACCCGGCAATGTTATGCGTCCTACCCCATGACCTCCTACAATCTCAAAATGGTCACTTAATTGAACATTAGCCCTAACCTCAATACCATTCGTGACATCAGGGTCATCACCTGCTTCCTTTGTGCAATAAGCATAGTCCTCGCCATAATCCACTGCCACATGAATGGTTTCGCCATCCGGCAGAAGAACAGAGACCTCCTTTGGAGTTTCTCCCTTCGTCAGTCTTATCGTTGATGCTATGGCAGCAGCAGTAGCGCAGGTTCCTGTTGTCAGTCCGCTATGCAAAGGATAGAACTCCGGCAACAGTTTTTCGACCGCCCTTCTTAAACCATGAGGTCCGTCAACAATAGTTAAGAGTTGAGAGTTGAGAGTTGAAAGTTCTGGACGTTTGAGGGCAATGATGCGCATACCTTTCTTCCTTGCCGCCTCAACCTTCTCAGTAAAACCTCCAGAAAGCCCACTCTCTTTAAGCAGGATAGCATCAGCATCTATGTCTATCGTGTTACCATTTTCATAGAAACAAAGTTGGTTGTCATTTGCTCCTTGCTGATGTCCTAATTTTATAGAACTTTCGCGGTTTAATATGCGATAGAAAACCTTCACACCCTCATCTTCCAACCATTTCAGTTTCTCTATACTCTGTACTCCAGTCGTAGCCAACAATATGTGGATATCCGTAGGTACCTGTGTGTACTCATCTATCCAAGTAATATCCGCATCTCTTGGAGGATAAATTCTTTCATACCGCACAATAGGAATATGCAAAAAACTTGCCACTTCACCTATGGTCTGATGCAGTGTCGAAGCAAAAGGATGGGCTGCATCCACAATAAGACGAATGCTATAATCCACACAGAACCTCTGCATATCCACCCTATTCATAGCACCATCGGTACGTATGCCATAATGCAGACAGATATCCTGTTCGCCAGTCTTGGTACTATAGAAGTACGGCTTACCTGCTTCTTCCAGTACTTCTACCGCTTTTCGGCCCTCTGTAGTTCCTCCAAATACAAGTATCATAAGTCCTTATCGTCACCTTTACGGAAAAGGTGGGTAAAATGCTTATCATATAGTTCGGACAATCCCTGACGATTATCTATTGCTTCACCTACAACAAGCATTGTAGTAAGGGTGAGGTGGTTGTCATGCACAATCTTAGCCAGGTCTTTGAGTACTCCACGATAAATCTTTTGGTCAGGCCAAGTCAAGTGATAACAAGCTGCAACAGGGGTGTCCTCCGGATATTCCTGCAAGAGTTCTTTCTGTACATCATCAACAATCGAGGCTGAAAGGAATATACACATCGTGCTTTGGCTGCGAGCCAATAGGTGCAGTTGCTCTTTCTCTGGCATAGGTGTTCGTCCCTCACCTCGAGTGAGGATAATGGTCTGCGTACGTTCAGGAATGGTGAACTGACTCCTTAACTCAGCTGCAGCCGCAAGGAAACTACTGATTCCAGGGGTGATATGGTAAGACATATGTTGTTTGTCGAAGAACGCCATCTGCTCCTGAATAGCCCCAAATATACAAGGGTCACCAGTATGCAGACGGACTATGAAGTGACCTTTGTCGTAGTGTTCTTTCATCAATTGGCACTGTTCTTCAAGGTTCATATCGGCACTACTTCTTACTACTGCCCCTGGTTTGTGACATTCAGTCAATGCCTTAGGAACAAGAGAACCTGCATATAATATAAGGTCTGCCTTCTCTAACATTTTTCTGCCTCGCACACTCACCAAATCAGGATCACCTGGTCCGGCACCTACGATTTCTATATGTCCATGCTTTGTTCGCAGATGTTTTTCATCGAAGGCGAGCGCAGCTGTCCAATTTTCGCCCTTTACCTTGGGAATAATAAGTTTCCCATGATTAGAACCAAGTATCGCAGCTGCTTCACAAACACTTGGTGTACCCACGTGTTTTAACACAGTATCACTCGGATTTGGCACCTCTACTTTTGAGAGTTCATCGGCACTAAAGAACGTAACTTTCTCACCATACTCATCAGTGAGCATTTCAACAAACGGTTCGTCAGCTTTTACATCAACAGTACAATAACGATGCGAACAAGGTAGCACTCCTTTCTGAGCAAAAGCTTCGTCTATTTCATCGTAAATAGAAGCATAATCTTGAGGATGGTGTGCCAACCCAAAACCAACAGTTCCTATCATCGGCACAAAATGCAACTCAAGCATTCCTTCTGGTGCATTACGAATAAAAGGTGACACAATTATGAGTAACTTAAATTTTTTCGGGTCAGCCTCTTCAATACTGTCAATTATGGTTACGTGCTCAGGTTTTGTTGCTTCAAGATAGTCGGTACCCTCATCGCGCACTTCGAGCAGCATGGCTGTAGGTTGACGGTTTACGAAAGCAAAGATACAGTCGTTCATGTCATAAATATCACTGGCTACAGGCCAGTCGAAACGTTTCTCGAAAGTGTCCAAAGCCCACAATCCGGCATTGTCGCTTTGAGTGGTTATTACCTCACGACCTCCGATAAGTTCTGCTATCTCTCTTGTCAGGTCATTGGCACCGCCAATATGTCCGGAGAGTACTGATATGACGTTTTGTCCCAAACTATCTATACAGACAACGGCAGGATCGGTATGTTTATCATTTACAAGAGGTGCGATGGTACGCACACATATACCCATTGCCCCAATAAAAACAAAAGCATCGTACTTTGACCATTGAGCTTGAACCATTGAACGTTCAATAACAGTAGCACCCAACTCATTCCTCAATTTTGTGGCAATTTCTTTTCCTGCCTCACTTATCTGTATTATGGCTATTTTCCTTTTCTGCATTTTAATATAGTTATTGGGTGATTATCATTGAGAATTATTTTCATGGGCGGTTCTTGCTTCAGTCCTAAATCTTTGCACGCCTCATTCCATAAAAGTTGGCTATCTGTCGCAACCTTCGGAGCCACCACACTGTTCATCACAATTATTCCGTCTGGTGACAGCACTTTCAGGACTGATTCCATTATTTCCTTTAGTCTGCCTCCATGACCACCGATGAATACAGCGTCAGGACGAGGAAGCGAAGACATATCTGTTTTGAGGAAGTCCCCCATATATACATCAATACCGGGAACACCAAACCGACGAGCATTCTTCCTTATTATATCCTCACATTCAGAACGTATCTCGAAACTGCATACGTGAAGATGCGGGAACTGCAAACGTGCCTCTATCGAAACACTTCCTGTGCAGAATCCGATGTCCCACAATGAATGTTTAGTTCTCAGTTCCAAAGCTTGCAGGGTCAAGAGCCTTATAGGCATCTTAGTAATCATCTTCTCGCGTCCATCAAGCAAAGAGAATTCCATATCAGGTATGCCGAAAGGTCTTGTATGCTCATCACTTTTTCCACATAGAATAAGACAATTAGGCATTGCAAAGACACTTCCTACGGTTTTCTCAGGAGTGAGTGTAGTTACTTGCTCTTCGTTCGGGTTTCCAAGACGTTCACCGACATGGATAGTATAGTTATTGTAGCCATAATCGAGCATACGCTGTGCAATAGCTGACGGAGTATGCTCGCGGTCTGTCAACACACCAATCTTCGATGCTCCCTCAATGAGAGCCCTGTCAAATTCATGCCAGGGACGCCCCGTCAACGACACTATTCTCATATCGTGATAAGGCATAACTAATCTATGTGCGAGAATTTGAAGGGAGTTCTGTGTAGGATAGACTACTATCTCAGCTTCAGGAATCCTCTGTCTGATAACATTGGCAAAACCATAGAATAAAGGATCACCACTGGCAAAAACAACTATAGCATGCTCAGCGATTTCCTCTTTAAGACCACTATACTGTTCAAAGACAGCATCTATGGGTACAGTAATATCAATCCACCGGGCATTCTCAGGTAACCATGGAGCTACTATTTCATGATGGCGCTTACCACCTGAAAACACTATTCCTTTCTGGATAATATCCGATACATCAGGCGGAAAGAACGGTTGCGGATTATCCGTTATACCTATAACGATGAATTTCATAAATCCCGTCCAGGTCTTAGTTGTTCTGCATCATCAAAGGTAAGTATAGCATTGCAAAGGGTAGCAGCAAGATTGCTCCCCCCTTTCCTTCCTTCAACGACAATCTTGGGTATCTGTTTCAAGGTCTTAACAGCATGCTTGCTTTCACAAACATGTACAAAACCTACAGGAGCAGCAATAATGCCGGCAGGATATGCCTTGCCCTTACGCACTATGTCGCACAATTCGAAAAGGGCTGTTGGAGCATTGCCAAACACATACAGAGCATCTGGATATTCCACTGCAGCCAATTGCATACAAGCCTGACTGCGGGTAATGCCCTTCTCGTCAGCCATTTGCTTGGAACGCGGGTCGTCAATGTAGCAATGCACCTGAACACCCAGTCTCTCCAAAGCGCCTTTACGAATTCCGCTGGCAGCCATCGTGACGTCAGTTACAATGTGTCGCAGCGTTCCTTCCTTGATTTTGTTATATATAACAGCCGTTGCACACTCATCCATCCATATACAGTTTTCCATATCAAAATCAACCGTAGTATGTATGGCATGCAACAGAGGCCAAAGACGCCACTTTGGCACATCAGGATTCTGCATTTCGGAGAGAATCGTACGGAAACTTTCCATCATAATGGACTGACCGGGTTTCACACCTTCTTGTACCTGCTCACGATAGTAGCCGCGAGGCGTAATAAAATTCCCGTCTGAGATATACGACTGCGAATTACCAATAAGGATAACAGTGAACATATCCACATCCTCCGGGTCGAACTCACCAAGAGTGGTTACCTTTACCTCTTGCTCATCGCGTCCAGCCTGACGCACATACCCTACGGGTGTGTCGGTTCTTCGCTCTTTCAAGAATATTTCTACAAGACGATAGAGTTGCCAATATCGTCCATGCGACTTAGGATTATAGATTGCAGTGACAAAGTCCCCTACTGCAGCAGCATTGATACGTTTCTCTATAACAGACCAAGGTGTCATTAAGTCTGAAAGGGAGATGATGCATGTATCATGACCAAGTGGCGCACCTAAAAGCGATGCTGCTTTCTGAAAAGCGGAAATGCCAGGCAGGGTACAGATTTCTATATCCGCATGCCTTTGCTCCTTCATCTGGTAAACCAAGGGAGCCATTCCATATATTCCTGCATCACCTGATGAGATTACTACTACTACCTTTCCCTCTTCTGCCAGTCGGAATGCCTCCTCGGCACGTTCACGTTCCTTTTTCATTCCCGTGTCAATGCACTCACACCCCGATTTCACATACCCTTCGATGAATTGAAAGTAGTATTTATACCCCACAACAACATCAGCCTGCCCTATTGCTTCCAATACGGCAGGAGTGATGTCTTCTTTACTGCCAGGTCCAATGCCTGCCACAATTATTTTTCCCATAATCTATAGAGGGATAGGGAAAACCTATTACTTTGTCAGCTCGAGTGTGTCGAGGGCAATCATCAGTTCCTCGTCGGTTGGTATGCAGCAGACAGTTACCTTTGAGTCATCAGCGCTGAGGATGGCTTCCTTAGCACGGCATGAACGGTTTTTCTTTTCGTCCATCTTTACACCCATGAATTCGAGTCCTTCAGTTGCTCCTTCACGTACTTCCCACTGGTTTTCGCCAGCTCCACCAGTGAAGAGAATGATATCAACTCCACCCATTGCAGCAGCATACTCACCAATGTATTTCTTTATGCGGTAGCAGTACATTTCTTTAGCCAGACGGGCTTTGTCGTTACCGGCTTCGATACCAGCCAGGATGTCGCGGAAGTCGCTTGAGAGTTCGCTGACACCGGCAAGACCGGATTTCTTGTTGAGCAGGTTGCTGATACCCTTTGTGTCGAGCTGCAGTTTGTCCATAAGGAAGGTAACAGCTCCAGCATCGATATCGCCTGAACGAGTACCCATGATAAGTCCCTCGAGTGGAGTGAGTCCCATACTGGTGTCAACACACTTGCCATCTTTCACAGCAGCGATAGAAGCTCCATTACCAATGTGACAAGTGATGATGCGCTTACCCTCTGGTTTTACGCCAAGAAACTCGCATACTCGCTGACTGACATAGCGGTGGCTGGTTCCGTGGAATCCATAGCGACGCACTCCGTACTTGGCATAGAGCTCGTATGGCAAAGCATACATGAATGCATAGTCAGGCATAGTCTGGTGGAAAGCAGTGTCAAACACACCCACCTGTGGAATATTTGGCAACAGAGCAGTCACTGCATTCACACCTTTTATGTTTGCAGGGTTGTGGAGTGGAGCAAGGTCGTTGCAAGCAGCAAATGCTTCCATTACTTCTGGAGTGAGGAGCACCGACTTGTTGAATTTCTCTCCTCCGTGTACCATACGGTGACCTACTGCGTCGAGTTCGTCGAGCGACTTCAACACAGCGTATTTGCCGGTTGTGAGCACTTCAAAGATGAACTGCACACCAGCTGTATGTTCAGCGATAGGATGGTCGAGTTGTATCTTCTCACCATTATATTTCAGTTTAAGGAAAGAGTCTGGCAAACCAATTTTCTCGATTCCACCGGAAGTAATGACCGACTTATCAGTCATGTCGTAAAGCGCATATTTGATAGAACTGCTTCCACAGTTCAGTACAAGAATTTTCTTCATTTGATCAACTTTAAACTATCAACTTTAAACTTTTATCTATTCTTTAAACTTTAACCGTTAAACTTTAAACTTTACTTCGCGTCCATTGCCTGACAAGCTGTGATGGCAACCATCTTGTAGATGTCGTCAACTGAGCAGCCGCGGCTCAGATCGTTCACCGGACGGGCAATACCCTGAAGAATAGGACCGATGGCATCAGCATTTCCGAGACGCTGAACAAGTTTGTAACCTATATTTCCTACCTCGAGGTTTGGAGCTACAAGAACATTTGCCTTACCTGCTATCTCGCTGCCTGGAGCTTTCTTCTGACCTACACTTGGAACAAGAGCTGCATCTGCCTGCAGTTCGCCCTCAATCTTCAATGACGGGTCGAGTTCCTTTGCCAGGCGAGTAGCCTCAACTACTTTGTCAACTACTTCGTGCTTTGCACTACCCTTTGTAGAGAATGAAAGCATAGCTACGCGTGGGTCTGCAAAACCAGCTACCGATTTAGCAGTCTGTGCTGTACAAACGGCAATCTGTGCCAACTGAGCAGCATCAGGCATTGGAGTTACTGCTACGTCACCCATAACGAGAATTCCGTCCTCGCCATACTGAGGGGTCTGAGTGATAAGAAGCATAGCACCGCTTACGCAAGTGATACCTGGAGAACACTTGATAATCTGAAGTGCAGGACGCAGAGTGTCACCAGTAGTTGAAAGAGCACCACTGATCTGGCCATCAGCATCGCCACTCTTAATGATAAGACAACCAAAATATAGTGGGTCGAGCACCTGCTCACGAGCCTTCTCGATAGTCATACCCTTTTTCTGACGCAGTTGGAACAAGAGTTGAGCATACTGCTCTGTCTTCTCACTTGTAGCAGGATCGATGATTGTAGCTTTCTCGATGTTTTTAAGTCCCAATTCTGCAGCCTTGGCAAGAATTTCCTGACGATTTCCGATAAGAATGATATCAGCCAGATCGTCAGCCAATGACTTGTCGGCAGCAGTAATGGTGCGCTCCTCAAGTGATTCCGGGAGCACGATGCGCTGCTTGTTTGACTTAGCACGCGCAATGATTGATTCCATTAATCCCATAATTGTATGTGTTTTATAATTTGAAAATTTCGTGCAAAGGTACATATTTTTCCTAACATGCTATTCCACCACCGCAGGAATAATCTTCACAGGGGAACAAAGTCCCGATGGAACAACTGTCCACTTATCGTAAAGGTCGCGCTTGTAGTTCAGGTCCACAACGTTTATCTCCTTAAACTTACGCCATTTCACACCTCTGCGGTCGAGTGCTGCAATACGGTTTGCAGGTAAGTTGTTCACTTCCACTTCAAGAATGTTATCACCTTCCTTCAACTGACTAGTGATGTCGATGCGATACGGCACAGCGAAGAGAGTGCCACAGTCCTTACCGTTCACAACGACACGAGCCGACTCACGCACATCGCCCAGGTCGAGGATAAACGCACTACTCGGTTGTATCTTTCCCATGCGGAAAGTAGTCTTGTAACAACCTGTTGCCATTGTTTCGTTGCAAAGTGAATCCCCCAATTCTGTCCACGACTTTGGAGTTTGCATCTTCCAAGTCTTCTCTATTGGTGTTGGAGCAGCCGTCTTGAAGGAGAGAGTCCAGTCGGTCAGTTGTGTAGCACGATAGTCGAGACTGTTGTAGTACTTATGTGCAGGCAAGATAGCTGCCTCAGCATTGTTAGTGCTGAATGTACGCAGCAGGATACTTTCGCCCGATTGCAACTGAATGCGCACCCTACCCTGTTCGTCTATCTTCGCACGGGTTATGTCGCCATTCATAGGATTGTAGAACACAGCTGATGCTGCCTTCACACCCAGTTCTACGAAACTGTCAACATACTTACCTTGCAGGTTTGAGATGAAGTAATGATAGCCCTCCGGATTGCTGCGACGAATACAACTGAGTCCCTGAACAGAACGCATCGACTCAGCACGGGCATTGGTAGCCTCCAGTGCCGACTGGTAGTCTTGTGCCAGAACAGAGTTTTTCTTCAGGTTTTTCAAAACCTTATCAAATTGTTTCTGTTCTGCCTTCTTGCCATATCCAGGTACAGATGTCGGGTAATCCTTTACAAAGATAACCTTATAACCTGCGGCAGCCATATTGTTCAGACGCTGAACGGTGGTAAGCGGCATAAAATGCACATCAGGAATGATAATAGCTGCATATCGCTTCGTGACATCATCTTTCTGCACATATCTATCGCTAATATAATCTACGTCGTAACCACCCTTAATAATGGTCTGCACGGTATTGATAAACTTAGGAGCACGTTTCTCCATAGAGTGGATATCGAACAGAGCCACACTACCTGGTTGGTCGTATATCATATCGTAAAAGGGCAGATATACAAGGATGTCGTTATCGGGTTCACCCCACTGGAGCATCGACTGACAACGCTGGATATAAGCCGAGAACGCAGGCATAGCAGTCCACCAGTTGTTGTTTGGCGACATATCCACACTGGCATAAAATCTCCACCCTGGCCACTCGGCATCCTTTGGAGAATAGCAAGCTCCGTGAAAGTAAACATGGTTTATACCTGAAATAAAGAATAGGTCGAGGTCGGGTTTACACTGAGAAAGTGAAGTGCGGAAATGTTCCGTAAGCCAGGTGAAGGTCTCACTCGATGTAAGACGATGACCACTCAGATGAGCACCTGACGAAGCATATTTCAGCATCGAGATATCAGAGAAATTCTTCTTTGTGTATGCCGGGTCTTTTCGCAAACCATGAATGCCGAAGTCGCTCAGTCCGAATCCTTCACACTCTGGAATATCTACAGCTGCATAGAGGTCGAGCAGGTTTGCAGGCGAACCATGAGCCTGGTTGCGAGTCTGCGAACCATGTTTATGTGCCCAGTCCGTCCACTGTGTTGTAAAATTCTCGTATAGCAGTTCTGCAAGTGTTTCTCTATAATCAGAAAGTATTCGCTTATCCTCATCTGTACGAAGAGAATCAGGAGTTGTAAAAGGCTTCAGATGTTCGTAAAGGTCATAGTGGCGACGCTTCTGAAACTCCTCTCTCAGGTTAGGAGTCCAATCAGCACCATACACCTCATAACTATCGTTAAAGAAATTTGTAGGGAATGCCACCTGCTGATTAACAAATGCTGTATCGAAGCGTTCCAGATAACGGGCTACAGCATCCTTGCTGAAGTGATCAATAACGAATCCCTCACCACCAGGGGCAGCACGTTTTACCTTTTGTTTTGTCTTGCTTACCTCAACAGAGGTCTTTCCCCCTTCTGTCTTGAATATAGCCTTTGTGGCAGCATCCTCCACACTTACCAGTGGTCCCCCGAAAGGCCAACCAGTACCTGTTGCCATATCCACCTGAATACCCAAGCGATTTCCCTCTGCTTCAGTGTGCTTCAACATCTGCATCCATTTCGGAGAGAGATACTGAATCTCATTTTTATCGTTTCCCTGCACACCATAAATTGGAGTGATTTCCACACCGCCAATTCCAGCCTTCGCCATCTCCTCGAGGTTGTATGTCAGTCCTTCCTTATCTACGGCAGAACCCAACCACCACCAACGGGCATAAGGTTTCGACTCCTGTGTGATAGGCACCTTCAAAGCATCAGGACCATTCCACTTGGCATTTGCTGACACACTCAGAGAAATGGTCAGCATTCCGGCTATAAATAGATTTCTCATAAACCAATCAATTCCCTTCTGGTTTCTTCATTTCGATAAACGGACTGCAGTTCCAGTGGAAAGTCTTCCAATCGTTGGGTTGAGCAGGATTATAGTCCGTATATCTGTTACTGATATATTTCACGAGTGGCAGGTTGAGGTCTTTTATTCCCTTCACAACCATCAGACTGATTTCGTATGCACCGAACGGATTCCAGTGTGTATTGTCCTCGAATGCCTTAGTCTGACTTGGGAAAGTGCCAGCTGGATAATGAACGAGAGTACGCTTAGAATCTTCATATCCAAGAGCCTCGAACATCTCACGAGTCATATCGTGCAGTTCGATGATTGGTACATTCAGGTCTTTTCCTACAAAACGCATTGCCTCAGGATACTTTCCGTGAGTTTCCTTGATTTTGTTTCCGTCCCACTGACGGCGTTGTGTAGCAGTACAGAATACAGGCACAGCACCTTTTTCGCGAATCTGATCAACATAAATCTTCAGCATATGAGCGAAGTTATAGTAAGCACCGGCACCGGCATTCTTCTCTTTCTGATCGTTATGTCCGAATTCGATAAACACATAGTCGCCAGGTTTTGCAAGAGCACAAATCTTCTTCAGTCGGTTCTGATTGTAGAAGGAAGTAGCAGTGAGTCCGCTCTGTGCGTAGTTAGCCACTCCGATTTCATCAGTCAGCCAGTAACCGAATATCTGTCCCCAACTGGTCCATGGTTCGCGGTCTTGATCCACCACAGTAGAATTTCCGCAAAGATAGATTGTAGGCACATCGACCTTCTCAATCTTTATCTGCGAACACAGAGGCATATCACCGTTTATCTCAAGTGTCAGTTTGTCGTCCCAGCGCAAAGCCTCTGCCTCTGCAGGTTTCAGTTTTACGACATCGCGCTTTCCGTCAGGTAGCAGAATCTCGGTGTTTCTCTTATTCACGATAAAAGAGAAAGTCTTGAACTCACCCTTCTTGGTCTGTTCGTTGAATACATAAAGTCTGCGCGATTCAGCACGAACAGTAGTATTTCCTTTTTTCTTCTTGTTTCCTATGGTAACAGTAACCTTATAATTTCCGTCTGGCACAGCTACAGAGAAATAGAAAATGCCATCGCTCAGTTTGAAATCGTTTGTCTGCATCTTGCGAGCTTCATCGATTACATACTGGAAGTCGTAACCATATCCGCGTTCTGCATTGAACGTATCTGTAGGTTTTACCTGGGTAGCGGTCTTATCGCGACCATCGAACGAGAAGTTATAACTCTGTGCGAAAGCACTTCCCACTGAGAAAATTAAAAGTGAAAAGTTAAAAGTTAAAAGTTTTAGTTTCATGTGATATTGATTTTAGATTATTTCTTTGGCTTAATGGAATTGTCGAGCGCAGGTTTGAGTTCGTCAGGCGAATCCTTAGTGTACATATTCACAGCACCAGCCACCTTTGTGAAGAGGTCGGCAATGTGCCACTCGTCGATAGTCCACTGTGGTTGGAACTTATCCGACAACATATAGTTGAGGATAGAATAGCGCATCTGTCGTGCCACGATACGAGTGTCGAGGTTGCTTGTCAAGTCCATAGTAGTCATCACGAGTCGTCCATTGCCTACATGTGCCTCGAACAGCATACAAATCTTACGACTTACA
The DNA here is from genome assembly GCA_002342585.1 of Prevotellaceae bacterium UBA2448. Taxonomy (GTDB): domain Bacteria; phylum Bacteroidota; class Bacteroidia; order Bacteroidales; family Bacteroidaceae; genus Minthosoma. Next base: position 28,951 of record DDQG01000021.1, read on the forward strand.
AACCAAGTGTCGATACTCTGCACCAGCGGTTGGAAGTCTCTTGGGAAGTCTGTAAACTGCATCACCTGTGCTTTGTTTACGAGTTCCCACCACTGTATGTCGCTATGATAATCTGTTGGGAAGAGTTCGAAGATGCTGTGTTTGTTCTCTACTAAGATACCTGTAGTGTGTGGCGGACGCATCTTGAACCAAGATGTGTTCCAGAATACAGGAGTAAACTGCTGCACCACTTCTTTTCCGTAGCTTACCTTTTCGGCAGCACAGATAAGCACCTTACCACCCTTCTTCAGAGTTTTCTTTGCCATTTCATCGAGCGAATCGGTTACATACACATCGTTAAAGTTTGCATGCAAAGCAAAGAAACCTGCCTTCTGAGCGTTTTTCTTCTGAGTCTTCTTGTTTGCCAACTGAGTCAGTCCGTCTGTCTCCGGATATACCCAGAAATCCCAGTGGTTCTTCGCCTCTGTTCCAGGCACAGTAACTACGAACGTATATTTACCTGCCTCTGTGATGAAGTTCAGAGGAATGGTTACCTTGCCCAGTTCTATGTTGCAACCTACAGGCAAGTTGCGGGCAGCAAAATCACCTTCCTTCACTGTCTGTTCGCCTTTCTTCACCGCCCAATGAGCAGCAGTATTAGGAATTTCTGCAGCAGAGAACTGCGACAGTTCTACGTCAGCTGTAAATGTCTCGGAGTTCTTATAGGTAAACTTCTTTATCTTTGCGAGAGGAACGATAGGAGAACAGAACTCGCGGAATTCCTCAGGACTGATATAACCCTTATTATCGAAGAACACATCGGTCACACCCACCAGAGCAGTACCCTGACCAGAGTAATCGTTTATGGAGAGCAACTGGAATCCGGCATAGTTAGGAGTGCGCAGAGTACGTTCTATCTCAGCCTTATAACACAGAGCCTGCAGTTTTCCGGAAGCGAGCATGAAGTCGCGAGCTCTGCCTGCCATTCCGTTATCTCTCAATAGGTCACGGAATATCTCAAAGTTCTTCGCTTTGTTTACACCAACATACTTCTGTATCTCGTCGAAGTTAGGGAAAGCGCACCACTGACCGGTCTCATGACTTACAAACGGCATAGTGATTGGTGTATTAGGCATGTCCTTGCCGTTGTATGTAGTTATGTTCTTTTCGAAGTTGACAACCGACTCAGGAGCTCTCTTACTCCATTCGTTCAGTCCGCGTGCACCAGCCTTCACAGCAAACTCGCTACCTGGTTGCCAAGCCCATCCGCCACCAACGGAGAATCCGCAGTACAGGTGACGATTGTCATATTCCTTTATCTTTGCCACATGTTCGGTTGACCACTTCACCCAGTTGCCTGCCGGTTCGTTTCCGAAGGCAAAGAACGTAAATGATGGATGGTTGCCGTATTCATCTACAATCCTCTTGCCCTCGACATAGAGGTATTCGTCGATGAATTCACCCCTTCCCAGTTTCACACCATGATTTGGCCATGATGGTCCTTCGGGCTGCAGGTAGAATCCAGTCAGGTCAGCAGCCATGAAAGCAGCCTCAGGTGGACAATATGTATGGAAACGCATATGGTTTAATCCATAGCTCTTACAAGTCTTAAACAACTTAACCCAGAAAGCTACATCCATTGGAGGATAACCGGTATTTGGGAAATCGCAGTTTTCCACTGTTCCTCTCAAAATCACCTCCCTGTCATTGATGTAGAACATCTTATCACGGATTTCCATCTTACGCATACCGAACCAGATGTCCTTGCTATAAGTCTGAGTCTTGGTCTTCACCTCCACATTCAGAACATACAGTTGTGGATTGAATTCATCCCACAGCAACATGCCGTCGCCCATGTCGAGCACAACGTCAAGGGGTGTTGGGTAAGGGGGAACAAGTGTCACATTCACAGGTTTTGCAGTCACACTGTGTTCTTTGCTTGAATTGAACGCTACAGCCTTAACTGTCACGGTAGCCTTCTCCTTAGCATACCCGCCATCAAGTACCAGCCTTACTTTAGCTTGTTTCTTATCTACATCTGGATATACCTGAACACTCTCGATATAATTAGCCTGTCGAATATAAATATCACCTACGATTCCGTTCCAGTCACCCTGAGTCTGGTCGCTTACAGAGTGAGAGTCCTGTCCCACCTTCACTGTTTCTGGGTCGTTATCTATGCAGATGGTAAGCACGTTCTCGCCGCTGTTGTCCAACACCTTATTATCGAAATAATATACATGGGGTACAGAAAGTGTGTTCTGCGGACTACCAATCAGGTGTCCGTTTATCCACACCTTGCTCACGATGTGCGGACGCTCCAGATACAACTCATAATCTACAGACTTCTTACCCTTTGCCAAAGTAAAACGCTTCTGATACCAAGCCTTGCCCACATAGTGCTTGTCTGGAGTCAAGAAAAACTGCAACTTCATATCCTTGCCCGGCTTTCTGTACTTCGCCATGTATGGATTGAAAAAATAGCTGGAGTCATAGAGCGAACCCACCCATTTGGTGTTCACACTTATATCATCACCTTTCAGACGTTCAGGCATACTTGCAGGCAACAGGATTCTGTCGCCAAACTTCATGTCTGGCTTATACCAGCCCTCCTTCTCGCCCGTTCCGTTACGGTCTATCTGAAATTGCCATTCACCGGCAAGGTCTATTTTATCCTTTGTTGAAAGTGCAAAACTATTCAGCGAACACATCGCTGCAAAAAGAATAAACAGACAAGTAGAACAAAAATGCTTCATAATTATGGTATTGGAATTTAGTCGCGAAGATACGGCTAAACAAGCTAATATCAAAATAATGTTGTCGTTTTTTAAAACGAAAAGCGGCAAACCATGAAAGTTTGCCGCTGTACTCAATTGTGTATTACAATTTGCAATTAAGCACCTGGAGCGATTGCGCCAGCTGGACATGCATCTGCGCAAGTACCGCAGTCAACACATGCATCAGCATCAATTACATACTTGCCATCACCTTCAGAGATAGCACCTGATGGACACTCACCAGCGCAAGTTCCACACATTACACAATCGTCACTAATTACGTAAGCCATAATGTTTATTCTTTAAAATGTTAATATCCTTTATCCTTTCTATTAGGTGCTGCAAAGATATGCAAACTTCGAATTAAATACCAAATTTTAGGTATAAAACTTTTCACTCAAGCATCATTTTTATACCCGAAAGTGAGTATTCCATTAAAAAGAAACCGATTGCAGAGCAGCCTCCAGTTCACGTATGAGGGGACGTTTTTTCTCGTTTGGAGCAAAAGCAAAACCTTCAGCAACCACCAGACTCTGCATCTTCTCATCTGTCATCAGATAAGCCACAAACGGACCTCCCATAGCATCATTCCTCATATCCCACAGTCCGCGCACAACGGTTATCAGTCCTTTGCCGTCAGCAGTCGGTCTTTGTCTGAAACTGACAGTTCTGCTATCGGTTTCCATCCATTGGTCTTCCCTGCCACCAGGAATATTGGTCTTCATCACAGAGTCGCGAGCAACTACAAAATCGTCGAGTGAAAGGTCACGCAGCGGCAATCGGTACATGCACACATTCAGTTTGAAGTCCTGCTTACTTGCCGATGCCCAGAAGAAATTCTCTCCTTGCTTCACCTCGTCAATATCTTGCGGAACCAGGAACACAGCCCCAAACTGTCGTTCAGCCTGTTTTTTCACCACCTGACTATATTTCTTCTTCAGCACAGCCCGTTCGCGACTCAGTTCCTGTTCATTGAATAAATCCAGCAACTGTTCCTGTCTTGTCTGCATCATTTCCACAAACGCCTTATCATCGGGAGCAGTCAGATACACAATCAACTGCGGACGACAATACTCATCTCGGGCAATCCTCATCTCTGCCTCCGCATATTTCCTGTTCACCTCAGCAATGACAATATTCCTATAGACCTTGAAAGTACTATTGAATCCCGTTCTGTTTATCTTCGTACAACGGAACTGCGGTTCGTACTGAGGCAATCCCTCTATCGGTCCCTCAACCACATCCATTAGGGTCTGTCCGGCACCCGACTTCAGCCATTCCTTGTCGGCAACAACCAACAACTCATATGGAACTCCCTGCGAGCGTCCCTTCACGGCACTCTTATTGCCCTTACCAGAACCGCCACAGCTGCAAATAACCATGCAAAGCATGGCAGTCACCATAAATCCTATAAAACTCCTTTTTCTCATACTTTAAACAAAAACTATTTGCCTTCTCTATATTCACTCGGAGTAACCCCATACATCTGTCTGAAGCACTGACTAAAATAGCGCGAAGTACTAAATCCCACACGTTCAGCAACTTCAGAGATAGGCATACTCGAGTCTGATAAAAGAGTTTCAGCTTGTTTCAAACGCACATTTCGCATAAAATCGTTAGGAGTTATTCCTAACATAGTACTTGATTTCTTATAAAGACTGGCACGACTCATAGCCACATCGCTCGCAAGCATATCGACAGTATAATCCGGATTATCAATATTCCTAGTTATTGCACTCATCATCCGAGTAGCCAGTTCTTCATCTTCACTAAGTGAAGCAACCTTATCGGGGTCAATGTCTGCAGAGAGGGCAAACTGACGACGAGCTTCATCACGGAGTTCGAACAGTCGATTTATCTTTTCCTCATTCTCACGTTCCAACTTATGTTTGCGTTTCTTCAGATAGAAATGTATTGCTGCAGACACAACCGCTAAAACCATAAGCAGATAAATGAGTTTTGCCCACCAGGTAAGCCACAAAGGAGGGTTGACAGTAAGTTCTAATGTCGTAAGCGGTCCCCATTCACCTACCCCGATACGAGCCTGAACTTCAAAAGTGTATATATCTGGGTGTAAGGCATAGTAAGCCGTACTAAGCAGCCCCTCCTTTCCATTTCCGTAATTCCATTTATCCTCTACACCTACAAGACGGAAACGATACATAGTTGTTTCAGGTGTAGCATAGTTGAGAGTTGAGAATTTTATGACAATATTATTATCATAATATTTGAATTCCAAATTAGTGGCAATAGTCACAAGCGATTTACCCATAACCTGCACATCAACTATTTCAACCCTCTGCGGCGGTTGTTGTTGATTGAAATCCTCCGACTTCAGTGATATGAGTCCTGCATCGGAAGTAAAATACACGAATCCATCGGAAGTAGGACATATACCGCGTTCTGTCAGTTCAATCCTTGGTAATCCGTCATCAGTCCACAATGGCAAAATATACACCATACCATCATTTGTCACATTTACCCTGCAAACACCCATCGCAGTACCTACCCACAAATTACCTCGAATATCTTCCGTTATACTCTGAATAGAATTATTGGGCAGTCCATCTTCTTTCGTGAGTCGTTTCACTGCATATCCAGATGCCTCTGGTTGCAGGAAAAGGAGCCCGGCAGGAGTTCCCAACCATACACGATTGCGCTTATCATAATGAATACTGGTAAACTTATGTGAATAGCGAGCCACATCCTTCAGACTTTCTATCTGTTGCACTTTTTCTTTCTTCACATCGAGCACAAAAAATCCATTTTGAGTACATACAGCTATCAGTTCGGGACGGTTCAACTGACATGCAGCTACCATAGTGCGATAAGATGACAGTTCTGGCAGTTTGGTGTTCAGACGGCTGAAAAATTTTTTCTTCGGGTAGAAAAGTCCAAGTTCGTTTTGCAGGTTACACACCAACAGTCTTTCGCCGTCAAGTGGCAAAGCAAAACGAATCTTACTATGCAGAAGTCCCTTTGTGTTATGTCCATCATAAAGGGTGAGCGAGCCATTGTCATAGCAGTAAAGTCCTAATCCACTGCTCACCCATATTTGCCCCTTCGTATCAGAGGTTATATCCGTACATGACAGATTTCCTTTCACCAGAGTGCGTTCTATACTCTGCGAAACACAATCATATATATACAAGCCCCGAAGACCTCCAACAAGCAGTTTTCCAGGGGACAATTCTGCAACCTTCAAAGGCACATCATCATTCTGCAACTGACTAACTGTAGCCATAGGATGCGGAGGACGTTCATAGAGGATACCGCCTTGTCGGGTTCCCATCCACAGACCACCCTGATGATCACGACAGACAGTCTGCATCCAGCTGCCCTCCAAATCCGTTCCTTCTACGAGTTTTTCGAAATGTTCGCGCAGAGAATCGTTTTGGTTGATGATGGCATGAGTAAGCGAATCACCATTTTCTCCGATGAAACGGCGTATTTCTGGATTTTGAATACGTTGCGCGTAATCATATCTGAACGTTTTATTACGTGCATCAAAAATATAGAGAGAATAGAAATCCTTCAACCACAACAACGAATCACCTTGCCATAGATAGCCAAAAGCGCCAAACTTCGGTAACGGCATCACACTATCCAGATTACATGGTTGCGTTATAAACTCCTTTCCGTCGAAAAGGCTTGTGCCACATTCTGTAACAACAAGCATCTGAAGATTTGGTAACTGAACAATTTGCCGTATCTGGTTTGTAGGCAAACCGTCTGACACAGTAAAAAGTCGTGCGTTTCCATTGGCATAAATCAAAACGGAACACAGAGAAAGAAGTATTGTAAATATCTTTTTCATATTGAGTCGCTGCAAATGTAAATAATAGAAGTCAGAAATTGTCTATTTTTCAACACAAAATTGTCTGAATAATAGTTTTTGGACATTTTTTCCACAAAAATAGACAATTGAAACGCACATCACAAATCTAAATACAGTATGTTTGCAACAGAAAATCAAAAAAACACTATGAAAACGAAATTACTACTCGCATTTTTTTTCTTCCTTGGTCTTTCACTGACTAACACTCAGGCACAGACAGGAAACAACACCACATTATTAAAAACAATTGCTGATGCAAAGGCACTGAGCACAGATGGTTATCCAGATGGGGCTGTGACCACCCTCTACGATATGATAGGCATTTGTGAAAACATAGCTGCATCTGAGAAGACTCAAACTGTTTACAACCAATACAACACAGCCCTAAAAAATGCTGTAACTTTGTTTAAGACCAGAAAGAATAAGACATTCGACACCTCAGCCATTCCTGTTGGTGAATACGATACGAACAGGGGATTCCTGCACCCTGGCATGTTGCATACCGAAGCAGACTTCATCCGTATTCGTCAGCAGATTGCCGATGGAAACGAAAAAGTAGTTCAGGCATTCAAGGTTCTGAAATCAGCAGCCTACGCACAGTCATCAGCAGCCTCTTATCCTGTTGAAGTCATCGTTCGTGGAGGCGGTTCTGGCGAAAACTATATCAACGCAGCCAGAGGAGCTACCATCGCCTATCAGAATGCTCTCCGCTGGCATCTCGAAGGGAATAAAGCCTGTGCAAAACACGCCGTCGAGGTTTTGATGGCATGGGCAAACACCTGCAAGGATGTAAGCGGAAACTCCAACTACGCTCTTGCTGCAGGACTCTATGGTTATCAGTTTGCCAATGCAGCAGAACTGATGCGCGACTACGACGGCTGGAGCAAGGAAGATTTTCAAACCTTCAAGCAGTGGATGCTCAGAGTGTGGTATCCGAAGGCAATAGGATTTCTCCGTGGCAGGAATGGCACATGGGAAAATGCAGGCCGTTGGGGACAGTGTCCAGGTCATTACTGGTCTAACTGGGGACTCTGCAACGCACTCTGCGTAGCTTGTATAGGTATCCTTTGCGACGATGTATTCATCTATAATCAGGGAATGTCTTTTTTCAAATACGATCAGGTAGGCACATATGTTGATCCGCGCACAGCAAACCCCATTCTCAACGACGGACTTACGGAGTTCTTGGGCAACCTCGTTGTAACTACTTCAGAATGGAGCGGCGAGACAGGTGCTTACGGAAAGGTAGGACAGATGCAGGAATCCGGTCGCGACATTGGTCATGCTACTATGGCACTCGGACTCGCCGTCGATTTAGCACAGATAGGATGGAACCAGGGCGACGACCTTTTCTCATATATGGATCATCGTCTGGCAGCAGGTATAGAATTCGTAGCTGCTCAGCAGCAGGGCATCACAGACCTGCCATGGACCACATACCACTATGCAGAAAGTGGTTTGGCGTGGTGGGATAGCCGTTCTTGGAAACAGGAAACATATGCTACAGGTGAACAGATTCGTCCTTATTGGGGTACGGTTATCGGTCATTACGAAGGTATAAAAGGTGTAAAGATGCCATTCTCTGAGTGGGCTTATGACAAGATGGGAATTGACGCTGGTGGTGTAGGTAGCACAAGTGGCGGTTACGACCATTTGGGTTATTCAGTACTTATGAACACTCGTCCGTTTGCAACTGAGGATACTCGTCCTACAGAACTGAAACCTCTCATCACAGTGGATAGCAAAATCATTCAGCAGTCAGACCTTGGTGGACTGAAAAACCATTGGAAGAATGTCAGCACAGAAACAGTAGAAAAAGGAAAGACACTCACCCTTTCGGTTGTTCTGCCAGAAGGAGAGGAAGATACAGGCAACTGGCTTTGGAACACAGGCGAAACTGCTCGCAGTATCACAGTGACAGCTAATAAGAGTTTTGTATATAGGGCTACATACACAAATAAAAATGGTGTAAAGAGTCAGCAGTCGTTCTCTATCGCAGTAACTGGAGACTGCACAGAATCCCCTCTGAACACATCATTAACCCACGGAACCACCAACAGCAATGTTACAGAAGCAACTGTTTTCTATGGCGACAAACTGGGATTTTCAGCTTCCACCTATGCAGGTTGGGACAACACCATCTGGTGTGACGGCAATGCGACTGCATCTGCAGAAATACCAGCCCTTGGCAGTGAACGATTTTTTCAAGCTATAGTAACTAACCAGGGCGGACGCCAGCATCTGGTTTCCTTCGCCCTTACACCAATCTATGCCAGAGCTGATATGGTAGTAAATGGCACCACAAAAGAAAATCAGACCACTTTAGTCGCAACAGGCAACGATATCGTCAGTCTCCAGCCCTACACCCCAGAAGCGATGGGTGATGTGCGATATCTATGGAACGACGGCACAACTGACGGCACACTCACTTTGGACGGCATGAGCACATCTGGCACATACTCTGTTACTATCAAAAACAATCAGACAGAACAGGATATCGAGTACAATATATATATTAATGACGAGTCTGCCACAAGTCCCATCGAACCAGCCTGCTATATGATTCGTCATGCAGGAAGCAACACCTACATGACCGACAACGGCTTGAACAAACTTGTCACCTTCACAGAGGGCAATCCGGAAGCTCCTGCAGCAAACCAGATATGGGAAATAACAGAAACATCCGGCAGATATGCCATAAAGGAAGTAGGGGAAAATTCCGGACTCGGCACCAATGGTAAAGTATCCTTTCGTGCATCCGGCTTCTTTTATCTGAACAAAGCAGTTGGTATGGACAGATATGCTCTATACACCAAAGTAGGTACATCAACAAAATACTGGGCAATGACACCCGATGGAGAAGCTGATCCAGACACAGGCAACAAAGTCACAGATTTCCCTTTCGAATTCATATTCATCAGTGCACCTACTGGCATTGAAGAAGTTCAAGAGTTCGAGAGTTCAAGAGTTCAAAGAGAAGATATTATTTACGACCTGCAAGGACGTAGAGTTCAAGATGTTCAAGGTTCGAACATATATATAATTAACGGCAAGAAGTACATAAAATGAAGAAGGCTCTCACCATCATATTCTTAGGATTCAGTCTATGCACACAGGCACAGACATCCTACCACATGGCAGGTCCCTATGAGGTGATTGCTCGCGACGGAGAATTCCGTTCTACCAAAGCGGGTAGCGAACGCGACATGAAGGCAGCTCTTACATTTGCCAAGGAGGGACAGACCGAAGAAGCACTCAAGATTATCAATGCATATGCCAATACCTTGCAGAGGATAGAAGGTCATGATGCCCCACTCTGTGCCATTCAGTGTTTCTACCTCGTGAGGGCTATGACTCTGCTCCAGAGCCACCAGACTCCTGAGTGGAAGGCGATGATAGAACGAGCTATGATGCCGATGATGAAACAGTTTGAAGCAGACAGCCCTTACGCCAACGGCAACTGGGGAGCTATCGTAAACCGTTTGCGAATGGCTTGTGGCATATTCCTTCAGGACAGCACCATCTATAAGGCAGCAGTCGATTACTACCTTAACGCCTACGATAATGGTGCCCTGCCACATTACATAAGCGAAACAGGACAATGTCAGGAGACAGGTCGCGACCAGTCGCACGTACAACTCGGACTGGAGGCTCTGGCACAGACCTGTGAAATGGCTTATGAACAGGGCGACGACCTATGGGGTGCACTCGACAATCGTTTGCTCAAGGGATTTGAATACACAGCAAAGTACAACCTCGGTTACGAAGTGCCCTTCTCCACGTGGAATGACTGCACAGGACTTTATTGCGGATGGACAACTCCAGGCGAGATGGGACGAGGAAAACTCTGGGATATATATCGTCTGCCCTACGACCATTATGTAGGCAGGAAGGGACTCCAGATGCCATACACAGAACGCATCGTGAAGGGAGAAAAACCGAAGGTAAAGGAATCAAAGCAGTTACACCATACATTTACCTACCCAGCACCTGAAGGAGCCCCCTTGATGCATGATTATAAGGTATATGTTCAACCACGCGGCACAGACCAATGGATACAGATCGACACCTATATGGCAAAGGTGAATGCTGCCCTGCCACAATCATCATCCGAAACTTGCAAAACAGGTCATAATGTAAGTAAAATATCTTATGCAATGTTCGATTTCATCGGGGATGTCTTTGTGCGTGTAGTCAGCAGCGGCAAGACCTTCCACAAGGTCAGGATTCGTCCCGACTACAAAGGAGTTATTGCAAACATTCAGAACGACTCCACCGTTCAATTTCTGCTTTTCCAACCCGAAAATGTGAGTGTGGAATTTGATGACAGAACAGACAACAACCTCCTGCTCTTCACCTCTGCTCCGCCACAAAGCATGGCTGATGCGAAGAAAACTGCAAAACAACAGAAGCGCACCTTCAAGTACTATGCTCCAGGATTATATAATGAGAAAACTATCAAGGTAGAGTCAAACACTACAGTTTATCTTGCAGGGGGCAGTTACTTCACAGGTACATTCGCCATAGAGGACGCAGAAAACGTAAGCATCCTGGGGCGTGGCATTGCTCGCCCGAAAGATGGTTATGAGGGTTGTCATATACACCGCTCCAAGAATGTTCTCATCGATGGAATGGTGCTGAACACCTGTCCTGTAGGTGGCAGCAACGGAGTTCGCCTCCACGATGTCCGTTCCATTTCCCATCCTTCCTGGGGCGACGGACTGAATGTGTTTGCATCGGAGAATGTAGAGTACGACAGGGTATTCTGCCGCAACAGCGATGACTGCACCACAGCCTATGCCACTCGCAAAGGATTCAGTGGCAACACCCGCAACATTCGAATGAAGAACTCCACCCTCTGGGCTGATGTTGCCCACCCTATCTTCATTGGCATTCATGGCAACTCCGAACGAGGTGACACGATTGAGAATCTCATATACGAAAACATCGACATACTCTGTCAGAGCGAACCACAGATAGACTATCAGGGATGCCTTGCAATCAACTGTGGCGACAACAACCTTGTTCGCAAAGTATTGTTCGACAACATACGCATCGAACAGATTCTTCAGGGCAGCCTCTTTCAGGTAAAAGTAGGATACAACCAGAAATACTGCACAGCTCCAGGCAGAAGTGTGGAAGACATCACATTCCGCCACATCCGCTACAAAGGCACTACTCCAAACCTGTCTGTAATCAACGGATACGATGCAGAGCGCAAAGTAAAAAATATCCGATTCGAAAATCTTAAAATCAACGGGAAAACCATCTCAGACACTATGCCTTCCAAACCCGGCTGGCACTCCACTGCCGACTACATCCCAGCCTTCATTGGCAACCATGTAGAAGGTGTGCAAAGCTTAGTGCAATAACCCAATTTTATAGAAAAAAGGTTACTCGACTAAACGATTTCCTTTATATTTTGGTTATTGCACTAACCTAAACACACACATTCGCTTGTTTCTTTCTTGTTGAACTGTCAAGAATTCCTTGACTGTTGTTTAATTTGAACTTGTAAGTAATCCTTACAGACTGCTTTTATTATTACATTTGCTTTTTTCATTTATCATGTGTTCCAAAATTGAACTTGTGCAATTTTTGCACAGGTTGCAACAAAAAAAGCTGACCAGACAATCGCCCAGTCAGCTTTTTTCTTGTCTAATAGCTAATAGCCAACAGCCAACAGCTGTAAAACCCTAATGTATCTGCGTTTCCGGTTCTCCGCATCACTAAGGCTGCCGGTTATATCCCGTGTGATAGCATCAATATCCCCCATGTCGGCATATCGGTTCAGTCGGTGCTCCTTCCAGAACCACATAGCACTCAGGATAGCAGCTGGATAACGGCTCACATCTTCGGGCAACAGATTCATGCCGTACTCCACCATCGCAAATTCCATAAACTGGAAATAATTATGATAGCCCGTCAGCATCAGACACCCCCGTCCACGATAGCGGAACCCATCACCAGAATAGTAATTTCCGTTGCCCAACCTGTCGGCATAAACCGTATTGGCGAGTCTCTCCGGATTATGCGCACACGCCACAGCACGTTCCCTGTTGAACCTCTTCGGCCACACCTGAATGATACGCTCTGCCGAATAATTCAGGTTCTCCTCCAGACTCTGCAGACAACCCGTCTCCGAAACCACCTGAGCAAGGAAAGCAGCAGCCCTTAGCTCATTATCGAGTTCGAAATCAATTGCGTAAAAATTAAACTGCGAACAAAACTCCGCCAGTTTCTCTTCCGAAGTTGAAGAAGGCTTGCACACCTTCTTCAACATATCCAATGTCAATTTATAGTTCATAATTTTCAATTTATTGGT
>DDQG01000019.1 GCA_002342585.1 Prevotellaceae bacterium UBA2448
TCTTTTTTCTCGCAACAATGATGTTGTATTGTGTAAGTGCATTTGCACAGAGTGGTAACAACGAACCTCTTAAAGGTGATGTCAACGAAGATGGTACTGTAGATGTAGCCGATATGGTTAGTATCATCAGAATCATGAAGGATGGTGGTGGAGCCGTTGGAGAAAAGCAGGTCTATTGGTATGCAGGAACAAACAATGGTAATGCAGTAACTGCTGATAACTTCATCGATGTAGCTACGAAAATTAGTGAAAGTGAAATCCCTGCTACAGGCTCAGTTACTGCCGATGGGAAATATATCTATCTGGTAATGCCAGAAATGAGACATATAGAATCACTTACCTACGAGGGTGGCTCTGCAGTAGAGTTTTCATGTACCGACGTCATGGGTTACCATATTTATAGTACGGCAGAGTTGATAAATTCAAAAATAGACTTTACAATAGTGGAAACTGTTTATTATTGGTATGTAGGTCAAACTAATCCTTCAACAATGACAAGTATTTCACCAATAGTTAATGATATGAGTTCACCCGGTTGGAGATTAATCGGAACAACTTTACCAGAATATAATCCTGATAATAAATTATGGAGTGCTAATAATATTATAACAACAGGAGAATCATTAGCAAAACAATATATTGCAATTCCTGCTAATAGTTCTGCATGTCCAAGAGATGGTTTTGGTAGTGATGCTTCTACTGTTGATATATATAATAAACTTTCCAATGTAACTATATCAGGAGTTGAATATAAAGTTTATGAAACTGTTGGTAGAAAGAGAAGACATGATTTAGATATCTATTAAAAGAAATATATAATTTAATTAAATATGGCAAAAACAATTAATGGAATACCATTTAACAAACACTATTAATAACTCTTTATTTTCATCATAATTATGAAACGAATTCTTTACACCTTATTACTTGCATTGACAAGTATATGCGCAATGGGGCAGACGCTCACAGTTGCGCCTGTTGAAGCAATTGCCGGCGAGGAAGCTGAACTTGTCGTTACAGCTGCAGGCGTGGGAGGTATAACTGCTTTGCAGTTTAATCTTTCACTTCCCGAAGGAGTGACTTTTTCTGAAAGCGAAGTAACAAAAGGTGCTGCTGTCAATGGTCACACCCTGAATGTGCAGACTTTAGCAAATGGCGATCGTCTGTTCATTCTGTATAATATGAATCTGAATCGGTTTTCATATGGCGAACTGCTTCGCATCCCTGTAAACGTAATTGATGATGCCAAAACAGGTAAAGGCAGCATCTATGCTATTCGTACATCTACTATAGATGCTGTAAGCTACTCAAGCAAAGCTTCTGAATACACTATAACTGTAAAGGAACCTGTAGTTTCCTATAAGCTGATATATATGATTGATGGTAAGGAATACAAATCATTTGATGTAGAATATGGCTCAGCTATTACTCCGCAGAAAGCTCCAATAAAGAAAGGCTACACCTTCTCCGGTTGGAGTGAGATACCTGCAACAATGCCTGCAAAGGATGTTGTAGTTACAGGGACCTTCTCCGTGAATAGTTATAAACTGACTTATATGGTTGATGACAAGGAGTACAAATCCTACGAAATAGAATATAGGTCATCCATTACCCCAGAACCAGAACCAACTATGGAAGGATATATTTTCTCTGGCTGGAGTGAGATACCAGAAACAATGCCTGCTGAGGATGTTGTAGTTACAGGAACATTTACTCTTGATACTACAGGCATAGATGATGTTTATAGCGATGATGAAAATAAAGAATACTACACAATCGATGGCGTTCGTATTGCTCAACCGAATAAAGGTATAAACATAGTTAAGATGAGTGATGGAAGCATCAGAAAGGTATTTGTAAAATAAGTTTTTCATATAAACGTTTGGGCTGCCATCCCTATTGGGGTGGTGGTCTTTTTTGTTTAGAAAGGCTGATGTTAGTCCGACGCCTGCGGACTCTCAGTCCGTCCCCAACGTACTCTCAGTCCGACGCCTACGGACTGTGAGTCCGTGCCCTTTCGGACTTTAAGACGAAACATACGACCTTTATAAATTGCACACTTGTATGATTCCGATTTCTCAGATTAGTGTCTTTTTTCCTGTTCATTAATGAAATCGATCCAATTCATTAATGAATACGATGAAATTCATTAATGAACGATTTTTGAGGGGGCAATTTAAAAATTGCACACATGGATGATTTCGTCTTCTCAGGAGCATTAGGGACAGGTACGTGTTTCACCCCAGATTTATGTTCTTTTCAAGAGATCAGATTTTACTCTGTTTTTATTTACTATGCGAAGATGCAAACTATTTTTTAATACATCTTATTTTTCTTTTCAAAAAGTTCCTACTCATCCGAAAATGAATAGGAAGTATTTGTATTCAGAGGGCATTCCCTCATCCCGAAATAAACTATTTTACTTATCATTATAATGCCCTTCAACTTCAACTATCAATACGGTAGCTCATAGTTCATCCATCCATTTCTGGGCTGCTGCAGCATTTTCAAAATGTAGTGTCTTACCACCATGATATTCTTTACG
This sequence comes from Prevotellaceae bacterium UBA2448, assembly GCA_002342585.1. Lineage (GTDB taxonomy): Bacteria > Bacteroidota > Bacteroidia > Bacteroidales > Bacteroidaceae > Minthosoma. Next base: position 2,546 of record DDQG01000019.1, read on the forward strand.
AGCTTTTTCTATTTTGGCTTCCAATGCAGGAGTAATAGTCAAGTCATCGTCGTCAATAGGAATGATAGCATATATCTTCCGTCTACCACGATTAATATAAACACGCTCGCCCCCATCTACAAGGTCGAATGAACCTGCCATGTTTTTCCTAAAATCTGAAAAAGATAATGATGTCATAGTCGTTTCCTTTATTACTTTCAGATGCAAAGATACAACATTATTCTCGTCCTTTCAAATAAAAATGTACATATTAATGTACATGTATTCCAAAAACTACAAAACCCCACTCATTATTAAAATGTGTGGGAAATTTATTTAGAATACAGCTGCTATCTTATGAATCTTTTTCAGAATATCGTGTAGTGTAGAATCTTTTCGTGCTGTCTGCATATTATACTTAGTCTGCAGATACATCAGCGAATCGGCTGGAACATCAAGTGCAGCCTCAAACATCAATGCAGTTTTAGCAGTTAGGGGACGACGACCATTCAGAATCTCATTTACTACCGAATAGGTTAGCCCCATGCTGTCAGCCAACTGCCGCTGACTGATACCACGCTCTTCAATTTCATCCTTCAGAACCTCTCCAGGATGAGTGGCAAATGCTCCATAGCCTAAGTTTCCCATAATATTTTCATTTATAATGATTCGACAATTCAATAATATTGCAAATAGTGATTCCTTCTGATTCGCTGGATTTAAATTCTATGCGATATTGGTCATTCACTCTAACCGATTCCAGTCCCTTCTTATCACCAATCAATTTCTCATAGTGTAAGGCACGATAGCGGTACAGATCAGTTACTTTTGCTACAGAGTCAAGTATGTTCACTACCTTCACATATTTCCTGACTATTTGTGGCTGAAAGCGATGTTGCTTATCGCTTGCCACTCCGTCATAGAACAGTTCTTTCAGATAGTCCTTTTCAAACTTAATCTCCATATCACTTTTTTATTGTGATGCAAAGTTAACACAAAAGATTCTATATTCGCAAATTCTGCGAACTATTTTTGATGAAAGATGTAAGATGACAGATTTTTTGCACACTTGGATGATTTTGTCTTCTCATGTGCGCACGCGATACATATGAAAACTTTTCTTGGTCATTTTTCGTCTGATTAGCAGAAAATTCGTACCTTCGCGGCGCGAAATTGTAAATATTATGGAACAAGCTCTTTATGTATATAATACGTTGACGAGACGAAAGGAAGTGTTCAAGCCTCTGAATGAGGGTCATGTGGGCATGTATGTGTGTGGTCCTACTGTGTATGGAGACGCCCATCTGGGGCATGCCCGTCCTGCTATCACTTTCGATGTGGTATTCCGTTTTCTGATGCACCTGGGTTACAAAGTGAGGTATGTGCGCAACATCACTGATGTAGGCCATTTGGAGCACGATGCCGACGAGGGTGAGGATAAGATTGCCAAGAAGGCTCGTCTGGAGCAGCTTGAACCAATGGAGGTGGCTCAGTACTATACAAACCGATACCACGATGCAATGGATGCACTCGGATGTCTGCGTCCAAGCATCGAACCACATGCTACCGGACATATCATGGAGCAGATTGACTTGGTTGAGGAGATTCTGAAAAACGGTTTTGCATACGAAAGCAACGGCTCAATCTATTTTGATGTAGAGAGTTATAACAAACAGCATAAATACGGAATCCTCTCTGGTCGTTCGTTGGAGAATGTGAAAGATGCGAGTCGTGAGTTGGCTGGTGTCGGAGAGAAAAAGAATCAGGCTGACTTTGCCCTATGGAAAGCAGCACAGCCAGAACACATCATGCGCTGGAAGAGTCCTTGGAGCATAGGTTTTCCAGGTTGGCACTGCGAATGTACTGCTATGGGCAGAAAATACCTGGGCAGCCACTTCGATATTCACGGAGGCGGAATGGATCTCGTATTCCCTCATCATGAGTGCGAAATAGCTCAGGCAGTTGCCTCTCAGGGCGACCAAATGGTTAAGTACTGGATTCACAACAATATGATTACCATCAACGGTCAGAAGATGGGTAAGTCGCTTGGCAATTTCATCACCCTGCCTGAGTTCTTCAGCGGAAAGCATGAGAAGCTGGAACAGGCTTACAGCCCTATGACTATCCGTTTCTTCATCCTGCAGGCTCACTATCGTTCTACAGTTGATTTCTCGAACGAAGCATTGCAGGCAGCTGAGAAGGGACTTGAACGACTGATGGATGCATGGAAGGCTTTGGGCGGTTTGCAGCCAGTTGCTGGTGAAGGTACTGTTACTTCTGCCGCTGTTGAGGAAATCCGTCAGAAGTGCTACGATGCTATGTGTGACGATTTCAACACTCCTATCGTCATCTCCAATTTGTTTGAAGCAAGCAAACTGATAAATAGTGTTGCCGACAAGAAGGAAACCATCGGCAAGGACGCTCTTGAGGCTCTCACCTCACTTATGCACACCTTTATCTTCGATCTGCTTGGTCTGAAGGAAGGTAATGGCGAGGGTGGAAACGAAGCTCGCGAAGAAGCCTATGGTAAGGTAGTTGATATGTTGCTCGAACAACGCATGAAGGCTAAGCAGAATAAAGACTGGGCAACCAGCGACCTGATTCGTGACCGCTTGGCAGAACTTGGTTTCGAGGTAAAGGACACCAAGGACGGTTATAGTTGGAAACTCAATAAATAACCGGAGATTTCGCGATGGAAATGAATAAAGTCAAGAAGATAGTGTTCAGTCTGTCACTATTCTTTGTGATAGTCTGTTTAGGAGTCAGCATCTGGCTCGCAACAGTCCTGGGCGACACTACTTCCTATGCTATGGCAGCATTCTTTGGTGTTGCTGTAATTTGGTTCGGAATAAACGTAAAAAATATATTTAAAGAAAAGCAATGAAAGTATTAAAGTTTGGCGGAACATCCGTAGGTTCCGTAGAAAGCATTCTAAGCTTGAAGAAAATTGTTGAAGCAGAGGCTCAGAAGCAGCCTGTAGTAGTGGTCGTCAGTGCGTTATCTGGCATAACAGATAAGCTGATTGCCACCGCTCACATGGCTCAGGAGGGCAACAAGCAGTATCGCATGGAGTTCGATGCTATGGTTGAGCGTCATCATCAGCTCATCGACAGCGTCGTAAGCAATATAGAGCGCCATGCAGACGTGATGCGTGCTGTCGATTCTCTATTTGAGCAGCTTAAAAGTATATATCATGGTGTCTATCTGATTCACGACCTGAGCGAAAAGACTCTCGATGCCATCGTAAGTTATGGTGAGCGTCTGAGTTCCAACATCGTTGCAAATATGTTCGAACAGGGTGTGAGGATGAACTCTCGCGACTTCATTCGTACGGAGCGCAAGGGGGGCAAGAATGTGCTCGACTCCGAACTGACAAACCAATTGGTTCGTCAGCAATTCAAAACATTGCCACGCATCGCTGTGGTTCCTGGTTTCATCTCTCGCGATAAGGATAATGGCGAAACAACCAACCTCGGACGTGGTGGTAGCGACTATACTGCAGCCATCATAGCTGCCGCCCTTAATGCTGAGGTGCTGGAGATTTGGACCGATGTGGACGGATTTATGACTGCCGACCCACGCATTATCCAGTCTGCATACACCATCAACGAACTCAGCTATGTTGAGGCTATGGAACTTTGCAACTTTGGTGCAAAGGTAATCTATCCGCCTACAATCTATCCGGTTTGTGTAAAGAACATACCTATCAAGGTAAAGAATACTTTCAACCCAGAACACCCAGGAACTCTCATCAAGGCTAAGATTGAAGATGATGAGAAACCAATCAAGGGTATCAGCAGCATCATGGGTTCTACACTCATCACAGTTACTGGTCTTTCGATGGTTGGTGTGATTGGTGTGAACCGTCGTATCTTCTCTGCCCTTGCCGACAACGGTATTTCTGTGTTTATGGTAAGTCAGGCATCATCAGAAAACTCTACTTCTATCGGTGTACGCGACGAAGATGCCAAGGAAGCTGTCAAAGTACTGAATGAAGAATTTGCCAAGGAAATAGAAACTGGTGCTATGTTCCCAATGAGCGAAGAGAGCGGTTTGGCTACTATCGCTATCGTTGGTGAAAACATGAAGCATACTCCAGGTATAGCAGGAAAACTTTTCGGAACTCTCGGACGCAGCGGTATCTCAGTTATCGCTTGTGCACAGGGAGCTTCTGAAACAAACATATCATTCGTAGTTGAGGGTAAGGCTCTTCGCAAGGCTCTCAACGTACTTCACGATTCTTTCTTCCTTTCTGAATACAAGGAACTCAATATCTTCCTTTGTGGTATCGGTACTGTGGGTGGTATGCTTCTTGAGCAGATTCGCACTCAGCAGCAGATTCTCATGCAGAAGAAGCGTCTGAAACTAAACGTAGTAGGTATCTCCGATGTTGACAACTTCGTACAGGATCGTGAAGGAATCGATCTGAACGAATACGAGAAGCGTCTGCGTGCCGGCGAACCAGCAAATACAGAGAAGATGCTCAATGGCATCATCAATATGAACATATTCAACGCTGTATTTGTCGATTGTACTGCCAGCAAGCAGATTGCATCACTTTATCAGACTCTGCTCGAACACAATATCTCAATCGTTGCAGCTAACAAGATTGCGGCTTCAAGCGATTATGACAATTATGCCCGTCTGAAGCAGACTGCTCGCGATAAAGGTGTCTGGTATCGCTACGAAACTAACGTAGGTGCTGGTCTGCCTATCATTGGTACTATCAACGACCTCTGCAACTCTGGTGATAAGATTCTTAAGATTGAAGCTATCCTTTCAGGAACACTCAACTTCATCTTCAACGAAATAGCTGCCGACGTACCATTCTCAGAGACTGTCCGTCGTGCTAAGGAACAGCGTTATTCTGAACCAGATCCACGTATCGACCTGAGTGGAACAGACGTAATCCGTAAACTCGTTATCCTTACTCGTGAGGCTGGTTATAAGGTAGAACAGGCTGATGTAGAGAAACATCTCTTCGTGCCAGATGAGTATTTCGAGGGTAGCCTTGATGACTTCTGGAAACGTCTTCCAGAACTTGATGCCGACTTCGAAAAGCGTCGTCAGCGTCTTGAGGCAGAAGGAAAGCGTTGGCGTTTCGTTGCAACAATGGAAAACGGAAAGACCAGTGTGGCTCTGAAGGAAGTACCATCTGACCACCCATTCTATCCGCTCGAGGGTTCCAACAATATCGTTCTGCTCACAACAGAGCGTTATAAGGAATACCCAATGCTTATTCAGGGTTATGGTGCTGGTGCTGCTGTTACTGCCGCAGGTGTATTTGCCAATATCATGTCAATTGCCAACATTTAATCAGATAAGGTGAAACACATCATTATTTTAGGCGATGGAATGGCCGATTGGCCTATCGAGTCGCTTGGAAACAAAACCATACTTCAGTATGCCCACACTCCTTATATGGATATGTTGGCACGCATGGGACGCACAGGTATGCTAAAGACTGTGCAGGATGGGTTCCATCCTGGCAGCGAAGTAGCCAATAGTGCAATCCTTGGGTATGACCAGAATGAGGTGTATGAGGGACGTGGACCACTCGAAGCAGCCAGTATCGGAGTAGATTTGGCTTCTGACGATATGGCTATTCGCTGCAATATCATATGCATCGAAGGCGACCACATCAAGAATCACTCGTGTGGACGTCTGGAGACATCTGAGGCCGATGTGCTGATAAAGTATCTTCAGCAACACCTTGCAACCGACAAGGATATTATTGCCAAGTATGGTGATGTGGTTCATTTCTATACCGGCATTCAGTATCGTCATCTTTTGGTCATCAATGGCGGTAGCAAGTATATTAAATGTACTCCACCTCATGATGTGCCGATGAAACCGTGGCGTCCTCTGCTCGTTCAACCCGATTTGGAAGCTGAGAAGAAAAGTGGAAAGAACACACGACTCTCTGCTCAGCAGACAGCCGACCTGATAAATGAACTGATTGTAAAGTCGCAGCAGTTGCTCGCTGCCCATCCTTTCAACCAACAGCGTATCGCTGAGGGAAAAGATCCAGCAAACAGCATCTGGCCTTGGGCTGGTGGATATCGTCCTCATATGGTACCGCTTACTCAGACTTTCCCACAAATCCGTCGTGGAGCAGTCATTACAGCTGTCGATTTGATTCGCGGTATCGGTTCGTTGGCCGGTCTTCGTGTCATAAACGTACCTGGTGCCACCGGACTCTACGACACCAACTACGAGGGGAAGGCTCAGGCTGCTATCGATGCTCTAAAGACCGATGACTTCGTATATCTTCACATAGAAGCATCAGATGAGGCTGGTCATGAAGGCGATCGTGATCTTAAGATAAAAACGGTTGAATATCTCGACCAACGTGCCATAAAACCTATCTATGAGGCTGTGAAGGACTGGGGACGTAAAGGTACTGCAACAGAGTCGATGGAACCTGTATGCATCGCTGTCCTGCCCGACCATCCTACACCTGTGGCTCATCGTACCCACACCAACGAACCTATTCCGTTCCTTATCTATGCCCCTGACATTGAAGCTGATGGGGTACAGACATTCGACGAGGACAGTTGTCGCCAGGGTGTTTATGGAACATTGGAAAAAGACGGATTCATCCGTGCACTTATGGAAATAAAATAACAAGAAAATGAAATATTACAGTACAAATGGTAAGGCTCCCATAGCTACTTTGGAGAAAGCCGTAGTGAAAGGACTGGCCGAAGATAAGGGACTCTATATGCCTGAGCGTATCAAACCGCTGCCAAAGGATTTCTTCGATAACATCGATAAGATGTCTTTTCAGGAGATAGCCTACACAGTTGCTGATGCTTTCTTCGGCGAAGACGTCGATGCAGCTTCACTCAAGCAGATTGTTTACGACACATTGGCCTTCGACTGCCCTTGTGTAAAGGTAACCGACACGATTTACTCGCTCGAACTTTTCCACGGTCCCACACTTGCATTCAAGGATGTAGGTGCCCGCTTTATGGCTCGTCTGCTTCAATATTTCCTGAAGAAAGAGGGTGAGGGGGCTCAGGTTAATGTGCTCGTAGCAACTAGTGGCGATACAGGTTCTGCTGTAGCAAACGGTTTCCTTGGTGTCGATGGAATCCATGTTTATGTTCTCTATCCTAAGGGTAAGGTAAGTCCTATTCAGGAATGTCAGTTTACAACTCTCGGTCAGAATATTACAGCTGTAGAAGTAGATGGAGTCTTCGACGATTGTCAGGCTCTTGTGAAGAATGCCTTCATGGACGAAGAACTAAACCATCACATGAAACTGACTAGTGCCAACTCCATCAATGTAGCTCGTTTCCTCCCTCAGGCATTCTATTATTTCTATGCTTATGCACAGATGAAAAAGCTGGGAAAAGCCGATGAAATGGTTGTTTGTGTTCCGTCTGGCAACTTCGGCAATATCTGTTCTGCACTCTTCGGAAAACGAATGGGACTGCCTGTAAAGCGATTTATAGCTGCCAATAATGCTAACGACATTTTCTTCAAATATCTGCAGACAGGAAAGTACGAACCGAAACCATCTGTACAGACTATTGCCAACGCAATGGATGTGGGCGATCCGTCAAACTTTGCCCGTGTCTATGACCTCTACGGCAAGAGTCACGAAGCTATCTGCAACGACATTAGCGGAGCAACATATTCCGACGAGCAGATAGCAGATACCATTCGTGAAGTAAAGCAGCAGACAGGATATGTATGCGATCCTCACGGAGCTTGCGGTTATCGTGCTCTTAAAGAGGGACTTCGTCCAGGTGAAACGGGTGTGTTCCTCGAAACAGCCCATCCTGCTAAGTTTAAGGATACTGTCGATCGTATTCTCTCTGCCGACATAGCTATACCTGCTAAACTGCAGGCTTTCATGAAGGGCGAAAAACAAAGCGTGCCTATGACTAAGGACTTCGCTGCGTTCAAGTCGTTCCTTATGAAGCAACCATAATAAAACAATATCTTCATGGCAACTAAACAACAGAAGCGTGAACAGATACACAAGTTCGCATTGAAGGCAGCACTCGTGCTTGTCTCCACATTCGTTACCGTGTTTTTCTTGCCTCGTAGTGGTAAGTTCTCCTACGAATATTCGGTTGATAAACCCTGGCGCTATGGTCAACTCATCGCCACATTCAAATTCCCCATCTATAAGGATGATGCTGTGGTAAAGCATGAGCGCGATAGTGTCCTTCGACGTTTTCAGCCTTATTTCAATCTTGATGAAGAAGAGGAGAAGAAGATGTTGAAGAATCTATACACTACAAAACTCGATGAGTGGAAGTTCCAGAATGCCAGTCTTTACGTAAAGCATATTGCAGAGATGCTCGTAGAGATATATGGCAAAGGAGTCATCTCCTCCGATGAGTACGATAAACTCACCGCCAGCGGTATCAAAGCCATTCGTATCGTCAAGAATAACGAGGCTCAAGTGGTTCCGCTTTCTCAAGTTTATACTACCCGTTCTGCCTACGAACATATAATGAAGAGTGACTCAGTTGGTTATTCGAAGGTGGTAATGCAACGACTCAATCTTTTCGAATTGCTTGTTGCCAATCTTAAATACGATAAAGTAAAATCTGATAACACAAAGAACGACCTTCTCTCGAGTGTATCGCTTGCCAGCGGTATTGTTCAGAGTGGTCAGAAGATTATCGACCGCGGTGAAATCGTTACTCGTGAGACGTATAATATTCTCCGTTCCTACGAGCGTGAAGTAGACAAACATGTTACTTCTGAGGAAAACATCCCTTATTTGCTCATTGCCCAAACGGTGTTCGTATTCTGCCTTCTCGTTATCCTTATCAGTTATTTGGGACTATTCAGAAACGACTACTTTGACAAAATTCGTTCCGTAGTCCTTCTCTTCGTACTTTTGGTATTCTTTAGCGTGATAGCCAGCATCATGGTTTCGCATAAGTTCATGCATATCTTTATGCTTCCATGCACCATGTTGCCTATCATCATCCGTGTGTTCATGGACAGCCGTACGGCGTTTATGTTCCATTGTGCCACAGTAGCCATCATATCGCTTACGCTCAGTTCCCCATACGAATTTCTGCTTTTGCAACTCCTCTCTGGTATGATAGCCATTCAGACCATGCGAGAACTCTCACAGCGTTCACAGATTATTCGTACTGCCTTCATCATCCTTCTTTCCTACTGCATCTTCTATGCCGCTTACGAAGTGATTCTCGAAGGCGACATCATGAAGATTGACACCCATCCGTTCGTTTATTTCTTCATAAACTGCGTTCTGCTGCTCTTTACCTATCCGTTGCTCTACCTTCTCGAAAAGGGATTCGGATTCATCTCCGACGTAACCCTTGTCGAACTCTCCAATAACAACAACCCTCTCCTGCAACACATGTCGGAAATTGCTCCTGGCACCTTCCAACACTCTATGCAGGTGGCAAACCTCGCCAGCGAAGTGGCACGTAAAATTGGTGCAAGAGCCCAACTCGTACGTACTGGAGCACTCTATCACGACATAGGTAAGACTGAACGCCCTGTATTCTTCACGGAGAACCAAAGTGGTATTTCTCCTCATAAACATCTTACCCCTCAAAAGTCGGCAGAAGTGATTATTGCTCACGTAGCAAACGGACTCGCCCTCGCCAATAAGAATAATCTCCCCGACAGCATCAAGCGATTCATCGCTACCCATCATGGTACGGGAATGGCGAAGTACTTCTACATTACATATAAGAATGAACATCCAGACGAGGAAATAGACACATCTCTCTTCACCTATCCAGGTCCCAACCCTGCTACAAAGGAAGAGGCAATACTTATGATGGCAGACTCTGTTGAGGCTGCATCGCGATCCCTTCCTGAATATACTGAAGAGAGCATATCTAATCTGGTTGATAAGATTATCGACGGACAGGTTGCAGACGGATTCTTCCGCGAGTGCGACATCACTTTCCGCGATATAGAAACTGCAAAGGATGTACTCAAGGAAAAACTGACAACTATCTATCACACTCGTATCAGTTATCCGGAACTCAACGACTTCGCAACTGTATAATCTCTGATTCTTGATAGAAACAAAAAATCGCTAACTGTCTAACAGCTAGCGATTTTCTTTGTGGTACCACCAGGATTCGAACCGGGGACACACGGATTTTCAGTCCGATGCTCTACCAACTGAGCTATGGCACCATCGTTGTTTGCGGGTGCAAAGGTATGAATAATTGTGTAATTGCCAAAATAAATTACAGAGAAAATTCAAGTATGCTATAATTTTTGCAATTTTGTTGCTTGTTTTTCATATTTTATGTATTTTTGCCCTGTTTAGAGAATAGTTAAATTCTTAACATCTATTTATTTCTCCATAATTCATAGAATACCTGTGAAAATAAAATTAAACTATATACATTTATAATTATGAAAATCAAAACACTAAAGACATGGGCCATGATTGTGGCTGCTGTGCCTGTCGGGTTCACTTCGTGTAACCTTGACATTCCACAAGAGATTCCATCTTCGTATGAAACGATGGTAGTAGAAAAATCCGACATCACTCTTCCTCTCAAGTTTAGTGCCAGGATGAAGGGTAAGACCGATGTAACCATCACTCCTCAGGTGAGTGGTCAGCTGATGCAGATATGTGTCGTTGAAGGAGAAAAGGTGCAGAAGGGGCAGACTCTTTTCATTATTGACTCTCGTAATGCACAGTTGGAACTCGAAGCAGCACAGGCAAACTATGAAGCTGCAGTAGCAAGAGAGAGCAGTGCAAAACTCGAGTACGAATCTAACAAAAACCTCTATGAGAAGAATATCGTAAGTAGCTACATGCTCGACAACTCACTCAACTCTTATCGTCAGGCTTCGGCAGCTGTGGCTCAGGCTCGTGCTTCTGTGAACCGTGCTAAGGTGAACCTCGGTTTCTGTACCGTGACAGCACCTGTAGCGGGTCTTATTGGTGAAATTCCTGTTCGTACTGGCGACCAGGTGTCTCCTATGGTAGAGCTGACCATCTTGAGTGGCAACACCAACATGACTGCTGAGTTTTCTGTTACCGAATCTGTCATAGAGGCAATGGTGCAGGCAGGCAAGGATGGTGTCAATGTTGATGAGGTTATCTCAAAGTTGCCTCCTGTAACCTTCATGATGAAGAACGGTACTGAATATCCACACAAGGGTAAGGTAGTCAGCCTCACTGGTGTAGTTAATGCTACTACAGGTTCGTTGACCAGTAAGGTGTCGTTCCCTAACCCTGAAGGTCATCTCTATTCAGGCATTCAGGGAACTGTCGTCATTCCTATTGCAGAAAAAGATGTTATGATTATTCCACAAAATGCTGTTGTGCGTCTGCAGGACAAGTCATTGGTGTATAAGGTGAATGCTGACAGCACAGCTACTGCTGTTGATGTGACTACCGAGGATACTGGCAATGGTAAGGACTTCATCGTAACCAGCGGTCTTAATGTAGGTGATAAGATTGTAACTATCGGTGCCAACAACGTGACAGAGGGTATGAGAGTTCTGTATCCAAAAGAAGAGAAGAAGTAAGTCGAAAACAGGAAGAACTATGAAGAATAATATATTTATCAACAAATATGTGATGGCGTGTGCCATCTCCATCGTGATAGCGCTTGTGGGATATATCTCGATGAGTACTCTGCCCGTGGAGCAGTATCCTGACATTGCGCCACCTACGGTGAATGTTTCAACCAGCTACACAGGTGCTGATGAGAACACGGTGATGAAGTCGGTCATCCAGCCTTTGGAAGAGGCAATCAATGGTGTTAACGACATGACTTACATGACCTCAAAAGCTTCGTCGAATGGTGAGGTGGAAATAAACATCTACTTTAAGCAGGGTACCGACCCGGATATGGCTACAGTAAACGTGCAGAACCGCGTAACTCGTGCCCAGTCTTTGCTACCTGCTGACGTGAATAAGGTGGGTGTGAAAGTGGAAAAGCGTCAGAACAACATCCTGCAGATTTTCGCCGTAAAGAGTGCCGACGGAAAGTACGACGAGGACTTCGTGTCGAACTATGTAGATATTAACATCAAGCCTCGTCTTATGCGTATCACTGGTGTGGGTAATGTACAAAGTCTTGGTAATACCTACGCCCTTCGTATATGGCTTAAGCCCGATGTGATGGCACAGTATAACTTGACACCTAACGACGTCTTCAATGCAATTGGTGGACAGAGTTTCGTGGCTGGTGTAGGTACCTTGGGCGAACTGTCGGAAAACTCTTACCAATACTCCATGCAGTACAAAGGTACGCTGAAAAGTGTTGAAGAGTTTAATGACATCGTGCTACGCACCAGTGGCGGCGGTTTGCTGCACCTGAGTGATGTGGCAGACGTGAAAATTGGTGCCATGAGCTACAACTTTACCTCTAATATCCAGGATAAGCCAGGTGCTCTCTTCATGGTATTCGCTGCCCCAGGTGCCAACGCTACTCAGGTGAACGCCTCTATCAATAAGACATTTGAGGCGGTGAAGGAATCGATGCCTGCCGGATTGGAGTTTGTTACCATGATGACTAGTGATGACTTCCTCTTTGCCGCTATACATAATGTGGTGGAGACACTTATCATCGCCATCATCCTCGTGGTGCTCGTGGTGTTCTTCTTCCTGCAAAACTTCAAGGCTACCATTATCCCTTCCATATCTATTGTTGTATCGCTGTTGGGCACTTTCGCTATAGTTTCCGTGTCGGGATTCTCGCTCAACATCCTCACACTCTTCGCCCTTGTGCTCGCTATAGGTACTGTGGTCGATGATGCCATTGTGGTTGTCGAAGCCGTTATGGCAAAAATGGAAGGTGGAATAAGCGACGCCCGCGAGGCTACCCGTCAGGCTATGAACGAGGTGTCTGTGGCTGTTGTTTCATGTACTCTGGTATTCATGGCGGTGTTCATCCCTGTGATGTTCATGCCTGGTACGTCTGGTACGTTCTTTACTCAGTTCGGTGTCACCATCGCCTCGTCTGTAGGTCTGTCGTGTGTATCAGCCCTCACCCTCTGTCCTGCCCTCTGCGCTATTATGATGCGCATAACTGAAGGCGAGAAGGAAGGCCGCGGTATCACATACTACACCAAGCAGGCTTATACCATAAGCTATAATGCTATATATAATAAGTATAGCACTGCTGTGCAGAAATTCATCAAGCGTCCTGCATTGGCGTGGACTCTGTTGGTAGCTGCTGCTGTGCTGCTTGTCTTCTTCATGAAGAGTCTGCCATCAGGACTTGTGCCACAGGAAGACCAGGGTGTGTTCTTGGCAGAAGTACGTGTACCTGAGGGTACCACTCTGAAGCAGACCCGTGAGATACTGAAGCAGGTGGAGGCAAAAGTGAAGAAGATTCCTGAACTGGAGAGTTTTGCTGTATGCTGTGGCTATGGTATGATTTCAGGCGCGGGTTCCAACTACGCCACACTTATTGTTCGTCTGAAGAACTGGGATGAGCGTCCTGGCATGAACCATCTGATTGACCTTGTCATAGGTCGTTTCTATTATGATTGTGCTGACATCAAGAACGTGCAGGTGCTGCCGTTCCAGATGCCACAGATTCCAGGTTATGGTACCAGCAACAGCGTCAGCCTTGTTGTTGAAGACCCTACCGATGGCAACCTCTCTGAGTTTGCCAAGCAGACGGAACATTTCCTTGCCAAGCTTGCTGAGCGCCCAGAGATTGGTTCCGCTATGTCATCATATTCTGAGCGATTCCCTAAGTATAGGGTAGATGTCGATGCTGCCCAATGCGACCGTTCTGGAGTGTCACCAGCTGACGTACTCAACACCTTAGGTGCTTATTGTGGTGGCGCATATATCGGCAACTTCAACCAGTTCGGTAAGGTTTACCGCATCATGGCTGCTGCCTCACCCGAATATCGCCTTGACCCACAGGCTTTGCAAAATATCTTCATGCAGGTTAAGGACGGCAGGATGACTCCTATTTCTCAGTTCGTTAGTCTGAAGGAGATTGTAGGTCCGTCAAATATCGAGCACTTCAACCTATTCCAGAGTATCACATGCTTCGTGACAGCAGGTAGCGGATATACCGAGGGCGATGCTCACAAGGCTATTGCTGAGGTGTTTAAGGAGGAAATGCCTGCTACTGCTACATACGAGTATAGTGGTATGTCACGCGAACTCGAAGAGACTGCGGGCTCCAATGCTACCGCCCTCATCTACGCTATATGTGCTATTCTCATCTACCTCATCCTGGCATCGCTCTACAACTCATGGTTCACACCATGGGCAGTACTCTTTAGTGTGCCTTTCGGTCTGATGGGAGCCTTCATATTCGCTTACTTCGGTAACCTGCTCAATTTGCCGGGTATGGACAACAACATATACCTGCAGACAGGTGTCATCATGCTTATCGGACTCTTGGCTAAGACAGCCATTCTGATTACCGAGTTTGCATCCGACCGTCGCAAACAAGGTCTCAGCATTCCTGAAGCAGCATTCGAAGCCTGCAAGGAACGTCTGCGTCCTATCCTCATGACTGTCGTAACCATGATTGCCGGAATGATTCCACTCGTCATCGAGGGTGGAGCAGGAGCCAACGGAAACCGCGCCCTCGCCCTTGGTGTCATTGGCGGTATGACCGTCGGAACCATCGCCCTCCTCTTCGTCGTTCCTGCCTTCTTCATCGTATTCCAGAACCTCCACGAGCGTTTCCAGGGCAAAGAAGTAGGAGTAGTGGAAAAATAGTTTACAGTTTACGGTTTACAGTTTACGGTTTCAATAACCAATAACCTATAACCAATAACCATTACAAGAAAACAATGAAACTAAAAAATATAATCATCGCCACAACCGTGAGTTTCATGCTCACTGGTTGCGGCCTGTACAAAAAGTACGAACAGAAGACCCAGACTCCTGAAAACCTCTTCGGCACCGATCAGGCTATTCAGAACGCCTCTGGCGAACAGTCTATCGCACAGATGTCGTGGCGTGAGTTCTTTACCGACCCGCTCCTCCAACAACTCATCGAGCAGGCTCTCGCAAACAATACCGACCTCAACTCTGCCCGCATAGCAATAGAGAAAGCACAGGCATCACACACAGCAGCCAAACTGGCTTACCTGCCTTCGCTCACACTTGCTCCTCAGGGCTCACTCACCCGCTTCAGCGACAACCCTTGGTCCAAGACCTACAACCTGCCGCTACAGCTCTCTATGGACGTAGAAACCTTCGGTAGCATCACCTCCAAGAAGCGTGCTGCCAAAGCCATTCTCCTCCGTGCCCAGATGCAGGAAGAAGCCGTACGCTCCAACCTCATCAGCAACGTAGCACAACAGTATTTCATGTTACAGGTACTCGATCGCCAACTCGAAATCCTTACCATGACCGACAGCCTCTGGCAGGGATCACTCGAAACACAACGCACACTCTGGGAAAACGGAAAAGCATACAGCACAGCAGTCAACCAGATGGAAGCATCATACCTCGACGTGAAAGCACAGATAGCAGATATGCGTCGCAACATACACACTACAGAGAATACCCTCTGTCGTCTGCTCGCTATCACTCCGCAACATATCAACCGTTCTAAGTGGGGTAACACATCACTCCACCATCCGGAGGCAGATAGTGAAGCCGGACAACGTATGTTCGACACTAAATACCTTAAGATAGGAGTGCCGGCATCAATGCTCGAAAACCGTCCCGACATCCGTGCTGCCAACCAGTCGATGGCTGAAGCATTCTACAATACACAGACAGCTCGTGCAGCCTTCTTCCCTGGTCTCACCCTTAGCGGAGCAATCGGCTGGACCAACTCAGCCGGAGGAGTCGTAACCAACCCAGGCAAGATACTTATCAACGCCATCGGTACACTCACACAACCAATTTTCGCTCGCGGAAAACTCATTGCCAACAAGAAAATTGCTAAACTCACCGAAGAAGACCTGCAGAAGAAATACGTGCAGACCGTCATCGATGCCGGCAACCAGGTAAACGAAGCAATGGAAGACTGTTTGGTAGCTCGCGAAAAGCACCTCTTCTACCACCGTCAGGTACAGGTGCTCCACGAAGCCTACATAGGTACCCACGAACTCATGGACAACGGTAAGGCAAACTACCTCGAAGTGCTCAAAGCACAGGAGAGTCTCCTTAGCTCACAGCTGAGCGAAGCCATGAACCTCTACAAGGGAGCCCGTGCAGTCATCGCCCTCTACATCGCCCTTGGCGGAGGAGCAGAGTAAATTGACAATTGATAATTGACAATTGACAATAAAAAAAGCTGACCTCTCGTCAGCTTTTTTTGTTTCAAGGACTTCGTACGAAAACGAAAACCAAAACGAAAACTCTTTAAACGTTAAACGTTAAACTTTAAACTTTACAAAGGTCACTAACCACTTTTCACCTTTCACCTTTAACCTTTAACCGTTATCGTTTCATCATCACTTCCGCGTACCTTCGTCCTAACTCCCTGTACCCTTCTGCAGTGAAGTGAAGACGGTCCTCCTTGCCTGGGCAACCGAGTGAAGGCACTACTCGTGCTGTAGGAATCACAAGTGGCATCGTTGCTATGATGCTGTTATGCAACCAACAAGCACCATTATCCTGCATCGACAACAACTCACCAACCAGCAACGGACACTCCTCCGCCTTCAGACCCAAGTCCTTCAGCATACGTTCGTAAACCACCTTAACGCGCTGAGGCCAGTCGCGCTGACCATTATCCGTGCATCCCTGATGCAGCAGGATACCCTTAATCACACCAGCCTTCTGAGCCTCCTTCGCCATTGCTATCAATCGTTTGTATGGATGACCGTCATAAGCTCTGCTAAAATTCTGTAACCAGTCAGGAGCTCCAGCCAGATACTTCTCCGCCTTATCCTCATCGAACAAGTCGATGCTGCAACCGCCTATCGACACATTTATCACTCCGATGCTAACCTCCTCAGGCAACCTCTCCACCATCGTGCGTCCGAAATAATCAGCAGGTGTCAGACCGTTATTCTCGCGGCAGAGTGGGGGTACAGCCACATACCACTTGCCCATCTTCCTTCCCGTGCGCTCGAAATCCACCGCCGCCATCATCTTGAATCGGGTACTGATACCCTCCCTGTCCTGTGGTTCAATACTCGCATTTCCCTCCATATTCGACTGTCCGAAACACAGATAAATATGGAAATTCGGGTCAAACTCCTTCGGTTGCTCAATCTCCCCTGCAGCATTCTTCCCGTCATTGAAATTCAGTACCTTATTCCTCTCGTAAAAACTGCCTACATCGCCCTTCTTCTCCTGGGCAAATGCCACACAAGCAGCAAACATAAAAACAAAACTTAAAACGTATTTCATATCAGCCATAAAATTATCTGCCACAAAGATACAACTTTTCATTAAATTCGTGTTTTAGATGTTTATCAAGAATTACAGAAACCTCGTAAAAACCAGTCCCCGTATTTGTATTTCATTTTATATCAATAAATTACGTGTTAAACGGTAGAAAGGTGAAACCATAGATTCTATGAATAACAAAAAAGTTAAAGATTTAACATTTTTAACTTTATGAAAGCACAAAATGGATGAGAAAGTGCAGATTTTGGGGGGGCGTTATTATTTGAAGTGAACCCAGAAAGTTGGACACAACTTAAAGGTTCACTTCAGTTCGTGTTTCACTCCTTCCCCTCGTCAGATACTACGAATCCGATTCTGCGGCGAGGGGTCTGTCGAGGTTCTTTGATCTGCAGAAGATGGCTGATGGTATTCATGGTTCATGGTTATAAGAAATAAGAAAGAGATATGACGGAGAATGCGAAATATAGAACGAACAAAACAGCAGATAGACGATAAATCTGACCGGTCAAAATTTTTGATCGCCAAACAACCTTATAATCAATCTAATGAAATATTGAAGTCGTAAAATGCGACATCAAGTTGGGGCGTGACATCTGCATCGCGTCCCTTCTGAATATCCTCTCAAAAGTGGGAGAATGTAAAATATTCATTTGTACGAATTGTAAAACAAATAGAAGTTTGTATATTTGCAATAGATAACTATAAAGTCCCCAATATTATGAAATACACACGGCTTATCATACTCATAATCATGGCTGTCGTTATGGTACTTGTTGCCATGTATGGTCCCGATCAAGTTTTTGCACTCATGCCTTTCCATAGTTATAGTGCATGGAACTTTTGGTACTGCTTAGGCATTACTTTCCTAACTATTGGTATTGCTGTCTCATATTTACGCGAAAACAATCCTCAATCTCAGGACCTTGCAGCCTATTCTATTCGTGTGGCTGAATTCATCAGTATCTTTCACTGGTTCGTCTATACCATGTACGGTCACCATGTTACATGGTTTCTCGACATCGACCGTGTAGGATGGTTTTTCGTTTTTGTCGACATCATCATCTCAGGCTTTGTGCTCGGTCTAATTGGAGGCTACGGACTCTCCCAGTTCAAATTCATTCTTAGCATCACCAAAGCCCCCTTTTACGTGCTGATTAGCATCCTGGCAGGTTTGGGATGGATTATTGTTATAGTCAGTTTCCTTGTTCATTTCTTCGACGAACACCCCTTGCTCACATTCTTTATTTTAGTCACATCCATTCCGTCTGGTTACGCCCCCGTAGCAGCCTCAGTCGGAACATCCCACAATGTACCAGGTAACTGGACTACGTTCTACCTGAATGGACAACGTTACTTCGGACGACCGGGTCAGCCCAGCAGTTATACTAAGATGCCTTGTTGAGATTTGCGTGTATTTTTTAGAGAAATCCGAACATCACCAAGTTATTCCGCTATGCCAAGTTGGATAAAGATGCCAGAGGGACAGGTAACTGACATCTAAACTATGAAGATGTTTGAAGGAACTGGTTCAAAGTGCATAATTTGCCCCAAGAATCTTCTCCAAAGTGCAATTTTTGCATTTTGGGAGGAATTGTGCTCACAACCGAAAAATAATTGTTTGAAAATTGAAAATTAATGGTTATAGACCTTTGACATTAGACCTTAGACCAAAAAAGAACTCCTACCGATGGGTGGGAGTTCTTTGTATATATATAATGTATGTTTCTTAGTTTTCGAACATGTAGAGGAAGGTAGCGATGCCTTCGAGGGCTGGCTTCTTCTCATCTTCGATGTCGAGACGGAATTTGATTTCTACCTTGGCTGTGCCACGCAGGTTGGCAATGTTGTATAGGCTACAAGTAAGCTTTACGCGTTTGCCTGCAAGGACTGGTGTGCCGAATTTCATCTTGTCCATACCGTAGTTGACCAACATCTTGATGTTGTTGGCATCTACTACCTGACGGTAGAGGTAGGGTAGGAGTGAGAGGGTGAGGTATCCATGTGCGATAGTTGACTTGTAAGGACTCTCTGTCTTTGCACGTTCTGTATCGACATGTATCCATTGGTGGTCGAGGGTTGCATCGGCGAAGAGGTTGATGCGCTCCTGAGATACTTCAATCCAATCGGATGTGCCGAGTTCTTTGCCTAGGTATGATGCAAATTCGTCGTATGAGTTTACTGTAATTAGTGCCATGGGTCTTAGTTGTTATTACGTGATAATTAACAAGGTCGAATAAAAAATGTGTACCTGAGGTGTAAAAAAAGAGGATATCCACCTTTTGTGTGTGAGCAGGTGGACATCCTCCTATAGTGGAGTGTTGATTAGTCCTCCTTCTTGTTGCCTGAAAGTTTTTCCTTGATACGTGCCTTCTTACCTGTAAGATCGCGCAGGTAGTAGAGTTTAGCACGACGAACCTTACCAACTTTGTTGATCTCGATTGAGTCAATGTTTGGTGAGTCGATTGGGAAAATACGTTCAACACCTACTGTTCCAGACATCTTGCGGACTGTGAAGCGCTTCTTGTCGCTTTCACCTGCAATCTTGATTACTACTCCGCGGTAGAGCTGGATACGTTCCTTTGTACCTTCAATGATTTTGTAAGCAACTGTGATTGTGTCACCTGCCTTGAAGTCTGGGAACTGCTTCTTTTCTGCTGGAGCCATTGACTCCTGAGCAACTTTAATTAAATCGATAGCCATAAATTTTTTAGTTTATGTAAGTAATGACGAAGCATTCTCTGACTACGTGTTCAGACAGCGGCTTCGCAAAGCGGGTGCAAAGGTAAGGGAAATTGTATGAAATACAAAATAAATTGCGCGGTTTTTTGTTTTCGAGGTGCTTTGATACGATTTCGTACGTTTTTGGTATTTATTTTTTCTTGCAAAAAAGGGAAAGATATGTATCTTTGCACCATATTTTTTATTTATCATACAAGGTTTTATGGAAAAAACATGGCGTTGGTTCGGTAAGAACGACAAGATTACTCTGCAGATGTTGCGCCAGATTGGCGTAGAAGGTATTGTTACTGCTCTGCACGACATCAAGAATGGTGAGATATGGACTGTTGAGGCTATCATGGACATGAAGAATTATATCGAGGCTGCCGGTCTGAGATGGTCGGTAGTGGAGAGTCTGCCTGTGTGCGAAGCCATCAAGTACGGCGGTCCGGAACGCGACCAACTCATCGAGAATTATAAGGTGAGTCTTGCCAATTTGGGTAAGTGCGGCATTCATACTGTCTGCTATAATTTCATGCCTGTACTGGACTGGGCTCGCACGGAACTCGACCACCCATGGGAGGACGGTTCGACGAGTCTTTTCTTCAATAAGGTGAAGTTTGTTTATTTCGATAAGTATATCCTGAAGCGTGAGGGTTGCGAGGCGGACTATACTGCCGATGAATTGGCGAAAGCTGCCGAGATGGCTAAGACGATGACTCCGGAGGATGATGCTGCGCTGGTGGACACTATCATCGTGAAGACTCAGGGGTTTGTGAATGGTAATATCACGGAGGAGGATAAGCAGCCTGTCGTTTTGTTCAAGAAACTGCTTAGTCTGTACGATGGAATCGATGCTGATAAGTTGCGTGCCAACTGGAAGTATTTCCTTGAGGCTATCATGCCTACATGCGATGAATACAATATGAATATGTGTGTTCATCCGGACGACCCTCCTATGCCGCTGCTGGGTTTGCCTCGTGTGGTAACCTGTGATAAGGATATAGAGTGGTTCCTGAATGCTGTGCCTAATCCACATAATGGTTTCACGTTCTGTTGTGGTTCGTTGTCGGCAGGCAGACAGAACGATGTGCCTGCGTTGGCTCGCAAGTATGCTAAGCGCACTCATTTCGTGCATTTGCGTTCGACTGACGTGATGGAAAATGGCGATTTCATCGAGGCTGACCACTTGAAAGGACGTGCTAACCTGATTGAGGTGGTTAAGATTTTCCAGGAACAGAATCCAGACCTGCCGATGCGTGTGGATCATGGTCGTTGCACTTTGGGCGATGAGGATAAGGGCTATAATGCCGGTTATTCGTTCCACGGCCGTATGATGGGTCTGCTGCAGATGGATGGCGTTATGGCTGCGGTGAAGTACCTTTGTAGGTAAAGTTTAAAGTTTAGAGTTTAAAGTTTAAAGTCGTGAAGAATATGGAATTGAAAGGAAAAATTGCTGTGGTTACTGGTGGTACGGGTGTACTGGGCAGTAACGTTAGTCAGGGTCTGTTGGAGGCTGGTGCTACTGTAGTCGTTGTGGGTTCGCGTCAGGAGACGGTGGATAAGGCTTTGGCGAAGTTGACTCCTGTGGCAGAGGCTCATGGAACTACTGTGACGGGTTTTGCATGTAATATGTTGGATCATGATGCTATCACGGAACTGACGGAGAAGGTGAAGAATCAGTTTAAGCGGGTGGATGTACTCGTGAATGCTGCCGGCGGTAATGTGGCTGGTGCGAATATCATGGACGACATGAATGTGTTTGATTGTGATATGGAAGCCCTGAAGAAGGTGGTTGACCTGAATCTATGGGGTACTGTATATCCTTGTTTGTCGTTTGGCAAGATTATGGCTGAACAGAAGAGCGGAAGCATCATCAATGTGAGCAGTATGGCTGCATATGATGCTTTGAGCAGGGTGATGGGTTATAGCATCGCGAAGGAGGGCGTGAATGCGCTGACGAAGTGGCTGGCTCAGGATTTTGCCCGCAAGTATGGTGATAAGATTCGTGTGAATGCCATCGCTCCGGGTTTCTTCATCGGAGAACAGAACCGCAAGGCTTTGCTGAACGAGGATGGTAGCCTGACGGAGAGAAGTCATAAGGTGTTGAACAAAACTCCGATGGGTCGTTTTGGTGACATCTCGGAACTGAACGGCATCGTACGTTTCCTGGCAAGTGACGAGGCTAGTTTTGTGACTGGCACTATCATTCCTGTGGATGGCGGTTTCAGCAGTTTCAGCGGAGTTTAAGACAGGTGAAATAATGCATAATTCATAATGCATAATGCATAATTGGGTGACAGGTGAGAGTTGATAGTTGACAGTTGAAAATTGAGATTTTTTTTTGGTTTTCTCTGACTGACTATCTATCTTTGTGGAAAATTTCAATTTATCCTAAATTAATAGTATGAAAAAACATCTGCTTTCTATCGTCTTCATTGCTGTTGCATTGATGACTTCTTCTGTGGCTGACGCACAGATTCGTTTTGGTATTAAGGCCGGTCTTAACCTCAGTTCTCTTAGTCTTAGCAGTAATAATTTGGATTGGAGCTATAAGCATCGACCAGGTTTCCATGTGGGTGCTGTAGTTGATTTCAAGGTTCCTTTGGCAGGACTCGGCGCTGATATTTCTGTTCTTTACGATCAGCGCAATTTCAGAACAGATAATGGCGACGGCACTTACAGCAATGACAAATTGAAGTATATTTCTATTCCAATCAATATTAAATATACTTTCGGTTTTGATGAGGTGGCTAGTCTGTACCTCGCTACCGGTCCTCAGTTCTCATTCAATGTGGATAATGCAGGTCTGACTTTGGATATTCCTGATTCAGCTGGAAAAATCATAGATTCTTTCAAGGCTAAGAACTTCGACTTCTACTGGAACTTAGGTATCGGTTTCACCGTGATAAATCACATCCGTTTGGGCTATACTTATAACATCCCATGTACTAAGTCACTTGACAGCCCTTATGGTTCGGTAAAGAACAAGACTAACCAGATTACTCTGACTTATCTCTTCTAAACAGATATAAATCCTTACGGGTGAAAGATTTCGCTGATATATTAGTCCCCGTACCTTTTGACAGCTTCACATACTCTATTCCGCAACAGATGCGGGGACAGATTATGCGAGGCTGTCGGGTTATTGTGCCCCTGGGTAAGAATAAAACTTATGTGGGGGTGGTATTGCGTGTGCATGGACAAAGTCCGCAGGGTGTGGAGGTGAAGGAGATTCAGGAACTGCTCGACACAGAACCTGTAGTCAGCGAACAACAGTTTAAGTTTTGGCAATGGATAGCCAACTACTATATGTGTCCGCTGGGAGATGTGTTCAAGGCTGCTCTGCCAGGAGGTATGAAACGAGCTTTGAAACGGAACTACAAGACTGTTGAAGATATATACAGAGGGCAACTCGGGGAGGCTGGAGCTGCTCTGCAATACAAGGGACTGACGGAGGCTCAGAAGAGTGCGATGGATGCTATATGCGAGTCGTTCGAGAGTAAGGACATAACTCTGTTGCATGGTGTTACATCGAGTGGAAAGACAGAAATCTACATTCATCTGATAAATAAATATATTATGGAGGGCAAGCAGGTGTTGTACTTGTTGCCCGAAATTGCTCTGACCACACAAATCACAGAACGCCTACAACGGGTTTTTGGCGATGAAATGGGAGTTTATCATTCTAAATTCTCTGATAAGGTGAGGTTTGATGTGTACCAACGACAAACGTCAGCCAATCCGTATAAGCTGATTCTGGGTGTGAGGTCGAGTGTGTTCCTGCCGTTCCAGAACTTAGGTCTTATCATCGTAGATGAGGAACACGACGGCAGTTATAAGCAACAGGAACCGGCTCCGAGGTATCATGCCCGCAATGCGGCTCTGATGCTTGCCAAGATGTGTGGGGCAAAGACGCTGTTGGGTACTGCTACACCCTCGTTTGAGTCGTACCACTATGCCAAGAAGGGTAGGTATGGATATGTGGAGTTGACTCAGAGGTATCTGGGACTGCAGTTGCCTAGTGTGACTGTGGTTGACATTAAAGACCAAAGGAAACGAAAGTTGATGAATGGGGCGTTCAGTAGTGTGCTCGTGGATGCTATGCACGATGCGTTAGAGAAGCATCAGCAGGTGATACTCTTCCAAAACCGCAGAGGATACAGTTCGTTTATCGAGTGTAAACAATGCGGATGGGTGCCGAGATGTCCGCATTGCGACGTGAGTCTGACGTACCACAAGAAAACCAAGATGCTTACTTGTCACTATTGCGGGTATGCTACCAGACCTGCTGCGAAATGTCCGAACTGCGAGGAGACAAATTTCATAGATGTAGGATTGGGAACGGAGAAGGTGGAAGATCAGATACATGTGATTTTTCCTGAGGCAAAGACCCTGAGGATGGACTTGGATACGGCAAAGACGAAGAATCAGTATGAACAGATAATTGGCGCTTTCTCAAATCATGAGGCTGATATACTCATAGGAACGCAGATGGTGACTAAGGGCCTGGACTTCTCGGATGTGTCTGTGGTAGGAGTGCTTAATGCTGATACTATGCTCAACCAACCGGATTTCCGTAGTTATGAAAGAAGTTTTCAGACCCTTTCACAGGTAGCAGGCAGAGCCGGAAGAAAACATGAGGCGGGACAGGTGATTCTGCAGACGAAGAATGGGGATGCAGACATAATCAGACAGATTGCGCAGAACGACTATTGGGGTATGTACTACCAACAGATGATGGAGAGGAAGGATTTTAATTATCCGCCATTCCAACGACTGATTTATATCTATCTGCGACATCGAGATAACGACCTGCTGGAACATATAGCGATAGAGATGGCAGAACACCTGAGAGGGGTGTTCGGAGAGAGTGTGCTGGGACCAGACTGTCCTCCAGTAGGCAGGATACAGTCGCTCCATATACGAAAGATAATGTTGAAGGTGGAACCAACACTTTCTACAGATAAAGTGCGTCAGGCATTGAATGAGGAGAAAAGGCGTATAATGGCTCAGCCTATGTGTCGCAATATCAATATTTATTTTGATGTTGACCCTGCGTGAGGGGGGGGAATGGTTAACCGTTAATGGTTAATGGTTAATGGTTAACGGTTTTTAACAATAGGTGTTTTAAACCTTTGGGGTTGATAATGGTCATACACTTGAAACCAGAAACTTTAAAAACAATGATAGTTATGAAAACAAGAGTTTTTTTTGCAGTAATTGCAATGATGTGTGTGTTAAGTGCTAGTGCACAAGATGGTAACAATGGAAGACGTCAGAGACTAAATCGTGCTGAGATAATTCAGCGTCAGTCGGAACGTCTGGTAAAGGAAATGGGTCTCTCGGATGATAAAGCAGAGACTTTCAAGGCGCTTTACCTTGATTATCAGACAGCTCGTCAGAATGCAGCTAATCCGAAGGGTGAGGAGGAGACTCAGCCAGACATGAAGAATCTGACAGATGCACAAGCAACAGAACTTATCCAGAAGCATTTCCAGACTCAGGAGGCTCAACTGAAAGTGGATAAGGAGTATTACACAAAATTCATTGGAATACTGACTCCGGTGCAGGCCAGTAAGGTGTTTATTCCACAGCGTGGCGGTTTTGGACAAGGTCAACGCGGACAAGGCAGACAGCGTGGCAATGGAGGATTTGGTGGAGGTCGCCAAGGTGGTAATGGCGGTTTTGGTGGAGAATTCTAATCTCCACCATTTTTTTTGCTTCGCAACACAATATTTTGCTTTTTTTATAGTTTTTAGATAATGTATGCGTCTAAAAACTTGGAACATACTTGCGGTGCTCTTGCTTAGTGCTGCATCAGTTAAGGCTCAATGGGATGTGCAGTTCTCAGACTACACAACCCTTAAGTCGTTTTATAACCCCGCTGTGTCGGGAACTGACGGACTGCTGAACGTGGCAGGAACCTTCTCGGCTCAAATGGTGGGATATAAGGGTGCGCCAACTACGGTGTTCGCAGCAGCTGATGCTCCTATCTATTTCCTGACTCCACGTCATGGAGCAGGACTGAGTTTTATGACAGATAAGATAGGTATGTTTTCAACTACCAAGATAGGACTGCAGTATGCTTTCAACTTCAAACTGGGAAAGAGAACCCGACTGGCTGTGGGCTTCCAGGGTGCTCTGCTGAGTGAGAGCATCAATCCTTCGGATGTGGAACTGATTGATGATAACGACCCTGCTTTCCCATCCTCGACGGTATCGGGCAACCGATTTGATATGGGTGCAGGTCTGTACTTCTACCACCCGAAATACTTCCTCGGAGTGTCGAGTATGCACTTGCTTGCTCCGACAATTACGATGGGTGAGAAAAACGAAGTTTCCATTCCGAGAATTTATTATTTGATGGGTGGATGCAATATTAAAATAAAAAATACGTTATTTTCTTTGGCACCTTCTTTCTTAGTGCAGACCGATATGCAGTCGTGGAGAGAGGATATACAATGCAAATTTTGCATGGATTACGACGGAAAAGTGCTGTATGCCGGCTTTGGTTACAGTCCGTCGATTTCAACCACATTCCTCATCGGAGGCAGCTTCCACGGGATTCGTCTAGGGTATTCGTACCAGATGTACACCTCGGGAGTGGGAGCAAAAAACGGAGCACACGAAGTGGTGGTAAACTATCAGGTGGACCTAGACCTCTTCAAGAAAGGCAGAAATGCTCATAAGAGTGTAAGGTGGCTGTAGGAATTCATAATGCATAATTCATAATGCATAATTCATAATTGACAAGTTTAGAGTTGAAAATTGACAATATAGATATGAAGAAATTTTTTGGTTTTATATTGATAGCAGCAATGGCGGTCGGTATGACTGCTTGCTTTTCGTCAAAGAAGGGAACTTCAGCCAATGGAGGTGAAGTGACTGGTGTGGGCGGTACTTCGTTTGCTGAACCATCGCCTTATGGTATGGTGCTGGTGAAACGTGGTTCGCTGAAGATGGGTTCGGAGAAGACCGATAGTCTGTGGGGTAAGAGTATGCCATCTAGAGATATCTCTGTGGATGCTTTCTGGATGGACGAAAAAGAAGTTACGAACAGTATGTATCGCCAGTTTGTGTTCTGGGTTCGCGACTCTATCATCCGTGAACGTTTGGCTGATCCTGCATACGGTGGTGATGAGTCGTATAAGATTGAGGAAGATAAGAATGGTGATCCTGTAACTCCACACCTGAACTGGAATAAGCGTATCCCAACTAAGCCAGATGAGGACCAGGAACGTGCTATTGAGAGTGTTTATACTACTCATCCTATAACAGGTGAGAAGATGCTCGACGCTTCACAGATGAACTACCGCTACGAGGTGTTCGACTATGCTATGGCTGCTCAGCGTAAGTATCGTCTGAACCCAGAGGAACGTAATCTGGATACAGATATAGCCGTAAATCCAGAAGAAGAGATTATCATTTCGAAAGATACAGCATATATCGATGATGCAGGTGTGATTCACAGAGAGACTATAACTCGTCCGCTGTCGTCGATGTGGGACTTCGTAAATACATACATTATTAATATATATCCTGACACTACTTGTTGGGTGAACGACTTCCAGAATGCGGAGAACCAGACATATATGCGTTTGTACTTCTCACATCCAAACTACAACGAATATCCTGTTGTGGGAGTGAACTGGGAACAGGCTAATGCATTCTGCAACTGGCGTACAGACTTCCTGTTGCGTGGATTGGGTAACGATGCTAAGTATATCCAGCGCTATCGTCTGCCTACAGAGGCAGAGTGGGAATTTGCTGCTCGTGGCAAGGATGGTAACGAACTGCCTTGGGAACAGAACGGAGTAGCAAGTGAAGACGGTTGTTACTATGCAAACTTCAAACCAGATCGCGGTAATTACACTAAGGACGGAAACCTCATTACATCACGCACAGGTATATATAGTGCCAATTCAAATGGCCTTTATGATATGGCTGGTAATGTGGCTGAATGGACTTCGACCGTATATACAGAAGCTGGTGTGTTGTCGATGAGTGATATGAACCCGACTCTGACTTATAACGCAGCCAAGGAAGACCCTTATGCTCTGAAGAAGAAGAGTGTGCGCGGTGGTTCATGGAAAGACCCAGAGAGTTTCATCAAGTCGGCTTGGCGCACAAGTGAATACCAGAATGTGGGACGTTCGTTTATTGGTTTCCGATGTGTTCGTACTCAGGTAGGTACTGCCGGCAGGGGTAAGGCACCAAAGGGCTCGAAGGTTCCAAAGCGCAGCAGACGTAAGTAATACTGCATAGAAAGAATAATTCAGTTAGTACACGACTTTAGATAAAGATAATAGTATGGCAAAGAAATATAAGTTAACAGGAATCCAGAAATGGATGGATAGTCAGAAAGGTCAGACTTTCTTGAACTTCGCATATTCATGGGGTGCCTCAATCGTAATCCTTGGTGCCCTCTTCAAACTGACACATATTGCAGGTGCCGATTTGATGCTTTTCATTGGAATGGGTACTGAGGTTGCTGTGTTCTTCCTCGCAGGATTCGAACATCAGAATGCTATTGGCGATGATGTGGACAATGCAGCAGAAGAGGCACGTAATGCTATATACGTTGATGAGTCGGCATTGGCTGGTGCTACAGCAGCTGGCGGTACAATCAATATCAGTGGTGGAGGAGGTGCAGGCATTTCTGAAAGTACAGCTGCCGCTTTGGCAAATGCTGCTGCAAATCTTGGTAATGCGGGTTCAGGTAGCGCTTCTGCTCCAGCTCAGCCAACACCTGTAACTATTGAAGGTGCTTCGGAACCAATGCCTGTAACTATATCCGGTTCTACAGAACCTACTCCAGTCAAGATTATCAATGCTGCCGAACTGGCAGAGAATATATCTGCAGCTCCTGTATTCAATTCTGCTCAGTATTATGGTATGACTCCTGAGATGCAGGAAGCTACGAAGAACTACGTATCGGAACTCATGGAACTGACAGAAACTCTGAAGCAGGTAGCAGAACAGTCGAAACGCCTCACTCGCGACTCAGAGGAAATGGAGACTATGAACCGTACGCTCACAGGTATCAACCGATTCTACGAAATGCAACTCCGCAGCGTAGGTACTCAGTCGTCTACTATCGACGAAGTAAACGAACAGACAAAACAACTGGCTAAGCAACTGCAAGAACTCAACGATGTATATGGTAAGATGGTTGAGGCTCTGAAAATGAAACTTGGATAATGGCTACCACAAATAAAGGACAAAAGAAGATT
This sequence comes from Prevotellaceae bacterium UBA2448, assembly GCA_002342585.1. Taxonomy (GTDB): domain Bacteria; phylum Bacteroidota; class Bacteroidia; order Bacteroidales; family Bacteroidaceae; genus Minthosoma. Next base: position 31,757 of record DDQG01000019.1, read on the forward strand.
ACGCCACGTCAGAAGATGATTAATCTGATGTACGTCGTTCTCATGGCAATGCTTGCCATGAATGTGTCGAGCGATGTACTGAAGGGTTTCTCTCTTGTCGATGAGGGTTTGAACCACTCAAAGGACAACTCCTCTTCACGTAATGCTGCTATCTATAATGAAATGGAAGCTGCTATGAAGCAGAATCCAGAAAAAGTGCGTCAATGGTATAAGAAGGCCATGAAGGTGCGCTCTATGTGTGATAGCCTATATAACCTTGCTGACGAACTGAAGTGGAAGATAGTTCGCGAGGCTGATGGCGATGATGCGGACATATATAATATCAGAAAGCGTGATAACCTGGAAGCTGCTACTCATGTAATGTTGGCTCCGGGATCAGGGCAGGGAGGACAGTTGAAGACTTCGATTGACACATTCCGTGAAGGAATACTGAAGATGCTGAACGATACTTTGCAGAAACGAATTATCAGTAGCAGCCTTTCTACAACAGTACCTGCTAAAGCTGTAAATCTAGGCAAGAACTGGCAAGAGTATATGTTTGAAAATACACCAGTCATTGCAGCTGTCACTCTGCTTACAAAACTTCAGACTGACGTGAAATATGCTGAGGGAGAAATCCTTTATCAGTTACTACAGAATATCGATGTGAAGGACGTACGCGTGAATCAGGTTAATGCATTTGTTATTCCAAGTTCAAAGACTGTGGTACGCGGAGGACGATTCACAGCTGATATTGTGATGGCTGCCATAGATACTACTGCACGACCTGAGATATATATAGGCAATACGTTGCTTACTAATTCAAATGGACGCTATGAAACGGTTTGTGGAAGTGTAGGCGAATTTAACCTGAAGGGTTATATAGTGATGAAGAATGGTAATGGCGAAACTATCCGTCGTGAGTTCTCACAGCCTTATACAGTAGTGGAACCATCAGCAACTGTAAGTGCTACGTTGATGAATATGCTCTATGCAGGTTTCCAAAACCCAATTAGTGTCAGTGTGCCTGGCGTTTCTGCCAATAGGATTAACCTCTCGATGACTAACGGAAGTCTTACGAAACAGGCTCCTGGTAAGTATGTTGCTGTACCTTCGAAAGTAGGAGAAGATGTGACATTTACGGTTACTGCAGAGAATGAAGGCCGTAATCAGGAGATGGGTAAGTTTACTTTCCATGTACGTAAGTTGCCTGACCCAACAGCTTATATCCAATATACTGATGCAAATGGTAATGCGAACCGGTTCAAAGGTGGACGACTGGGAAAACAAACCATTCTGGCAGCAAAGGGTATTGGAGCTGCTATCGACGATGGACTCCTTGATATACCTTTCCGTGTGCTCGGATTTGAAACACGATTTGTTGATAATATGGGTAATGTGATACCTGAGGTAAGTGCAGGTGCTGATTTCAGTCAGAGACAGAAGGAAGTAATTCGTACGCTTAACCGAGGAAAATTCTTCAATATAACCCGAGTCCGCGTAATTGGTCCTGACGGCATAGAACGTACACTTCCATATGCACTCGAGGTAACGGTGAATTAGTTTAGAGTTGAAAGTTAAGAATTAAGAGTTTAAGTTGAAACAGATAAAAACTTTGGATATTATGAAAAGTTTTAAAACTATATTAATATTTTTGCTGCTAGGTTGTTCGTTGACAACTCTTCAGGCACAACCATTAAAGAGCCGAGTTCAGAAAAATAAGTCCAGTCAGACTGCAAAGGCTGGGCAGAAGTCTGTTACTTCATCCAGTCGTGCCGAACTGATGTTTCCTAAGTCGGTAGAGGTACCTGCAGAAGTAGTGTGGCGTCGTGACATTTATCGCACTATAGACCTTACTGATGGTGATAATGCAGCACTTTACTACCCGCTTACCCCACAGGGAAATCAGGTGAATCTTTTCACTCTTCTCTTCCAACTGGTAAATCAGGGTAAGTTGCCGGTATATCGTTATAACACCGATGGATTGGAGAATTTTTCGAAAGAAAATCGTATGCACTTCAAGGATATGCTTGATAGATACAGTATTCCGTACGAAGTGGCTGGAAACACTATTCGTGTGGATAATGCTGACATTCCATCGAGTGAAGTGCTCAGTTACTATGTGAAGGAATCGAGTTATTACGATCAGAATACAGCTACGTATAATAGTCGCGTGACAGCTTTCTGTCCTGTACTACATCGTTCTGATGAGTATAGCATAGATCCTGTTAAGTATCCACTATTCTGGGTTAAGTATGATGATGCAGCAACATATCTGGCAGGTCATACTCTGATGGTGAGTGACCTTAACAATGCTGCGCGTATGTCGATGGCGGATTTCTTTGATTCGAACAAATATCATGGAAAGATCTACATGACTACCAATATGCAGGGTAAGACACTACAGGAGTATTGTCCTACAGACAGTTTGTTAAAGGGTGAACAAGCTCGTATTGAGAAACAGATAAAAGACTTTGAAATGCATATTTGGCACGAACCGATAGATTCTGTAGCTTTAGCAAAACAGGATTCTATCGACCAGGCTCAGGGTAACAAGAAGTCTCGTCGTGTAACCCGTTCTAAGAATAATACATCAGCCAGCAAGAGTTCGAAGAGTAAGTCGAGTGGTGGTTCTTCAAGCAGCGGTCCACGTGTTAGTGTTCGCCGTCAACGCCACTAAAAGAAATAGAATAATTTTGCATTTTGCTCGTTTAATCGTACCTTCGCGCCGATTAAACGAGTTTTTTTTATGAAACACCTTCTGTTATTTATATTGTTCGCTATATCTGTTTCTGGTGGAGCACAGGTAGTAATACCTAGGCGCATACATAATACTACAGAACAGGACAGGGCAGAAGCTGCAGGTGGTTTGAATGTCGGCAGACTGAAAATGGTAGGCGATACTGCTTCTGCTCCGCTGCCTCATTTTGGTTCGCCTAAGGTGCCTGTGATTCTTGTGCAGTTTAAGAATAAGAAATTCAGTGTGGCTGATACAGATGAGAAGGTCGTAGAATTATATGATCAGTTTTTCAACGCTGGTGACGGTGTGATGCCAGGACAGGCTGGTAATGAATCTGCTTGTTCGGTAAGAGAATATTTCCGTCAACAGTCGTGTGGGAAATTTACCCCGGAGTTTTCGGTATATGGTCCTGTTACTCTTTCGGAGGACTACGAATATTATGGAGGGAATAATAACGGAATGGGAACGGATAGGAATATTGGTGCGTTTTATTCGGAGTCATGTAAATTGGCTGTTCGAGATTTTCAGGTGGATTGGACTGAGTTTGACAATAAAAATAAAGGTAGAGTGGGATTTGTATTCTTTATCTATGCCGGTAAGGGCGAAAATACTACCTGGGATCCCCAAAAACCAGATTATGATCCTAATAACATATGGCCGAAAGAGGGTGCTTCGTCTAAGACTATATCCTATGATGGAAAGTCGGTTACGTTTGGAGCATATGGTTGTACTTCGGAGATGTATCAAGAAGGACAGGACGGAATAGGTGTGACGGTTCACGAATTAGGACATGGGCTGGGATTGCCAGATGTATATGATGTAAATTATTCTGTTTATAATCTTTTTGGTATGGATATGTGGGATGTGATGGATTCTGGTTGCTATGCTATGGAAAGTAGATACCCTTCTGGTTATACTGCCTACGAACGAGACTTTATGGGTTGGCTTCAATTGGTGACCCTTGACCCAGATAAGCAATATACTTTGACGTTAGAACCATTTGAAGATGGTGGAATTGCATATAAACTTCCCAATAAGGCAAATGCGAATGAGTACCTTGTGTTGGAGAACCGCCAGAATAAAGGCATGGATGCCTATTTGGGGTGTGTGGCAAAAATATTTTATGATATGAATGGAGCTGCTCACGGATTACTCGTAACGCATATTGATTACTCTAGTTCTGCTTGGATAGGGAATAGAGTTAATACGAGTTCCACTCATCAGAGGATGACAATTGTACCTGCTGATGGTGAATTGATATCAAATATAAAGAATGGATTTGATACTGACCATTATGTGTCGTTACTCGGCGATATGTATCCAGGAAGTAAGGGAACGACAGAATTAACGTCGTATGCAGCTTTCACCGGTGGACAGTTTACTTTTACTGTGGATAATATCCGAGAGACGGATGACGGTAAGATTATTTTGGATATAAATGGTGGCGACATAACTGCTATTGATGAAATAGAATCGGGAAGCATTGATAACGATTGTTATAGCGAGATATTTTCTATTGCAGGAATACGCTTACAGTCTTTGCAGAAGGGTATTAATATAGTTAAGACTACAGACGGAAAACTGAAGAAAGTACTGAGATAGATACGTCGAAAGTATGTTGTATCTCGTAAATAAAAGTAAAAAATTCTATGTTTTATTTTGTATTTCTCTTGATTTGCACTACCTTTGCACCCGCAAAAGCGAAAATAAGGCTGATGGCGGGGTAGCTCAGCTGGTTAGAGCGTCGGATTCATAATCCGGAGGTCGAGGGTTCGAGCCCCTCCCCCGCTACCAATAGAAAAGGACACACACTTGATGGTGAGTGTCCTTTTTCTATGTCTATTTTGAGAATGTTACTTAATAATAATCTTGAATTGTGTCTGCTTGGACTTAACTATATATATACCTACAGGAAGTCCTTTTAAATCTACCTGTGTCACGTTCTTAGCATCTTTTCTGAGAGTAGTTATCTGTTTGCCTGACATGTCGTAGATAGCTGTCTCTGAGTTGTCTGATGTTTGTGCTTCGGCTGTATTGATACTTGCTACAATTTCTTCGGCTTCTTTACTGTTGATAGTTAGTTTGCGAATGTCTGCAATGGTGTATATGACTTCTACAGTACCAGAGGTTAGAGTGAGTTCTGTCTCGGATGAAGCCTTCATTGAGAGGTTGTCGGTGAAGGCATAGTTTTCTACTCCTCCATTATTGAGCCATACATTAAGGGTAGTCTGAGCATTTCCGTTTATGTTGAAAACAAAAAACAATGCCAAAGTAAGTCCTTTCATAAGGAGTGCTGTAAATAGCAGGGTTTTGTTATTTTTCATCTTTCCAAAGTTTATAAGGTCGTGCTAATAGAAATTTGCTATAGTAACGAGGGTCGCCAGTGACTTCTTTGCCAAGAAAAGCAGGTACTTCATATTCTTCGTCAGGAGAATTAAGTTCGATTTCAGCTAACACCATACCTTCGTTGTCACCATGAAATTCGTCGATTTCAACGATATGTTTGCCGTTTCTTACTAGGTATCTGTCTTTTATGATTGCTCCTGGTTTACATAGTTTGAGTAGTTGGTCGGCATCCTCCAATGATATTTCTGTTTCAAACTCGTAACGACACAAACCCGTTGGATCGGAATTGCCCTTGATGGTAAGGTATGCTTTGTCGCCACGAACGCGAATACGAACTGTTTTTCCTGGTTCAGTAGCAAAGTACCCTTGTTTGATAGTCGTCATGTTGTAAGCGAGATGCTTGTATTCACCCGTGACGAGAAATTTACGTTCTATTTCGATGTGCATAGTATTAAAAAACTTGATAGATTAGTTAGTTTCGGTAGAAAACTCCATAAGGTATGCCTTGATGAAGCCGTCCAGTTTTCCGTCCATTACTCCCCCTACGTCGCTTGTCTGATAGTTGGTACGATGATCTTTTACGCGACGGTCGTCGAAAACGTATGAGCGAATTTGGCTTCCCCATTCAATTTTTTTCTTTCCAGCCTCGATTTTTTGTTGTGCTGCCATACGACGCTTGAGTTCGCGATCGTAGAGTTGTGAACGTAACAAGCGGAGAGCGTTCTCCCGATTTTCCTGTTGTTTTCGTGTTTCGGTGTTTTCGATTAGGATTTCCTCTTCTTCACCTGTATCTGGATCGACATACTGATAACGCAAGCGTACTCCAGTTTCCACTTTGTTTACGTTCTGACCACCAGCGCCACTAGAGCGGAAAGTATCCCATGAAATCTTACTTTTATCTATAACAACCTCGATGGAATCGTCAACAAGTGGGGTGACAAATACACTTGCAAAAGATGTCATTCGTTTGCCTTGTGCGTTATATGGTGAAACGCGAACGAGTCGATGTACTCCACTTTCACCTTTGAGAAATCCATATGCTTGATCACCTTCAATTTCCATCGTTACTGTTTTGATACCTGCTTCGTCACCATCTTGGAAGTTGCTGATTGTAACTTTATATTTGTTCGCTTCGGCCCATCGCTGGTACATGCGCATAAGCATGCTTGCCCAATCTTGGGCTTCTGTGCCACCGGCTCCGGAGTTAATTTTCAGTACGGCATCCATTCCATCGGCTTCACCTTGAAGCATATTCTTCAGTTCCAGATTCTCGATTAACTGGAGAGCTGTAGCGTAATAATTATCTACCTCCTCTTCAGATGCCATCGCATCCTTGTAGAAATCGAATGCCACTTCTGTGTCATCAGTTGCTGCTTTCACTTCTTTATAGCCGTTAATCCACTTCTGCAAGTCTTTCACTTTTTTCATTTGGGCTTCTGCGGCCTTCTGGTCATCCCAGAATCCAGGTGCTTGAGTACGCAACTCCTCCTCTTCTACCTCAATAAGTTTTGAGTCTATGTTGAGATACCGATGAAGCGCGTCGGTGCGTTCTTTGATGTCTTTTAGTTGTTCAGCTGTAATCATTATTGATATTTTATGGAGACAAAGGTACGGATTTATTGTTAATAAATAATATTATTTATTAGAAAAGTCGTAACTTCGCGCCGATTTTTAGAAGGTATGCGTTTTATTCGACGCCTTGACATATTTGTGGTGAAGAATTTCCTCACCCTCTTTGCTGGGACATTTTGTATCAGCCTTTTTGTGGTTATGATGCAGTTCCTGTGGCGTTATGTTGACGAATTGATTGGAAAGGGTTTGTCGATGATGATTATGGCAAAATTCCTTTTCTATTCTGGTGAGACGCTAGTTCCGATGGCATTACCGCTGGCAGTTTTGTTGGCTTCATTGATTTCTTTCGGAAATATGGGCGAACGTTTGGAGTTGCTCTCGATGAAGGCTGCGGGTATTCCTTTGATACGAGTATTACGTCCTCTGATTGTCGTGAATGTACTGTTGGCTTTTGCATCATTCTACTTTCAAAATAACATAGCTCCGCGTTCTGAAGTGAAATTACGTCAGTTACTCTTCTCGATGCGTGCAACATCGCCTGAGTTGGATATACCAGAGGGAGTCTTCTACGATGGAATTCAAGGTGTGAATATGTTTGTGGAACGAAAAGACAAGGAGACGGGTATGCTCTATAATATGATTATCTATAATCTGAAAGATGGAGTAAATAATGCCCATATAATACTTGCAGATTCGGGACGTCTTGTGACGAGTCACGACAAAAAAAACCTTGTATTGCATTTGTATAATGGGGAACAGTTTGAGAATTTGAATAGTGCGGCATTACAAGCAAGAAATGTTCCTTATAGAAGGGAGACATTTGTGAGGAAAGATTTTATTATTGACTTTGACATGAACTTCCAACTGGCTGAGGAGGAAAATTTCAAAGATAACGAAGGGGCTAAGAATTTAACCCACCTAGTTTCATCGGTAGATTCGTTGACACAGTATTATGATAGCGTGGGGCATGTGTATTATGACGAGATGCGTTGTAGCTCGCTTTTTCTCTCCAATACGTCACAGGCTCGTCGTCGTAACTTTGAAACAGGCAAAATTGATGATGTGACTCCAAAGGATTTGGTTCATATAAAAAATGATACAATAAATATTGATTCAATATACAAACGACTTGATTTGACTACAAAGCAGAGGGTTGTTTACGCTGCAATGCAGAAGACTACTATTATGCAGAACGAATCGCAGTACAGGACTGACGTTATGGACTACGGCTCTTATAAGATTCGACGCCATAGGATAGCATTCTGGCAGAAATTTACTATGTCTATTTCTTGTTTGCTATTCTTCTTTATTGGTGCACCGCTTGGAGCTATTATCCGTAAAGGTGGACTAGGATTGCCTGTAGTTATTTCGGTTATAATTTTCATACTTTATTACATCGTCGATAATACATGTATGAAAATGGGGCGTGATGGTGTTTGGCCTGTATGGATAGGTATGTGGGTGAGCTCATTCGTGATGGCTCCATTAGGTGTCTTTTTTACGGTGAAATCGAATAATGACTCTGTTGTCTTTAACAAAGATGCTTACACTTCATTCTTACGTAAATTAGGTGGAATCCGACCGAAGAGACATGTTGTATTGAAAGAGGTTATTATTAATGATCCAGACTATCCTGTAGTTGTTGCAATCCTTGATAATATTATACGTCAGAGTCGGGATTATCGAGTACATCATAAAATTTTCCATCTTAAGGAAATGCTAACTATATTGTTTACAAAGCAACGCGATGAACAGATTCAAAGGATAGACAGCGCTATAGAGTATGTAGTTGATGCTTTATCAAACTCGCGTGACAAGCAAATTCTGATGGATGTAAATAAGATGCCGGTTTTGGATATATATTCATTTCGCTTCTATCGTCGCATTTATCTGGACTTAAAGCAAGTGATTGCAACTAGTCAACGATTGAAGCATAGGTGTCAGGAGATTGGTGGACCATTTATTGATTTAGAAACTACGTAAAAAGAAAAAGATATGGTGTTTAACAAAATAGAAGAAGCTATTGAAGACTTTCGTCAAGGAAAGATGGTTATCGTAGTGGATGATGAAGATCGCGAAAACGAAGGGGACTTTATTACTGCTGCCGAACTGATTACTCCCGAGAAGGTTAATTTCATGTTACGTGAAGGACGTGGTGTGTTATGTGCTCCAATAACGATTAAGCATGCAAGAGAACTGGAATTGCCTCATCAAGTAGAAGATAACACTTCTGTTCTTGGTACTCCGTTTACTGTAACGGTAGATAAGTTGGAAGGCTGTACTACAGGTGTAAGTGCACATGATCGTGCAGCAACGATTGAATGGCTTTCAAATCCAGAAGCCCGTGCATGTGACTTCGGTCGTCCAGGACATATTAATCCTTTGTATGCTCAGGAAGGTGGAGTGTTGCGGAGAAGTGGACATACAGAGGCGTCAATTGATTTGGCCCGCTTAGCTGGTTTACGTCCTGCCGCTGCTCTGATTGAGATTTTGAATGAGGATGGTACTATGGCTCGCCTGCCACAGCTAGAAGAGAAGGCTAAGCAGTTCAATCTGAAACTAATTCAGATAAAAGATTTGATAGCTTATCGTTTGCAACGTGAAAGTCTTGTTGAGAAGGGTGTAGAGGCAGATATGCCAACAGCTTATGGACATTTCCGTATTATTCCTTTCCGTCAGAAAAGCAACGGATTGGAGCATGTTGCGCTTGTCAAAGGCGAATGGAAGAAGGATGAACCCGTGCTGGTGCGTATGCATTCGAGTTGTGCTACAGGAGATATCTTTGCAAGTAAGCGCTGTGATTGTGGTGAACAACTACACAAGTCTATGCAATTGATAGAGAAAGAAGGAAAAGGGGCTGTTGTTTATCTTATACAGGAAGGTAGAGGTATAGGCCTGATGAATAAGATTGCCGCATACAAACTTCAGGAGCAGGGTGATGATACGGTAGACGCCAATATTCATTTGGGATTTGATCCTGACTTGCGTGACTATGGTGTTGGTGCTCAGATATTAAGAGAGTTGGGAATCTCAAAACTGCGTCTGCTGACTAATAATCCAACAAAACGTGTGGGACTTGAGGGTTACGGATTAACTATCGTGGAAAATGTGCCAATAGAAACCACACCTAATCCATACAACGAACGTTATTTGCGCACGAAGAAAGAACGTATGGGGCATACTCTAAAACTGTAAGCCTCAGTATGCAGAAAAATACTTATGAAATATTTATTATAACATAATCATATAAAAAATGAATACATTATCAGATCGTTTAAATCGTTTGTCGCCAAGTGCTACACTTGCGATGAGTCAGAAGAGCTCCGAGTTGAAAGCGCAGGGAATTGACATTATCAATATGTCGGTAGGAGAACCAGACTTTAATACCCCAGATCATATCAAGGCTGCTGCAATAAAGGCTGTAGAAGAAAATTATAGCCGTTATAGCCCAGTGCCTGGATATCCGGAATTGAAGAATGCCATTGTTGCAAAGTTGAAGAAAGAAAACGGACTTGACTATAAACCATCTCAGATTCTTTGTTCTAATGGTGCAAAGCAATCTGTATGTAATGCAATCATGGCACTTGTGAATGCTGGAGATGAGGTGATTATTCCTGCACCTTATTGGGTTAGTTATCCTCAGATGGTTCTTCTTGCCGAAGGTACTCCTGTGTTTATCGATGCACCTATAGAGCAGGATTTCAAAATTACTCCAGAGCAGTTAGAGGCTGCTATCACTCCAAAGACCCGTGCTCTCATACTCTGTTCTCCAAGCAACCCGACTGGTTCAGTTTATAGCAAACAGGAACTTGAGGCTTTGAAGAATGTATTGCTGCGCCATGAACGTGTTATTGTTATCGCTGACGAAATATACGAGCATATCAATTATGTAGGTGCTCATGCTTCAATGGCAAGTTTTGATGATATCAAGGAACGTGTAGTTGTTATTAATGGTGTAAGTAAGGCTTATGCCATGACTGGTTGGCGTATTGGTTTTATCGCTGCACCAGAGTGGATAGTAAAGGGATGTAATAAACTGCAAGGACAATATACAAGTGGACCATGTTCTGTTTCTCAGAAAGCTGCAGAAGCTGCATTCGCTGGCGATCAGCAGTGCGTGGAAGATATGCGTCAGGCATTCGAACGCCGTAAGGACCTCATCGTTCGTCTTAGCAAGGAAATTCCTGGACTTGAAGTGAATAATCCTCAGGGAGCATTTTATTTGTTCCCAAAGTGTTCTAGTTTCTTTGGAAAGAGTGCAGAGGGTAGGACTATAAATAATTCTACAGATTTGGCTATGTACTTGTTGGAAGTTGGGCATGTAGCAACTGTAGGGGGTGATGCCTTTGGAAGTCCTGAGTGTTTTCGTATGAGTTATGCTACTAGTGACGAGAATATAGTTGAGGCTATGAAGCGTATCAAGGAAGCTCTTGGGAAGTTAAAATAAACGTATATGACAATAAAAGACCGTAAGACTATCCGAAAATACAAGGCTATGGATGTGGATAAAAATCTCATCCATAGCTTGCTCGCTACAGCTTCACGTGCAGCAACGATGGGTAACATGCAACTCTATAGTGTGGTTGAGACAAGAAGTCAGGCTATAAAAGAAGTATTGGCTCCTTTACACTTTAATCAACCTATGGTTATGGGAGCTCCTGTTGTACTGACTTTTATAGCTGATTTTAACCGGTTTACTCGTTGGTGTGAGCTTTCTGATGCAGATGCTGGTTATGATAATTTCCTGTCATTTAGTAATGCTATGACCGACGCTATGCTTTTTTGCCAGAATTTCTGTACGTTAGCTGAAGAAGCGGGTCTCGGAACGTGTTTTCTCGGAACAACGGTTTATAATCCGCAGGGAATTATTGATGTGCTTAAGTTGCCACGTCTGACTTTTCCTGTAGCCACTATAACTGTTGGCTATCCTGATGAAAACCCGGAACAGCCAGATCGTCTCGATATTTCTGATATTATTCATGAGGAAACGTATCGTGTGGTTTCTGATGAAGATATCCGAAGGGCTTATGCTTATAAAGAGTCGCTTCAGGAGAACAAGCATTTTGTAGAGATAAATAAAAAACAAAATTTGGCTCAAGTATTTACCGATTGTAGATATACTCGTAGGGATAATGAGGCAATGTCGCGAGGAATGCTTGACGCGCTTAAGAAACAAGGTTTTCTGAAATAATCAAAATATAAACACAATGAATCGCGAAAATTTTGGATCACGACTTGGAGCTATATTGGCCGCAGCCGGTTCGGCAGTTGGACTTGGTAATGTTTGGCGTTTCCCAATTGAAACAGGACAAAACGGTGGAGCTGCTTTTATCATTATATATATATTGTGTATTCTTTTATTGGGTTTGCCTGTAATGATAAGTGAATTCTTGATAGGTAGATATACACATACAAACACTGCAGGGGCTTATAGGATACTTTCGAAGGGAAGTAAATGGCACTGGTTAGGAAAGATGGGGGTCTATACTGGATGGTTCATCCTTTGTTACTATGCAGTGGTGGGAGGATGGACTCTTCACTATACTTACCTTTCTTTAACTAATGCTTTTAGTGGCGTGAAAGCTTCGGATTTTGGTAACATCTTCAACGATTTTGTAAGTAATCCATGGATACCCTTATTATGGTTTTATCTGTTTATTCTGCTTACTCACTATGTTATTACTCGAGGCGTACAATCGGGTATTGAACGTTCCTCAAAAATTCTTATGCCTACATTATTTATTATTGTAGTATTTTTGGCCGTTAGTTCAGTGATGCTTCCTGGCGCATCTGCAGGTGTAGAGTTCTTGTTGCGCCCTGATTGGTCAAAGGTTGACAGTAAGACCATAATTGAAGCTATGGGACAAGCATTCTTCTCATTGAGTCTTGGTATGGGTTGTCTATGTACATATGCTAGTTATTTTGATAAAACCACTCCTTTGGGAAAAACAGCTCTTCATGTTAGCGTTATTGATACTTTAATTGCTATCCTTGCAGGTTTTATCATATTCCCTTCTGTTTTCAATATTGGCATGAATCCAAATGAAGTTGGTGTGGGTGCCAGCCTAACTTTTATTTCTCTACCTAATGTGTTTCAGCAGGCTCTTGGTGAGGGTAGCCTAATGTCGATAATATTCTCGGCATTTTTTTACTTCCTCCTGTTTGTGGCTGCATTGACAAGTGCTATTTCGCTACATGAGGTTGCAACGGCATATGTAACAGAGGAATTTAATATGACACGTAATCGTGGCGCTTCTCTTGTGACAATTGTAGTTCTCGTGTTGGGTACTCTTTGTTCGCTTTCCTTCGGACCATTATCCAATATAAAGATATTGGATCGCAACATATTCTCTATGTTCGATGATTTGTCGGGTGTAATTTTGTTGCCAATAGGTGTTATGTTTATAAGCCTATTTGCAGGATGGCGTCTTGACAAAGAGTTGTACCGCAACGAAATAAGTAATCATGGAGATATAGAAACACCTTATTTCAAGATGCTTATATTCTCTTTGCGCTTTATGATTCCGTTGGCAATCTTGCTGGTATTTCTTGACCAGTTGGGATTGTTTAAGGCTATATTCAAATAACTTTTATAAATTCGCTCTTTTCTTTGCGGATTTTATCTTTTCTCGGACAATCTTCCGCAATATGTCCTACAGGGATTAGTGCTACTGGCTCTATTCCTTGTGGGAGAGTGAATAGTTCTGCAAACTTGTTTGTGTCGTAGTTGCATATCCAACAAGTGCCTAAACCGCGCTCTGTGGCAGCGAGACATATATGTTCTATTGCTATTGCCAAATCCACATCACCGTGGTTTTTATGGTCGTAAGGACGTACCCATGCAGCATCGTTGTTTTTTAGTGCTATAATGCAGATGGGAGCTGTGAGAAACCAATCGCGATCGTAACACTGATGTAGTTTTTCCAGATTTTGCTTACTACGTACAACATAAAACTCCCATGGTTGTTTATTTACTGCTGACGGAGCCATACGTACACATTCAAGGATATAATCAAGATCCTCATCTTTTACAATCTCATCGGAGAATTTTCGGGCAGAGAATCTTTCTTTGCATAATGTAAGGAAGTCTTTCATGATGATTTGATAAATAAATTTGCACAAATTTAGTGATTTGTGATATAAATATTGTACTTTTGCAAAGTAAAAATACTAGCAGATAGTCTAATTGTCTGTATATTGATGTTATATGTGGGTTAAATCCTGCGTTAAAAACTAAGATAATAACGAATAAAATTATATATAAAGATGGCAGATAGCAAAAAGATTAAGACAGCTTTGATTTCTGTTTTCCATAAGGATGGACTTGAAGAATTATTGGCTGCACTGAATGCAGAGGGCGTTAAATTTCTCTCTACAGGTGGAACCCAGAATTTTATTGAAGGCTTGGGATATAAGTGTGAGAAAGTTGAAAATCTGACAACTTATCCTTCAATTCTTGGCGGTCGTGTGAAAACACTTCACCCAAAGGTGTTCGGAGGAATTCTGGGGCGTCGCGAACTGGAGAGTGATCGGCAGGAAATGGCTAAGTATGAGATTCCGGAAATCGATCTCGTTGTCGTTGATCTCTATCCATTTGAGGAAACAGTTGCTAGTACAAATGATGAACCGACTATTATCGAAAAAATTGATATAGGTGGTATCAGTTTGATTCGTGCTGCTGCAAAGAACTTCAATGATGTTGTAATAGTTCCTAGTAAAGCAGAATATGCAATGCTGACAGATATAGTGAAAGCTCAAGGTGGTTCAACTACAAAAGCACAACGCAAGGTTTTTGCTGAGCGTGCGTTTGGTGTGAGCAGTCATTATGATACAGCTATTCACAATTATTTTTTGAAGGCATAATAGATAATATGAATTTAAAGGAATAGGATTATGGGATTCTTTTCTTTGACTCAGGATATAGCAATGGATCTTGGAACGGCCAATACTATCATTACCAGTAATGGTAGGATAGTGGTTGACGAACCATCAGTTGTGGCTATGGACAAACAAAGCAACAAGATGATTGCTGTTGGTACTAAAGCCAAGATGATGCATGAGAAAACTCATGAGAATATTCGAACTTGTCGTCCGCTTCGCGATGGTGTCATTGCTGACTTCAATGCCTGTGAGCAGATGATGCGTGGACTCATAAAGATGGCAAATTCAGGTCGCCACTTGTTTACTCCATCGCTTCGTATGGTTATTGGTGTTCCTTCAGGTTCTACCGAAGTGGAGTTGCGTGCTGTACGTGATAGTGCTGAGCACTCAGGAGGGCGTGACGTTTATCTAATCTTTGAACCAATGGCTGCTGCAATAGGTTGTGGTATTGACGTAGAGGCTCCAGAGGGTAATATGGTTGTAGATATAGGTGGTGGTTCTACAGAGATTGCTATTATCTCGTTGGGAGGAATCGTTTGCAATAACTCTATACGTGTGGCAGGTGATGACTTTACATATGACATTCAAGAGTATATGAGTCGTCAGCACAATGTTAAGGTCAGTGAACGTATGGCTGAACGTATTAAAATAAATGTAGGTTCTGCTCTTGCTGAACTTGGAAATGATGCTCCACAAGATTATGTAGTACATGGACCGAATCGTATCACTGCATTGCCAATGGAGATAAGCGTAGGCTATCAAGAAATAGCTATGTGTATTGATAAGAGTTTGGCAAAAATAGAAGCCGCTGTACTTCAGGCTTTGGAACATACGCCACCAGAACTATATGCAGATATCGTGAAGAATGGTATTTGGCTTACAGGAGGTGGAGCTCTGTTGCGAGGTCTGGATAAGCGCCTTACTGATAAAATAAAGATTCAGTTCCATGTAGATGAAGATCCACTTCATTCGGTTGCCAAGGGTACAGGAATTGCATTAAAAAACGTAAATAACTACCAGTTCTTAATGAGATAATGTGGGGAGGAGTTTTTGATTTTCTCTTCAAATATAAACACTGGCTTGTATTCATATTGTTAGAGGCTGTAAGTCTTATTGGACTTTTCAGTACAAACGGTTATCAAAAGAGTGTTTACTTTACTACTGCTAATAGTATTGTAGGTTATGCTTACTCTACTATTAGCAGTATAACTTCTTATTTAAATTTAGTTTCGGTGAATCGAGACCTTGAAGCAGAGAATGAAAAACTAAGAATAGAAAATGTAACCCTCAAGACACGGCTTAAATTGGCAAATGTAGATACTTTAGCAATGGGCGTTCAGTCGGAAGATTATAATGTAGTTGTGGCTCAAGTAATTAATTTTACACTTCACAAGAGGGCTAATTTGATGACTATCAATAAAGGAAGTGCTGACGGAATCAAACCAGAAATGGGCGTAGTGTGCAGTCAAGGCGTTGTTGGAGTGGTTTATCTGACCAGTGAGCATTATGCTATTGTAATGCCATTGCTTAATGTTAATTGTCGTATTAGTTGCTGTTTGAATAAGTCTGAATATTTCGGAACCCTTGAGTGGGAAAGGGGCGATTCTCGCTCCACTTATGCGACGGGATTCCCTCGCCATACAAAGATTCAAGAAGGTGAACTTATAGAAACCAATGGCTATAGTGACATTTTCCCACCTGGTATTCCTATCGGAAAAGTCAGTAGTATTGGTGACTCTGAGGATGGTATGTCGTATCGTCTGAAAGTAAGCCTGTTCACGAATTTCGAAAAGCTGCGTGATGTTAGTGTGATAACTAATTATATACATACAGAACGTCGTGAGTTGGAACAGTCTGTAGAAAATAAGGAGGAGATATAGCTATGCCGTTATTAAAGTTATTCATAGTATTATCTATTCAGGTGCTAATTGTTAACCAAATACATTTGTTTGGCTATATTACCCCTTTGTTTATAGGATATGTAGTAATTAGTTCTCGTAAAGGTTTCTTTCATATTTTGCTTCTTCTGTTGGGCTTCTTTACTGGTCTGTTGTTTGATATGTTTAGCAATACTGCTGGAATGGCTGCTGCTTCAATGACTTTGATAGCGATGGCACAACCATCTCTTTTGCGATTGTTTGCCCCTCGTGATTCAGACGATAATTACCGACCTACAATCATGACTTTGGGAATATTCCGATATTGGATATATAGTTTACTTTGCATGGCTGTACTTCATGTGATGTTTTATACTCTTGATGCCTTTTCACTTAACGATTGGCCTCTTACTCTTTTATCTATTATTGGTAGCAGTTTGTTTGCTTCAGTACTTTGTGTAATTGCAGAACTGATTGTTAGAAAACGACGAAGATGATAGAAACGAGTTATCATAACAGAAAGTATATTCTCGGAGGTGTTGTTCTATTTATTGTAATCACCTTCACTGTTCGTTTGGCCTATCTGCAACTGATGAGTGATGAATACAAGACCTTTGCTGATTCTAATGCATTTCTGAACAATGTTATTTTTCCTGCACGTGGCGCTATCTATGATCGCAATGGTGATCTTCTAGTATATAATCAGCCAGCATATGACATTATGGTGGTGATGCGTGAGGTGAAAGATCTGGATACGCTTGATTTTTGTGAGACCCTTGGAATGTCTAAGGACGAATTTGTTATGCGTATGAATAATATCAGTGATCGCACTAAGAATCCTGGTTATTCACCATATATGCAACAGATATTCTTGAGTCAATTACCAAGTAAGGATTTTTCTGTATTCCAAGAGAAACTTTTCCGTTTTAAGGGTTTCTATATACGTGAACGCTCTGTTCGTCGTTATACTTACCCATATGCAGCCCACCTGCTTGGTGATGTAGCAGAGGTGTCACAGCAGGATATTTTGGCAAACAACTATTACATGCCTGGAGATTATATAGGAAAGCAAGGTGTTGAGCGTAGTTACGAAGAGGAACTGCGTGGTGTGAAAGGTGTGCAGGTTTTGCTTCGTGATGCACAAGGTCGCATTCATGGACATTATAAGGATGGGGCTTATGACCGCAAACCTGTTCCTGGTAAGAATCTTACTCTGAGTATAGATATAGAATTGCAAAAACTTGGCGAAAGGCTGATGCAAGGGAAATTGGGCGCGATTGTAGCTATTGAGCCATCAACTGGTGAAATATTGGCGATGGTAAGTGCGCCTAACTACGATCCGCGTAAGATGGAGGGTAGGGAACGTGGAAAGAGGATGGGTGTTATGTTAAAAGACCCAAGACGTCCTATGCTGAATCGTGCCATTCAAGGTACTTATCCTCCAGGTTCTACCTTCAAGACAGCTCAGGGATTGACGTTTCTGCAGGAGGGAATCGTTAAGTCTTGGACTTCATATCCTTGCCTTCGAGGCTTTCGTCATGCACATCGTAAAATAGGTTGTCATGGTCATCCCAGTCCTATAACCTTCGTTCCTGCTATGGGTACTTCCTGTAATGGTTATTTTTGTTGGGGACTTTATTATATGTTAGGTGACAGAAATAAATACTCTACTGTACATGATGCAATTACTGTGTGGAAAGATTATATGGTTGCAATGGGATTTGGTTATAAACTCGGTGTAGATATGCCAGGCGAAGCCCGAGGCCTTATTCCTAATGCCCAATTCTATGATAAGATATATGGCCCTTCGTGGTCGGCTATTAATGTACTTCCAATTTCAATAGGACAAGGAGAGGTTACACTTACTCCTTTGCAAATTGCTAACTTGGGTGCTACCATAGCCAATCGTGGACATTATATAACTCCTCATGTAGTAAAGAATGTAGAAGGAGGTAATCTGGCCGATTCATTGTTGCAACGTCATGATGTACCTGTTGATAAAAAATACTACGAATTAGTGGTTGCGGGAATGCGTAATGCTGTTACGTCGGGAACGTGTAGTTCTGCTAATAATCCCTGGTATGAAGTGTGTGGAAAGACTGGAACTGCTCAGAATCGAGGCCATGATCACTCTGTTTTTATGGGGTTTGCTCCGCGTGTAAATCCAAAGATTGCCGTAGCTGTGTATGTGGAAAACGGAGGTTGGGGAGCCAGCTATGGTGTGCCTATTGGCGCATTGATGATGGAGCAATACATTCGTGGCGAATTGTGTAAGGCGTCAATGAAAAGAGCACAAACCATTCAAGGAAAGTATATCCAATATAAGTTCTAACGAAGTAATAGCACAAGGTTAAATAATATGAATCAGACTGAGAAATCCATATTCCGAAGTATTGACTGGGTTATCATCCTGCTTTATGTCATTCTCGTAGTTTGGGGATGGTTTTCTGTATGTGGCGCCAGCTATGACTTCTCTGATCCGAATATTTTTGGGTGGGAGTCAAATTCTGGTAAACAGCTTGTTTGGGGTGGTACTTCTTTTATACTTGCTACTTTCCTGATGCTCATTGAGAAACGGTTTTACGAAGCTGGTTCATATTTTATATATGTAGCTGTCATTATATTGTTACTTGCTACTATATTCATTGCCCCCGATACCAAGGGGTCTCATTCTTGGCTTCCTATAGGTCCTGTGAAGTTGCAACCTGCGGAGTTTGCCAAGTTTGCTACTGCGTTAGCTCTTGGTAAATTTATGAGTGAATACTCTTTTAGCCTTCGCAATACGAGAGATTTTTTGACTGTAGTAGGCTTGATTGTGTTGCCTATGGCTCTTATTATTGGTCAACGTGAAACTGGCTCTGCATTGGTGTTTTTTGCATTCTTTCTGATGCTTTATCGTGAGGGTATGACTGGTGCTCTTCTTTTCACAGGTTTCATAACGGTTGTGTATTTTGTTGTTGGCATTCGTTATGGCGATGTCCTTATGTCTTATCTGCCTGTTAGTGTTGGTGAATTCACGGTACTTTTACTTGCTATGATGTGTACAATAGGTCTTGTGTGGGTGTATTGCCGCGATATTGCAATTGTAAAAATTATGGCTGCCGTTGGCTTTGGAACAACAGCATTTATGTTGCTTTTTTCATTCTTTGTCATTCCATTCAACTTTTGTCCAGTAATGCTTGTGGTCAATATTCTTTTTGTTATATATATGATGTTCCAGGCATTTTACCATAAGTTGTTCACATATGTTTTGGTCTCACTATTTTGTGTGTTTAGTTCAGGATTTTATTATATCTGTGACACACTCTTCGACCATCTTAAACCCCATCAACGCATACGTATTGAAGTCCTTTTAGGTATAGAGGATGACCCTCGTGGAGCTGGTTACAACGTGAATCAAGCAAAGATTGCAATTGGTTCTGGAGGCTTTGCGGGTAAGGGGTTTTTGAATGGAACTCAGACGAAGTTAAAATATGTGCCGGAGCAGCACACGGACTTTATCTTCTGTACGGTAGGTGAGGAAGAGGGTTTTATCGGTAGTGTTGGTGTGCTAATTACGTATTTATTCTTTATTTGGAGACTTATTTTCCTGTCTGAACGTCAACCGGACACGTTGGGGCGAGTCTATGGTTATTCGGTAGTCAGCATCTTTATCTTCCATCTCTTTATAAATGTGGGGATGGTACTAGGCTTGACTCCTGTCATAGGCATTCCGCTTCCGTTCTTCTCCTATGGCGGTTCTAATGTGTGGGGATTCACGATTCTCTTGTTTATTTTCCTTCGTATGGATGCAGAACGAGGTTTGAAGCAGGAGAAATACTGATTTCATCGGTTATTCTTCTATTTCTTCACATCCAATTGTCAAGTCCGTTATCCCTTCTAGCGGATTTTGTTTCATGATATGTGTGATACTTAGTGTATAGGTTTGTGCCGAATCGGGAACGAAATGTCGAAGTGGTTGTGTCTGTTTGCGAAATCGGAAGCCGTTTTCTCCCTTATCGGCAAAAAGAAACTGAAGAGTGTCACGCCCTATCTGTCCTGTGGTATCGCAGATTTGTGTTTCGATATATATGGCACGATACTTGTATTTATCTGTGTATCGGATTCCTATGTTAAGCTGCATTTCTTTTTGTTCTTTGCTGCCTTTATAGGTGAGGAATTGCTGAATGGGGATTTTTATGGTGTCTTCACTATACCAAAGTGACTTTTCAAAATGGTGGTGTGCTGTAAAATATACATCATCCTTACATGAGCACACCAATATAAGCAGACAGTAGATAAATGCTGCCAAACATCGTGATTTTGGTGTGCAAATAAGCATATGGATTATTTCTCCGTCGTTATTCCTGTGTAGGTTTTTTTCGGTTGTCGTCTCTTCTGCCTCTTCTGCGTTTTCCTTTACCGCCTTTCTTGTCAAAACGATTTATGGTGTCCTGTTCTAGCAGGTCAACAGATGTTTCTTCTTGTCTGTCTCCGTCTTCTATAAGCGATTCGGGTTTCTGTCCGTTTCGGTTCATGTTGATAATGTCGAAGGCGCGTTTTGCAGAAATAGTTTTTTCACCTGCCAGGATATGTTTGTCAGTCGAATAGGTGATGAAATGGTTTAATATGTCGGCTTTGAAGAAGAAATAATCGTTGTCTTTCGTATGTAGAGTGATTTCTCTTGATGGCATTTTTTTAAGAGATTCTACGTACTGATCTACTTCGTAGTTCATGCAACATTTTAGTTTTGCACATTGTCCTGCCAGTTTTTGCGGGTTGAGTGATACGTCTTGGAAACGTGCAGCACTCGTAGATACACT
This sequence comes from Prevotellaceae bacterium UBA2448, assembly GCA_002342585.1. GTDB lineage: Bacteria > Bacteroidota > Bacteroidia > Bacteroidales > Bacteroidaceae > Minthosoma. The sequence continues at coordinate 52,954 of DDQG01000019.1, forward strand.
ACTGAAGGCGGTCATCCATGTAGCACAACATAGTTCTCTGCCGCATGGTCCCATTCCACCGATGCGTCCAGCCTCTTGACGTGCACCAATTTGTTTCATTTCAATGCGTACATGGAATCGTTCTGCCAACACCTTTATGAGTTGTCGGAAATCCACGCGAGCATCAGCTATGTAATAGAAGATTGCTTTGCCGCCGTCGCCTTGGTATTCTACGTCGCCAATTTTCATTTTCAGTCCAAGGTCTTTTGCTATCTGCCGCGATTCAATCATGGTGTTGTGTTCACGCGCTTTAGCTTCGGCAAACTTGTCCATGTCCACTTGTCGCGCTTTGCGGTATATTTTCTTTAGTTCCGTACCTGGCTTCAGGTTGGCTTTTTTCAAAAGTAGTGGTACCAGCCTGCCTGTCATGGTCACAGTTCCAATATCATGTCCTGGATTGCCTTCTACGGCAACAATGTCGCCTTTAGTCAGTTCCAGTTTGTTGGTATTCAAGTAATACCCTTTGCGTGGTGGTTTGAACTGTACCTCTACCAGTTCTGTTGCAGCAGCATTATCTGGCAGGTCGGCCAACCAATCGTAGGTGTTTAGTTTGTCAGCATGACGGCTGCAACCTTCTGCGCATATGCCGTCTCTGCAGTTTCCGCATTTATATTCGTTCATCTAAATATGTCGTTTTCAGTTTTATATATAGTTGTTTATCTGTTCTTTATCAGTACAATCATCTTTAAGGCAAAGTCGAAGAATACGATTCTTGCACTTGCGTTGGCTTCTATATCACGCTGAGCGTCTGCCAGTTCGTTCATTATGCCAATCACATTTTTTTCGTTGATATAAGGGGCGAACTTAACAGCAAACCTTGCTTCTTCCTCACTCATAGAGTTGAGTTCTGCTACGCGTCCGAAGTTGTAGATGAAATTCTCGCGAATCATGCCCTGGGCATATAACAGGAAGTTTTTCTGTCGCTCTCGTCCCATGTTTGCCAACTTCTCTGACCACAGTTTCATTTCTTTCACTTTTCTTGCGTAGCTAAGTCGCATCAGGTTTACGAACATATCGAAGAAAAGTGCTGTATCTGAGTGCTCAATGGTGCGTTCCTGCAGCGGGGCCAGTTCGATGATTTGTGTTCTGCTCCTTATTGTTTGCAGTACTAGTTGTGGTTGTTCGCTTACCAGCAGGAAAACTGTCATCACAGGTGGTTCTTCCAGTAGCTTCAATAGCTTGTTGGCGGCTGTGGGGTTCATTTTTTCTGGTAACCACATAACGACCACTTTGTATCCACCCTGACTCGATTTCAACGATAGTTTTTTTGTGAGCATGTCGCTCTCATCGCCATAGATTTGCAGTTGCTGGTTTTCGGCTCCACAGGCTTCCATCCATTCTTCCATACCGAAGTAAATCTGTTGCTTGCATAATTCGCGCCACTGCCCGATGAAATCGTCACAATAAGTTGGTTTTGCTGAACCATTTTTCTTGTATATAGGGAATACAAAGTGCAGATCGGGATGCTGTAGCTGTTCTGCCATAGGCACTCTTCCGAGTAACTCTTGTGCAAAGGCAATGGCCAAAGGCAATGCTCCGCATCCTTCGGGGCCGGTCAACATGATGGCATGTGGCACTTTGTCTTGCTGCAAAGCTCCTTCTAGCATCTGTTTCGCTGCCTCTTGTCCTATGATCTGATCAAATGTCATACCTCAGTGGAGCTGGAGGGGATTGAACCCTCGTCCAAACGAGGAAGCCATACGCTTTCTACATGCTTATCTTGGCCTTCATTGTAGGGCAGCAGCCAGAACCCAAGCCATCCACTACTGCCTTAGCCTCAAAAATTTCACCTGATGCGTGAGGCACACAACCGGCTATCCCCGAATTTCTAGCACCGCTAACCTGAACGCCTCGGAGCAAGGGCTTTCAGAGCGATGTCTCGTCTCCTCGCCTAGCAAGGAGATAAAGCCATATCTACTATACTTCGATTAGGCAGCGAGAGCGTAAGAAGTTTCGCCAATTAATTGTTTGCAGACTGAGATTTAAGTGAGGGCCAGCGACTCACTGCATGCTTACGTACCACTCCGTCCCGCTGTCAAATCCAGTCAGCCCCAAAGTGATTGTAAAATATTTTACGGCAAAGGTAAGGATTATTTCATATAAATCGTAATTTTGCAAAAAAAATCTATCTACCTATGGATATTGAAACACTTTATTCCTGTTTTCTTCAGCATCCCATCATTACTACAGATAGCCGTGATGTGCCTGCTGACTCTATGTTTTTTGCTCTTAAGGGCGACAGTTTTGATGGTAATCAATATGCTCAGGCAGCCTTAGAGAAAGGTGCTGCCTATGCTGTGGTTGACGACCCTTCGGTACAAGGCGAACACATAATTCTTGTACCTGATGTACTTAAGACGCTTCAACAGTTGGCTCATTATCATCGTTGCCAACTTGGTACCACAATTGTGGGAATTACTGGTACAAACGGGAAAACTACTACGAAGGAACTTATTGCAACTGTGTTGCAGAAGAAATATAATGTGCTTTACACTAAGGGCAATTTCAATAATCATATAGGAGTGCCGAAGACCCTTCTTCAACTTACTAAGGAGCATGATATTGCTGTCGTTGAGATGGGGGCAAATCATCCGGGAGAGATTAAAACTCTCGTTGAAATCGTTTGTCCTGACTATGGACTCATTACTAATGTGGGTCGTGCCCATCTCGAAGGATTCGGTTCGTTCGAGGGCGTTATCCGTACTAAGGGCGAACTCTACGATTTCCTTCGTGCCGATGCTGGTACTGCTTTTATTAATAATGATAATGAGTATCTGAAGGGTATAAGTCATGATTTGCGACTAGTGAAGTATGGCCAGATGCCTGCTGATGACTTGCTTGTTCAGGGCGAATTCATCGATTGTAATCCTACTCTCCATTTCCGTTGGAAACAGCAGGGTTCTCCATTCTCGCCTATGGAGGTTCAGACTCATCTGATTGGTAGTTACAACCTTGATAATGCTCTTGCAGCAGCTTGTGTGGGAACTATCTTTGCTGTTCCTGCTGAGGATATTTCAGCTGCACTTTCTGAATATACTCCAAGCAACAACCGTTCGCAGCTCACTAAGACTGCTGACAATCAGCTTATTGTCGATGCTTATAATGCTAACCCGACTAGTATGGCTGCAGCTCTCGATAGTTTTGCTCATGTGAAAGCCGAGAAGAAAATGGTTATTCTGGGCGATATGAAAGAACTGGGTGAGGTGAGTCAGACAGAGCATAAGTCAATTCTTAACCGCCTTGCAGAACTTCAGCTTCAGCAGATATGGCTAGTAGGTTCTGAATTTAAGAAGGCTCTTCAGAGTAATCCTGTTGTCGATGCCCGCACTTTTGCCGATGTGGATGAGGTGAAGGCTCTGCTTGCTGCTCCTGACGGGAAACCTCGCGACTATACTATTCTCGTTAAAGGTTCTAACAGCACTAAACTTATTCAGTTGCTCGACCTTCTGTAGGCTCCCTTGAAACTTTTCTTACTTTCCCATAGAATTATTTTTTCTTGCCTGGAAATTCTATGTTCAAGAGTTGTGAACTTATGTTCACAAGTTATGAACATAAGTTCATGAGCCTTGAACATAAGTTCATAAGTTATGAACATAGATTTGTACGTGTAGAAAAAGAAAATTCCTCGTGATGTAACCTTAATTATATCGGCTTGTAAGATTCTTTTGTACTTGTGGAAAATAAAAAACAGCTGCAAATCTTGCAGCTGTTTTCCTTTGTGTGGACCAGCCTGGGCTTGAACCAGGGACCTCCAGATTATGAGTCTGTTGCTCTAACCAACTGAGCTACAAGTCCGACACTTTGATATGTTGAAGATTTTTCTTCGTTTTTTGGATGTTGTGCTACCAGGATTCGAACCTGGAATGACAGAACCAAAACCTGTAGTGTTACCATTACACCATAGCACAATCCTCGTAGCATCTGCGCTGTAAAAGTCTGCTTGTGCAAGGCTTCTTTCGCGAAATGCGGGTGCAAAGGTAGTATATTTTGTTGAAAAAGGAAAAATATAGTCATGTTTTTTTTTAATTATGTTCGTTTTTCCTGTTTTTGGTCTCTTGTTTTTTTCTTTTCTTTTGCAATGTATTCCTTTTTGGTGAATATTTTCCTTGCTAAGTTTGGGGGAAAGCTAATAAATTGCTAACTTTGCACTGATATTGACTATTTATGGGCAAGAAAAAACCGGTAATACATAATAAACGCAGAAATTCTATACGAATTCATCATGAGGGAGTCAGTTCTCTTGTGGCTTGCGGGATTATATATGTATTGATACTTGGAGTAGTGTGGAAGATGCAAGGAAGTTTCCCTTGGTGGGGATTTGTTTTTGTGATAGCTTACACCATAGCATATGGAATTCTGATAAATTTCTATCGTTGCCCAATCCGCATGTTCCAAGGTCCTACTACAAAATCGATTGTTGCTCCAGCGGATGGTCGTGTCGTTGTGATTCAGGAAGTTGACGAACGTGAATACTTTCATGATAAGCGACTTATGATTTCTATATTCATGTCGCCGCTGAATGTTCATGCAAACTGGATTCCTTGTGAAGGAAGAATTATAAAAGTTGCCCACCAGAAAGGAAACTACATGAAGGCATATCTGCCAAAGGCTAGTACCGAGAATGAGCGTTCGATGGTGGTGATAAAAACTCCGCATGGAACAGAAGTCATGGTAAGACAAATTGCTGGTGCAATGGCTCGTCGTATCGTGACTTACTCAAAGGCTGGTGAAGATTGTTTTATCGACGACCACTTGGGATTCATAAAGTTGGGTAGCCGTGTTGATGTGTATCTGCCATTGGATAGTGAGGTGCTCGTGAAGATGGGGCAGGCTACTGTGGGTGATGAAACATTATTGGCGCGACTGAAGTAAGATTTTAAGGATTATGATATTCAATTTGCCAAATCTATTTACTTGCAGCAATCTTATTTGTGGTTGTATTGCTACATATTGCGCATTCCATCATGGACATACGCTTGCCTTTTTGTTTATTCTTGGAGGAGCTTTTTTCGATTTCTTCGATGGAATGCTTGCCCGTGCTTTGGGAAAATCGGGTAGATTCGGCATAGAACTCGACTCGCTTGCAGATGTGGTTACGTTTGGTGTTGCCCCTTCAGCAATGATATTTACCCTGTTTAATCATGTTGCCTATCCTCAGTTTATGGCTTCTGAGCTATGGTTCTCCGTTATGCCTTTTACGGCCTTTCTGATGGCTGCAGCTTCTGCTCTGAGACTGGCGAAATTTAATATAGACGAACGGCAACATGTCGATTTCATCGGGCTTCCTACACCAGCCAATGCAATTTTCTGGGCAGCTCTGATTTCGAGTTCCGAGGCTTGGTTGACAGGCCCTCATTTCAATGCCTTCTTCCTTTTTGCCTTCATGATTTTGTCTTCGTGGCTGTTGGTTTGTGAAGTACCTATGTTTTCTCTGAAATTCAAGAAAAACAATCCGAATAATGGCATAAAAAAGGTATTTATATGTATGGTGATTTGCATTCTTGTTGCATGTGCTGTTATAGGTGTAATTACCGGCTATGTGTGGCACGAACTTACTAAGGGAGCTGCTATATCTATAGGTGTTTATGTGCTGATGGGCTTTGTTAGAATTTTCTTGCCAAATAAGAAATAATTCTTTTGTATCACATTTTTTAATCGTTGATTTTTATTTGACTATGAGTATTTTAGCTCCAATTATATTCATTTTCTTTTTCCTCCTTGTTATTGCTCTTTTGGGTTTCTCAATTGTGCTAAATGGCATTTTGGGGTTGTGGTATGGATTTATTCGTCGTTTCTTCGGAGGATCACCTATGGCATCTGGCGAAAATTCTCGTCGCCGTACTTATTGGAATGGCAGATCATCTGGGAATGAAAATCAAGATGAAGGGGAAGGAAAAATATTCTCGTCCGATGAGGGAACTTATGTTGATTTTGAAGAAGTAAAATAGAAAAGAAAAAATACTTGTAATATGGAGGGCGCAATATGCGTCCTTTTTTATTTTCAAGAATCATGCTAATCCCTTTATTTTAGACACTTCTGGCGATGCGCTGAAATTTTTTTTGAAAAAAAATGTATAAAATGTGGGGAAAAGTGGGGGATTTTATTACCTTTGTGCCGAAGTTTGGTTTGAAGCCTGCTTTTATACAAGGTAATTATGCGATTCATAGGTGACTATACAGCAAAAACGGATGCTAAGGGTAGAGTATTCCTCCCGGCTCAGTTCCGTCGTGTTCTGGAAGCAGAAGACGAAGTGAAACTGGTTTTGCGTAATGATTTATTCCAGAATTGCCTTGTTTTATGTCCTGAGTCAGTATGGAATGCTGAGTTGGACGATTTGAAGAGTAAGTTGAATCGTTATAATAGCAAACACCAGATGATTTGGCGTCGTTTCGTGGCAAATGCAGAACTGGTGGAGTTGGACTCAAATGGTCGCTTCTTGATTGGAAAACGTAAATTGGAGTTCGCTGGAATCAAGTCGGAAGTTCGTTTCTTGGCTGTCGATGAACGTATTGAAGTGTGGGATAAAGATGCTTTGGAGAAAGTATTGAACGAAGGTGAGAGTCTTGGTCAGGAAATAGAAAATTTGCTTGGTGATGAAACTGCTTTTTAACGAAATACGTGTAGGTATTAGCGGTTTGAGGCTTAGATCGAATAAAAACGGTTATCTGACAATATAATGGCTGAGAAGTGTTATCATGTACCAGTGCTGTTGAAAGAAAGTGTTGATGGCTTGAACATCGGCAAGGGGGGCATTTATGTAGATGTTACTTTTGGTGGTGGTGGTCATTCACGCGAAATACTCTCAAGGCTTGATGGTGGTCATCTATACTCATTTGACCAAGATGCTGAAGCAGAACAGAATATAGTCGGAGCCGAGTCGTTCACATTTGTGAGGTCAAATTTCAGATTTCTGAAAAATTTCATGCGTTACTATGGTGTGAGTGAAATTGACGGTTTGTTGGCAGACTTAGGAGTTAGTTCACATCATTTCGACGATAGTAAGAGAGGCTTTTCGTTTCGTTTTGAAGGGGATCTTGACATGAGGATGAATCAAAGAGCAGGCAAGACAGCTGCCGATGTGCTGAACGGATATAGCGAAAAACAGTTAGCAGATATTTTCTATTTGTATGGTGAACTGAAACAAGGAAGGAAATTGGCTGCGGCTGTTGTGGCGGCGCGTAAAGAAAAAGAGTTGAAAACAATAGGCGATTTCATCGATGTTGCTACTCCTTTTATAGGTAGAGATAGAGAAAAAAAAGACTTAGCGAAGGTTTTTCAAGCCCTGAGGATAGAAGTGAATGGTGAGTTGGATGCTTTGAAACAGATGCTAAACTCCGCAATTGAGATGTTGAAGCCAGGTGGTAGATTAGTTGTGATTACTTATCATTCGCTTGAAGATAGAATAGTGAAGAACATGATGAAAAGTGGAAATGCAGAGGGCGAAGTGGAGAAAGATTTCTTCGGAAGAGTGTCATCGCCTCTTAGAGTAATTAACAGCAAGGTGATAGTTCCTACAGACGAAGAGATGGAAAGTAATCCGAGAAGCAGAAGTGCGAAGTTGAGAATTGCAGAGAAAGTTTAGAATTGTTACATTACTATATATAATGAGTAAGGAAGAAGAATATCAAGATCCTGAGTTGCAAGAATTGCAATCAGAAGCAGAGGAGCATCAGGAGACGATGAATGCCATCAACCAGTATGTTGATGAAGAAGCCATGGGCGACTTGTCGTTCAAGGCTATCTTGGGTGGTGATATTCTTGGTAGCAAGTTCTTTCTGAAACAAATTCTGTTTGTGATGTTTTGTGTAGTGTTGATGCTCACATATACTGCAAATAGATATTCCAGTCAACAAGATGCGATTCTGATAGATGAGTTGAGAAATGAACTGCAAGATGTGAAATACAATGTGATGACTCAATCGAGCGAACTCATGAACTTTACTCGCCAGTCGAATATAGAAAAACTGCTGAAACAGACGAATGATAGCACGTTGCAGAACCCTACAACCCCTCCATATCTGATACGAACCGACGGACAGAATCCAGAACCGGTGATACAGCAGCCGGAGGTGGAAGAAGAAGGTGAACCAACAGTTTGAAAAATGATTAAGCTATGAAGTTTGACAAGAAATACATAACAGGAAGATTCTCAGCCATCGTAATTGGTGCGCTGTTGGTTTGTGTGCTTATCATTTGGAAGGCTCTATATACTGCAACTGTGGATAGGGACAAATGGATGCAAGTAGCTGCTATTTCTGTGTCGGACACTATGGTTATGAAGCCAATACGCGGTAATATATTGTCGGCTGACGGACAGCTGATGGCAAGTAGCCTGCCCGACTATAAATTATATATTGACTTTCTATCAGGTATTGACAGAAAGGATTCTATAGATTCTAATGGAAAACGTGTCAGCAGAACTTACGATGCAAAACAGTTGGAAGAGAAAGACTCTGTGTGGATGTCGAGCATGGATACTATATGCAGTGGATTGGCACGAATTTGTCCAAGATATACTCAGGAGGAATACAGAGCACATCTGACTAAGGGTTTGAAGGAAAGAAAACGCTACTGGGAAGTTTGTCCACATATGGTACTTAACTATATCCAGTATAATGATATAATGAAGTTGCCTATTTTTAACTACAAAAACAGGTATCGCAGTGGTCTTACTATTGTAGAACGAAACAACAGAAACAAGCCATTTGGATCATTGGCAAAGCGTACATTAGGAGAAATGTTCGGTGCTAAGGATAGTGCTCGTTCCGGTTTGGAACTTGCATACGACTCTCTTCTGCGTGGTGTGCCAGGTAAAAAGCATCACAAGAAGGTGTTGTCAAAATATTTGGACATCATTGACCAAGAGCCGGTGGATGGCTATGATCTCGTAAGCACAATAGATGTAGGTATGCAAGATATCTGTGAAAGTGCCCTTAGACAGAAACTTCAGGAGTTGGATGCAACGATGGGTGTTGTTGTGCTTATGGAGGTTAAGACAGGTGATGTAAAAGCAATTGTGAACCTGCAACGCTATGATGATGGTAACTATTACGAAGCTCGAAACTATGCATTAGCATCGTTGATGGAACCAGGTTCTACATTCAAAACCGCATCTATCATGGTTGGTATTGACGACGGATATATAAAGGTTACAGACTGGGTTGAGACAGGAAATGGCGTGTGCAATATGTATGGAGCATTGATGAAGGACCATAACTGGGCAACACGTGGCGGATACGGAACAATAGATGTGCCTCACGTTCTGATGTTCTCTTCAAATATCGGTGTAAGTAAACTGATTGATAAGTACTACCACGATCAGCCGGAGAAGTTCGTAAGCGGATTGCGACGTATAGGTATTGGTACACCGCTAGGCTTGCCATTCGACGGTGCTGCAGACCCTCGAATCCGTATGCCGCATAAAGACCGACGTGGAGGTTATAAGCAAAGTGATAACTGGTCGGCTACTGCCTTACCTTGGATGTCGATTGGATACGAAACGCAGATTCCGCCCATTTCAACGGTGGCTTTCTATAATGCAATTGCGAACAACGGAAAGATGGTTCGCCCACGATTTGTAAAAGGAATAGAAAAAAATGGTGAATTAGTGGAGGAGTTCCCCGTAGAGGTTATAAAGAATAGTATTTGTAAAAGGTCCACCCTCAAGGATATCCAGACCATTCTGCAAAGAGTGGTCTGTGATAAAGAGGGACTCGGAAAGAAGGCTGGCAACCCCTACTTCCATGTATCAGGAAAAACTGGTACGGCTCAGGTATCTAACGGAAGCGGATATAAGGGCGGCAAAAACGAACACCTTGTAAGTTTTTGCGGCTATTATCCATCGGAAGATCCAAAGTACTCGTGCATCGTAGCGATACGACACTCGTACTATGTAGCCAGTGGTGGTGGTCAGGCGGGTGTTGTGTTCTCAAAGATTGCACAAAGAGTGTATAGCAAGAATGTGACTACAAACCTGAAATTAGCACAGGACTCTACTGCCATTTTTGTACCAGATGTGAAAGCAAGTTACAACAAAGATTACAAGAATGTGCTTACATCACTCGGAATCAAACATGGTAATATGGAGAATGCTCCAACAACTAATGATGTGATGGAGGTTCCTGATGTAAGAGGACTTGGAGCTAGAGATGCGGTGTATGAATTGGCATCACGTGGTCTTAAGGTAAGAAGTAGAGGATGTGGAGTGGTTACAAAACAAAGTATTACTGCTGGCGCGAAGTTGGAGCCAGGACAGACTATCCTCATTGAACTGAACTAGACGAGAGGTACTATAAAACTTAAACAAAATAGTAACATAGATATAAGCTTATGAAACTACAACAACTGCTTAATGGTGTAAGCATCCTTGATCACAAAGGAAATATGGATATAGATGTGAAAGGTGTGAATATAGATTCACGCAAGGTGGGCAAGGGTGATATGTTTATAGCAGTCAAGGGAACTGCTGTTGATGGTCATGTATATATTCCTAAGGCTGTTGAACAGGGTGCAAGTGTGATAGTTTGCGAGAAAATAGATGACCCTGTAAGCGGCGTTGGATATCTCCTTGTAGAGAATACAGAGCAGATTGTAGGTCAGATAGCTACAAATTTCTATGGTAATCCGACGGAGAAATTGAAACTTGTAGGTGTAACTGGCACAAACGGGAAGACTACTATCGCAACGGTTCTATATAATATGTTCCGTAAGATGGGGCATAAAGTTGGTCTACTTTCAACAGTCGTAAACTACATAGATGGTGAAGCAGTTGCAACTGATCACACTACTCCTGATCCTGTTACTCTTAACGAGCTTCTTGCAAAGATGGTTGATGCAGGGTGTGAATATGCGTTCATGGAGGTAAGTAGTCATTCTATTGTTCAGAATCGTATTGGAGGACTCAAGTTCGTAGGTGGATTGTTTACTAACATTACCCGTGATCACCTTGATTATCATAAGACATTTGAGAATTACCTAAAAGCAAAAAAATTATTCTTTGATCGTCTGCCTAAGGAAGCCTTTGCTATAACTAATATAGATGATAAGAACGGACTTGTGATGACTCAGAACACACAGGCAACTGTGAAGACATACAGCGTTCAGAATGCGGCGGACTTTAAGGCAAAAATTATAGAATGTCACTTTGATGGTATGCTGTTGGAGATCAATGGTAAAGAAGTTAATGTGCAGTTTATTGGTCGTTTCAACGTGAGCAATTTGCTTGCTGTGTATGGAGCAGCTGTGATGCTCGGCAAGGATGTGGATGATGTACTTATAGCTTTAAGTGCTATGAAACCTGTAAATGGACGTTTTGAAGCCTTGAGAAGTCCGAAGGGATTTACTGCTATAGTAGATTATGCTCACACTCCTGATGCATTGGAGAATGTACTTAATGCAATTCATGGGGTGTTGCAAGGTAAGGGTCAGGTGATTACCGTATGTGGTGCTGGTGGCAATCGAGATAAGGGTAAGCGCCCTTTAATGGCAAAAGAAGCTATAAAACAGAGTGATAAGGTGATTTTGACAAGTGATAACCCTCGTGACGAGGAACCTGAAGATATTTTGAATGACATGTTGGCAGGTGTCACAGATGAACAGGCGGGTAAAGTACTGACCATAGTAGATCGTCGTCAGGCAATTAAGACTGCTTGTATGATGGCTCAGAATGGGGATGTAATTCTTGTTGCAGGTAAGGGACATGAAGATTATCAGATAATCAAAGGTGTTAAACATCATTTTGACGATAAAGAAGAGATAAGGAAATGTTTTACTATTTAAACCAAATTCTAAAGGAACTGGACATTCCCGGAATGGGGATGTTCGCGTATGTGTCGTTCAGATCACTGATGGCACTTATTGTGTCTTTGATTATATCAATGTGGGCGGGTGAGTATTTCATTAAGTATATGCACAGAAAAAAGTGTATAGAGGGAGCCCGTTCGGTAGATATCGATCCGTATGGTGTGCAGAAGAAAGATGTGCCTAGCATGGGTGGACTTGTTATTCTGCTTGCAATTGTAGTGCCTGCTCTCCTTTTTGGTCGTTTGACGAATGTGTATGTGTTGCTACTTATTGCAACAGCATTGTTCTTTGGTGCTTTAGGCTTTTGGGATGATAAGATTAAACTGTCAGGTAATAAAGACGGTCTACCTCCTAAATATAAAATGTTGGGGCAGTTGATATTCGGTGGTATTATAGGTGTTACTTTGTGGCTGAGTCCACAGGCTGTAGTTCGTGAAAATGTTACTCAAGAAATCGGAGTTGAAGAAGTTGTATATCATAAGAGTGAGGCTCGTAAAAGTACAGTTACTACAGTGCCTTTCTGCAAAAATAATAATATTGACTACTACGAGTTATTCAGCTTTATACCTAACGGAACATTAAAACGTGCTTGTGGCTGGCTATTCTTTGTCCTTTTTACTACAATTGTTATTACAGCAGTGTCTAATGGAGCTAATCTTAACGATGGAATGGACGGAATGTGTGCCGGTAACTCTGCTATCATTGGTACTGCTTTGGGTATTTTGGCATATGTGTCAGGCCATATACAGTTTGCAAGTTATTTGAATGTGATGTATATACCTGGTAGCGAAGAGGTGGTGGTGTTCTTGTGTGCATTTGTTGGAGCTTTGATAGGATTCCTCTGGTACAATGTTTATCCTGCAAAAGTGTTTATGGGTGACACGGGTAGTCTTGCTATCGGTGGAATCATCGCTGTTACTGCCGTAATAATACACAAAGAACTGCTTTTGCCTATTCTTTGTGGTATATTCCTAATGGAAAGTGTATCGGTGATGGTTCAAGTATATTATGCAAAGAAAGGAAATCAGAGAGGAGAAAAATGGAGAGTGTTCAAGAGAGCACCATTCCATGATCATTACCGTCATAAGATGGAACCAGGTGTAAAGTATCTCATAAAACGTCCTCATGGTCTCTTATTTGAGTCGATGATTACGACGCGTTTTTGGATTGTAACAATCCTGTTGGCAGCAATAACGATAATAACTCTAAAGGTAAGATAATGGAAAGAATTGTGGTTTTGGGAGCTGCTGAAAGCGGAGCAGGAGCAGCTGTTTTGGCAAAAAAGAAGGGCTTTGATGTATTCGTGAGTGACATGGGTAAGATAAAGGATAAATATAAGGCCTTGCTTGATAGTCATGGAATAGAGTGGGAGGAGGGTAAGCATACCGAACCGCTTATTCTAAATGCAAAAGAAGTCATAAAAAGTCCTGGCATCCCAGAGAATGCACCTATGGTGATGAAACTGAAAGCTCAAGGTACGCCTATCATTTCAGAAATAGAGTTTGCAGGCAGATATACTAATGCAAAGATGATTTGTATTACTGGTTCTAACGGTAAGACTACTACCACATCGCTGATATATCATATCTTAAAACAGGCTGGTTATAATGTGGGATTAGCGGGTAATATTGGAAATAGCTTGGCGCTTCAAGTAGCTGAAGAAAACTACGATTATTACGTGATAGAGTTGAGTAGTTTCCAGTTGGATAATATGTATGATTTCAAGGCAGATATAGCCATCCTTATGAATATTACTCCTGACCACTTGGATCGCTACGATTTCAAGATGCAGAATTACGTGGACAGTAAAATGAAGATTACACAGAATCAGACAGAGGACGATGCTTTTGTATTCTGGAATGATGACCCAATTGTAACTGCTGAATTGAAAAAATATAACTTGAAGGCCCGTATGTATCCGTTCAGCGAGTACAAGGAACTCGGTTCCATCGGTTATATTGAAGATAGAGAGTTCGTAGTTGAAGAACCGATGCCTTTCAATATGGAACAAGAGGAACTGGCACTTAGAGGAAAACATAATCTTTACAACAGTCTTGCCGCTGCTATCACTGCTGATATAGCCGGAGTATCAAACGAGCAGATTCGTAAAGGATTGAGTGACTTTGCAGGAGTCGAACACCGACTTGAAAAAGCGGGAAGAGTGAAAGGTGTAGATTTTATCAATGACTCTAAGGCTACAAATGTGAATGCCTGTTGGTACGCACTTGAAAGTATGACACAGCCAACCGTACTTATTCTTGGTGGTAAAGATAAAGGAAATGATTATTCTGAAATATTTGATCTCGTCAGAGAGAAATGTATTGGATTGGTTTTCCTTGGGGTAGATAATACGAAACTTCATGCAGCCTTCGATTCATTCGGATTGCCAATTGTAGATGTACGTTCAATGAAAGACTGTGTAGATGAATGCTTTAAAATGGCAAAACCTGGTAGCTGTGTGCTTTTGAGCCCATGTTGTGCAAGTTTCGACCTCTTCAAGAATATGGAAGACAGAGGCGACCAATTTAAAGAATGTGTAAAAAAACTGTAGATAAATGAAGAAACTGTTGTCCGACATAATACATGGTAGGGCATTCAAAGGAGATAAAGGAGTGTGGATGATATACTTCTTCCTTTGTATGATCTCTCTCGTTGAGGTGTATAGTGCTTCATCACGCCTTACATTTGAAGGAGCTCATCACTGGACGCCGATGGTGAGTCAGGCTGGATTTCTGCTTGTCGGACTTGTAGTGATTATGCTTGTTCAGCATATTCCGTGCAAGTGGTTTATGCTTTTGCCCTTCTTGTTATTTCCCCTTGCAGTGATCCTATTGATAATTGCAGCTCTTGGCTTAGGCGGTGGCGAATTGAATGACACGAACCGGTGGATTCATATTATGGGTATCAGTTTCCAGCCGTCGGAAATTGCAAAAGCCGCTCTGATAATGTCTGTGGCAGTGGTTTTGGCAAAGACACAAACAGAGAAGGTGGTTCGTAGGCGTGGAAAAGACCATGTGATTGTCGGAGCTATGAAGGGTAGGCGTTCCACAGCATTTACTGTTGTTAGCATAATGACATGTATAATTTGCGGACTGATTTTTATCGATAATGTCTCCACTGCAGCCATGCTGTTCTTTGTTGTGGTTCTAATGATGTTTATTGCACATGTTCCACTTGATTTGATGTTCAAAGGAGGAGTGGGTCTGTTGGCGGTAATCATAGTTTATGTTGCGTTTCTTTTTACGATGCCTGAGGATGTGCAACGTAAGTTTCCAGGAGGTAAACGTATTTCAACTGTTGTCGCACGATTGTCCCGTCACGGTGGAGGTGCCGACGAGGATTCCAGTGCGCTGACAAAAGATGACTTTCACAAACTGCTAAATGATAAGAATTCGCAAACGACATATGCAAAGATTGCTGTTGCCAATTCTAATGTCATCGGACGTGGTCCAGGTAACTCCATACAACGTGACTTCCTGCAACATGCAGAATCAGACTTTATATATGCTATAATCTTTGAAGAATTGGGGGTGATAGGAGGAGCGTTCGTCGTGTTCCTTTATTTCACCTTACTGATTCGATGTGGGCGTATAGCACAGAAATGCCGACGGTTTTTCCCGGCATATTTGGTGCTTGGTTTTGGAATAATGATGGTTCTTCAGGCATTGACTAATATGGGAGTTGCCGTTGGGCTGCTACCTGTAACCGGACAGACTCTGCCCCTTATCTCTAAAGGCGGAACTTCGATAATAATTACCAGTTTTTATATCGGAGTAATTCTGAGCGTAAGCCGGTATGCAGAGGAAGTACAACTGAATAATACAGAGGTTGAACTCGCTAACTCGCTGATTGAAACCGATGAGTTCAGAAGTGAAGGTAATATGGAGTAATTAACTGTATTTAGTTTGTGTATTTTCGATTGTAAAATCGTAAATTTGCAGCATAAATAAATACATGATAAGAAATCTGATATAAAAAAGGTTAAATCAAAAAATATGGTGTTATGGCAGACGGAAAATCATTTAGGGTAATCGTAAGTGGAGGGGGTACCGGTGGACATATATTTCCTGCAGTTTCAATAGCCAATGCTATTAAGGCTCAGCACCCGGATGCGCAGATTCTTTTCATCGGTGCTTTAGGGCGTATGGAAATGGAAAGGGTTCCTCAAGCTGGGTATAAAATAATTGGTTTGCCTGTGCGTGGTCTTGTACGTCCGTTGTGGAGTCTGAAAAATGTGGGAGTGATGATAGATTTTCTGAAAAGCCGTGCTCAAGTAAAGAATATAATACGTGATTTCAAACCTGATGTCGCAGTAGGTGTTGGTGGCTATGCTTCAGCTCCTACTTTGAATGCTGCCTATGATATGGGTGTTCCCTGTTTGATTCAGGAGCAGAACAGTTATGCAGGAGTGACGAATAAGTCACTTGCTAAAAAGGCGAGTAAAGTGTGTGTGGCATATGAAGGAATGGAAAGGTTCTTTCCTGCAGACAAAATTATCCTGACGGGTAATCCTGTTCGTCAGAATCTGTTAGACAATAAGATTTCAAAGACAGAGGCTATAAAGAGTTTTGGTTTGGAGATAAGCAGAAAGACTGTGCTTATAATTGGTGGAAGTCTTGGTGCCAGGACAGTAAACGAAAGTGTGCTTGAGCATTTGGAGGATATTAGAAATAGTGATGTGCAATTTATTTGGCAGACAGGCAAGTTCTATAAGAAAGAAATAGATGCTGCATTAGAGGCTGCTGGTCAGCCACGTAATTTGGTTGTTACTGATTTTATCGCTAATATGGATGCTGCATACGCAGCTGCTGATGTTGTGGTTTCGAGAGCTGGAGCCAGCAGTATTTCCGAATTATGCTTGCTGGGTAAACCGTGTATTTTGGTCCCGTCCCCCAATGTGGCTGAGGATCATCAGACTAAGAATGCTCAGGCATTATCAAAAAAAGATGCTGCCATATTTGTTGCAGATAAGGATGCTCGTGCCACATTGGTAGATATAGCTATCCGTACGGCAATGAACGAACAGAAACTGAAGTCTTTGTCTGAAAACGTCAGCAAATTGGCGCTTAGAAATTCTGCAGAAAGAATAGCTGAAGAAGTGTATAAATTGAAGAAATAATATGAAGAGTGTATATTTTATAGGTGCTGGTGGAATAGGTATGAGCGCCTTGGTAAGATACTACCTTGCCAAGGGCTTGAATGTTGGCGGTTATGATAAAACGCCAAGTGATTTGACAGAGCAACTCATTAAAGAGGGGGCGCAAATCCATTATGAGGATAATATAAGTACTGTACCGGAGTGCTTTAAACAGAAAGAAGATACGTTGGTGGTTTATACTCCGGCAATTCCTGCAGAGCACGGAGAATTAGTGTATTTCCAAACTAACGGATTCAATATAAAGAAAAGAGCTCAGGTTTTGGGCTTACTCACTCAAGAGCATAAAGGACTCTGTGTAGCAGGTACACATGGTAAGACTACTACCTCAACTATGACAGCTCATTTGCTTCATCAGAGTCATGTGGATTGTAATGCATTCTTGGGTGGTATATCAAAAAATTATGGCACTAACTACATACTATCTGAAAAAAGTGATTATGTAGTGATTGAAGCTGACGAATTTGATCGCTCATTCCATTGGCTGCGTCCATACATGACTGTGATTACAGCTACAGACCCTGACCACTTGGACATCTATGGTACTAAAGAGGCTTATCTGGAGTCATTCCGTCACTACACGACACTTATTCAGCCAGGCGGTGCTCTGATTATTCATAAAGGCTTGGAGATGAAAGCTAATGTTGCTTCTACTGTCAAGGTTTATGAATATTCACGAAACGAAGGCGATTTCCATGCAGAAAATATTCGTATTGGTGGAGGAGAGGTAGTATTTGACTTTGTTTCTCCTATCAGCAATATTAAGGACGTAAAACTTGGTGTGCCAATCAGTATTAATATTGATAATGGTGTTGCAGCGATGGCAATGGCTCAGTTGAATGGTGTCAGCAACGAGGAGATAAAGCGTGGAATGGAAAGTTTCAGAGGCGTGGATCGTCGATTCGACTTTAAGGTGAAAACGGACAAAATGGTGTTCTTGAGCGACTACGCCCATCACCCCAATGAGATAAATCAGAGTGTGAAGTCTGTTCGAGAGTTGTATAAAGACAAGAAAATTGCTGCCATATTCCAACCTCATCTTTACACTCGAACTAGAGATTTCTATAAAGAATTCGCAGATTCGTTGTCTTTGCTCGATACAGTTTATTTGTGTGATATTTATCCTGCAAGAGAGCAACCTATTCCAGGTGTGACATCAAAGATAATTTATGACAATTTGCGCGATGGAATGGAAAAATATCTTATACATAAAGAAGATATATTGAATATTGCAAAGACAGGTGATTTCGAAGTGTTAATTTCTCTCGGTGCAGGTGATATCGAAAATTATGTTCCAGAAATAACTAAAATTCTTACAGAAAGAGCTAAGTAATGAATAAGGGCATTAGATTCATAAAGGCATTGGTTATAATCCTATTATTGATAGGATTGATAATCTATGTTGTATATGCTATGCTCAATATGTCTTCACCCGATCCAGAAGAACGATGTGAAAATGTAGAGCTGTTTGTGGATGAAGATTCTCCAGTTGTGTTTATAGATAGCACCCAAGTGGATAATCTTCTGCGGAAACATCATATTTATCCTAAAGGTCGCCTTATGAAGGACGTTGATACCCGTGCAATTGAGGACCTGATTCGTAAGAATGAATTTGTAGAGGATGTAGAATGCTATAAAACTTCTTCCAACAAACTTCGCATAAATGTTAAGCAACGTACCCCTGTTGTTTATGTTATTCCTGACGGTCAGGACGGTTACTATGTAGATAAAAACGGAAAGATTATTTCTTGTAATGCATTCACGTCAAATCTGATAGTTGCTACGGGAGATATAACACAAAAATATGCTACAGAAGTGCTATCTGATTTTGGCAATTATCTTCAAGAAGATAAATTCTGGAATAATCAGATTGAACAGATTTATGTTAAGACAAATAAAGAGAAAAAACCTGTTGTTGAACTGATTCCTCGTGTAGGCAATCATGTAGTATATATGGGAAGTATCAGCGACTATAAGAAGAAACTTCGTCGCTTACGTATATTTTACGAGAAAGCAATGGGTACGGTGGGATGGAATAAATATGATAAAATCAATCTGGAATTTAATAATCAGATTGTATGTACAAAACGAAAAATAAAATAATAATATATTATGGCTTCATCAGAGAAAGATTTTATTGTTGCGATAGAACTGGGGTCATCTAAGATTTCAGCTATTGCAGGAAAAAAGAAAGATGGTATGATGCATGTTTTGGCGTATGCAGAAGAGAAGACTACTGCATGTGTCAAACGTGGTGTCGTCTGGAATGTGGAAAAGACTTATCAGACAGTAAACAATCTTATTTCAAAGTTGGAAACAATATTGAAGGCAAAGGTTGTTAAGGCATATGTCGGACTTGCTGGTCAGTCGCTTCGTTCTTATCGTTGTGTTGTAAAACGCAACATGCTCACCCAAAGTTACATTACAAACGAGGCTATCGATAGTATTCGTCAAGAAAGTTATGGCATTCCGTTCCCTGATTACGAAGTATTGGAGAATTTCCCACAGGAGTATGTTATCGATCAAAATATCGTTGCAGACCCTGTAGGTGTTATGGGTACTAATATTGAGGGCGAATATTTGGATATTATTGCCAGGACCAAACTTCGTGCAAATTTGCAGACAGTATTTGCAAATTCTAATATAGAGATTGCTGACGAATTGGTATCTCCTCTGGAGCTTGCTAATAATATTTTGGAAGATTCTGAAAAACGAAGTGGATGTGCTTTGATTGATCTTGGAGCTGATACTACTACTGTGATTGTATATAAGAATAATATTCTTCGTTATCTTGTAACCATTCCACTTGGAATGAGCAATGTTAATAAGGATCTTGCCACCATACAGATTGAAGACGCTGAAGCAGAAGAGTTGAAACTGAAATATGGTGATATGTCTAATACTGGTTCTGAAGAAAAGAGTGACGAAAATCTTACATACACATCTTCTGATGGTAGAAAGATAGAGGTCTCTTTAATAAAAAGTATTATCAACGCTCGTGTTACAGAATTGCTTGCAAATGTAAGCAATCAAATAGGAAAGTCAAATTACAGCGAGAAATTGTTGGCTGGTATTATATTGACTGGTGGAGGTGCTAATATGAGAGGTATAGATAAAGCTTTTACCTCAATCTTGAATGTTGATAAGTCTAGAATTGCACGTACTACGAATCAGCCAGTGGTTAAAACTTCAAACGCAGCAGGCTTTACTCCGGACAATTGCCGTTCTAACTCACTGGTATCTCTTCTTCTTGCCGGTACTCAGTCTTGCGATGGAGGAGAGTACGATTCTACAAGTCTTTTTGACGCACAGGAGCGTAAGGTTAATATTCAGGCTGCTCAACAAAAACAGCAAGAACAGGCTGAAGCCGAGAAAGAAGCTGCTGTTGCTTTCGATGAAATAAAGGCATCAATCCGTACGCAGATTCAGAAAGTCCAAGCAGCTATTACTGAAGTAGAGAACTATGGTAGAGACAAACAGGTTCGTGTAAAGGCAGAGGAGTTGTCAGAAACTGCGCTTGATGTTCTGAATGAAAAATACACTCAAGCGTTTGAGGCTCTGAATGGAAAAGATAAGTTTAAACTGAGTTTGAAGGAGGGTTCTGACCTTGCTGAAATTCTTCGTAAGACAGTTGATACACTTAAAACAGTTGTAGTTAGGGCGAAGAAAGATAATAGTTGGCTTGGTCGCTTTAAGAACACTCTTAATGATATTGTTAGCGAATAAATAGTTGTTTCACAGATAAAACATAACAGATATGGGAGAAAATAATTTTAACTTTTCAGAAGACATGAATGTCTTCAACTTCCAGAAAGGCATTTCCAGCATCATTAAGGTGATTGGCGTTGGTGGTGGAGGAAGCAATGCTGTGAATCACATGTACAACGAGGGTATCCACGATGTAACGTTTGTTGTTTGCAATACAGATAATAAGGCGTTGCAGGATTCTCCTGTTCCAGACAAAATTCAACTTGGTACTGAGGGCTTAGGTGCGGGCAATCGTCCAGATAAAGCCCGTCAAGCAACCGAGGAATCTCTCGAGGATATAAAACATATGCTTAGCGATGGCACTAAAATGGCATTCATCACTGCCGGCATGGGTGGTGGTACTGGTACTGGTGCTGCTCCGTTGATTGCCAAGACGGCTAAAGATATGGGTATCCTTACAGTTGGTATTGTTACTATTCCATTTAAGTGGGAAGGCAATAAGAAGATTGACCAAGCACTCGATGGAGTAGAGGAAATCAGTAAGAATGTCGATGCCTTGCTTGTAATTAATAACGAGCGTTTGCGTGAAATTTATCAGGATTTCACTCTTGTCGAGGCATTTGCTAAGGCTGATGATACTCTTTGCAATGCGGCAAAATCTATAGCTGAAATTATTACGATGCATGGTATCATAAACCTGGACTTCAACGATGTTAGAACAGTGTTGAAGGATGGAGGTGTCGCTATCATGTCTTCTGGCTATGGCTCAGGTGAAGGTCGTGTGACAAAAGCAATATCAGATGCGCTTAACTCACCGCTTCTCAACAACAATGACATCTACCGCTCTAAAAAGATTCTTCTTCGTATTTCATTCCCAGCAGACGAGGTGGAAGGAAAGGCATTTATGATGGATGAAATGAACGAAGTTCACGAATTCATGGCTAAGATGCAGGAGAGTGATGTCGAAACTAAGTGGGGTCTCGTTTCAGATCCATCCCTCAAAGATCAGGTTAAGATTACTATCTTGGCTACAGGATTCGGTATCGAAGATATTGACTCTGATGCTCTTGAGCAGCGACTCCGTCAGCGTGATCAAGATGCTTTGGCTCGGGAGGCAGAGTTGGCTGAGGCTGCAGCTGAAAAGGATGTTCGTCGTAGACGTTACTATCAGGGTGACTCTAACGGTACAATTCGCCGTCCTATCTATAGTTATGTATTCGATGACGATGAACTTGACGACGAAGATGTAATAAGTATGGTGGAGACTTCTCCTACATACAAGCGTACGAAGGATAATCTGAAGCAGATACGCGAAGTGGTAAATAAAACTAATGCTGTCTCTGAGTAATCGTTCGTTGTTCCCTAGTATAAGGTTTATACATTAGAAATAAGAAGCCCCGAAAACATTATTACATGTTCTCGGGGCTTTATTATGTTTTATATTATAATCGGTATTCTCTTATGCGTCAATGTTGGCATATGTGGCGTTTCGTTCGATGAAATCGCGACGTGGACCTACATCTTCGCCCATAAGC
This sequence comes from Prevotellaceae bacterium UBA2448, assembly GCA_002342585.1. Classification (GTDB taxonomy): domain Bacteria; phylum Bacteroidota; class Bacteroidia; order Bacteroidales; family Bacteroidaceae; genus Minthosoma. The sequence continues at coordinate 75,194 of DDQG01000019.1, forward strand.
ATTGAGAATATATAGTCTGCTTCTGCAGCATCTTCAATTGTGACCTGCTTGAGCAAGCGCGTTTCGGGATTCATGGTTGTTTCCCAAAGCTGCTCAGGATTCATCTCACCAAGACCTTTGTAACGTTGTGTCTTAATGCCGTTTTCCGAACCGTCACCATATTTTTCGATGAAGCGTAGGCGGGCATTCTCGTCGTAGCAGTATTCGCTAATCTTTCCTTTAGTACATTTGTAAAGTGGTGGCGTAGCGATATAGAGTCTTCCATCGCGTATAAGCTGTGGCATATAACGGAAGAAAAGAGTCATAAGAAGAGTGTCGATATGTGAACCATCGACGTCGGCATCGGTCATTATGATAGTCTTGTAGTAGCGCAGCTTGTCGTAGTTAGCTTCTTTCGAATCTTCGTTGAGTCCGAATCTAACGCCTAATGCCTGGATGATATTATTTACTTCTTCGTGCTCGAAAGCCTTGTGCCACATAACACGTTCTACATTGAATATCTTACCACGGATAGGCAGAATAGCTTGGAAGTGGCGGTCTCGTCCCTGTTTTGCAGAACCGCCTGCAGAGTCACCCTCCACGATGAACATTTCACAATTTGCGGCATCTTTATCTGAGCAGTCGGCGAGTTTGCCTGGCAAACCTCCACCTGTCATAGGGTTCTTTCTCTGTACGCTTTCTCGCGCTTTTCTTGCAGCTACACGGGCAGTTGCTGCAAGAACGACCTTGTCAACAATCAGTTTTGCTTCTTTTGGATGTTCTTCCAAATATGCAGTCAATGCTTCGCCTACAGCTTGTTGTACAGCTCCTGCAACCTCGTTGTTACCAAGTTTTGTTTTTGTCTGACCTTCGAATTGTGGCTCTGACACCTTTACAGAAATTACGGCTGTAAGTCCCTCGCGGAAGTCTTCACCTGAAATCTCAATATGATTTTTTTCCAGTTTCTCTGTAATCTTATTGTCATCTGCGTACTTTTTCAATACACGGGTCAGTGCTGTACGGAAACCTTGCAGGTGTGTACCACCTTCGATTGTATTAATATTGTTTACGTACGAGTGAATATTCTCCGAATATGAAGTATTGTACATTATTGCTACTTCAATAGGAGTTTCATTCTTTTCCTTATTCAGGTAAATCACGTCATCGAATAAGTGAGTACGTGTAGAGTCGATATATCTTACGAAATCCCTAAGTCCGCCTTCACTATAGAATACTTCCTTGCGCTCTCCTTCTATGCCTGCTGCAGCATTTACATCCAGACGTTTGTCTGTCAGGGTAATGGTAATTCCTGCATTCAAGTAAGCCAATTCGCGCATGCGGTTTGCCAGGATGTCATATTTGTATGTTGTAGTAATGAAGATAGTCTTGTCAGGCCAGAACTGCTGACGTGTTCCTCTTAGTTCTGTTTCTCCTACCACCTTTACGTCATAAAGTGGTTTCCCGATTTCATATTCCTGCTGATAAATCTTTCCGTCACGGAATACCTGAGAAAGCATCTTTGATGAGAGTGCGTTCACACAACTTACACCCACACCATGCAGACCACCGGATACTTTATATGAACCCTTGTCGAATTTACCTCCTGCGTGCAGCACGGTCATTACTACTTCGAGTGCTGAACGATGTTCCTTCTCGTGCATATCTACAGGGATACCACGTCCGTTGTCTTGTACGGTAATTGAATTATCTTCATTGATTGTTACTTCAATGTGTGTACAATATCCTGCCAGAGCTTCGTCGATAGAGTTGTCCACTGTCTCGTAAACCAAATGGTGGAGTCCTTTCTCACTGATGTCGCCAATGTACATTGCAGGTCGCTTGCGAACTGCCTCCAAACCCTCCAGGACAGTGATGTTACTGGCTGAATAATTTTCTGTTTTTTCTAAATTCTCGTCCATGTTTGTTTTCTTGTGAATCTTATGGTGCAAAGATAGTAAAAATAACTGAAAAGTCAACTATAAAAACTATGTTTTTATAAGCGTTTTTTGGAGTTTTTATGCATAAAAAAAGTGAGCAACATGATTGTTGACTCACTCTATTGTTTTTGTAAACTGAAAAAGTCTTTTTATGCCATTTTAGCAATAAGTTTTGCAGCACCAGACTTCAAGTTTGCAGCCTTCTTCCAGTGAATGATATTCTGCTTAGCCAGTTTATCGAGCATCTTCTGGAGTGTTGGGAACTGCTTCTCTGCTTCAGCCTTAGACTTAGTGTTGCGGAAGTTCTTCAAGGCTGTGCGCATTGTCTTTGCGTAGTAGCGGTTGTGTGCTCTGCGCTTTTCATTCTGACGAATTCTCTTCAGACATGATTTGTGATTTGCCATTTCTTTTTGATTTTAATTGTTAATAAAATGTTTTGTGGAGTTCGATGTGGTATGGCTTATGACCTCGCACCCTTCTCCAAAAATTAAGGGCTCGACTTGCGTTTTTGCCCTTATTTGGTAGTCCCTAGGAGAGTCGAACTCCTCTTTAGAGAATGAAAATCTCTCGTCCTAACCGATAGACGAAGGGACCAGCCTACGACATTTCTGTCAAAGCAAAATAGCATCTGCTGCTAATTTGCGGGTGCAAAGGTAGGAATAAGTATGTAAAGTACAAAATAAATGCCTAATATTTTTTATTTTTTCTTTCATGGGTGTTATCTTTGTACTATGGAATCAATACGTGGAATAGCGCTTCGTTCTGTACGTTACAACGATACGTCTCAGATAGTTGATGTTTTTACGTCTTCTTATGGGTACCTGTCGTTGGTGACTAAACAGTCGCGTAATCATCGTGCCTTATCCTCTTTAGCTTTCTGGCAACCTCTTTCGATGATTGAGTTTCAAGCGGACATTCGTCCGGTTGCCCGTCTGCCGCGACCTTCCGATGTACATTTTTATTATAAATATACCAATGTCCCTTATTCTCCTGTAAAAACGACAATCATACTTTTTCTTGCTGAATTTCTTTCTGCTGCATTGCGTGAGGAGAAGCGTAACGAACCGCTTTATCATTATATTGAACATTCACTTCAGTGGTTCGATGAAGCACGTTTTCCTTCTGCCATAGCCAATTTTCATCTTGTTTTTCTTATGCATTTGTCGCGTTTTTTGGGGATATATCCAAATTTTGAATCTCCATCGGAGTACTTTGATTTAGTATCGGGTACCTATCAGGCTGCTCCGCCTCTTCATTATAATTATATAAAAGGAGAAGAGGCAATGTTTTTGCCCCTTCTGTTTCGAATGAACTATTCAACAGCTCATTTGTTTAAATTCTCTTCGTCCCAACGTCGTCGTATTGTTGAAGTTCTCAATACTTTCTATCGCATTCATCTTCCCTCGTTTCCTGAACTGAAATCGTTACAGGTTCTACACGAGGTATTTGCGTAGAACTATAGCGGTCTTATTTGGGACGAACCTGACCATTTCCTCTGATAATCCACTTGTATGTAGTGATTTCTTCAAGAGCCATCGGTCCGCGGGCATGTAGTTTCTGTGTTGAGATGCCTATTTCTGCTCCAAGGCCGAACTGAGCTCCGTCTGTGAAGCTCGTGGGCGCGTTGTGATATACGCATGCGGCATCTACTGCTTTCAGGAATTTTTCAGTCGTTTCTTTGTCTTCTGCTATGATGCATTCTGAATGACCGGAACCGTACTTTCTGATGTGAGCCAAAGCCTCGTTCAGTGAATTTACGGTCTTTATCGCCATCGTGTACGCCTGAAATTCTGTGCCGTATGTCGTTTCTGTAGCAGGTTTCAGTAAGTCAGAAGGGTAGTGTCCTTGCAGAGCAGCCAATGCTGGTTCGTCGGCATAAATAAGTACATTCGACTTTATTAATGGTGCACACAACCGGGGCAGGTCGCTTAGTCGGTCTTTGTGGATAATGGTGCAATCGAGAGCGTTGCAGACGCTTACTCGTCGGGTTTTGGCGTTGTTGATAATTTTTGCTCCCTTATCCAGGTCGCCTGATTTGTCAAAATATGCATGGCACACTCCAGCTCCAGTTTCTATCACAGGTACGGTGGCTTCTTGTCTTACGAAATCGATGAGACGTTTGCTGCCGCGAGGGATAACCAAGTCGACAAAACCGTTTGCATGTAGCAGGGCGCCTGTCGCCTCGTGTGTGGCAGGAAGCAATTCTATAATGTGTTCGTTGATGTTATATTCGCGCAACACATTTTTAATAATATCGACTATAGCCCTATTCGAGTCGTCTGCGTCTTTTCCTCCTTTTAGGATGCAGGCATTGCCTGACTTCAGACAAAGTGCGAATACGTCGAAAGTTACGTTTGGACGTGCTTCGTAAACTATACCGATAACGCCGAATGGTACAGAGATACGAGTCAGTTCCAATCCGTTAGGCAGAGTGTGCTGTTTCAGAATTCGTCCCAATGGCGATGGCAAAGTACTTACCTTTCTTGTGTCGGCAGCAATTCCCTCGATGCGTTCTTTTGTTAATTTAAGACGATCATACATAGGATTTGCTTCGTCCATACGTGCTAAATCCAATTTGTTGGCAGCCAGGATGTCGTCTGTTTTCTGCAACGCAGCATCAGCTACACTGTTGAGGACCTTGTTAATAGTGTCATTGTCAATCTGTGCTAGGTCGAGCGAAGCATCCTTTACTGATTGAAAAGTATCTTGTAGTGTCAGCATACGAATTCTGTGCAAATAGTGTTAGCTCTGTTATTCATCAGACTGATGAGAATGTTGTCTTTCTTTCCGTTGGCAATTACGACGTTTATGCCGGCTTTTGCTGTTCTTTCTGCAACCGATGACTTCGACTGCATTCCGCCTCTACCTGCCGATGACTTCGCCGTTTGTATGTATTCACTGATATCACGCCCTGGTTCAATCGTTCTGATGACCTTCGAATTCTTGTCGTTAGGGTCACCGTCGTAAATGCCATCTATGTTGCTCAGGATGATAAGCGTGTCCGATTTTGTCATCTGTGCTATGAGTCCTGACAACTCGTCATTATCAGTAAACATCAACTCTGTAATAGATATCGTGTCGTTTTCGTTGACTATAGGGATAACCTCGTTCTCCAGCATGACGCGGATGCAGTTTTCCTGGTTCTTTCTGTGCTCGCTGTCGCTAAAATGTTCTTTGGTAGTGAGCACCTGTCCTACCTTGATTCCATAGTCACGAAACAGATTGACGTAGCGGTTTATCAGTTTTGCCTGTCCTACTGCTGAGAATAGTTGTCGTTTATCCACGCTGTCCAGGTCGCTGGTAATGTGTTTCAACTCAGAACGTCCACTAGCTACGGCTCCGGATGTGACGATGATTATTTCATGTCCTTCAGCTCTTAGCTGTGCTATCTGATCCACAAGTGCTGACATGCGGGTGATGTCAAGTGAACCGTCCGCTCTGGTCAGCACGTTGCTACCTATTTTTATGGTTAATCGCATATGTTTAATTAAATAATTCCAAAAATCGTACAAAGGTAAAGATATTTCCCTATATTTGCGAAACATTTAGAAAAAACGTGACTGAAAAACTAATACTCTAAACATATTTTGATTATGAAGAAAATTTCTTTTCTACTTATGACTATTATGTCGTTGTCTCTCTCTGCAAAGCAGAAGGCAGAGCCTAAAGTGCCTACAGAGGCTGATATGGGTGCTTATATTATGGTGTATCATAAAGATTGTGATCACGGACTTCATATGGCTCTCAGTTATGATAGTTATAACTGGACATCTCTCAACAATGATCGTCCTGTGATTGCCGGCGACTCCATTTCCGAGCAGCACGGCATTCGTGATCCTCATATCTTCCGTGGTCCTGACGGCGGATTTTATCTGGCAATGACCGACCTGAATATTTTTGCTCAACGCGAAGCAGCAGATAGAGCCGGATACAAGGACGCTCCTGCTTATCGCACTACAGAATGGGAACGCGACGGCAAGCGCTACGGATGGGGCAATAATCGTGGTCTTGTGCTTATGAAATCTTTTGACCTCATTCATTGGACGCGCACCAATCTTGATTTCTCCAAACTTACTTGTCCGACTGGTATTACCGATATGCATGGAAATCCTATTCCCTGGAGCGAAGTAGGTTGTGTGTGGGCACCGGAAACGGTTTACGACTATGAGGCTGGTCACTTGCTCATGCATTTCACCATTCGTATGCGCACAGGCGTTAATTTAATTTATTATGTGTACATGAACGATGACTTCAACCGGATGATAAGTGAACCAAAACTGCTTTTCGAAGCTCCGATGAATGAAAACGGCGTGCCTCGCTATACAGTTATCGACTCCGATATAATAAAAGTAGGTGATACATATCATCTTTTCTATGTGAGTCACGAAAAAGGTGCAACAGTAAAACATGCCACCAGCCCTTCGATAACAGGCCCTTACACACTCGATAATCTCTATGATGACGGCGAGCGCCAGGGTCATGAAGCACCAAACTGTTGGAAACGACTCGGTCAGGACAAGTGGGTAGTGATGTTCGACAATTATAGCCGCCGCCCTCATAACTTTGGTTTCGTTGAAACAACTGATTTCCGCAACTTTACAATGATAGGTTACTTCGACGGGGAGGGTAGTCCTATGAAACGTGCAAACTTCTCAGAGCAGAAACATGGTGCCGTAGCTCCGCTTACTGTAAAAGAAGCTAAAGCTCTTGAAAAATATTGGAAAAAAAAGAAATAGTGGAAAGTCACTATTTGTTAAAATAGCTGTCTATTCTGGCATAATAAAGACAATATTTATTAAAGATGTTATAATAGATTAAAAAAACGGGTGTTAAAACATATTTCGTTATAAATTTTCGCTATCTTTGCGGCAATTATAATTCTATAAGTTTTAAAAGAAAGAATAATGAACAACCAAAATGTAAAGCCAGCTGATGGCAAACTTGGCATCATGGTCGTTGGACTTGGTGCAGTAACTTCTACATTTATGACCGGTGTGCTCATGGCTCGTAAGGGTCTTGCAAAACCTGTCGGCTCAATGACACAGATGGATAAGATTCGTGTCGGTAAGGGAGCAAATAAGAAATACCTCTCATATTCAGAAATCGTTCCAATGGCACAACTTAGTGATGTTGTCTTTGGTGCATGGGATGTTTATCCAGCAAATGCTTTCCAGAGTGCTATGTATGCACAGGTACTTCAGGAGAAGGATATCCTCCCTGTAAAGGATGAACTCGAGAAGATTGTTCCAATGCCAGCTGCATTCGACAAGAACTTCGCAAAGCGTCTTGATGGCGACAACGTGAAGAAGTGCAAGGATCGTTGGGATATGGTTGAGCAGCTTCGTGCTGACATCCGTAAGTTCAAGGCAGACAACGGCTGTTCTCGTATTGTTGTTGCTTGGGCTGCTTCTACAGAAATCTATGTAGCTCCTAACATGCAGGTTCACGACACACTGGCTCACCTTGAGGCAGCTATGAAGGCAAACGATACAGTTAACATCGCTCCTTCTATGTGTTATGCTTATGCTGCTCTTGCTGAAGGCGCTCCATTCGTAATGGGTGCTCCTAACACAACTGTTGATATCCCAGCTATGTGGGAAATGTCTGAAAAGCTCTGTGTGCCAATCGCAGGTAAGGACTTCAAGACTGGTCAGACACTTGTTAAGTCTGGTTTCGCTCCAATCATCGGCACTCGCTGCCTCGGTCTCACAGGTTGGTTCTCTACAAACATCCTCGGAAACCGCGACGGACTTGTACTCGACGAGCCAGCTAACTTCCGTACTAAGGAGGTCAGCAAACTCTCTACTCTTGAGAGCATCCTGACAGCTGACAATCAGCCAGACCTCTACACAGACTACTACCACAAGGTACGTATCAACTACTATCCTCCACGCAACGACAGCAAGGAAAGCTGGGACAACATCGACATCTTCGGTTGGATGGGTTACCCAATGCAGATTAAGATCAACTTCCTCTGCCGCGACTCTATCCTCGCAGCTCCAGTACTTCTCGACCTCTGTCTGCTTTCTGACCTTGCAGCTCGTGCAGGCAAGTGCGGTACTCAGCGCTTCCTCTCATTCTTCCTCAAGGCTCCTATGCACGACTACACTAAGGGTGAGAAACCAGTTAACCACCTCTTCCAGCAGTACACAATGCTGAAGAACGCTATCCGTGAGATGGGTGGTTACGAACCAGATGAAGAAATCGACTAATTTAAAACAATCTTATAGAGAAAAGCTACCGTTGCACCTTTGCGATGGTAGCTTTTTTTAAAAAATACAGCAGATAATACTGATACATAATAATAAATGTCGTATCTTTCGCCACAAATAATAGGAATTATGAAAGACGTATTTATCCGTAGCATCCTGGCTGGTGCGTGTATCGGTCTTGGTGGAGCTATTTTCATTAAACTCGGTGGGGTAGTGGGCGCCTGTATGTTTGCCTTTGGACTTCTCGTGGTAGTTCACTTCAAACTGCCTCTTTACACAGGCACTGCAGGTTTTATCGACCTCAAGAAATGGCAGGAATACAATAAAATGACGGTGATTCTCCTTGGCAATATCGTAGGCTGTATTCTGCTGAGTCTTATGTTCAACCCCGGCGTAATCGATGGCACACCAATCATACAGAATCGTCTCTCAACCGACTTCCTCCATTGTTTCACCAATGCCATAGGTTGTGGACTCATCATGACAATCATCGTGCAAGGTGGGCGCGACAAGAACCTCCTGCTCATCCTCTTTGGCATTCCTCTCTTCATCCTTCTCGGATTCTACCACTCCATAGCCGATGCCTTCTACATGATGATGACTTCGTCCGAACTGCGTAACGAGTACCTCCCTCGCTACGTAATAATAGTTCTTGGCAACTTCGTCGGCTGCAACCTCCCCCGCTTGTTTAAATACAAAATCGACTAATAATACATTGTCAAAATAAGTAAAGGTGCACGTCTTATAGATATGCACCTTTTATTTTAGAATAAATAGACTTCTTGAATTATGAAAGTTGAAAATCATGCGAGTTATGCCCATTTTTGCATGCCCTTTTGTGCAATTTTTAAAGAAATCTGCTAAATTAGTTGTGCAGTTCCGTAAAACTTCGTACTTTTGACCCCAAAAGAATAAATATGGAAACATTACAGCGTACATATCGTACCCTTCTTTCCTTGACAGACACTTCTCATATACGTTTCATTCATGACCAAGTGGAATGGGATAGCCGTTTGATAGCGATATTAGGTTCGCGTGGTGTGGGTAAGACAACTATGTTGCTCCAGCACATTCTGCTTTCGGGTCAGCAAGATGAATCTTTATTTGTAATGGCTGACGATTTGTATTTCACCAGTCACAGATTGATAGACTTGGCTTGGAGATTCTATCAAATGGGAGGAAAACATCTTTATATAGATGAGATTCATAAATACAAGGGATGGTCAACAGAAATAAAGAATATTTACGATCAACTTCCTACTTTACAAGTTATATATACAGGCTCATCAATACTTGATCTGAATAAGGGTGGTGGAGACTTGAGTCGTCGTAAGGTGGAATATAGAATGCCAGGACTTTCGTTCCGAGAATATCTTAATATGCGTATGGGGTGGAATCTGCCAGTTTATACTCTTGCGGATATTCTCCAGGGCAAGGTTACACTACCTCCTGACGCTCGTCCTCTTGCTTTATTCAATGACTATATGCGCCAAGGGTACTATCCCTTCTTTAAAGAACCTGGATATACAATACGCCTTAGGAGTGTTGTACAAAGGATGGTCGAAGAAGATATACCTACCTACGCTGAGATGAATACTACCTCTGCCTCTAAACTGAAAAAACTCTTGTATATCCTCGCTCAGAGTGTGCCTTTTAAGCCCAACTACTCAAAGTTGGAGCGCGACCTTAATATAAGTCGTAATACCCTTCCTTCTTATATCGAATATTTGGAAAAGTCAGAACTCATCAACCTTCTTAGAGAGAAAGCCGATGGAATCAAACTCTTGGAAAAAGTTGAGAAGGTCTATCTGAACAATCCGAATATTTCATATGCCTTAAGTGAGACAACTCCCAACGAGGGTACCCTTCGCGAAACTATCTTCTTTGCTTGGATGCGGGTTTCTGAGTTTATTACGTCCTCCAAAGTGTCCGACTTTACAATAGGAGATTACACATTCGAAGTAGGAGGTAGGCGTAAAGGTCAGCGTCAGATATCATCCGTTGCCCCAGGCTATGGCTTCATTGTCAAAGACGATATAGAATATGCATACGAAAATCAGATACCACTTTGGATGTTTGGTTTCATCTATTAAGATCTTTTCCTTTTTTATATTACAAACCTTCTTCTTCTCTGTTTGAATAGTTTATAGTCCTCTTCGGCATTCCTCTCTTCATCCTTCTTGGCTTCTACCACTCCATAGCCGATGCCTTCTACATGATGATGACTTCGTCCAAACTGCGCACCGAGTACCTCCCCCGTCTGTTTAAATACAAAATCGACTAATTCCACATTATAGGTATAATAAACCGGTGCCTCAATTCAGGGCACTGGTTCTATCCCATATGCAGCTGTACTTTATGAGTGTAGCAAAAAGCAGATACCTGAATCAGGTATGTGGTTTTATCTTCTTTCTCTGCACGCTTATTACTAAAGGGGTGAACGATTCCTTCACCCCTTTGTTTTCAGCATTATTTTTTAGTCAGGCAGTGTCGCAAATCGCGACTCCCTCTTACATTCTATTCTCCAAAATGACCAAAATGACCTTGGCCACTTTGACCACATTAAATTTTTGTAGAACGCCCTGGATAAAGGTTTCATCGCGTTAGTTCGTTCGTAGAGTAATAAGTGCCTTCTGAGATAAGAGAATTAGAACTGTCGTATAATTTTATATTCACAGGTATATTACACTTTAATACAGGAATAAACAAATCATTGTTTGCCCTGTTGCGGCTATTTACTCTTACGTAAAGTGTATATTGACCGTTGGAGTCGGCTTTAGTTTCCGATTCGATAATTTGCGGATTATCTTTGTCAATTCTACCTTCGCTAATACTGTATATAGCACTACCGCAAATAGCGTGTTCTGAGGACAGGATAATATGGTCTGTATTCTGTATATTGGGAATATATATTACAGAAGAAGCTACAACAAATCTTGCGCTAGTAGGATTGGTGATTGGTTCAATATTACCTTCTCTTTGAGATATAAATGGCATATCTCCCGAAGATATTATTGATGGGATAGTTAACTTGAATGTTCCATAGTCATTAGGCATTGAAACCATGCTTGTAGGGAAGTATAGTTGATATTTTTCTTTTTTATCCACGTGAGGAATATCAACGTAATAAACAATGTTGTTTGTAGAACTTCTTAAAATATCGTAGATTTTGCCGTTTACTCCTATGCCTGAACTAACAAGACTCTCGATAGTTGGGTCGTATGGAAATACAATGCGTTGGGGTACAAGTTCATCTACCATCTTTTGCTTATAAACATATTTCGCAAGTTGATTCCCTGTTTCGCTAGTAAAGATGACATTTGCTGTTCTATTCACACCTTTATTAGCCTGAGCCACCATAGTGACAGCGTATATATTTTCGAGGATCAATTTCTTTTCAACAGACAGCCATTCCGCATCACTCTCAACATTAAATGGAATTGTTGAAAGGAATCTTTTTGTTATAGTAAAGCCTTCAGCATCATACCCTGGGTTTATATTAGTTATGTCGTTAAGTGTAGTTTCGTCTGGATCTATTCCTTTAAATAAATCACCAGTTCCATCCATAATTCCATTTCCGTCTGTGTCTAGGAATTTATAAAATGCAGGAATAGAATAACTTGTTACATTATTCTTGTTATAGAAGTTAATAAGTCCCTCAATAACAGAACCAACATAAATGTTTCTTTCATTACGATGGATTTCTTGATTTAAATCGGCAGATAATAATCCGTCTTCTTCTATATCAGCAGCAATATCAGAAATTAGTTTACTTGCATCGCCTACACTTCTATTCTGTTGTATTAAGAGCGATGCAGCTAACAATATTCCATTTGCCTCACCGCTATTAGCAATATTCATGCTTGTAAAGTTTGTAGATGTTGAATTACCCAATCCTAATGCTGTAAGAACTTCTATTTGAGCCCGATTTTGTGCATCGGTGAATGACAAACCATTTTTGACCAGGTATTTTATACGATTATATGCTAAAGTAGTTAGGATGTTTACATTGACAATTCCATTGCGGGCAGCAATTGCTTGCAAATTGATAGTTGAGTTTGAAGTAGCTCCTGTATTTTCGTTGTAATAATATCCATTTGCTTTTACATCAACAAAATCAGCTGTTATATTGTTTACAGAAAAACTACCCATATCGTCAAATGTTTGAGTGGGATAGCTTAATCCTGTAGCTGAAAGATTCTTGTCCAAGGCATAAATTGTTATGGATGAGCCTCTAAGGAACTGCCCTTTTTGTGCAACTCCAGAAATGTTCGTTGTTAATTGTTCTGTTTGGTTCTTTTCTGGATTAGTTTCATTCTCAGAAAGATTGTTTTCACTTCCACATGATGTGATGACAATAATAGTGAAAAGAGTAATAATATGTTTAATAGTTTTCATTGTGGTGATATGTTTTTATTTTATATAAAAAAACGTGGACAATTACTTTCGTTTATGTCTTCGGAGGTATCGCCAAACACCTTTGCTGTCATATACGAGTAAGAGCCCACGCCTTGCAGCGTGAGCGTTAATGCTTCTACTCTGACAGCTTCTTCTAATTGGCGATTTTCCGAAGCCAGATTATAAGCTAACGCTTTTTTGTTATGTGCCTTTGTGTATTTTTATGTCATATTATCAGAAATTTTTTAAAGTGTTATGTTTTATTCTTCGTTGCAAATATACAAACATTTATTATTCCGACAAAACTCTCTTGATTTTTGACAGTGCAAAGGTACAATTCCACCATTGCGGGTTTCGAATAAATTGGGAAAAAAATTCGATTTTTTTCTGACCATGCAATACGTTGTCATGACAATGACAATCATGACAACGTTAGCAGTTATTTTTTAGATGCCGTAACGATTCGTTACCCCATTTGAGGGAACCATGTAGATAAAGAAGACAAGCTGGAGGAACGATTCGTTCTCTCAGGTCAGAACCGAAAACCACGAAATCCTTCAAGGCTTGATAGAAAATATTAAATAACGGAATAATTCCTGCTCGGCTCTTTCTCAGGACTTTCATACAGATAAAGAAGATAGGAGGCAGTGTCGCAAATCGCGACACTGCCTCTAACTATGAACTTTAATCGTTAATTCTTTTTGTCTAACTAACGAGAAAAAATTCTTTAGTTAGCGCGCAAATTTTCTCTTCAGTTTGATAGCGCATATGTCACTTTGCCACTTTGTCACTTTGTAACATTAAGCACCTTTCAATACTGCAAAGTGGAGGTTAGAATATATATAATAATATAT
>DDQG01000003.1:0-11209 GCA_002342585.1 Prevotellaceae bacterium UBA2448
GCTATCCGCAGGGTCGATAACGAAAACGATAACTAATTAAGTCACACGGAACCGACGGAGCAGCGAGCGCAGAGTCAAACTCGTTTGAACTTTGCCGAGTCGCGTCGGAGGAAGACGTAGTCAAAGCACGGAAAGCACGGAAAGTTTTTTATTCCGAGAACATCTAAAGGCACTAAATAAACTAAAAGATGTGCAGAGGTAGATTTGACTATGCCGAACTGGTTGCTTACTCCTTATTGCTTTATGCTCTCCGCTGGAGCAACGTCGCATAGCAATAATGTCATCACTGCGCGGTTTTAGATGATATGTTTTATTTGATTAGAAGAACTTCTTCAAGCTAGCTTGAAAGATTCTTCAAAGCAAACAAAACCTTTGTTATTCAACAAAGCAGTCTTAGACTGTCATCTAAAATCAGTGTGATAGTTCCCTCGTTCCTAGGTTCCTTAGACGAAAACTGTAAACAGTAAACTAGACCTTTCACCTTTCACCTTTCACCTTTCACATTTCAAATCTTGCTCCGTTGTCGGGTTTTACCCAGAACACTTGGAATGTCTTCTCATACTCAGGGAACTGTTCAAGATACTTTTCTGTGAGGTTTTTCTCTATTTCTTGTTTATAGGCTGGATCAACCAGTGCGATACAAGCACCCTTGAAACCTGCACCTGAGAAACGACCTCCATACACTCCAGGAAGACTGCGCATTATCTCATAGATGGCTATGAGCTCTGGACTGCCACATTCATAATTATGGATGGAGCTCTCGCAACTGGCGAAGGAGAGTTTTCCGAAGAGTTGCAGATTACCTGTCTCCCATGCTGTCACTCCCTGGCGTACACGACGATACTCACTATAGAAGTGTTCTGCACGACGTGCAAAACGTGATGGCATGATGTCGCGTGTCTTCTCGAATGTCTCTTTTGGAACATCACGCAGGAACGTCTTATCGAATGTCTTCAGAGGCTGCTCTTGGTATGCCAGCATATTCCATGCGGCAGTCTTACACTCATACACACGGAGGTTATAGTCAGAGTTTACTAGTGAACGAGTCAGGCCAGAGAAGAAAATACCTATCTCAAACTCTGGCATATCTGGATTACGTTTGATGATGCGCCAATCATCCGAGTCGCAGTCTAAGAACAGCAGTCCGTCCTTTTTGCCAAGCGCAATACACGCCTGATCGAGCAGACCATTATTCAGTCCGATATACTCACGTTCTGCCTCGGATGCTATCTTTACTACCTCGAAAGGCTGCAAAGTAATATCGTTCGCCTTAGCAAATGCCATAACATATGCGATGAGGACTGCTGCTGATGAAGACAGGCCACCCACAGGCAGCGACCCTTGTATGACACCAGTGATACCTCGTTTCAGTTCAAAGCGCTTACGCAGAGCATACTTAGCACCACGCGCATAGTCACCCCAATGATGTTCACGCACCTGAGATGGTTGGTCGATTTCAAAATCAACGACCCCTTCAAATGTTTTAGACTCCAAATGCACATGATTCTCTGGCCACTTTTCACCTTTCACATTTAACGTTTCACATTGTGAACTTCCGTTCACATTAAACCAGAGGTCAACACCTTTATTGATAGCAAAACCAGTTACAAGACCATGCTGATGGTCAACGTGTGCTCCAAGTGGACAAACACGATAAGGAGAGAAAATGTGATACTGATATTCTTTTTCCATGATTTCATTTATTTTTGTTGCAAAAATACGCATTTTTTCTAAAAACCAAAAGAATTGTGCCTTTCCTTTGGTTTTTTAATCACTTCATGTTATCTTTGTTGCAAAAAGGTAAACAATATGAAAAACGTAGTTATAGCTGCTGGATATGCAACACGCTTGGGTGAGTTGACAAAAAACTTCCCTAAACCATTGTTGAAGATTGGTGAGAATACCATCTTAGGAAGAATGCTGGATGATATTGATAAGATTCCGGAGATTGATGAGCATATTATTATTTCAAATCATAAGTTTGCTCCGATATTTGAAGAGTGGGTTAAGGCGAACACAGATCTAACGGATAATACGGATAAAAATAAATCCGTTCAATCCGAGTCATCCGTGGTCAGATACAAAAAACCGATTACCGTGGTGGATGATGGGACGGAGACGAACGAGACTCGTCTTGGTGCTGTATGCGACTTGCTGTTTGCAATGGATAAACTCCATATCGATGATGACTTATTGGTGGTAGCAGCTGACAATCTGTTGTTCTTCTCGTTTCAGGAGTTTGTAGATTTTGCTAAGGCTAAGCAGACCAGTTGTATTATGTGTCATGAACAGCCGTCGATAGAGAAACTGCAGAGGACTGGTGTGGTGGAACTGGATGAGAACCATCGGGTGTTGGGTATGGAGGAGAAACCACAGGTGCCAAAGAGTCACTGGGCAGTGCCACCATTCTACATCTATCTGAAGAAAGATCTCGACTTGGTGCGTCACTCAGTAGAAAATGGCTGCGGCAAGGATGCTCCAGGAAATCTCGCTCACTATATGGTGGAGCATACTACTATGCATGCCTGGCCTATGAGTGCTGGACGATTTGATATTGGTAGCCTCGATACGTATTACGAAGCTTGCGAGTTAGCGAGGGCTGGAAAGTTTTAGATTTAATATCAAGAATTAGATAATGAGAGAATTTGTCTT
This sequence comes from Prevotellaceae bacterium UBA2448, assembly GCA_002342585.1. Classification (GTDB taxonomy): domain Bacteria; phylum Bacteroidota; class Bacteroidia; order Bacteroidales; family Bacteroidaceae; genus Minthosoma. Next base: position 2,653 of record DDQG01000003.1, read on the forward strand.
AAAATCATCTAAAAACATCCGTGTTTGCAAAAGAAAATTCTTCAATTCTATCCATTCTTGATGAATTAAAAAGCAAGATTAAAGAGAAAAATTCTATAATTCGCAAATTCTTGATTGTAAAATATTGTTTTATGCAAAAAATAGATTTAAACAACAAGACCATCTTGGTCACTGGAGGTGCTGGATTTATAGGTAGTAACCTCATTAAGCGTTTGTTCAAAGACACAAAAGGTAGCACGATTGTCAATATCGACAATATGAACGACTACTATGACGTGCGCCTGAAAGAATATAGGTTAAAAGAGTTGGAAACTCTTAATTGTCAATTGTCAACTGTCAATTATCAATTTATTAAGGGTGATATCGCTGATAAGCAGACCATTGACAGCATCTTTGAGAAGTGTAAACCACAGGTGGTCGTAAACCTTGCTGCCCAGGCAGGCGTGCGTTATAGCATCACCAATCCTGATGCGTATATCATGAGTAACATGATGGGCTTCTATAATATACTGGAGGCGTGCAGACACTCGATGGATGAAGTAAGATGTAAGAAGGAAGATGTGAATGCTCAGCCATCAGACATCAACCATCAGACATATCGTGGCGTGGAACACCTCGTTTACGCCTCAAGCAGTAGCGTCTATGGTGGAAACAAGAAGGTTCCTTTTAGCACAGATGACCGTGTAGATAATCCAGTTTCTTTGTATGCTGCCACCAAGAAGAGCAACGAGCTGTTTGCTCACTGCTATTCAAAGCTCTATGACATCCCAACAACGGGTTTGCGTTTCTTTACGGTATATGGTCCTGCAGGACGTCCTGATATGGCATACTTCGGTTTTACCAACAAACTGCTCAAAGGTGATACCATCCAGATATTCAATTACGGCAACTGCCGTCGTGACTTTACGTATGTAGATGATATTGTCGAAGGTATCATGCGCGTGATGCAAGGAGCTCCAGAGCGCAAAAAAGGCGAAGACGGTCTGCCTATTCCTCCTTATGCGGTGTATAACATTGGTGGTGGTCAGCCAGAAAACCTCCTTGACTTTGTTAACATCCTTCAGGAAGAACTCGTCCGTGCCGGTGTTCTACCAAAAGACTTCGACTTCGAAGCCCACAAGCAACTCGTCCCCATGCAACCAGGAGACGTTCCTACCACTTACGCAGACAGTGCAGCCCTAGAAAAGGACTTTGGATTTACTCCTAAAATCACCCTTCGCGAAGGCCTCCGTCATTTCGCAGAATGGTATAAAGAGTATTATGGATAGATAATAGATAATAGATGATAGATAATAGATATATGAACATAGGAGATAAGGCGCCTGAGATACTGGGCAAAGACGAACAGGGACGTGACATCCGTCTGAGTGACTATAAAGGTAGAAAGCTCGTACTCTACTTCTACCCGAAGGACAATACCAGCGGCTGCACAGCTGAGGCATGCAGTCTGCGCGACCACTATAGCGAACTGCAGGGTGCAGGCTACGAAGTGGTTGGCGTGAGCAAAGACTCTGCTGCATCACATGTAAAATTCAAAGAAAAACACCAGTTGCCGTTCCCACTGATTGCTGACATCAATCACGAGCTGTTGGAGACGATGGGTGCCTGGGGTGAGAAGAATATGTACGGAAAGAAGACCATGGGTACCATCCGCACCACCTTTATTATTAATGAGGAGGGCACCATCGAGCAGATCTTTTCCGGTAAGCAGGTGAAGACCAAAGAGCATGCGGAACAGATTTTGGCAATTGACAATTGATAATTGATAATTGAAAATTATGGCAAGGGCTCAGGAGATTATAGCCTTGATGGAAGGGATGCGGAATGAGGAGCAGCGGAGGGTACTCATGGGGTTCTTCAAGACGGGGCCGGGGGACTACGGCGAGGGTGATGAGTTCCTGGGGCTGAAAGTACCACAGACGAGGGAGGTGGTGAAGGCGGCATTGTCCATTGGTCATGGACCGTTAACCATTAACCGTGAACCAATAACCATAGCTGAGGTTCCTGAACTGCTGATGTCGAAATGGCATGAGGTGAGGCTCTGCGGATTACTGATTCTCGTTGCAAAGTTTGAGAAACTAGCGACCAAGCGGCTGCTGCATGATGCAGAGGCTATTAAGAAGCGTGATGAGATAGTGGCGATGTATCTGAAGTATGCGGAGCGTGCAAACAACTGGGACTTGGTGGATCTGTCGGCGCCAAAGATACTTGGAGCCTCCCTCTTATCCCCCCAAAAGGGGGAGGATTGGAAGCGGCGGATGTTGGATGAACTGGCGGCCAGCGATAATCTGTGGAAGCAAAGGATGAGTATGGTGTGTACGTGGAAGACTTCACAGATGGGAGACCCATCGTGGTGTTTGAGATATGCGGAGATACATCTACATCATCCACATGATTTGATGCATAAGGCGGTGGGGTGGATGCTCAGGGAGATGGGGAAGCGGTGTTCGATGGATTTGCTCAGGGAGTTTTTGAGGCAACATGCACACGAGATGCCTCGCACGATGCTTCGCTATGCCATCGAGAAGATGAGTGACGAGGAAAGAAAGAGGTGGCTATTGGCTGTTGAAACATCGAAAGACTCTAAAGGAACGAACACGGATTACACGAATCTAACGAATTTTGACAAAGAACCTAAAAAACCCCTTCCAATAGTATAAGTCTTAACAGACTTTTGCAGTACTTCAAGTTATATGTTCTTTATGTGCAAGCACCTAAGCCCATATCCCTTAAACTCCTGCACCTGCTTAACATCAGGTTATACTATTGTCAGGAAAAAACAGAAAAAACGCCCTGCGGATAGCGTTGGGATTTAAACAATAATTTAAAATAATTGACAAAAAATTTTATTGGAATAATTATTGGTAATTGTTTGTAATTATTGTTGGAAAATATTGCGCCAAGCAATAAGAATAAAGCCTTGATGGCTTTCACCCAATAATTTGAAATAAAAGTCTTATTGTAAAAACCGAGAATAACCCTTGTCTGTGAAAAATAAACCAACCAGCTTTGTTTCAAAAACAATAATTTAAAATAATTGACAAAAAATTTTATTGGTTTAATTATTGGTAATTAGCTTTGCTGAGCCGTTTGCACACTCCTTAAAGATTAAGCCTCTTCACAGAAGCATCCTCGGCTCATCTTCAATGTCGTGCTCTGCGCGGGTTGTTTGTAATTATTGTTGGAAAAATATTGCGTCAAGCAATAAGAATAAAGCCTTGATGGCTTTCACCCAATAATTTGAAATAAAAGTCTTATTGTAAAAAGGACGAAAGATGAAAAATTATAGAAAAAATGAATAAAAAAGTGCACAATTGTAACAATGTTAAAAAAAAGTTGTAATTTTGCACTCGTAAAACTTGATAAGTTTTTTTTGATGGAAGGAATTAGGATATGCGTAATAGGATTGGGGTACGTTGGTTTGCCCCTTGCACGCCTGTTCTCCACTAAATATGAAACGGTTGGTTTCGATATGAACCAGAAACGTGTGGATGCTCTGATGCAGGGGCATGATGATACGTTGGAGGTTGAGGATGCATTGCTGCAAGAGGCAATTGAGAAACATGGATTCCGTTGTACAACCAATTTGGAGGAAGTTCGGAAATGCAATTTCTATGTTGTTGCCGTTCCAACTCCAGTAGATGAGAATAACCAACCTGATTTGAGACCTCTGTGGGGTGCCAGCGAGACTGTTGGAAAGGTGATAAACAAAGGTGATATTGTGGTGTATGAAAGTACCGTGTATCCCGGTGTAACCGAGGAAGAGTGTCTTCCGATTGTGGAAAAGGTGAGTGGGTTGAAGTTTAACGTAGATTTCTTTGCCGGATATAGTCCGGAACGAATAAATCCAGGAGATAAACTGCACACTGTGGAGAAGATAAAGAAGGTGACGTCGGGCAGTACTCCTGAAATAGCAGACTTGGTAGATAAAGTGTATAATTCGGTTTTGGTGAACGGTACACATAAGGCTCCAAGCATAAAGGTGGCTGAGGCATCGAAGATAATTGAAAATACCCAGCGTGATATTAACATCGCGTTTATGAATGAACTAGCTAAGATATTCGATGTAATGGGTATTGATACCCGAGATGTCATTGAAGCAGCATCGAGCAAGTGGAACTTCATAAAACTGAGTCCGGGACTGGTAGGAGGTCACTGCATCAGTGTTGACCCTTATTACTTGATTCAGAAGGCAGAGATATATGGCGTGATGCCCCGACTTATGACCGAAGCAAGAATGCTGAACGATGGTATGGGTACGTTCGTTGCCAACCAGGTCATTAAATGCATGAATAAGAAGGGTGTGTTAGTGAAGGATAGTAGGATATTGATTCTGGGTGTCACATTCAAGGAGAATTGTCCTGATATCCGTAATACGAAGGTAGTGGATATTTATAATACATTAAAAGAGTACACTGATAATATAACCGTATATGACCCATGGGCAAATCCTGCTGCGGTGAAGAAGGAATATGGTATTGATGTAAGATGTAAGATGGAAGAGGGAAAAGGTATGTTTGATGCTTGTATTTTGGCTGTGGCACATGATGAATTTAAGAATATTGATGTGCGTGCATTGGTTGGTAATGGGGTAGTGTACGACGTGAAAGGGACGTTGGATAGAAGTGTTGTGGATGCTAGACTGTAGGAAGGTGAAAGGTGACAGTTGAAAGTTGAAAGGTGAGAGTTGAGAATTGAGAGTTGATAGGTGAAAGACGAAGGGGGAAAATTATTCTAACACAAACAATACAAGGGCTAAAAATTGGAAAATAACTGAGAGAATATGAACGCACTACGAAATTTATTGGATTGGTATTTTAACAAGAAGAGTTTGCCTTATTGGTGTTTACTGTTGCTTGACAGTATAATTGTCTTTATGTCTGCAATATTCGTTTATTGGATATTCAGAAAGTCCCAGATGCTTTTTAATTTTCGTCACGAGGTGATTTATACTGCTTTGATATATGCAGTATTAAGTGTGTTTGGTGCAAGGATTTTCAGAACTTATTCCGGTATTCTCCGTTTTTCGTCATTTGTCGATTTGCTCAAAGTAACATACTCCAATATTTTTAATTTAATCCTCGCGTTGCTATGGTCTGAACCTTTGCAGTATTATGGATATGAGAAATTTGCTGCACTGACCACAACGGAAACTCTTGGTACGTTCTTCCTTTCAACTATGTTGATGTGTGCTTTGCGTGTTGTCATCAAGACACTATACGATGTCACATCCAGTACTCCTAGAACTATCAATACTCTGATATTTGGTGCTCTGTCTGGCGGAATTGGTTTGGCGAAGAATATTCAGTCGGCACGTCCTAAGACATTTGAGCTATGTGGATTTATTTCTCATGACCCTAATGTGTCGCATGTCCAGTTGATGGGTAAGGATGTGTACAATATAAATGATGACCTGCTGGGAATTATACGTAAGAAAAATATAGGTGCTGTACTCGTTTCACCACTTCGTGTAAAGGATTTCCGTCATAACGAGGATTTGCAAAATCTTCTGATAAATGCAGGAGTTAAAATTTTCATGACAAAGGGTGCTATCGAGGCAAAGGTAGAAGGTGGTGTTATTACTGATGCGGATGATAGCATGACGCTGAAAGAGGTGTCTGTAGAGGATTTGCTCCCACGAGCAGAGATAGATATTGACCTGAAGTCAGTTGCTGAATTGTTGGAAGATAAATGCATTCTGATTACTGGTTCTGCAGGTTCTATCGGTTCTGAGATGGTACGTCAGATAGCTTCTTTCAAACCAAAGAAGATGATTCTGATTGACCAGGCTGAGACTCCTCAGCATGATATCCGTCTGATGATGGCAAAGGATTATCCTAATATTGATGCGGAGGTGATTGTGACCAGCATCAATCGTGTAACCAGAATGGATGCTCTGTTCGATAAGTACAGACCGGATTATGTGTTCCATGCAGCTGCATATAAGCATGTGCCTATGATGGAGGATAATCCGAGTGAGGCAGTGTTGAATAATATCTACGGTACGAAGGTCATTGCTGATCTGAGTGTGAAGTACGGAGTGAAGAAATTCGTGATGGTATCTACGGATAAGGCTGTGAATCCTACTAACGTGATGGGATGTTCAAAGCGTATCTGTGAGATTTATGTTCAGAGTCTGAACCGTAAATTACGTAGTGAAGCCCATGAAGGACTTGTAAAGGACCCGAAAGTGGTTAATTATACTCAGTTCGTAACTACCCGTTTCGGCAATGTGTTGGGTAGTAACGGTTCTGTGATTCCTTTGTTCCAAGAACAGATAAAACATGGTGGTCCTGTGACGGTTACAGACGAACGTATCGTACGTTTCTTTATGCTGATACCCGAAGCCTGTAAGTTGGTGCTGGAAGCAGGAACGAAAGGAAATGGGGGCGAAATATTCGTATTCGATATGGGTAATCCAGTTAAGATTTCCGATCTTGCAAAACGTATGATTGCCCTTTCTGGTGCAAAAAACGTAGAAATCCAATATACAGGTCTGCGTGAAGGTGAAAAACTGTATGAGGAAGTGTTGAATGAACTTGAAGGAACAAAACCTACATTCAATAAGAAAATCCGTATTGCTCAAGTACGCGAATATGATTATGAAATGGCCAACAAACAGATTGACGAACTCGTAGAGATCTCTAAGGAGTACGATAATATGGCTACGGTAAAGAAGATGAAGGAAATCGTTCCAGAGTACAAGAGCAATAACTCTGTGTACGAGTGCTTGGATAAATAACTTCGTACGAAAACGAAAACGAAAACTCTTAGTTAACGAAAGACGAAAGACGAAGGACGAAAACGATAACCTTAACCTTTAACCGTTAACCTTTAACCGTTAACCGTTACCCCCTGTGTCCTCCTAGTTGTTCGTTGCGTTCGCGTGCTGTAGAACCTTCCTTGAAGTTGGTGCCTTTAAGGATTGCATTATTCCCGAATTTATTTTTTATTGTCAACTCGGCATCTAAGATGCGGTGTTCTTTATCTGCTTGGGAGGTGATGGGCTGTTCGTCTTGATTATCGGTTGAAGTAGTGTCGGCAAACAATTCCAGTTGTACACCGTCTTTCTTACTTTCAACGACTGATTTCTTAATCACATTATTTGCTGTGATATTCAAGCGGCGCACTAACAGGTTGTGATCCACCTGTTTGTCGTATATAAGCAGGGTTGCTGCAACGATATCCTTGCTTAAGGATGTGTATTGTTGTAGTCTTGCTGAACCATGTGCATACTTGGGAACCCATCTGCCATAATGATCCTTCTTTATCTCGCCCTTGAAGTTTATGCGGTCTTCGTCGGTCGCAAAATTTTCGCTGTCGTAATAGACTGTAAGCACTATCTGGTCGGTTATCAGGTCTTTGGAGAACAGTGTGAGAGCCATCTGCTCTGCCATCTCCAGTGCGATTATTCGGGCGTGTTCCCAATCGTATGGACACTTCAACACCTGACCGCGACTCAGAGAATTGCTCTCTGGTCGGTATACGTTTACCTCGGCAATGGTGCAGGGTTCCCAGCCCCACGCGTGGTCTATAAGCAGTTCTGCATTTATTCCGAAAAGGTCGTATAGCAGTTTCTCATTATATACTGAACAACGAGCAATCTTTCCCATCGTGTCTATGCCGTATGGAGACAAACGTTTTGCAACACCATTACCGACCCTCCAGAAATCAGTTATCGGTTTGTGGTTCCATAACTGATGTCGGTATGACATCTCATCCAATTCAGCCATGCGGACACCGTCCTTGTCTGCCGGAACTTTCTTTGCCATTATGTCCATCGCAACTTTTGCGAGGTACATGTTAGTGCCGATGCCCGCTGTGGCAGTGATGCCCGTTTGACTCAGTACGTCGCGAACTATCTTCATCACCAGTTCGTGAGCTGTAGTATTATATGTCTTCAGGTATGTCGTCAGGTCAATGAAGACCTCATCGACGCTATAAATCAGAATGTCCTCCGGAGCAATATAATGAGAGTATATATTGAAAATCTTCTGACTGTATTGCATGTAGTATGCCATTCGTGGTACTGCAGCTATGTAACTTACCTGCAAAGAGGGATTAGCATCCAGTTCGTTGGCATCAATAGACTCGCCCGTAAGACGTCCGTCAGGGGTGTTGTACCTGCGTTCCAGATTCACCTCTTTTAATCTCTGTACCACTTCGAACAGTCGTGCCCTGCCACTTATGCCGTACCTCTTTAGGGATGGTGTTACTGCCAAACAAATCGTCTTTTCTGTTCTGCTCGCATCTGCTACCACAAGGTTCGTAGTCAAAGGATTTAATCCTCTGGCTACACATTCCACTGAAGCATAGAATGACTTCAGGTCTATGGCTGCATATATGCGTTTGTCTGCTTTCATGCTGCAAAGGTAATGAATAATGTTTAAAAGTTTTCTTTATAAAGGTTAAAGGTTAACGGTTAACGGTTAAAGACAATGGTTATAGGTTATTGGTTATTGGTTATTGACTTTTGTAACGGTTAAAGGTTAAAGGTTAAAGGTTAAAGAGTTTTCGTTATCGTTTTCGTTAAGGTTATCGACCCTGCGGATAGCGT
>DDQG01000003.1:11327-12450 GCA_002342585.1 Prevotellaceae bacterium UBA2448
AAGAATAAAGCCTGGGTGGCTTTTACCCAATAATTTAAAATAAGGTTATCGTTATCGTTTTCGTTATCGTTTTCGTTAATAATAATTGTCAATTGTCAATTGTCAATTGTCAATTATTTCTTACCTTTGTGGCGATGAAAAAGATTTGCAATATTATTTCGGAATACATGGGAGTGATTATACTCCTGGTGGCAGTGGTGTCGTTGATTTTTCCTTCGACGCTGAGTGGGGTGCCTACCTCGGTAATCAACTATATGTTGGGAGTTATTATGTTTGGCATGGGACTCACGTTGCATTGGAAGGATTTTGAGGTCGTTTTCAGCAGACCCAAGGATGTGATTATTGGTGAGCTGGCACAGTTTTGTATAATGCCTTCGTTGGCATGGGGATTGTCAAAACTCTTTGGACTCGATGACGCCCTTGCGTTGGGAGTGATACTCGTGGGTTGTTGTCCTGGTGGTACTGCGTCGAACGTAATCACTTATCTTGCCAAGGGTGATTTGGCATTGTCTGTTGGTGTTACGGGTGTTTCGACCTTAGTGGCACCATTTCTTACTCCGTTGCTTACATGGGTGCTTGCCGGGGAACAGATTCATGTGGATATGCTGAGTATGTTTCTGAGTATCTTGTGGGTGGTGATTTTGCCTATTGCTGGTGGTTTCCTGTTTAAACGTTTGTTTCCTCGTTTTAGTGACCGTGCTGTGGAATATCTCCCTGCCGTGTCGGTTGTTGCCATAGCTATTACCGTGGCAATCGTCATTTCAGCCAATGCTTCAAAACTTCTTGTCGGAGGATTCCTGATTATCATTGTTGTGATACTTCATAACCTATGTGGACTGGCAATGGGTTACTCGATAGCTTCTCTCTTCAGACTGTCGTTGCCTAAGCGCAAAGCCCTCTCTATTGAGGTGGGTATGCAAAACTCGGGTCTTGCCAGCAGTCTTGCTGCAATCCATTTCGCTGCATACCCGATGGCAACCATACCAGGAGCCATCTTCAGTGTTTGGCATAATATATCGGGAGCGATTGTAGCGAAATACTTTGCTAAGAAAGGTGAGGAAATTGAAAATTGATAATTTAAGTTTCGCAAGCTTAACGTTGGGGAGTTATTGTGTAGTTATGA
>DDQG01000003.1:12460-72929 GCA_002342585.1 Prevotellaceae bacterium UBA2448
GCAAGCATCCTCTACTATTGTCCCTTTAACTTCCCTTTAACTTCCCTTTAACTTCCCTTCTGCTCAACTTGCGAAAGTTGAGTTGATAATTGAAAATTGATAATTAAAAATGAAAAAGACATTATTTTTGCTTTTGTTCTGCGTGAGTGCAGTGGTTTGTGCACAATCAGAAGAAGAACTGTGGATTAAGAATGGCAACCGAAATATATTCGGAGTGCTGAGTCGTCCTGTGCAGCAGGAGGGTGTGAAGTATCCTGTAGCAATCATCTCCCATGGATTCAATGGTACACATTGGTTTGGGAAAGACTACTTCGGTATAATGAAGGAGAAAGGGTATATGTGTTATACGTTCGACTTCCCATGTGGTTCGATAAATAGCCGGAGTGATAATAATACAATGAATATGTCGGTGAAGGGAGAAGTGAGTGATTTGCAGGCTATCATCGATTACTTCAAGAGTCAGTCCGATGTGGATGCTACACGTATTGTGTTGATAGGGGAGAGTCAGGGTGGACTCGTGTCGGCACTGACGGCAGCCAGCAGACCCAAGGACGTGAATCAGTTGGTGCTGATATATCCGGCACTGTGTATTCCGGATAATTGGAATGAGAGATATCCGAAGGTGGAGGAGATTCCAGACACCACACGCTTGTGGAACGTGCCGCTTGGCAGGTCTTTCTTCTTGGAGATAAGAGACTTGGATGTGTATAAAGAGATAAAGAAATACAAACGTCCAGTGCTGATTATCCATGGAGATAAGGATCAGGTGGTGCCTCTCAGTTATTCGGAACGAGCTGTGAAGACATATAAAAAAGCAAAATTGGAAGTGATTCCTAATGCACGTCACGGATTTAATCCGACGGAAAGGGCTTTGGCACTAGGCTGGATAAAAAACTTCATAAAATAGCTCTAATTTTTTGGTAAAACAGCACGTTTTTTTGATAGATTATTCGTACTTTTGCACCCGATTTTGAAAGTACTAATAATTTAAATAATGAAGAAACAGCTGAAAAAAGTGCTTGTACTGGGTTCAGGTGCACTGAAGATTGGTCAAGCTGGAGAATTCGACTACTCTGGTAGTCAGGCTTTAAAGGCGCTCCGTGAAGAGGGTATCAAGTCTGTTCTTGTTAATCCGAACGTGGCAACTATTCAAACGAGTGAAGGTATTGCGGACAAGGTTTATTTCCTGCCGGTCAATACCTTTTTTGTTACTGAAATTATCAAGAAGGAACGTCCTGACGGTATCCTCCTTGCGTTTGGCGGACAGACTGCACTGAACTGCGGTACTGAACTCTTCCAGAAGGGTATTCTGAAGGAATATGGAGTTGAGGTACTCGGAACGAGTGTAGAGGCAATCATGAATACTGAGGACCGCGACCTCTTTGTGAAGGAACTGAATAAGATTAGTTTGAAGGTTCCTGTAAGTCAGGCATGTGAAACTATGGAAGATGCCATAGCAACTGCACGACGCATCGGTTATCCTATCATGATTCGTTCTGCATACGCACTTGGCGGTCTGGGTTCTGGTGTATGTCCTGATGAGAAGACCTTCAAGGAAATTGCTGAGTCTGCATTCACATTCGCTCCACAGGTATTGGTTGAGGAAAGTCTGAAGGGCTGGAAGGAGATAGAATTTGAGTGTATCCGTGATGCAAACGACCATTGTTTCACTGTTGCTTCAATGGAAAACTTCGACCCACTGGGTATTCACACTGGTGAGAGTATAGTAGTTGCTCCTACTTGCTCACTCACAGAAGAGCAGGTAAAGATGCTTCAGGACATCACTATCAGATGTGTTCGTCACCTGAATATCGTTGGAGAGTGTAATATACAGTTTGCGTTCAACGCAGAGACAAACGACTACCGCATCATCGAAATCAATGCTCGTCTGAGTCGTTCTTCAGCTCTCGCATCAAAGGCAACTGGTTATCCTCTTGCCTTCGTAGCTGCTAAGATAGCTCTTGGTTATACCCTCGACCAGATTGGTGAGATGGGTACTACCAACTCAGCATATGTAGCACCATCGCTCGACTACCTGATTTGTAAGATTCCTCGTTGGGACCTCACTAAGTTTACTGGTGTAAGCCGTAAGATCGGTTCCAGCATGAAGTCTGTAGGTGAGATCATGAGTATCGGTCGTTCGTTCGAAGAACTCATCCAGAAGGGTCTCCGTATGATTGGTCAGGGCATGCACGGATTTGTAGGCAATGACCACACTAAGTTTGAAAACCTTGACGACGAACTGGCAAACCCAACAGACCTGCGTATCTTCGCTATTGCACAGGCTCTGGAAGAAGGCTACAGCATACAGCGCATTTACGAACTTACTAAGATAGACACTTGGTTTATCGAACGCCTGAAGAATATCGTAGATTACAAGCATAAGTTGGAAACATACAACGCAGTTGAGGAAATCCCTGCTGACGTATTGCGTCAGGCAAAGGTACTCGGTTTCTCTGACTTCCAGATTGCACGTTTCGTGCTGAAGACAAAGGGGGGCAATATGGAGAAGGAAAACCTCGCTGTACGTTCTTACCGCAAGAAGCTTGGTATCCTGCCAGCAGTGAAACGTATTCCTACTGTTGCAAGTGAGCATCCAGACCTCACAAACTACCTCTACATGACTTATGCGGTAGAAGGATATGATGTAAACTATTACAATAACGAAAAGTCGGTAATTGTATTAGGTTCAGGTGCTTATCGCATAGGTTCTTCGGTCGAATTTGACTGGTGTTCAGTGAACGCAATCAACACAGCCAGAAAACTCGGATACAAGAGTATCATGATAAACTACAACCCAGAGACTGTTTCTACGGACTACGATATGTGTGACCGTCTGTACTTCGATGAGTTGTCGTTCGAACGCGTACTCGATGTCATCGACCTTGAGAATCCACGTGGTGTGATTGTGTCGGTAGGTGGTCAGATTCCAAACAACCTGGCTATGAAACTCTATCGTCAGAGTGTGCCTATCCTCGGTACTTCGCCTGTTAGCATTGACCGTGCTGAGAACAGAAATAAATTCTCTGCTATGCTCGACCAGCTGGGTATCGACCAGCCAGAGTGGAGTGCTCTGACAAGCATGGAGGACGTGAAGGCATTCATAGAACGTGTTGGATTCCCTGTTTTGGTTCGTCCTTCATACGTGCTTTCAGGTGCTGCCATGAACGTTTGTTACGACTACGAAGAACTGGAGCGCTTCTTGCAGATGGCAAGTGAGGTCAGCAAGGAATATCCGGTTGTTATCTCTCAGTTCATGCAGGAGACCAACGAAGTAGAATTCGATGCCGTAGCACAGAACGGTGAGGTAGTAGAATATGCTATCTCTGAACACGTTGAATTTGCAGGTGTTCACTCTGGTGACGCTACAATGGTATTCCCTGCACAGCAAATCAGTTTCGCTACAGTACGTCAGATTAAGAAGATCAGCCGTGCCATTGCGAAGGAACTGAACATCAGTGGTCCATTTAATATCCAATACCTTGCTAAGGGCAGAGACGTGAAGGTTATCGAGTGTAACCTCCGCGCATCCCGTTCGTTCCCATTCGTAAGTAAGGTGCTGAAGCGCAACTTCATCGAGACAGCTACACGTATCATGCTCGATGCTCCATACTCAAAACCTGATAAGAGCGAATTCGACATCGACCGTATGGGTGTGAAGGCAAGTCAGTTCTCATTCGCACGTTTGCAGAACGCAGACCCAGTACTCGGTGTGGATATGAGTTCTACTGGTGAGGTAGGTTGTATGGGTGACACATTTGAGGAGGCATTGCTCAACTCAATGATTGCCACAGGCTATAAGATTCCTTCAAAGGATAAGGCTATCATGATTTCGTCTGGTGAGACAAAGGAGAAGGTTGCTATGCTTGATGCTGCCCGTGCCCTTGTTCGTAACGGATATAAGATTTATGCAACAGAAGGTACTGCTAAGTTCCTTAACGATAACGGGGCTCCTGCTGTAGCTGTTGGATGGCCAGATGAAGAGGGTAGTGACAAACTGAGTGTGATGCAGATGATTGCAGAACATAAGTTTGACCTTATCGTCAACATCCCAAAGAACCACTCAAAGCGCGAGCTGACTAACGGTTACCGCATCCGTCGTGCTGCTATCGACCATAATATTCCATTGATTACCAATGCTCGTCTTGCTTCTGCATTTATCGAGGCATTCTGCGAGAAGGGTCTGAACGACCTGCAGATAAAGAGCTGGCAGGAGTATGAGTAAATATCCAGAACTAATCAGAAGATTTGTGGTATGTGCATTGTTTGTGACACTTTGCACATGCCACAATTTCGTTTTTGCTCAGCAGTCCAGTGCTGATACAACGTCAGTGCATCGAGACTCTTTGCAAATTGCGAACGACTCAATAATAGAGGCTCTGCGTACTCAGGTGCATGAACTTAAGTTGCAGGGTATTATGATGCGTGAACAGTTGGAAATCACGGGTAAGGACGCTTACGAGGATTCTGTGCATGCTGCAAAGATAAAACAGCGTATAGACTCTTTGCGTATGCATACTTCTGGTGTACCATTGGTCGTGGATAATGATACACTGTTGAAGCTATATGCCCGTAAAGGGGGAATGTTGCCTTCGTTGCGTGCGGAACAGGCTACAGAGAAAATCTTGGAAGCAGGAAAAAGTATGTCCATGTTTCTTGATTCTGTGTATATATACAATAGCGAATTACAATCGGATATAATGATCGGGGATGTGGTCTTGTTGAGTGTGACTGACATGGATGCCTTGTGGAACAACATCGACAGAGAGATCCTTGCACAACAATATAAGAGCATTATCGAGTCGAAAATCAAGGAACTGTACGATGAGTATGGAATGCAGCAAAAGCTGAAAGGTGCCGGACTCGTTGCCCTCATCATCACAGTTCAGGCATTTCTGATATGGTTCACGCTTTTTGCGATACGTAGATTGAAACATCATCTGATCCGTAGGTTGATGCGTACCTTTGGTCCATGGCAGGTTAAGGATTATACGGTCATGAACTTGCATCAGGTTGGAATGCTTATAGCGACTGTTTTCAATGTATTACTTATTTTAGTGATAGTAATACAGCTGATGATCAGTGTGCCTTTGATGTTCTCTATGTTCCCAGAAACGAAAGAACTTACCTATACTTTCATCGGATATATATTAAATCCTATCCGTCATATTCTGGGAGATGTAGTAAGTTACATACCCAATCTGTTTCAGATTATCATTATCGTAATCTGTTTCCGTTATGTCATCAAGGGAATGCGATACTTTGCCAACGAGATTGCCAATGGGAATCTGAAAGTCAGCGGCTTCTATGCAGATTGGGCTATGCCTACGTTTACCATACTCAGAATCCTTCTTTACTCATTCATGCTGGTTATGATATGGCCCTTGTTGCCCAATTCGGATTCAGAGGTGTTTCAGGGTGTTTCCGTAT
Organism: Prevotellaceae bacterium UBA2448; assembly: GCA_002342585.1. Lineage (GTDB taxonomy): Bacteria > Bacteroidota > Bacteroidia > Bacteroidales > Bacteroidaceae > Minthosoma. Next base: position 17,891 of record DDQG01000003.1, read on the forward strand.
TCATAGGTATCATTGTGTCGCTTGGATCTACATCTATAGTCGGAAATATTATGGCAGGCTTAGTGATGACTTATATGCGTCCGTTCCATGTGGGTGACTATATACGTTTTGGTGAAACGATGGGCGAGGTAGTGGAGAAGACCATACTGGTGACTCGTGTGCGTACTATGAAAAACGAACTGATTACAATCCCTAACTCCACCCTTATGGGTTCGCAGATAAGCAATTTCAGTTTCTCTGCCCAAAAGTATGGCATAATAGTGCATTCGAAAATAACTATAGGATACGACCAACAATGGCAATCTATTCGCGATTTGCTTCTGGAAGCTGCAGACAAGACTGAAGGATTAAAGAAACATCCTAAACCGTTTGTCAATGTAACAGCCTTGGATGACTCGTATGTTGAATATGAAATCAATGCTTATACTGACAGGCATAAGTCGTTGCCTGCGGTATATACGTCGCTTCATGCCAATATTCTTGATACAATGCATAGGGCAGGAGTTGAGATTATGTCTCCTACCATATTCGCAACACGTCCGAATATACCGCTGCAGATACCAAAAGAAGATTAGTTTACCAGTTTTCGTTTTCGTTAAAAAAAGCCCGAACCAACGTTCGGGCTTTTTGTTTATTTAATCTTCAGTACGGGGGCGATGGTGTTGGTTTGTTTTGCTGGGAGGGTAACCGTCAGTGCGTCATCTGTCTGCTGGAACTTCACCTTGCCGTAACCGAGGAGTTGGACTGAACGGATGCGCTGTTGAGTGCGACCAAGAGAGTGGATAGTCAGTTGCTGGTCGGTAGGCCATGCAAGGGCGATGGCGTAGAGGGTCTTGCCCTTCTGTGTGAACCGGATTTCGCGCGAGTCTGCTTTGTTATAAGACCCTTCGTTGAATCCCTGATTGTTTATCTTGATGGTGCTGTTAGCGATAGGACCTTCTCCGAAACGAATCCAAGGACGTGTGTCGTAGATTGCCTCGCTGTTCTGGCGCATCCAGGCACCGAATTCCTCAAGGATGGCATGTTCCTTCTCGTCGAAAGTGCCGTCAGCACGCAGAGGTACGTTGAGCAGGAAATTACCGTTCTTGCTTACTATATCAACAAGGAGTTTTACGATGTTGGAGGCAGACTTATAACGTCCCTGTTCGTAGATTTCTGTGTTGTAGTGCCAACCACCTATGCACGAACAAGACTGCCAAGGACGGTCAACAATTTGGTTTGGAGCCCCGCGTTCCACGTCCCAAACGATGGCTTCACGTTGTTCGTCGTTCAGAATCTTTCCGAAGATTACAGCCTGATTCTTGCCCTTATGCACCGCTGTGTTCTGGTTGTAGAAGTGGGCTGCAATCTTCAGTCCTGCGTCGCTGATAGGGTAGAGGGGCAGGACCGTGGCATCGAAGTAGAGCAAATCGGGAGAATAGCGGTTTATGGCGTCGAGGGTTCGGTTGTAGAAATTGGTGCAGAACTCCTCAGACGGAATGTCGGCACCATGACTCCAATCCCACTGGTCGTGCAACATTCTGTTTGCCCACGAACCGCGGCTCAGCGGGTGTTGCTGCTGATAAAGCTGTTGCGGGTCGAGACCTTCCCACCACTTGCCTTTGCCGTCTTCCTTCGTCAGAACTCCGTCGTATGGCACACCCATCATCTTGCCGGAGAGGTCGTAGCGGCGTGATGGCTCGTACCATGTCCAGGCATGGTCAGCATGGAAACTGATACCGAGGGGCAGTCCGTATTTCTTTGCTGCATCTGCCCATTCACGCAGGATGTCTCGCTTAGGACCTATATTCTTTGAGTTCCAAGGCTGGTACTTCGAATCCCAGAGGTCGTAGTTGTCATGGTGGTTTCCCAAAACAAAGAAATAACGGGCGCCCAGCGACTTGTAGTAAGCCACGAGAGAATCAGGATTCCACTTCTCAGCACGGAATAGAGGGAGGATGTCCTTAAATCCCACTTCCGATGGGTGGCCATAGTGTTCGCGATGCCATTTATAAGCTTTCGAACCTTCCATATACAGTTCGCGAGCCATCCAGTCGCCCGAACCCTCTACGCACTGCGGTCCCCAGTGTGCCCAGATGCCGAACTTGGCATTGCGGAACCATTCCGGTACCTGGTAACCGCTGCGGAGCGACTCCCAGGTGGGTTCGAACTGTCCAGTCTTCATGGGTTCTTGAGCCTCGCTGACGTGGATTGTGTTGTTTTGCGCAAAAACATATTGCGACAAAAAAGCTAAAGCTATCAGATATAGTGCTTTCATGTTGTTGAATAAAAAATGGTTATTAATGGTGCAAAGGTAGGAATTTAATTGATAATTGACAATTGATAATTGACAATTGATAATTGTTTTGTACTTTTGCAGAAAATATTAAAAAGAGTACTAAAATGATTAAACGTTGGTTATTTAATGCCCGTTCGTTTGCCGTTCCGCAGAACCTGATGCCAAGCATCCTTACTGTGGTACTTGCAATCGGAGTGTCTGGTTTTAATTTGTGGCTTGGAATACTAGCCGTTATAGGTGTTTGTATGGTTCATCTGGGTGGAAACCTGCTCGATGACTATTTTGACTGGCAGGATGAACTGCTGTCCTACCGTGAGGAACTCCGCAAGGAGGGTGAACAGGCATTTACCGATAAATATCCTTATCTGCGAGATGGTTCTACGACAGTGCCGGAATTGCGTCGTGCAATCATGGTTTTCTTTGGAATAGCTGCTCTGTGCGGACTGTTGATATGGATAGTGCGCGACTTCGACCCGTGGTTGGTGGGTATCGCAGCCGTAGCCTTCGTGTTGTGCTATTTCTATTCTGCACCACCATTGAAATTGGGATTCCACGGACTCGGAGAACTCGTCATAGGAATCTGTTTCGGACCTTGTCTGTTGTGCGGAGTATATGAATCAGCCTGTGGCGGTTTATATACCGAAGGAACAGGATTTGCCTGGCATATACTCGCCTTGGGATGTGCCATCGGTATGTTTGTTACCAATATCCTTTATACACACTCCTTCGTAGAGCGCCACGTGGATGATGTGTCGCATAAGAAAACGCTGGCAGTGCTGTTGAAAACCGATGTGGCTGGTCTCGTAGCTTATGCCATCTTCCTCTTCGTGCCGTTCCTGCTCGTCTTACTTTGTGTCGTATTCGGATATATCCACTGGGCATATGCCTTTGTGTTGCTTATGTTGCCACAGGCTTTCTGGCTCATGTGGGCAATGATTATGTTTGCCAAGAAAGTGGAAGTGCCTACAGAACACCCTCATAAGTGGTTGGGTCCGATGGATAACTGGGCAAATATAGAACCGGAAAACCGTTACTATCTGCTCCGATGGTACACGATGAGAAACATAAATACAGGTTTCTGTTTTATCCTAGCAGTAGTTAAAATCATTCTCACATGCCAAGACTATTTTATTTAGCCTGGTGGCAACTGCGTGCGTGGTGTGGCAGAAAAGCTCCTTTGCAGTCTGTCATCTTCATCTTGGATAAGTGCAATCTGAGGTGCAAACACTGTTCGGTTTATGCTATCAGCACTCCACGCATAAAGACCTTGGCACAGATTCGCGAAGAACTGGAATACTGTTATGCTCAGGGTTCCAGGTTTGTGGACTTCGAGGGTGGTGAACTCTATCTGTGGCGAGACAATAGCAATGCGGAACGTCCATACGACATAAATGATGTGGTGGACTTGGCACATAAGATAGGATTCTGGAACGTTACGATTACTACCAATGCACAGTTGTCGTTTGTCGGTACTCATGCCGATCAGGTGTGGGTGTCAATGGATGGTATAAAGGAGTGGCACGATAATATCCGTGGTGCAGGAACTTTTGAACGTCTGGAACGCAATATAGCGCTGTATGCACAGGAGATGGAAGATGGAAGATGGAAGATGGAAGATGGAAGATGTAAGAAGAGAAGAGCTCCGGTGTGCGTGAATATGGTTATCAACAACGAGAACTGCGACAGCATAGATGCAACGATGGAATATGTGAAGGCAAATCCGAATATAGATAAGATTTCTGTTAATTTCCATACTCCATTTTCGGAAACGGAACACCTCTTTCTCGATCCCGATAAACGCAATGCAATTATCGACAAACTGCTGGACTACAAACGACGCGGTTATCCGATTATGAACAGCCGTTCGGGACTGAAGGCTATGAAGATGAAAAACGGTAAGACCCTCTGTACGGATAAGTATTGTTGGATTACCAATTTCATATTCTCCGATGGCAGTCGTGCTCCTAAGTGCATGGGATATACTCATGGAGTGTGCGACCGCTGCGGTTTCTCTATGGGTGGCGAAATGAGTGCCGTAGGAAGAATGAAATTCGATACTCTTATCAGCGGAATGAAGTTGAGAGTTGGTTAATGGTTATTGGTTATTGACGAAAGACGAAAAACGAAAACGATAACGAAAACTCTTTAACCGTTAACCTTTAACCTTTAACCGTTATAAATGTCTTTAACGGTAAACAGTAAACAGTAAACTAGACCTTTGACATTAGACCTTAGACATTTGACATTTTTATTATTCATATTATTATTCTTGCCTCAGGTGGCATTTTGCCAGGTTGATGGTTATACGGGAGCTTCGGAACAAATTACGGAGAAGATAGACCGCAAGGCTGTGCTGAAACGTAATAATCCGAAGGTGACTGCTGTGGATACACTTGCTTCGTTGTCTGTGGGCAACGGACGGTTTGCCACTACTGTTGACGTGACAGGAATGCAGTCGTTTCCGGAGGTTTATAAGAATGGTGTGCCCCTATGTGCTATGAGCGAGTGGGGATGGCATAGTTTTCCGAATACAGAAAATCTGAAACCTGAGGAAAGCAGGCAGACGGTGAGATTTCCTTTCCGAGACCATGATGAGGTGTATGCTGTGGAGTATAAGAAAGGGGGTAGGCAGCAGGCTGCAACGACTTATTTCCGAGTGAATCCGCACAGACTGAACTTGGGTACTATTGGACTCTCGTATGTGGATAAGGCAGGTCGCCCATGGACTCCTGCAGATATCAGTGACATCAATCAGGAACTAAAGTTGCAGACCGGTACTATTGAGTCGCAGTTTAAGGTTGGCGGAGAAAAAGTAGAGGTGACTACTGCATGTATGCCTGATAAGTCTGCAACGATTTATAATGTTAAGTCAACCTTACTGAAGTCGGGACAACTCCTAGTGACTGTTCGTTTCTCTTACCCTACGGGAAAACATGCAGATGATGCAAACGACTGGACAAAACCAGAAAGACACAGTTCGAAGATTGTGATGAAGTCCCCTCATTCTGCGGTTATAGAACGCATTGTTGACAATACGACTTATTACCTAACCCTGCGTTGGGAAGGAAATGCTACCTTCGAAGAAACTGGTAAGCATCAGTTCGTTTTGAAAAGTAAGGAGGAAAGTCTTTCCTTTGAGGCTGAGTATAAGACCCCCTCTAACTTTAAGTCCTCCATAAACAGGGAGGATTTAGGAGGGTCTTTTGCTGTTGTGGAGAAATGGTGGAAGAAATGGTGGCAGAGTGGTGGTTTTGTGGATTTCTCTGCTTGCAGCGATCCGCGAGCTAAGGAATTGGAGCGCAGGGTAGTGTTGTCGCAGTATCTGACTCAGATAAACTGTGCGGGAGGTATGCCTCCGCAGGAGACGGGACTTACGTACAACTCCTGGTTTGGACGTCCGCATCTGGAGATGACCTGGTGGCACGCTGTTCATTTCGCTTTGTGGGGGCGCAGTGATGTGTTGGGCAGGATTGTGAAATGGTATAATGATGTTGCTTCTGATGAGGCTCGGAAGATAGCTGAGCGACAGGGTTTCAAGGGTGTGCGTTGGATGAAGATGACCGACCCTTGGGCTGGAGAGGCTCCGTCGAATACAGGGTCGTTCCTTATCTGGCAACAGCCACATTATATTTATATGGCAGAGGAACTGTATCGTGCGAATCCGACGAAACAGACTTTGGAACAATATGCAGAACTCGTAGAACAGACTGCGGCGTGGATGGCAGATTTTGTGGTGAAGGACAGCGTTTCGGGCACTTATCAGTTGCGCGGAGCTACAGCTATGCAGGAAACTATGACCAAGGCAAACTCATATAATCATCCGTTCGAACTGGCTTATTGGCGTTACGGACTGATGGTGGCACAACAATGGCGGGAACGTCAGGGATTGAAGCGCTGTGAAGAGTGGGATGAGATTATCGGAAAACTCTCCCCACTGCCTGTGGAGAATGATATTTATGTAGCCGGCAGTGCTTATAAGGAACCGACAAAACAGGTTACGGCAGAACAGGATGAATGGAATCTGGGTGCTGCAGGACTGGAACTGAAAAGTCGTAGCGACCACCCGGCTGTGTTGGGTGTCTGCGGACTGATTCCGAGTGGTAAGAACTGGATTATGTACAATCCGGAGGTTATGCGAAAAACATTGCAGTGGGTGCTGCAAAACTGGAATTGGAATACCACTTGGGGATGGGATTACGGCATGACGGCTATGGCTGCTGCACGTCTTGGAGAGTGTCAGACTGCTGTGGATATGCTATTGACTGATAAAGCCAAAAACCGTTACCTCGTGTCTGGACATAACTTCCAGACTGCTGACCGCCTGCGACTCTATCTGCCTGGAAACGGTGCCTTGCTCACTGCCGTAGCCATGATGTGCGCCGGATGGGAGGGTTGTCCGAACATTTCCAATCCCGGATTTCCGCAGGATGGCAAGTGGAACGTCCGCTGGGAAGGACTCAGGAAGATGCAGTGATTTTGGCTATTGGCTATTGGCATTTGCCCAGTCAGCTATCGTTTTAGGAGTTAAGAAGTTAAGACGATTGAGGAGTGCGGTAAGTAGTTAAGAAGTTAGAGAAGTTAGAGGAGTTAAGACGATACTGGTCTAGGTTTTTTATCAAGAATTAGAGAATTAGAGAATTATATTTTTCAGTTTTCAATTTCTCTAACATCAGCCATCATACGTCTTTAACTTCGAGCGTAGCGATAACTCCTTAACTCCTTAACTCCTTTATCAATTATCAATTATCAATTCTCAAAAAGTCCACTTGGCTGCGATGGTAGGGATACAGAAACACTGGTTGTTGTTTCCGTATTTGTTGAAGATGAAATTATTGCTAAATTCTACTTCTGTACCCACACTTAGGTTTATGTTCTTCATACCACGAAGAGCATTGAAATTCACCCAGAACTGTGGTTGAGTAAGGATAATCAGTTTGCCGTTTACATCTGGGTCGTACCATGTATCCCAAAATCCGGAGAAGGTGAGCAGTTGGTTAGCAAAGTTGATTCCCCACACGAAGGTTAACTGTGCTCCGGCAAATCCCTTGCGGTACATACCATTGAAATACTGCTTGTACATAGCCTTGACGGAGAATGTCTTTGCAAAGTCTTTGCTTGCCCAGTTCCACGCCATACCCGCCAGAGCTGCGTGCTGGTAACGAGTGGCGTCAGCTGTGTTCTTTATTGATGAAGCACCTCCATCGTACTCTACATGCACTGCCCACTGTTTGTTTTTTGTTACGTCAAACTCACGTGCGAGTTCCCAGTAGGCTCCTGCACAACCATCTCCGTAGTTTGTGATATCCGTGAAACAGTAGGTGTTTCCCCAACGGTCAGGTTTGAAGAATTCTATAGTTATGAGAGTGCTATAGCGCTCAGAAATGTCATTGTACATGTGGCGTCCGAAGTCGTAGTGGAACTGAATGTTCTGAGCCTTTATCGTGCCAGTCAGTGCGATAAGTGTTGCTGCTACCAGAAACTTTGATAATGAGTTTGCCTTTAAAAAATATCTTTTCATAAACATGTCTTTTTCGGATTATTGTAGAAAATCTAATACATAACTAAACACGAAGATAACTGCAATTATATACAAGCTGATTGATAACTCACGTGCCTTGCCTGCGAGTATTTTTACGAGTACATAAGAGAGTACGCCCCATACAATACCTTCTGCGATGCTTGCTGCTAATGGGATAATAATGATAACGAAAAAAGCAGGGAGGAGTTCTGTGATGTCGGTAAAGTTGATATTCTTCACCGGATTCAGCATCATCGTTCCCACGAGTACCAATGCGCTTGTGGTGGCTGCGGCAGGGATGATTAGGAAAAACGGAGCCAGGAAGAGCGACAGAATAAAGAGAACTGCCACGGTAAATGCCGTGAGACCAGTTCGTCCACCTTCTGCAATGCCTGTAGTACTTTCTACATAGGTGGTTACTGTGGATGTTCCGCACATAGCTCCAACCGACGTACCTATCGCATCTGCCATAAGGGCTTTACTCAGTTCGGGCATTTGTCCGTTTTTGTCCTTCAGCCCCGCACTTTCTATAGTACCAATCAGTGTGCCGATTGTATCGAAGATGTCCATCAGGAGCATGGTTAACACAACGATATAATATTTAAGGTCGAGTGTCAGAAAATGGTGGAAATCCATCTTCATGGCTATTGGCTCAATGGAGATAGGCATGCTGAATATGGAAAATCCTTCAGGTAGTTTGGTTACGCCCATCGGAATGCCGATGATGGTTGTAATGATGATGGTGAAGAACAGAGCGCCTTTAACTTTGTAGCGAATCAGTACGGCACCGAGCAGTATTCCGATTGTTGCCAGTCCGGATGTTGCTGTCAGCGGACCTATTACCGTAAGGTTTTCTTCGTTGGCAATAATGATGTCGCCGTTTTTCAGTCCTAAGTAAGCGATAAATAAACCTATGCCGACAGAAAGAGCATATCGCAGGTTCTGGGGAATGGAATCGACGATCGCCTGCCGCACATGGAATATGGTAAGCAGAATGAAAAAGATTCCTTCTACAAAAACGGCTGCCAATGCTTCTTGCCAGCTATATCCCATCATAAGTACGAGGGTGTAGGCAAAGAAGGCATTCAGTCCCATGCCAGAAGCCTGAGCAAACGGCATTTTTGCGTAGAAAGCCATTAAAAGAGTGGCTATGGCTGCGGAGATTACTGTTGCAGAGAATACGGCGCCGCGGTCCATACCTGCTGCCGACAGAATGAGTGGGTTAACGGCAAGTATGTAGCTCATCGTCATGAAGGTGGTCAAACCTGCCAATACTTCTGTTTTTACTAGGTGTTTTGTGGGGTCGAAACCCAGAAGTGAAAAGAATTTTTTCATCGTCAACTATCAATTAATGTGTTTTATTCTGGTTTTTTGTTACTTTGTTGCAAAGTTAGCCTAAAATGTTCAGATATTCAAAAAAGAATGTGGGAGAATAGTTGACTATCAGTTCGTCGGGAAACTGAGTCTCTGCCAGAAGAGGGTAGAGACGTTCGTAGTCGGCTATCTGTGAATATACATGAGCGTCGCTGCCAAGTATCACGGGAACATCGTGTTTCTTTGCCAGACGCAGCAGTTCGAGGTTGTTTGGCAGAGCCTGAGTCTTCTTGCGGTTCGGTGCCAGTGAGTGGTTGTTTATTTCGAGCAGGGTGTGAGCCTCTTTTGATGCCAGTACTATTGCTTCGAAGTCCAGTTCGGTTGTGCCGTCGCCCGGGTGACTGATTATGTGCACTTTAGGATTGTTTATGGCAGCAATCATTCCGTCTGTGTTCTGTGTTTTTGTACCTCCTTGCCAACATACGGAATGTATGCCGGCAATGCATATGTCGAGGAAGTCCAAATGTGTTTCGTCAAGATCCAGTTCGCCCTGTGTGTTCAGTATGTTTACCTCGCATCCCAGCAGCAGTTTCACTCCGTACATCTCGCGGGGTACCACAAACATATTACGGAAATACAGTGGTCTGCAGGTGCCCGGAATGCTGGGACCGTGTTCTGTGATTCCCAGTATCTTCAGCCCTCGTTTCGATGCCTCCTCTGCCATCTCCTTGATGGTGCTGTAGCCGTGTCCCGATGCCAGTGTATGTGTATGTACGTCAAGTAATGGCTGTTTCATCGTCAACTATTATTTATTATCTATCAACTATCAACTAACCTACGCTTCCCCTTGCGGAGTGGGTTCGTTCATTGCTTGCATGAATCCTTGAATAAATTCTTCTGTGTATTGCGGACCTTGTGCCACTACCTCCGGCATGTCCATCACAATCTGTTTTGCTTCTTCGTATGTCATATCTTGATGTGAAATGTGAAATGTGAGATGTGAAATGTTATTGGTTATCGGTTATTGGTTATTGACATCAGCCCTCAGAAAAATATTATTTGATTACAGCTTTTACGTTTGTAATCATATTTTTGTGGTCGTCGTCAGGAGTGAGGAGATTTGATGTCAGAGAAACATCGCCTGACTTGGTCTTGGTTGAGAACGAACCAGAATAGACTACGATGCTTGCCTGATAGAGAGTAGCTTCCACCATAACCTTGTATGTGCCCTTCTTCACAGCCTTACCGTTTTGGTCGGTGAAGTCCCACGTGAATGTTTGTGTGCCGTCCGCCTTTGGAGTAGCCCCAGTGAAACCGTCCAACTGTTCGTCAGTTAGGTTGTTCGCCTTTACTGTCTTTACCCACAGAGGTACGCAATTAGGGCGCTTCTGGTAGCCGCGCATTGGTTCTTCATTTCCTCTCGTGCGTCCTTTGGTTGTATAAGATGTAACGAAGAGAGTTTTTACCACCTCTCCCTTCTCATTTTCAATCCATACTGCATACTGGTTTGAACCAGGGCCGCTTTGGCGCTGATAGTCAAAGGACACTTCCAGAGTCTTCCCCTGAGCCATGACAGGCATTGCCATCATCATAGCTGCAATAGCTGTAGCAATAATCTTTTTCATAAACGGTTGATTTTATTTTTTTAGAAATATGCTACAAATGTAGATAATTCTTTTTAATTATCAGTACATTTGCAATCGGATTTATTCAATCAGATTGTTCTATGGTATTGTTATATCTTTTGTTGTTATTTCTTTGTAGTCCGTTTTCAGCTGCTGCCGAGGAGAAAGGAGTGAGTATGACGAATCCGTTGCTCTATTCTGATGTGCCCGATCCAGACGTGATTTGTGTGGGGAAGGATTACTATATGATAAGTACCTCAATGCACATGTCGCCCGGAGCACCCATTATGCATTCACGAAATATGAAACACTGGCAGACTGTCAGTTATGTGTTTGATACATTGAATGAGAGTCCAGCCAACGACCTTGAAGGTGGAAATATATACGGCAAGGGACAATGGGCTGCATCGTTGCGATACAGCAAAGGCGTGTATTATGTTTTCTTCGGCACAGGCAGACATTCGTACGTTTATACAACTGCCGACCCTAAAGGTAAGTGGACTTTGAAGACAAAGTTGAAGCGGTACTACCACGATGCTTCGTTACTGGTTGATTCAGACGAGAAGATATACCTGGTGCATTGCATGGGCGGAGCTCTGTATGTAAAGCAGTTTACCGATGACATGCATGGATTCACTGACGGAGATGGAAATGGTACGAAAATCATTTCCATCAAAGAAAGGACTCTGCACGAGGGTGTGCATGCTTATAAAATTGATGGAAAGTATTACATGACTACCATATGGTGGCCAGCAGGGGGAATACGCACAGAACTCTGTTTCCGTTCTGACAACCTTATTGGACCGTACGAACGCAAGACTATCCTTTGTGATGATCTTGGTTTCCCGCATCATGGTGTGGCACAAGGTGGTATTTGGCAAGCTGCAAACAAACAATGGTATGCCATGCTCTTTCAGGACCATGAAGGAGTAGGGCGCATCCCTTACTTGTTGCCCTGCAGATGGGTGGATGGTTGGCCTATGCTCGGAGATGAAAACGGGAAGGCGCCTACACATTTCGTTATTCCTGGAGTGAAGGAAAAGGGTGGTGCGACCATCGTTTGCAGTGATGATTTTTCTGACTCAAAACTCAATCTTGCTTGGCAGTGGAACCACAATCCGGATGATGCATTGTGGGGGTTGACGGAGCGTAAGGGCTTTCTGAGACTACGCACAGGAAAGGTGGTAAGTAATGTCTTTGAAGCCAGAAATACACTTACTCAGCGTACTATGGGACCGCAGTGTGAGGGTACTGTGCGTATGGATATTAGCAGGATGTTGTTGGGCGATCATGCTGGACTGCTCGCGTTCTGTTCACAACCTGGAGGACTGACTATTGTAAAGACCGAGGATGGTTATCTGTTGCAAATGAGCGACCGCGGAGAAGTAAGGGCACAAGAACCGCTGTCTGCTACCGAGGTGTGGCTGCGGATGAGTTGCGACTTCACTACCGACACTGCCACTTTTTATTATAGTACTGATGGAAAGGAATTTTTGCCTCTCGGCACTCCGTTCCATATGATTTTCAGTATGGACCATTTTACTGGCAATAAGTTCGCCATATTCAACTATGCAACCCAACACTCTGGTGGCTATGTTGATGTGGATAGCTTTGAGTTTAACTTAAAATGAATATTTATATTTAAATGAAATACAAATTAATATGAATGTAAAAGATATTTACTTAGCAGGAGGGTGTTTCTGGGGCACAGAACATTTTTTTAAACAAATCGAAGGAGTTGTGGAAACAGAAGTAGGATTCGCAAACGGACACACAGAGAATCCGACTTATAAGGAAGTATATACCGACCAAACGGGATATGCCGAAACGGTTCATGTAAAGTATAATCCCGAGGTGGTTAGTCTGGAGTTCCTCCTTCGTATGTTCTTCAAGGCTATCGACCCAGTGAGCCTAAATAAGCAGGGACATGATGAAGGTACTCGTTACCGCACAGGAATCTACTACACGGATGTAGCAGACTTGGATGTAATAAACAAGGTTTTTGATGAGGAGCAGAAACAGTACAATCAACCGCTCGCTGTGGAGCGTCAGCCACTTGACCGTTTCTACACTGCTGAAGAATACCATCAAGATTATTTAGATAAAAATCCTACCGGCTACTGCCACCTGCCCGAGGCATTATTCGAATTTGCAAGGAAAGCGAAAGAAGTAAGAGGGAAGAAGTAAGAGGGATGATGTGAGATGGAAGATGTGAGATGTAAGATGTAAGATGTAAGATGTAAGAGGGATGATGTAAGATGTAAGAGGGAAGGGAAGGGGTGATAAGATTGGACAAAGAAAACGGCACCGGTTTGCGTACCATTCAGGAGCATGCCGATGCCGTTGCGATAGTATTAAGGTGAGCATGTCAGGAGAGTCTCACCTTTTTATGCAGGAATTGTCAGACACTTTGATTAGTAATATGTGATATCGCGTGTTTGTTTGGTAGTAGTTCCATCGCTTGAGATTACTTTACGCGAAGTCCAGTTGCCATGTCCATCCACATCAGTGTTTTCGTACGTTTCGTCGTATGGTTCTATCATATCCATGCCGCCAAATTCGAAGTGCCTCTTCACGATATTGCCTTTTGGGTCGTAAGTAGTTGTCTCCGTGCTTATATCGTCATAATAGTGGGAATGGTACTTTATGACCTTGCCCATCTCATTATATGTGTATTCCTCACCGTTTCCGTCTGCATCGGCTTTGCCCGATATGATACGTCCTTCGCTGTCGCGCTTGATGCCTTGAGGATAGACCGAAGCCAAAGGCTGTCCGTTGTGTGTGAGCCAGAAACCGTTCTCGTCAAAAGTACGTACTGTGTTTCCCCAATCATTTTTGATTACACAACTCTTTACAGGACCCTGCAGATCAAACAATCCCAGTTCTCCATGCACACCGTCAATAACTGCTTTGCTGGCAACCTGGATGACGATTTTCTTAGTCTTGAGGATGTAGCTGTTGAAGAACCTCTTGGTATCTTCGTAATTTTTAGTTCCGTAAAAATCCTCTATATCGCAGATTAAATCCACGTTCTCGTCTCCTTCTTTGGAATAGGTGAAGAACGATCGGATATTGTATACTAAACTGTCGTTAGCGTCGTACATGCATACACTAAGCACCTCTCCCTCTGCATCGGAAACCGGTTTCAGCACTGCTTTCAATCTTAGTTTAACCTGAACATCGCTGTTGTACAGCGGCTCGTTCTCGTATTTGATGTCGATGCTGACAGCGGTTAAAGGCTCTACCATACTGAAGACACCTTCCTCGCCAGTAAGTTCAGTAGGTACAGTCATTCCGATGGCATTATCCTTAGTCTCCAAGAAGTGGCGTATAGACTGTTCGAATTGGCTGCTAATCTCCTGTATTTCACTTTTGTCCACCTTCGCATTCTCATCCTTCTTCAAAGCATTCCACGCCTCTGATCTCACAGTTTCAAACTGCTCTTTCAGGTCGTACATTGAGTAGATAGCTTCACCTACTTCGCCAAGAAAATTTTCACTTACATAACTAGGGGCAGACTTACTGCCACATGCAGCCAGAATGACTAATGTTCCAGCTACCAAAACTGATGTGATAGTCTTTTTCATCGCATTACGTTTTTAAAAGGGTTATTAGATTTTATAAAACATGATATTTCTGTTGCAAATATAGGATAAAATTATATATCATCTACTACATTCCTCGCTCTGCCCAGTCGCCGCGATCGAGGTTGCGATAACCGATTGCTTCTGCAATGTGGGGTGCTTGAATGTTTTCCGAACCTTCTAAGTCTGCTATGGTGCGGGCTACCTTCAATATTCTATTGTAGGCACGTGCTGAGAGCTTCAGGCGTTCCATAGCCATGCGAAGCATCTCGAGCGACTGTGCGTCTGGTTCGGCAAATTCGTGAAGCATTTTCTCAGTCATCTGAGCGTTGCAATGGATACGGCCTCTTCCCCCGCTCTCCCCCGTAGGGAGGGAGCTAAATCGTTCTTCCTGAATCTTTCGAGCTGCAATGACGCGTTCACGGATAGTTGCAGACGACTCTCCCGGTTTCATCTTCGATAGTTTTGCAAATGGCACAGTCTGCACTTCACACTGTATATCGATACGGTCGAGCAGTGGACCGCTTATTTTGTTCATGTAACGCTGAATCTGTCCTGGGGTACAGACACACTGGTGCAGGGCATCACCATGATAACCACAAGGACATGGGTTCATGGATGCTACGAGCATAAAGGAGCAGGGGAGAGTGAAGTTGTAACGGGCACGTGAAACAGTGATTACGCGGTCTTCAAGCGGCTGACGAAGAGTTTCCAGTACACTGCGATTAAACTCTGGCAACTCATCCAGAAATAGCACTCCGTTATGTGCCAAACATATTTCACCAGGCATAAATGTATTTCCACCACCTACTAAGGCAACATCAGAAACTGTGTGGTGGGGTGCGCGGAAGGGACGCTGACTGATGAGCGAGGTGTCTTTATGCAGTTTTCCTGCTATACTATGTATCTGTGTGGTCTCCAGACTCTCGTGGAGCGAGAGAGGTGGAAGGATGGAGGGCAGTCTTTTTGCCATCATACTTTTTCCGCAGCCCGGACTGCCTACAAGAATTATGTTGTGCCCGCCTGAGGCTGCGACCTCGAATGCACGTTTTACGTTTTCTTGTCCTTTCACGTCGGCAAAGTCCAGAGAATAGTTGGTTTGGTTAGCGAAAAACTCCTCTCGGGTATTTACTACAGTAGGTTGTAAACTGGTCTGACCACTAAGGAAATCAGTCACTTCGTTGAGTTTTCGTATGCCATATACAGATACGTTATCTACAACGGCAGCCTCACGTTCGTTTTCTTTTGGTACAAAAAGATTCTGAATGCCCATGCTACGTGCTTTGATGGCAATGGGAAGCGCTCCTTTTATCGGCATTACGGTGCCGTCGAGTCCCAGTTCTCCAATGAACATAGAGTGATTGAGCATCTCGCGGTCAAATTCACATGTATCGTACGACGATAATACTCCGATGGTGATGGGCAGGTCAAGTCCTGTGCCTTCCTTTTTCAGGTCAGCTGGAGCCAGGTTAACAACGATAGAACGTTTGCTGAGTTGGAATCCGTTTAGTCGGAGTGCTGCAAATACTCGTTCCTGACTCTCCTTGACTGCGTTGTCTGGAAGTCCGACAATGGTAAATCGTGGTTGTAAGCCCGCACTGAAAGAATCAACTTCTACTTTGATAGGAATAGCCTCAAGCCCTTGCAGTGTGGCACTATTTATTTGTGATAACACGTCAGGTTAGTTTATAATTTAAGGCGAAGATATGCATAATATTTTATACTGCCATGAAAAAGAAAGAAAAACTTTGAGACTGTGGGGCTTTGAGGCTGATATGCCAAAAAAAATGTGTACCTTTGCAGCCGGATTCCATTTTAAGGTGCGGAAGATACAGACTGAATGAAAAAGAAAACTCCTAATATATTCCTTGTGATTATATTTCTTCTTTGCTCTCTCGTGATGAGGGCAGAGGAGCCGATTGTCGAGTTTGAAGGCAATAAATACACCATCCATGTGGAGCAGTTGAATCCCGACAGGGAGATGACGCTGCTCGACGTGCTGCATATGTGTCCCGAACTGATGTCTTCCGATGCTAAATCGCTTACTGCCGACTACCTGCTGAGTGTGGATGATATCATGCTTGGTGTAGAATACGAACCTCTGCTCGAAGGTATCAAAGCATGCGATCTCAACGAAGTGGTGGTATGCACCTATGGTGCTGTGAACAATGCCATGGACGGCACTATGGGCTCCATCGACCTTCACTTTAAAGAGGGCAGGGGACTGTCGGGCAAGGCATCCGTCAGCGGAAGTACCTACGGCAACGGACAACTCTTTACCAATATAACCCACGAGAGCGACAAACTCGCCATCCGCGGTTTTGGTCAGGGCGGACTGCTCTATGGCAAAGCTGATCCTATATCGGGCGGTACTGTAAAATCTGACAAAAAGTTGGAAAACGTCATGCTTTTCGTTGATTGGAAAGTAACCGAACGCGATCTGCTGACGCTGAAACTCCAGCAGGGCTATAGTAAACAGAACGACAAAACTGAAATTCCCGACTTAGATAGCGATGACATTCTTGTCCGTCAGCGGTGGGGCGAACTTTCAGCTACCTATGAGCGCACTCTCAACGATAATGAAGCATACCTTTACATTGAGTCCGGCTTCAACTTTGACAAGAACGACCTTTCCGATATGGAGGCTCAGACTGCAGTGCCCTGGTGGATAGGCGAGGTTGGCATTCCCCTCTTTCGCCAATCGCTCATGCTCACAGCTGGCTACGAAGGAGGCTATGCAAATATATGGTACCCCTCGTCGCTTCGTGAACAGATACTCAACAACGACCTCTACCTCATGCTCGACTTCAAGAAGGGACCGTGGATTCTCAGTATTGGCGACCGTTTCCGTCATAACACTTTCTGGGACAAACACTACGACGAGGAACCACGCTACCTGTGGTCGTACAACCGCTTTGACCATGCTTTCCATGTCAGTGCAGGCTTTCGTGCAGGGCGCCACTTCGTGCAGGGCATATTCAGTCGCAGTTTCTTCAATCCCACACCCATAGAATTCCATTCATACCTCGAATCCACAGCAGTGCACCACAATACCAACTATAAGACCAATCTCGCATGGCGTTCCGAACTGCGCTACACCTTCCAGACTCCGCGTCTTGTAACCACGTTCAGCGTCAACCACACTCTCCTGAATGACATGCCCACTCCCGACCATTCCACTTTCGGACTTGGAGCAACAGCTACATGGAACGCAGGAAAATTCCGTCTTACGGGCGGAGCCAACCTCTACCACCTCCGTATCGACAACGCAGAACCAATCAACCATACATACTACACCCTCAAACTGGCTCCTGTCCTGCTGCTCGGAAGCGGCTTCCGTATCTCCTCGGTACTTATCTTCAACAGCAGGAACATGGCAGTCCTCAACGAGCACGCCCATCTTTTTGCTTCCGTAAAACTGGGGAAAGACCTCGGCAAGCACTTCCATGTCTTTGCCGACTTCCACGATCTTGCCGATCAACTCAAAGGTGAAAGTTACCTCCTTTTTCAGTCCTACCATAATCGTGCCGTCACCCTCGGATTCACTTACTATATAAAATAAAAATGTATAGTAACATTCATGTTTTAAGAAAACGAAGGAACCGGTTCCAGTGTTTATGAAAAACAGGAACCGGTTACTTTGTTTTGTTCAGTAAGCTTCTTATAGATTCTCATAGCGAATGGAGAACGTGTTGCCCTTCGAGAGGTCGCCTGTAGTCCATCCTTTCTTAAACCAGCGTTCGCGCTGTTCCGAAGTGCCGTGAGTGTAAGTCTTTGCATTTGTATAACCCTGAGCCTTCTTTTGCAGGTAGTCGTCACCGATTTTCTGTGCCGTGACGAGAGCCTCTTCAAGGTCGCCCTTCTCCATCGAATTGAACATCTTGTTTTCGTAATGTCCCCACACGCCGGCATAGAAGTCTGCCTGCAGCTCTATCTGCACACTAATCTTATTCGCGTCGGTTGAGTTCAGTTGCGCCATCTGCTTGTGAGCTTTGCCAAGATCGCCCAGCAGGTTTTGTACGTGGTGACCAACCTCGTGGGCAATGACATAAGCGTAGGCAAAATCGCCGTCGGCTCCCAGAGTCTTTTTCATGTCGCGGAAGAAACTCAGGTCGATATACACCTTCTGGTCAGCAGAACAGTAGAAAGGTCCCATTGCGGCACTGCCGTTTCCGCAACCTGTCTGTATGCTTCCTGTGTACATCACAAGGATAGGGGCTTCGTACTGGCGTCCCATCTCCTGGAACTTGCGTGTCCACACGTCTTCGGTGCTGGCAAGAATCTGGCGAGTAAAGAGAGCCAGTTCTTCTTCTTCCTGTGTACCTACATATGTGCCATCGGATGTCTGTTCTGTATATTCAGGACTGACGCCTCCGACCATTTGCATCATCTTGCTCAGGTCACCACCTGACATGATGAAAAGGAATGCCAAAACGATGATGATTGTGCCACAACCCATTCGTCCTTTGACACCTCCGATAGGTATCATGCCTCCGAATGGACTGCCTCCACCGCGTGAACTACTGCCACGCATGTCTTCAATGTTTGAGCTTTCGCGTCTTCCGTCTAATCGCATAGTGTTTAAGTATTTAGATATGTATTAGATTTTTAAATTGAAAGTCCCTGCCATTAATGGTTACACGACTTTTTTAACGATTTATGCAAAGGTACAACAATGAACTGAAACTTCCAAAAAACATGATTTGAAAACTGACGAAGCTGCCCTTCGCGAATGAAATCAGCCTTATATCGCTCGCTATATGTTGTTATCTTTATTATTTATCCTTTGTAAGTTTTAGCCTTTTGCTCCAGTTCTGACAAGCGGTCAAGAGCCGCCTTCAGGGTGTCATCGCGCTTGGCAAAATGGAAGCGGATGAGATGATGAACATCTTCTCGGAAGAAGCAGCTGCCTGGAACAGCACCCACACCGACATGCTCAGCCAGCCACTCGCAGAAATGCAGGTCGCTCTTTACACCATATTTCGACACATCGAGCAGTACATAATAAGCGCCCTGCGGGTCGGTGAAGTCAAGCCCAAATTGTCTCAGTCCGTCGCAGAAGAGTTGCTTCATGTGTGTGTAGTGTGCTTGAAGTTTTGTGTAATAACTATCTTGGAATGAGAGACCTACAGTCGCTGCTTCCATCAAAGGTGCAGCTGCACCTACGGTCAGGAAGTCGTGCACTTTCTTCACTCGCTCTATAATGGGTTCTGGCGCAATGACATACCCCAGTCGCCAGCCTGTGATGCTATAAGTCTTGGACAGCGAACTGCATGAAACCGTTCGCTCCCACATGCCCGGAAGGGTGGAGAGATAGACATGCTGGTGAGGGGCATAGATGATGTGCTCATACACTTCGTCTGTAATCACATAGGCGTCATACTTGATGATGATGTCTGATATCGTCTGGAGTTCTTCGCGTGCAAACACCTTGCCACATGGGTTCGACGGATTGCAGAGCACCAAGGCCTTTGCGCCCTTTCTGAAAGCGTCTTCGAGCAGATTGGCATCAAACTCAAATGTGGGTGGCACGAGGGGGATATATATCGGCTCTGCACCCGTGAGAATCGTGTCTGCCGTGTAGTTCTCGTAGAAGGGCGAGAAGATGGCCACCTTGTCACCTGGATTGACGATGGTCATCATGGCTGCCATCATTGCCTCCGTAGAGCCACAGGTCACCACGACGTTCTTGTTGGCATCGATGTCCAGTCCCGTGAAATGACTCTGCTTCTTCGCCAACGCCTCGCGGAAGTTCTGTGCTCCCCAAGTGATGGCATACTGATGTGGACCCTGTGGAGCGATTTCTGCCAGGCGATGCGTAATCTCCTCGGGAGGATTGAAATCAGGAAATCCCTGTGAGAGATTGATGGCTTCGTACTGATTTGAGATACGGGTCATTCTACGGATGATGGAATCTGTGAAGCCAGCCGTGCGTGTGGATAATGGTTTCATATTTCAGTCGAGTAATGCAGATACAATATCCTAGCTAAGCACCTTATAGTAGATACTCTTGGTTAGTGCCTTGACTCCTTCTTCCTTAGCGTATGAGCCCAAGGAGTCAACCAATGTCTGGAATTGTTTCGCCACAAAATTACTAAAAAAACGATGATTTCTTGTCATCATTGTACGTGAATGTATGTTATTTTGGCAAATTTATAATTAAAATTGTGTAATTTTGTCCCCGTTATGAAATATATGATACAAAGAAATACGTACCAGATAGGAAAATTGTTCTGTTTGCTGACCGTAATATTTACATTGTACAGTTTTACGGTATTGGCTGCTTGTTCCAATAATGGTACTCCTACTGAACAGGATAGCATAGCGCCTGTTAATAGGAAAGTTGCAGAGATAGTAGAACGTGGTACGTTGCTCGTAGGTACTACAGGTGACTATCGTCCTTTATCCTTCTGTGAACCAGATGGGACATACTGGGGCTTTGGTATAGAAATTGCCAAAGAGATTGCTAAATACTTAGGTGTTGAGATTTCTTTCGTAAAGACTTCATGGCCTACTCTGACAGCCGATGTGTTGGCAGAACCCCAGACTTTTGACTTAGCCATAGGCGGCATTACCATCACAGATACCCGGCGTGAGAATATGTTAATGAGCGATGGTTATCTGGCTAATGGAAAAACGATTCTTTGCCGTGCATCAGAAGCAGATCGTTTTTGCTCATTGGCTGACATCGACAAGTCCGAAGTGACTGTAATGGTGAATCCTGGTGGCCTTAATGAAAAGTTTGCCAACGAAAACCTCACTCATGCAAATATAGTCGTTCACCAAAAGAACGAGGAAATACCGACACTTGTTGCAGAAGGTGCAGCCGATGTGATGATAACGGAAATTACAGAGGCTCCTTATTATGTACAGACTGACAACCGATTAGCAGCCCCACTATTGAATGCTCCATTTAATCATGGCGAAATTGGTGTCCTTATGCGGAAGGGGCAGGGGGATCTATTACAGATGGTGAACAATGTCATCTGTCAGATGAAGTCCAACGGCTCTCTTCGGAAACTGCATGAGAAATACGGGTTAGTATATGCCTACTAATAAAAAGAGGCAATAACTGATGGACCCACAATTCGGATGGCTGTTGTGTTATAATTATACAGTCTTATTTTTTCTCGACAAGTATTCAATTGCCAAAACAGGCCATAGAGGCACTTTGCGTATGTTTGTTCTTACAGCAGGAATGTCACACAATAGAAAGATTGAGGCCAAAAAAAGTGAGTACCAGATGATGTAACCATAAACCTGCTTTATTGCCACAAGCATCATTGAGTGCAGATAACTGCCAGCCATAAACTCTCCGAAGTTAAAATGTGAGAGGTCGAGGTGCGTGAGTGTCAGTTGGCGGCCGTAGTTCATCATGTCCTCATTGAGGAAGTGCGAGAAGATGGTGGTATAGAAACCATAGCCCATAGCACCACCCAGATACATGTGTAAGATATTGAACACGAACAACCCCATGAAAAACATCTCAAGACTTGGTACCGATTCGTCCAAAGCCCACATCAGGGTTGGAGCAAGAATGCCATAGCCAAAGCCGCGTAGCATTATTGCCAGCCGGTATTGCTCAATGTTCACCGACATTCCTACAGTGGCGTACATAAGCAAGGTGTATGCACTGATGGAAAGAAAGCTAATGCCTATCAGTTTCCATATCTTCCACTTCCGGACCTTGAGCCAGTAGAGGTCGAGCCCTATGCCAAGAAACATTCCCGGCAGTGCCCACATGTACTGACTCTCCTTGGTCAGTTCTTCAAGCCCGACGACATCTGTGTAGAGTATCTCCTCAAGCGTATGCTCAGCACCGAAAGCCAATTCGCCCAATATGGTTACAATGAGGATAGGTACTACGTTGCGGCATTTCAGCAGACGCAGTTCGACGTATGGATAGCGATTGTGAATCAGGCGGTAAAGGGTGAGCCCTGCAAAGAGGAGTGTAAAAGCCCCCGCCATTCTTATATGATGGTTTGCGAACCACCTGTAGTAATCGCCATAGACAAAGATGTATGAGAGCAGTAGCATAGTTACACAAATGAACAGTGCTCCCTGCCAGTCTGTTCCTTTTAGCGAAAACCTGTTAGGCATAGGACAAAACGGACGACACAGTATTATCTGCGTCAGCAGTACGAACGACATTGTGCCTACGGTAAAAGCGTGCATCATTTGCCATGTAAAATGGTGTCCCATCCAGGCAGCAAGCCATCCGCCGCCCTCAATGGCTGTGAGAAGTATGATGTGAAGCACAGGGAAGAATACTGCGAAGTCGCGTTTTGGCGTAATCCACAGTTGGATGTTGCTCATACACTCGAATGTTCCTTGAATCTTGGCAATTCCTGCAATGAAGCATGTCACAACAAGTACTGGCATCGACTGACTATGCATCGTGATAACGTTGCATATGCCCATCACTATGGCAGATGTGCATAGCAGCTGCTGATTGGTGAAGCGGAACTTCATCCTGAACAGCATAGGGAACCACATAGCCATCCCTGCAAGAGTGGCATAGAGCAGAAACATAACATCCTCTATCATAAAGTTTGTTGTGCCGCGAATCTCGTCGAGGGCACCCAGATACATGCCTCCCGAGAATTGGAAGCACAGAGCCGTAACGACGTAAACCCATGGTTGCAAATTACGAGGCACCCATCCTTTCATCATTGGCATACAGAAAGGCATGCCTGCGGGTGGCGGTGGTGCCTTCATCAGATATTCAGTTAGTTTTCCCATTATTCTTCTACTTTACAAACAACGTTATAACCTCCGTGCAGCTTCTTCACTTCATCGCATGCATCAATTCTCACTCGTACCGTAACGCGCTGCTCTACTTTTACGAAATTGCCTGTAGCATTGTCGATAGGAATCAACGAGAATGCGCTGCCGGTAGCATCGCTGATACGCTCTACAACTCCTGTATATTCAACACCGGGAACAGCATCAGCAGTAAAACGCACTTTATTGCCAACCTTGATATTTGACATTTGCGACTCCTGGTAGTTTGCCTCCACCCATTTCTCACTCTTGTCAACGATGCTGACCATTGTCTGACCGGGATTAACCAACTGTCCCACATGAATATCCTTGCTGCCCACCACACCATCACAGGTGGCAATGATGTAACAATACGACAGGTTCAGTCGTGCTATCTCTACCTGTGCACGAGCCAGTTCGATGGCAGCTTCTGAGGCCGAGAGATGATGCCCTTGCTCTGCCACAACAGCAGTCTGTGTGTTGCGCGAACGAAGCGCCTGCTCATATCCAGCCTTGGCACTCAGATAACGCGTGTGCACATTGTCATACTGTTGCTGTGTAACGGCATCCTGCTGGAGTAGTTTCTGAAAACGGGCATCCTCCCTCTGTGCATTCTCCATCTGTACACGGGCTGCTTCAATGCCTGCTTCGGTCACGCTGATACTAGTCTTTGTGGTATTGATACTGCTTGCTGTACCCTGCGAACCGCGTTCGACACGGGTAAGATCTGCTTCTGCCTGAGCCAGTCGAAGACGAAACTCGGCATCTTCAATGACAACAAGTGTGTCGCCCTTCTTCACCTCCTGAAATTCGGTAAAGCGGACCTCGCGTATAAACCCCTGCACGCGGCAGTTCTGTGGCACTATATTCTGGCATACACGAGCATTATCTGTGACTTCGCCACTGCCGAAATATACAAACTGACTTGCGGCATAAACGACGCCGCATGCTATACATAGTATTACTATAGCATTATAACTGTAGGTTGAAAATTTATTCTTTTCCATTTTTTTGTTAAAGAGTGTTTGTTATATATTTAAGTTTGAAATAATTGTAAAGCATATTGATGCGAGCATTTACCAAAGCCATATCGGCTGAGAGTTTCATGTTTGATGCATCAAGCATATCGGTCAGCAAAGCCATATCGTTGTCGTATCGGTTTTTTACCACCATATAGTTTTGGTCGGCAAGTTCCACCTGTTTCTCCTGTGTGCTAACCTCAACTGAGCTGGTCAGCAGATTGGTATAGCTGGCATGTACACCATTTTCTATGCCTTCGCTCGCCAACTGCACTCTTTCGCGTGCCTGAATATTTTCATGTTTTGCCTTACGGATGTTATGCTTGTTCTTCCAAAGGCTTGACAGACTGTATTTCACTCCTATTCCGACAAACCACACGTTGACGTTGGCATTCTTTGGAATCATATCGGAGGTGTATGGACCACACAGGTTGTTTTCGGCAACTACAGCCACTGATGGTCGCGATGCCGCACGAACGTTCTTGACCTTCTGTGCCGATATTTCTGTGGCAAGTGAAGCCTGACGGATACCTATGTTGTTTTCCGCCGCTGTCTGTTGCCACAACTCTTCGGAGACAAGAGCCTTGAGTGCCGTACCTTCCTCTTCAAGCGACTGTGTATCCACTTCAAAGGTCACTCCCTCAGGCAGGTGGATTGCTGTGCTGAGCTGATGACGGATAATCTTCTG
This sequence comes from Prevotellaceae bacterium UBA2448, assembly GCA_002342585.1. GTDB lineage: Bacteria > Bacteroidota > Bacteroidia > Bacteroidales > Bacteroidaceae > Minthosoma. The sequence continues at coordinate 42,680 of DDQG01000003.1, forward strand.
CGCATCATCTATTTGTGTCTTGGAAAGCTGAAGGCTTTGCAGTTGCAGTTCATATCGCGTTATGTCGTTCTTCAACACCGTACCCTGTTCTCTGCGCGCCTTCATTTGCTCGATTATTTTTTCCGTCAGCTCTATGTTTTTTGCTATCACCTGTGACTGGTTCCGCAGTTTGCAGAGGTCAAGGTAATAACCGGTAATCAGAAAACGCACCTCCTGACGATTCTTCTCCACATCAAGTTCAGCCAACTGATGCCCCAGCTTTGCCATTTCAATGCCTGAATGGATAGCACCACCAGCATAAATCACCTGACTCGCCCGAGCAGTGAAGCTGTTGCCCCAATGTGGTGTTGGCTGCTTGCCGTTCTGCACCTGCTGAGGTCCAAGTCCCGGAACAATATATTCTGTGGTGCCACTGGTAGAAAAGCCACGTGACATCAAGAAAGCATTGCCGATGTAAGAACCTTGCATGCTGAGTTCAACACTTGGCAACATAGCAGATTTTGCCGATGCCACCCCTTCTTCTGCAGCCTTCAATGCTACCTCGCTGACCTTAATGCGCTGATTCTGCTGGTCAGCCAAATCAAAAAGCGACTGAAGACTCATCCTTTGCTGTGCATAAGCAGGTACACAGCAACTTGCTCCGACTATCATCGAAACAGTCAGAGCACCAATAAACTTGTGATTACTCATTAAAAAGAAAAATATATTCTTATAATTCATTACTCGTCAAAAAAAGTCCTTCCCTCGGAAATACGAATAATGAACTGTCATGGTTCGGACAAACCTTACGTCTGCCACAATGCGCTACAAACCTCTCTGATTAGGGAATAAATCGAGAAAAGAATTTCGAGCACTATTAATTGCGAAATCCAAAATCGAGTGCAAAGTTATGAAAAAAATGCCGAATCACAAAAAAAATTCCCAAGCTGTAGAAGCAGCTCTTTCAAGGGCACGAGGAACTGCATCCCCAATCAACTCAGCCAGGTTTGACATTATAAAAAGGGACCTGTCCAAGCGGACAGATCCCTTTACTTATTATATCAGAGTGGTATTTACTCCTCGACGGCTGCCTGCGCGGCGGCTAGACGTGCGATTGGCACGCGGAATGGAGAACAAGAAGCGTAGTTCATGCCTATCTTAGCGCAGAACTTAACAGATGATGGTTCACCTCCGTGCTCACCGCAGATACCTGTACGCATACCTGGACGAACGGCGCGACCTTTCTCAACTGCCATCTTGATGAGCTGTCCGACACCCTTCTGGTCGAGTACCTGGAATGGGTCAACCTTCAGAATCTTCTTCTCAAGATATACGGGGAGGAATGATGCGATGTCATCACGTGAGTAACCGAATGTCATCTGTGTGAGGTCGTTGGTACCGAATGAGAAGTATTCTGCCTCTGTTGCGATACGGTCGGCTGTGAGGGCTGCACGTGGAATCTCAATCATAGTACCGATTTCGAATGGAATTTCGATACCTTCCTCGGCAAATACTTCCTTGGCAACCTTCTGGATGATTTCCTTCTGCTGCTTGAACTCGTAGAGGATACCGATGAGTGGTACCATGATTTCCGGGTGTGGGTCGAAGCCTTCCTTCTTCAGCTGACAAGCAGCACCGAGGATGGCGCGAGTCTGCATAGCTGTGATTTCAGGGAATGTGATACCCAGACGGCAACCACGATGACCGAGCATTGGGTTGTTCTCTGCAAGAGAAGCTACACGCTGCTGGATAACCTTGATGTCAACACCCATTTCGTTTGCCATAATCTGCTGGCCTTTCTGATCGTGTGGTACGAACTCGTGGAGTGGTGGGTCGAGCAGACGGATGTTTACTGGCAGTCCGTCCATGGCTTTCAGGATTCCGTAGAAGTCTGCCTTCTGGTATGGAAGGAGTTTTGCAAGAGCCTTCTCGCGTCCTTCAACCGTCTCTGACAGAATCATTTCGCGCATAGCGATAATCTTCTGGTCATCGAAGAACATATGCTCTGTACGTGTCAGACCGATACCCTTAGCACCGAATGCGCGAGCAACCTCTGCATCGTGTGGAGTATCTGCGTTTGTACGAACCTGCAGTTTTGTATATTTGTCGCAAAGATCCATGAGAGCCTTGAAGTCGCCTGAGAGTTCTGCAGCCTTTGTAGGAACTTCGCCTGCATAAACCTGACCTGTAGAACCGTTCAGAGAGATGAAGTCACCTTCCTTGTAAACTACGCCTTCAATTTCAACAGTCTTGGTCTTGTAGTCAACAGCGATAGCACCTGCACCTGATACACAGCACTTACCCATACCACGAGCTACAACGGCAGCGTGAGAAGTCATACCGCCACGAGCTGTGAGGATACCTTCTGCTGAAGCCATACCTGCGAGGTCTTCAGGACTTGTTTCGATACGTACCATGATAACCTTGTGGCCGTTTGCGTGCCATTCCTGTGCGTCGTCTGCGTGGAATACAATCTGCCCGCAAGCAGCACCTGGAGAAGCTGGCAGACCCTGAGTGATTACCTTTGCCTTCTTCAGAGCATCCTTATCGAATACTGGGTGGAGGAGTTCGTCGAGCTTCTGAGGTTCGCAGCGCATGATAGCAGTCTTCTCGTCGATGAGTCCTTCGCGTACGAGATCCATAGCAATTTTAACCATTGCAGTACCTGTGCGCTTACCGTTACGAGTCTGGAGGAACCAGAGTTTTCCTTCCTGTACGGTGAACTCCATATCCTGCATATCCTTGTAGTGCTTTTCGAGCTTGTCCTGAATAGAGTTCAATTCTGCGTAGAGTTTCGGCATAGCTTCTTCCATAGATGGGTACTTGGAAGCACGTTCTGCTTCAGAAATGCCTGCACGCTCAGCCCAACGCTGTGAACCGATCTTAGTGATCTGCTGTGGAGTACGGATACCAGCCACAACGTCTTCACCCTGTGCGTTGATAAGGTACTCACCGTTGAAGAGGTTTTCACCGTTACCTGCGTCACGTGAGAAGCAAACACCTGTAGCAGATGTGTCACCCATGTTACCGAATACCATTGCCATAACAGAAACAGCTGTTCCCCATTCATCTGGAATACCTTCCATCTTACGGTAGAGGATAGCGCGCTCGTTCATCCAGCTGCGGAATACAGCGCAGATAGCGCCCCAGAGCTGTACGATTGGGTCAGTTGGGAATTCCTGTCCTGTGCGCTCCTTGATGGCAGCCTTGAAAAGCTTAACGAGTTTTTTCAAAGAGTCAACTGAGAGGTCTTTGTCCAGAGTAACGCCCTGTTCTTCCTTAACCTTCTCGATGATTTCCTCGAATGGGTCGATATCTTCCTTGTTTACTGGCTTAAGACCCATAACTACATCTCCGTACATCTGTACGAAACGGCGGTATGAGTCGTAAACGAAGTGTGGGTTGTTAGTCTTCTGAACCATGCCCTCAGCGACTTCGTCGTTCAGACCGAGGTTGAGGATTGTATCCATCATACCAGGCATTGATGCACGTGCACCAGAACGAACGCTGACGAGCAGTGGGTTCTTAACATCACCGAACTTACAGTTCATCAGTGCTTCAGTGTGCTTAACTGCTGCATTTACTTCGTCCTGCAGGAGTTCCTTGATTTTTTCTTCTCCTACTTCGTAGTACTCGTTACAACAGTCAGTTGTGATTGTAAAACCTGGAGGCACTGGTACACCTATGAGGTTCATTTCAGCAAGGTTAGCTCCCTTGCCACCAAGTGCTTCTCGCATTGAAGCGTTACCTTCAGCCTGTCCGTTACCGAAGGTGTAAACTCTTTTTTGAGCCATAATCTAATAATTGTTTTTAATAAGGTTATTTATAAAATGATTCTGTCGAGAAAATGATAGATTTGAAATCCGTTGACAAAAGTAGCTTTTTTAATTGTATATTCCAAATTGTTAAATGAAAAAAGTGCAAAAATAGCATTTTTAACCATTTTTGCACAATTTTCTTATTTCCCTATAAGCTTAAGCATAGCTTTTGCGTCATCGTCTCCACTCTTCGCATCTTTCTTGATGTCGGCAAGGATATCCTTCCCGTGCTCTTTGTCATTCACTGCCTTCAGAAGCAGTTCTTTTGCCTTTGCTTTATCCTCTCTCACACCTTTGGCTTCCATGTAGCATTTAGCCAGACGGTACTGCGATTTTGCATGTCCCTGTGCTGCCGCTTTTTCATACCAGTACACAGCTTTTGCATGATCCTTTGGTACGCCATATCCCTTCTGGTAGATGCGTCCCATGCGATACTGCGCCTTCTTGTGTCCTTGTTCTGCTGCAGGCTTCAGTTTTGCTATTGCTTCGGTATATTTCTCCTTGTCGTAGAGAATTTTACCTTCTTTATACAATTTTTCGGCATTTTGTGCCAGAGCTGCCAAACTCAGCATTACAGTCAGCAGCAGGGTTGTGATTCTTTTCATGTTATTATTAGTTTTCGTTTTGGTTTTCGTTCAAAATCTTCTTTGCTCGTTCCAGGTCTTTTTCGTAAACGAAGACATCCACACCTGTGAAGGCTGAGATGAGTCCGCCGTACAGATTTGTCATATTCTCATTATGCAGAGCTGACGGAATACCCTCCGCCTCCAGCGCTGTTTTCAGCACATGAGCCTCGAACGATGTGTTGCAGGTCGTGAGTCTTACGGTCATCATTTGCTTCGTTTCTTTTTAGTTTAGAACGCAAATGTAGGAAAAATGTTTTAAATAAAATGTAAAAGTATCTGAAAATATATTCGTATCTTCGCGGCAAAATATACAGAATCGTTATGATAAAGGATCTAAACAAAGTTGCGATAATTGCCGGCGAGCATCGTGTAAGTTTTTCTGAGATGCTTGCTCGTGTTCAGTCTTTCGTTGATGCTGTAAAGCAGAGTAGGGGTACGAAAACCATCATTTTCAGTGAGAACCGTGAAGGTTGGATTTATGCTCTTTATGCTACGTGGGTTGCTGGCAGTATTCCTGTTCCGGTGGATGTTATGTCAACGGTAAGTGACGTAGAGTATATTCTTCGTGACTGCACTCCTGAGTATGTGTGGGCATCGAAGAAGAAAGCTGACGTGATGCGTAAGGCTATCCAGCAGAGTGGTATGAATATTCGCATGTTGATAATCGATGATTACGAAACTGCTCCTGTCTCTTCTCTTGTTGAAGATATGTCAAGTCCGCTTGTAAAGGGTTTTGATACACTTTATTATCAGAACGCTGACGATATGGGACTTATCGTTTATACATCGGGTACGACAGGAACTCCGAAGGGCGTTATGCTGAGTTTCGTCAATATGTTGGCAAATGTGCGTGCTGTGTCGGAGGAAGTTCCAATATATGGTCCTGAGGTGCGCAGTCTTGTGCTCTTGCCCCTTCATCATATTTTGCCGCTTATGGGTTCTGTTATAGCCCCAATGATCAACGGTGCTGGTGTCACAATCAGTCCGTCGATGACCGGTCCCGATATTATGGCAACACTCCAGAACGGCGATGTACATATTATAATAGGTGTACCTCGTCTTTGGCAAACAATCTACAATGGTGTTAAGGCAAAGATAGACAGTTCACCTATCGCTCGTCTGCTTTTCTGGGTATGTAAGAAAGCAGATAACCCAGCGCTGTCCCGTAAGATTTTCAAAGCTGTACATCAGAAACTTGGTGGCCATTTGCAGTTCTGTGTCAATGGTGGTGCTGCTTTGCCAAAAGATGTTGCCGAGGGTATGAAGGTACTCGGTCTCGACCTGCTCGACGGTTACGGCATGACAGAGATGGCTCCTGTGATTTCCTTTACCCGTCCGGGCGAACTTGTACCGGGCAGTGTGGGCAAGGCGATGCCTTCAGTAAAAGTAAAATATGTAGATGGTGAACTTTGTGCCAAAGGTCCTAACCTCATGATGGGTTATTACAACCGTCCGGAGGAGACTGCTGCGGTAATTGACTCAGAGGGTTATATCCATACAGGAGACGTAGCTCACACTGATGCTGAGGGACACATATTTATTACCGGTCGTACGAAGGAAATTATCGTGCTTTCGAACGGAAAGAATATCAATCCGGTTGAGATAGAATATAAGATTGAGGGTTATGAGGATATGGTGAAGGAAGTGGGTGTGTGCCAGGATGGCGACCGCCTCTGTGCCATCATTGTACCAAACGAATTGTGGGCTCGCGATAAGTCTGACGACGAACTGGAACTACAGCTCAAGCGCGAGGTAATCGAACCTTATAACCAGTCTACTGAGTCCTATAAGCGTGTTCTAAGTGTTTATATCTATCATGGAGAACTGCCTCGCACTCGTATGGAGAAACTGCAGCGATACAAATTGCCGCAACTCCTGCAGTCAGGTGCTCATTCTGCTCCAAAACAAACTGATGCTGTAGAACCTACTTTCGAAGAATATCGCATCATAAAGAAGTTTATAGAGGAAGAAAAACGTATTGCAGTTCATGCATCAGATAGTCTTGATACAGACTTGGCTCTCGACTCACTTGATATGGTTGGTCTGCAGGCATTTATTGAAATCACCTTCGGACTGAAGATGAATTCCGAGCGCATTTCAACCTTCAAGACTGTTGGTCAATTGGCTGAGTATGTAAGTGACTACAAGACTCGTGTTGAAGTGGATCGTATTGACTGGGCAGCTATTCTCAACGAAGACACTTCATCTGCTCGTCTGCCAAAGACTTGGGCAAGTGCCAATGCTATTGTTTCTACTGCCCGAATGCTCAGCAAATCTTATTTCTCGCTGCAGGGTAGTGGTATGGAGAATATTCCTGACGGACCATACATCATGGCTGCAAACCACCAGAGCTACTTTGATGGAATGTTTATCACGTCGTTCCTTACTCGCAATCAGGTGAACAATTCTTTCTTCTATGCTAAACAAGATCATGTACGCAGCGGCTTTGCTCGTTTTATGGCAAGTCACCACAACGTAATCGTGCTCGACCTTAACAACCTGAAGGAAAGCATCCAGATGCTTGGTGAGGCTCTGAAACGTGGTCGCAATGTCATCATTTTTCCTGAGGGAACCCGAACAGTCACAGGTAAGTTGGGTAGTTTCAAGAAGATGTTTGCTATCCTCAGCAAGGAACTTAACGTGCCAATCGTGCCCGTTGCCATCAATGGAGCCTATGCTGTAATGCCAAAGGGCAGTAAGATGCCTAAACGTGGAAAGGTGACTGTAGAGTTCCTGAAACCAATACAGCCGCAGACTACCGACACGTACGACTCACTCGCCGACAAGGTTCGCGATACTATCGCGGCAGTCCTCCATTAACCATTTTGGAGTCGATGTGGCTCCGCAGATTCCGACCGACTCAATATCTTTAAACCATTTGGGGTTTATCTCGGTGGGGTTGTCAATAAGATGAGAATTACTGTTTACGGCAAGGCACTCGCCAAAGAGTACTTTGCCGTTACTGCTTTTTTTACCGCATACGAAAAGAATGAGGTCGTGTTTTGCGGCAAACGAACGGATGTTCGGAATGCGATTAGCCACTTGTCGGCAGATAGTGTCGAAGTAGTGAAACTCTGCCGGCTGCTGTATGTGTTCTTCTATGTAACTGACTATCGAACGGAATCCCTCAAGTGACTTTGTTGTTTGTGAATATAGCTGTATATCTTTATTGAAATCCAGCCGTTTAACGTCGTTTATATTTTCTATTACTATAGCTCTGCCTTCAGTTTGTCCTACCAGTCCTATAACTTCAGCATGACCAGGTTTTCCATAGATTACAATCTGGCGTTTATGTTGCGGGTCGGAGTCGTAGTCTGCCTTGATGCGTCGTTGCAGATTCAGTACCACAGGACATGTAGCATCAATCAGTCGTATGTTCTGCTTCTGTGCTGTGTCGTAAGTCTGTGGTGGTTCACCATGCGCCCTCAGCAACATCTTCGTATCTTTCAGGGCAGAGAGGTTGGAGTGTTCTACTGTTACCAGTCCCAGCTGGCGCAAACGTTCGCACTCCCTTCCGTTGTGTACTATATCGCCCAGACAATAGAGCGAACCGCCTTGTTGCAGTTCCTCCTCGGCTTTTCTGATTGCGGTTGTCACACCAAAGCAGAAACCTGATCCTGAGTCGATTTCTATCTTCATTTGGAAGTCCCTTTCTTAATTCTCTCCGTTCTGGGTGGTCTTCTTTCTGAATTGTTCCAAAAGCCATTGGCTCTGTTCTTCGCGAGTCAGATGACTATTGTCCAGCAAAAGAGCATCGTCAGCCTTCTTCAGCGGACTCACCTCGCGGTGCGAGTCTATATAGTCGCGGTCCTGCACGTTCTTCAGAATCTCCTCAAATACAGGCATTGGAGCATTCTTGTCTGCCTCGGCCTTCTCCTTCAATTCGTCGAAACGGCGTTGTGCTCTCACTTCAGCCGATGCAGTAACGAAAATTTTCAGTTCTGCGTTAGGGAAAACAGCAGTACCTATGTCGCGGCCGTCCATCACGATACCTCCGTCTTTACCCATAGCCTTCTGTTGTTCGGTCAGGAATTTACGCACAAAGGGTAGGGCAGCCACCGGACTCACGTTGTTCGATACCTCCATTTGTCTTATCTCGTCCTCCACCAGTTCTCCGCACAGATATGTGTCGGGACGTCCCTTTTCAGCATTGAACTTAAACGACACACTTACTTTGCCGGCATCGATGTCGTTCTTCAGTCCTGCCTCGTCAATCTTGCCGTCCTTCAGCAGTCCGTTTCTTAGTGCGTACAGAGTTACAGCCCTGTACATCGCACCAGTATCTACATACACATATCCTATTTCTTTTGCCAATTGTTTAGCCATCGTACTTTTTCCGCACGATGAATGCCCATCAATTGCAATTACAATTTTACCCATTCCTTTTCTTTTGTTATTGTTTAGTTTGTCGATGTATCACATCGACATAGTCTAAAAGCTATAGCTTAGATTGCCCATAATCGAGCTGGCTCCGATATGCCATTTGCCGTAGGCGACGCCCACTTTCAACTTCTTGATATTTATACCGAAACCGATGTTCCATCCTGCCCAGTGGGAGGAGTCGAGCACCTTCATTTCGTGACTTCTGCGTACATTATATCCCAGTGCTATCCATACGTTTTGTGTTGGTAGCACGTCCACGCCGAAGATGAAATGCTGTATGAAATTCAGGTTTTTCCAGTGTGTGATGTCATCCATCGTTACACTGAATCGGATTGGTGCATTGGCGAGTTCCTGTGTGAAACCAAGACAGAGGTCGAACGGCAGTTTTTCGTGTTTGTCGTGAAAAGCCTTAAGTTGTCCTCCCAAGTTGCGGGCTACAATCGACAGTGAAGTATGTGCGTTGGCACTCAGGTAGTTAAGTCCCAAGTCCACACCCATAGCAAAAGCGTTGTAGCTGGCATAATTAGAAAACATGAACTTTGCGGTTACACCACCACTTATGCGGTCGGTCAGCAAATAAGCAAACGAGCCCTGTACGGAAACATCCGATGCCGACAGGTCGCCTATTTCTGTGCCTGTCTCGTCCGTTTCCTTCATTTTGCCATAAGAAAAGTACTGCACGTTGGCACTCCATACACCGCGTTGTCCGGCGTTTTGAGCCCATGCAGCACTCAGTTTTGTTGTCTTTGCTACAAACGAAGTGAATCCCAGTCCAAGCGTTTTGTTCGATACGTTTGTTAGAAGGGCAGGATTTTCAAACACCAGCGAGATGTCGTCTTCGGGCAGTGTGGCATTCAAACCTCCAAGTGCTGCAGAATGCACCGACACGGGTATCGACAGATACTCGTATCCCATTGTGCCGTTCTGAGCCTGTAAGGCATGACTCCAAGTAAGAGTCATGAACGCGACCAATATGCCTTTCCAACTTCTGCGCATCGTTTATTCTTGTCCTTTCATTTCTGAGAAATACTCATCGAGCAGACGTTTTGCAGCCACAAACGAAGTAATCTTGCCGCCTAGCACTTCTGCCTCCATATCCTCCGTCATATCTTTTATCTTCTTATTGAAGTAGAAACTGTTGCGCAGTTGTTCGTTGATGCTCTCATACATCCAGTATTTCGACTGTTCGTTTCTCTTATATTGGAAATAACCGCTTGCCTTTACCTTGTCGATGTAGTCGAAAATCATATCGAGTACACCGTCGATACCCAGTTCGTAAAAACCGCTATAACACCTCACTTCAGGCATCACACCGCTCTCTGGCATTGGGAACAGATGCAGGGCGTTGCGGAAATGACTTGCTGCCAGTTCTGCTTTCTCCACATTTTCTCCGTCGGCTTTGTTTATTACTATGCCGTCGGCAATCTCCATGATACCGCGTTTGATACCTTGCAGTTCGTCACCTGTGCCAGCCAGTTGTATGAGCAGGAAGTAATCGACCATAGAGTGGCAGGCTGTTTCGCTCTGTCCCACACCAACAGTCTCTACGAATATGTTGTTATATCCGGCTGCTTCGCAAAGGATGATGCTCTCGCGTGTTTTGCGTGCTACACCTCCCAAACTGCCTGCCGTTGGCGAAGGGCGAATGAACGACTTAGGATGCACCGCCAGTTTCTCCATGCGGGTCTTGTCGCCTAAGATACTTCCCTTAGTCTTTTCCGACGAAGGGTCGATGGCAAGTACGGCCAGTTTGCCGCCATCGCGTTCCAACAGATGAACACCAAACGTATCTATCGACGTACTCTTTCCGGCACCTGGCACACCGCTGATGCCTATCCTCACCGAATTGCCGGAGTAGGGCAGGCAACCCTCGATAACCTTCTGTGCCAGAGCCTGATGGTCAGGATGAACACTCTCAATCAGTGTGATAGCCTGTCCCAACATCGATACGTCGCCAGCCAGAATACCGTCGATATATTCCTGCGGTTCAAACAACTTATGACGTCGTTTGCGCATCTGATTGAGGTACGGATTGATGCTTCCAGGCTGTGCCACACCGGCATTCACCTGAAGTCCAGCATATTCCGAGTTGTTCTCTACATGTTCCATCCTGCTGTTTTTTATATAAACGTGAAAAACTGAATTTTCGTATTTATCCTCTGCTCAAAACTTACAATTTTCAACTTACAATTTTCAACTTTCAATACTGTTCCTTTTCGTTCGGGAAGTCGCAACTCTTCACATCCTCAACATATCGACCGATAGCATCAGTCATAATCTGGCTCAGATTAGCGTAGCGGCGCAGGAACTTAGGACTGAATCCCTGAGTCTTGCCCATCATATCGTCGATAACGAGCACTTGACCGTCGCAACCGCCACCGGCACCGATACCGATTACTGGAATCTTCAAGTCCTGAGCCACCTTCGTAGCCAGAGCAGCAGGCACCTTCTCAATAACCACAGCAAAGCAGCCTACCTCTTCCAGGGCTTTAGCATCGCTAATCAGCTTCTGTGCCTCAGCCTCCTCCTTTGCTCTCACGGCATAAGTACCGAATTTATTGATAGCCTGCGGAGTCAGTCCCAGATGTCCACACACTGGAATGCCTGCATCCAGAATCTTCTTTACGGCTGGCAGAATCTCTACACCACCTTCCAACTTCAGAGCATCGCAGTGAGTCTCCTTCATAATGCGTATGGCATTTGCCACAGCCTCTGTCTCGTTCACCTGATATGTTCCGAAAGGCATATCGCATATAACAAGAGCTCTCTTTGTAGCTCTTACCACTGCCTTTGCGTGGTAAATCATCTGATCCAGAGTGATAGGTAGAGTAGTCCAGTTACCTGCCATTACGTTACTTGCCGAGTCGCCTACCAGAATCACGTCCATACCTGCCTGGTCAGTAATCTGAGCAGTAGTATAATCGTACGATGTAAGCATGGCAATTTTCTTGCCCTCGCGCTTCATTTCAATCAGTCGCAGTGTAGTCACCTTACGCTGATCCTCAACTAAATATCCAGCCATAATATGCTAATAAAACTTTTGTGTTTATATTTATTCATTTATAAAACTTCCCAAATCAGACTTGTGTTATTATCTGCTGTGTGCAGATTGCGAATCACAGCCATCGAAACGCCAATTCTTTCAATCCATTCGTCAAGCTTGCTTGCAAGTGGGGTTGACATAAATTTTTCAGATGCAACACCGGTGGGAGTGCCTGTTTTAGAGCCGTCAACAGCAATGCCTGTGAAATTGATAGTTGGGTTAGTGTCAATAGTGTAGCTTTCATCAGTTGCAGGCACACCCTCCTTGCGCTTCAGGCTGATAGATATACCCAGCTTTGCAGGGAACTGCTTCACGATGAACGTCTTGCTCCATGTGTCAGTAGCTTTCTCAGTCTGTTCCTGTCCGTTTGCGTCATAGTAAGTTACAAACACATCGCAAACTTCAAAAATTGTACCCGATACATTTGCCTTGTAACTTATCTCAGCACCACTAAGTTTCTTAGGTTCTTTCTTGCCAGAGCCCCCCTTGTTATCATCATTACCGCATGAAACCATCGACATGGCTATCATCACTGTGCAGACTAAGGCAACTGCTGCCATCATAAACTTCTTCATTTTGCTTTGTTTTTGTATTTAAGTTTTCTTCTTGGCAAAGGTACGGAATCTTTTGGATAAACAAGTAAATAATTCCGTTATTTCCTCTTGGTTGAGTTCTTTACTCCTTGGTTGTGCCTTTGCTCCTTCTTCTTGCTCCTTGGGCTCACCACAACGAGCAGATTACCATCAGTCGCAACCAGTGTCTCCTGCTCAACGAGATGGCTCGCCAACTCTACGAAAGAGGGTAGGCGAAAGACATTTCTGAAAGTTTTTAGTAACTTTTTGCGTGCCTCATGAACTGCTGAACCCCAGTGTTTATGTGGCTTTCAGATGACATGAAGTAAGTTTTGACACTTTTTGCCAAAAACTTTCTATACTTCTTATTTTCTCAATTTATTTTTTAAAGAAAAAATGTAAAAAGTTACTTGGGTGCCTTGCATGCCGTTGGTAAACAGTATGTTAAGCTTCTTTGGCGTGCATCAAAAACTTACTAAAAACCTACTGAAAATTTTTCCCACTGTACTCTAAATCTTTCTCCAGTGCACTGGAAAAAGAATTGGAGTGCACTCAAAAAAACACCTGACTATTGCCAATATCTGGATTCAAGATAATTATATAAATCTTGGTTGGTATTTTTGATGGATAACATCAGTTTTCTTGGTTCCAAAATGATGAACTTACCTTTGTCCTTCAACCCCTCTGAAAATTGAGCTACCTCTGAACGTAATTCAACATTTCCTTCTGGTATGACGTTTATATGCAGATAATCATCTACTGGTAGTTCCATGTCATTATTCTTTATGATTTGCTCTACCAGCATAGTCTGACGCACTAATTCATAAAGCGGATCATATTCGTATTCATCTTTCCATTCCTTGATGTTTGAACTATTATCAAGACGTGAGGTATAGCGGTCAATAGAGGACTGGACTGCACGTTTATGCTCATAAGTCTCTACGTATTTCCATTCTATAGGAATAAGTATTCGTCTATGATCTTCTGTTTCTGCATATACTACAGCATCTATAGATGTACACATAGCACCTCGTTTTTCTGCTCTTTCACCAAGCAAGGTGCGATTCTTCCAAATAAACTCAAAACAAATATTTCCACTACATTTGGTGTCGTCCAATGGGTTGGTTAGTATTCTAATGAGATGATATCTCTCTTGAACAGAATTAAGTATTGATAGTAGTGATGCTGACTTATCTGACTTCATTAGAGGAAAGAGATGATTAACGCAACTAATCTGGGACGAAAGCATATGACCTGTAGGTGTATTAATGGCATCATTGCTTTTCCACCAACCTATACCATTCAGCTTAAAATATTCTATTGCGTCTTTACGAATAGCAGGGTATAGGTTCATAACTTCTTTGCCTCCCTCTATAATATAAGGTAACTCGATATTTTGTAAACCAGCCTTCCATTTTCCACCACCATTCACACCGACAAAATAAGGTGAAGTTTGAAGCACTCTAACCTGTTGAGCTCCTTGTACTTCTTTATATGTAGGTGCAGGAATCAGTTCTGCTGGCAACAACTGCAAAACAGTTAAATGCTCAAATCGGATGTTTGTCTTGTTACGACTCATATCATTTAGTAGCTGTTCCTTCTTGTATTCAATCAAGGGATGAAGTCTGTCGGTCAGTAACACAGCTTTGATATGGGTTATAGTGTGTTGGTAGATAGCATCAAGAATATGCTCAAAACCACGAGAGGCATTATCTCTTTTTATTGTGCGATATTTGTCGGCATCACTGGGATAATGAATCTCTTGGGTGATGGTGAGCCGATGTAGTACATTGGCATAGAACATCAGTTCCGTGATGATGCCAACATGTGTGTTATCGGTGTTAATACAGTCTTTTAGTTCATAAACACAAAACTCATCATTATCTATTTTCCATAAATCTGCCTGACTTGCACCTCCAGGAGTAATCGCAGTGGCTAAACTTACCTGAGTATCAAACAAACCCATGGGTAACTGGTGATTTGCGAAGCCTGTCTTAGACAGATGTTGATAGATTGCTGTTTCAAGTATGGCTTCGTATTTCATTTTCTGATCGGACTCACTCCTTGCACTTTTGTCCTTACTTTTTTGAAGTGGAAAATTAAGAGTAAGTATGCTAAAACTATGTTTGAATTTCGTAATATCGGCTTTTCTGCTTTCAACTACATCCGCCCAGGAATAATTGTCAATGAACCATATGACACGAAACAAAAATCTATTATAATGTTTTTGTTGTGTTATCATTACTTTCTCAATTACAGAAAATGCAGGCTTTTCCCAATCTATGACAACAGATGTTACCTCAGAGAAGAAAGTCTTTAGACAGAAAATCCATCCTTCAAAAGAAGATGAGTCATTCTGCATGTTTTGTAAAACACCATCTGCATCCATCGTTATGTATAGGGTGCTGTCTTTAATATTTACATCCATTTTGGATGGAAGTTCGGCATAATACACCTTTTTTTTGATGGATTTCAATATTTCGTTCTTATTCATATGAATCATGGAAACAAGGTTTTATTTAATACATTCTGTTAAATAAACCAATTACATCAGCGAAGATACAAATTTATTTCTATTCTTATGCAATTATCGATGAATTTTTGAATAAGTTTATAATTATTTTAAGGGATTAGAAAAGCAAGTAATGTGCGTTAAAAATGAGGCGTAATGTTTCTCGTTTGGGCGTTTGTGGATCTATTCTTCTTCGTTTTTAAGGGTTTTATCTGTATTTTTTTCT
The DNA here is from genome assembly GCA_002342585.1 of Prevotellaceae bacterium UBA2448. GTDB lineage: Bacteria > Bacteroidota > Bacteroidia > Bacteroidales > Bacteroidaceae > Minthosoma. The sequence continues at coordinate 57,839 of DDQG01000003.1, forward strand.
CAAAAAACAGGGGATTTAAGTTGGGTGAAAAATATCTCGGAACTCCCCATTTTTACTGGTGTGCACACGAAAAAAAACTCTCTAACGTAAGCGCAAAAAATCATGCATTTTGTGACAATTGTGACAATTGTGACAAAAATTTTCTCTGTTCAGCTTTTTAGAGCTTAAAGTTGAAGTTTAGTTATCGTTAAGGTTATAGTTATATAGCTTCTATATTTATAAGTATATATACATAATAATATATATTCAATAATATTGATTACTATTATTTATTATCAGTAGTAATTAATAGTAGTTATCGATAGTGGGAAGTGGTTCCTCGGGAAAATCCTGATGGCGTAAAAATCGACTGTCATTTGTCACAATTGTCACAAATTATACAGTTTTCCGGTTTATGTCTGCAATGACGGCTTTGATTTCGAAATAGCTATAGTCGTCGGGAAGGAGCCGCTTGATGTCGCTTAGGGTATAGCTGCGGTCCTGTACGCGGAGTACTCCACGAATGAAGCGCTGGTGCTGCTGACTGACAAAGTCGTTGATGTCGAGTGTGCCGTCGGCAATGAAACGGCTGAGGTGGGTTTCAATGGTTGCAACACCGATATTACGCAGTTCGGCAATTTCCTTGATGGATTTGCCTTCGCTGAACAGACGGAGCGATTCGCGTTCCGAGTCTCCCTTCTGGCGCTTGGGCTTTTCCGGTTCTTCGTCTTTCGTCTTTCGTTTTTCGTTTTTAGTCCTTCGCTTGGGTTTGAAGTCTTCAATAGCTGCCTTCGCTTTGCTGCTCAGATAGGTGCGAACGGAAAATCCTTCTTCAGTGGTGGCTGTGAGGGTTGTCAGTTTCACGTTGAGGGAAAGCATAAAGGCATCGAGTGCGTTGTTGTAGCGGGTGCTCACCTGTTTGTTCGAAATGTTTACTGCTTTCTGTTCCAGAAACGAAGCGAGTATGGTCTGTAACTGTTCGCAGAAGTATGTACTGCCTGCACAAAGCCGCTGCTGCAGGGTTTCATCTTTATATATATTGGTGCACTGGGAGATAATCTGGCGGTATTGCTTCTGGAATTTCTGAGCTACGGGAATTATGTCGTTTTCAATAGCAGTCTGTGCCGTTTTCATGTCTTTCAGGAGGTCGGGTACTGTGGTGTAGAGATGTTCGTCAACAACTCGGGTGAGCACTCGGAAGTCCCACAGAAGCTGGTCAAACGAGAAGAGTTCATCGAGCAGACAGACGAAGTAGTCGTGACGCAGTTGCGGCAGTTTTTCAGCTGACGAACGAGCCTCCTGCAGTTCCTTGTCGATGTAGGCATTCACACTATGGTCGGTTATCACACCACGCATGTTGAGCGGGTTTGCAAGCACGAGTCCCTTGAGGGTGCGACAACGGCTCAGAGCCACATACACCTGTCCGTGGGCAAAGCTGTGGTTTATATCTACAACGGCATGGTCGAAAGTGAGTCCCTGACTCTTATGCACGGTGATTGCCCAGGCAAGGCGCAGGGGATATTGAGTGAAGGTGCCGTCAACCGATTCACGTATTTCTTTGGTTTCCTCGTCGATGACGTATTTGGTGTTTTCCCAAGTGAGTCGGGGCACAGCTATCATAGTATCGTCCTCGCTGCAGCGCACAACGATTGTGTCTTCCACGAAGTCTTCAATCACGCCAATCTTGCCGTTGTAGTATTCATGTTCGAAGGAAGGGTCGTTTTTCACAAACATAACCTGCGCTCCGATCTTCACGGTCAGCAGTTCGTCGGTAGGATAGGAGAACTCTGGAAAGTTGCCCTTCACAGTAGCCGAAAACGTATATGCCGTACCTTTCAGCTGCTCCAGTTTCTGCTGGTTGTAGCTGTTTGCCATGTTGTTATGGGTGGTGAGACGAATCCATCCTTCCCCGTCGGACGGAGTGAAATCGGCTATGTAGCGCTGGTTGAGTTTCTGCAATACTTCACTCGTGACATTATTCGTACGAATGTGGGCAAGGATGTCGATAAAGTCCGCATCCTGCTGACGATAGATGTGCTTGAGTTCTACCGTGACGTAAGGAATCTGTGCCAGAGCATGACTGCCGAAGAAGTATGGTGTGGAGTAGTAGGGCTGAAGCAAAGCCCATTCGTCGTCCTTCGCTACAGGCGCCAACTGTTGCAGGTCACCAATGAGCAGGAGCTGAACACCACCGAATGGTTTTGTGCGGTCGCGATATTTGCGCATCTCGCGATCTACGGCATCCAAGAGGTCGCAACGCACCATAGATATCTCATCGATGACGAGCAGGTCGAGCGAACGGATGAGTGCCTTCTTCTCCTTGCTCATGCTGTAGCGCTTCGATTCAGCGGTTTCCATACCCGGCACGTTTGGTCCGAAAGGCAGTTGAAAAAAGGAGTGGATGGTCTGTCCTTGAGCATTGATGGCAGCCACACCAGTAGGTGCAAGCACAACCATTCGCTTAGGGGTTAGTTCGCGAAGATGACGTAGGAAGGTGGTTTTACCCGTACCTGCCTTGCCGGTAAGAAATACAGAAATATTGGTAAAGGCAATGAACTGCCACGCGAGGTTCATGTCGACATTATGTGCCGACTTTTCCTCAACGATGTTTTCCTGCACCATCATTGCTTTACCTCGAAAAGTGGTTCGTCGGTCTTTGGATCAACTGGATAATAATGAATGGCAGAGTCATTGCTCTTCAGACAAAGAGTCTTGAGCATCTGATATACCTCTGCTCCAGCCCAAATGACAGGACCATAGCCGTGAGCCGCGTAGTTGTTTACCGGACGGTAAGCATAAAAGGCAGGGTCGAATGCCAGACCGGTGCCTACACAAGTGCCCTCAACCTGTCCCTGAGCCGTAACGTGAGCAGCTACGTAGTTCCAAGCCAGAAGGGTCTGACTTACGTATGGCTCTGGCTCAATCCATCCCTTGTTGATGGCATGAGCCAGACAGTAGCAGTAGATGGCTGTGCAGGAAGTCTCAAGATAGGTCTGGTTGTTGTCGAGCAACTGATGCCAGCAGCCGTCAAAATCCTGTAGAGGAAGCAAACCGGAGAGGTGTTCCTTGAACCACTTCATAATGTTGGCATCCAGTTCCTGGTCGAGTAGTTCGCATGCAGTAAGCAACGCCCAACCGTTTGCCCTGCCCCAGAAGAACGAGGGATGGTAGGCTCCCGGAACCCATCCGTGGCGGTAGAGGTTTTTTTCCGGAACCCACATCTTCTCGTGGAAAAGACGGAACTGGCGCTTTGCTTCCTGCATGTCGCCATGAAGGGCAAGTGCCGGAATGCCCATGAACATATCATCGAGCCAGACTGTGTTGGCTACAGGACGCATACGGGCAAACTGTCCGTCGGCATAGCGGTACTGATGGTTCGCTATGTAGTTGTAATAGGTCTCTATCTGGCTATTAAGACTTTTGTCACCACTTTTTATCATAGCACAGCAAATGGCTCCAGCATCATCGAGAGCTCGTGGCTGAACAACCTGATGCATGAGTGGGTCAATTTTCTCACCCTTGTCGAGTCGTTTCTTGAATGCCGGTGCCTGTTTTGCCAGAAAACGCATACATTTCAGTGCATAGTCGCGATAAGTCGGGTCGCCTGTGAGTTCCGACGCACGAAGCATGGCAGAGTAAGTCACTCCCCATTCATAACTGGTCAGTCGGAAATCGCCACGCTTCAGTTGCTTGCCTCCTTCGTCGAGTTCGGCATAGGTGTGCGTAGTAATGTAGTCGCGAATGCGGTCGATGGTTGCCTTCACCTCGGCAGGTTTCACAAGTCCGTAGTTGTACTTATATGCCGGTTTCATCAAGTGGAGTGGGGCAGTGGCATCGTTCTGCACCTGCTGAGCAAGCACTGGAATGGTTGCTAGCGACAGTGAGAGTGCAAGGCTGAGTATGCGTTTCATAGTCTGTGCGATTTTTTAGATTTTAATAAAAGGTGTAGTTGAAGCTATTAGTGCTTCTTCATGTATGGGTCGGTGCCGAGAACTGTCTTTGCCAAACGTTTTGCCTTGTCGCGCAACTGGTCGGTATCAGCAGTTACGTCACCATAGCAAAGAACTACACCCATGCGGCGTCCGAACGGAGCTGTCGGTTTTCCGAATATTCTTACGCGTGAACACTCTTCCTTCAGCACGTCATCTACGTTGTAGTCTTTGATTTCACCTGGAGAAAGAACAACTGCAGAAGCACCTGCATGTTCGAGACGAATATCATGGATTGGCCAACCCATTACGGCACGCAAGTGGAGTTCAAATTCGGAGAGGTTGGTAGTGTGACCCAAAGTGACCATACCTGTGTCGTGTGGACGAGGACTGAGTTCGCTGAACAGCACGTTGCCGTCTTTCTTCAGGAAGAACTCTACACCCCAGATTCCGTAGCCAGTGAGCGACTTAGTAACTTTGTCGGCCATTTCCTGTGCTTGCTTCAGTGCTGCATCGCTTATCTTATATGGCTGCCAAGACTCACGGTAGTCGCCACCTTTCTGTACGTGTCCGATTGGAGGACAGAAGATTGTTGGCCAACCGTGCTGCTGAGTGATGGTGAGCAGAGTGAATTCACTTTCAAACTCGATAAATTCCTCGATGATGACTTCCTTTACGTCACCACGACTGCCTTCCATAGCATCCTTGAATGCCTGTTCGAGTTCTTCGGCATTGTGCACATAACTCTGTCCGTGACCGGAAGAAGACATAAGTGGTTTTACAACACATGGGAAACCGATTTCTTTTGCTGCAGCACGAAATTCCTCGATGGTCTTGGCGTACTGATACTTAGCTGTTGGCACACCGAGTTCGCGAGATGCGAGGTCGCGGATAGCCTGACGGTTCATAGTGAAGTTGACCGCACGAGCTGATGGTACAACCTGAATGCCGTTCTTCTCTGCTTCGATGAGGCGCTCAGTACGGATAGCTTCAATTTCCGGAACGATGATGTCCGGTTGATGCTTCTTGATGACTGCGTCGAGAGTGTCACCATCAAGCATTGAGAACACTTCGCGTTCGTCTGCTACCTGCATAGCAGGAGCATTGTCGTAACGGTCGCAAGCTACGACATATAAACCGGCACGCTTAGCTGCAATAACGAACTCCTTACCAAGTTCGCCACTTCCTAACAAGAGAATCTTTTTCATAATGGTTTTGCTTTATATAATAAATAATGTAGAGGTGATTTAATATTTTTTGCGAAGATAAGCATTATAGTTCATAACTGCAAAATTTCTCGCACTTTAGAATTGAGAAGTTTTCCACGAAAAATGGAAAAAATGGAGGATTTTGTAACACAAATGTGGTAAAAACGGGTGTTTTGTGCACGTAAACACAAGAAATTTGTATAAATTTATGTAAAAAATTTTCTATAATATAAATTCGTTTTACCTTTGCATCGGAAAAAAATCGATATCTAAAATATCATTTTATTATATTAACTATTAAAAGGTTTAAGATTATGTTACAGGAAAAAGCAGGAAACATTGCAGGTCTCCTTTGGAACACACTCTCAACAGCAGAGGGTCCACAAACTTTCAAAGCAATTAAGAAAGCTACAAAACTTACAGAGAAGGATTTCCTTCTTGGTCTTGGTTGGTTGCTCCGTGAGGACAAAATCGCAGCATGCGAAACTGGTGACGAAAAGGATCCATATGCTTACTCTCTGAAGTAATTAGCAGTCCGATAAAAAAATGAAAGTGCTAAGCCTTACGGTTTAGCACTTTTTTATTTGATAATTTTATACTTCTAACTTTTCAGTTTTCTCCCTAAACAGGGAGAGTTAGAGAGGGTCTTACTTTAGCACTTCCTTCAGGAATATTGCATCAACAACCCAAGTGGCTGCATCGTTGGTCCAAAAGAGTTTCTTCAGGTTTGGTGTAGGCACGTGGTGGAAGAGGTCGTTCCATGCCTGCTGTTTGAGTTGTTGGTTGCCCAGTCGCCAAGCTGCATAAGCAGACAGACGCGGCACGAGGAATGCGTTATGACTCACCTCCAAAGCCTTCTGCTTGTACTGACGATTGTGGTCGAGCCAAGCGGCAAAGAAACGAGGATGATCGATACTTTCCTGTACTTCGTTTAGCAGTTCGAATCCACCCATGATAGATAGCAGGTGGTTGGTGTTTATGATATTGCTGTCGCACTCGCAAGTGATGATACCTGTGGCTGGATCGAAACCAAGAGCTTTAGGTCCTTGGAAGAATCCGTGTTTGAAGTTGGCAATGGAGTTCATGCCGGCAAGTATCTTGTCGAGATAGTAACGGTTAGCTACAGGATTGTGTTCCCATTCGGTAAACCAATTGCTTACATATGCTAACCAGTCGGGACCGATACGCAGGCGTGCTGGAGCCGTACATGGATAGAGCGAACGAGGTTGTGCGAGACGCATAGGGTCGAGGGTGTAAAGTAATGTGTCGGCATCTTTCACTTCGCGCATTATGTCACCTATACGTTCGTCTGCAGTCAAATAATAATAGAAACGGTTCCACCAGGCTTCGCTGATTCGGGCTTCCTTAGCTCCGCATCCCCAGTGGAGAACGTTATGACGGGAACCCAATCCGGCATGAGGACCGAAATGGTAGGTATCTACTTCGCTACAGTGACGAGTCATTGCCTCTGCCATACGGTAAACGAGTTTGTTGCCTGTGCGCAGGAACTGATACCAGAACATTGCAGGACTACCCAGTTCGGTGTTGTCCCAAGCATATCCGCCTACGTCGTAGCGCCATTCCTTACGGCTGCCGTCGTAAGCATGCATCACATCTCCGTAATTGAAGAATCCGTACCAGTAGTTGCGATGTATCTCGTCGTTGTAGAATTGCATCAGAGAATCGATTGTAGCTTCGATAAGGCTGTCGCGCGAGTTCTCAACCGTTGGCAGACTCCATATACCGAAGGCACGTTTGCGATGCAGGTATTCAGGAGTGCAGGCGAGTTGTGCATCTGGTTCGATACTTCCGTCGATGCTGACGAGCATTTCAGAAGTGCGACCGATTCCCCATGCTGTGCTCATGCCTGGCTGCACATCTTCGTAGGCTGCCTCGAGTGTGTGGGCAATGGTGTCGTAGTGGGCAAAGCTGAATGGTTCTGCCTCTGGAGAATAAAGGCTGAGGGTAACTGTTGCTGTGTCGCTGCGAGCACCTTCAACAAGAAGTGTGGATGGGAAACTCTGCCAGAAGTTGCGCAGACAGAATGAGGTGAGCCCATTGCGGTCGCCAACTGATACGATGCCGTTGTTGCGGTGACCTTCGCGTGTGCCTATCCACGGACTTTCGTGAGTGGCACGTTTGCGTATAGTATAACCGTTTGACGAGAGTTGCGAAAGACGGAAATCGTCCCACTGAGCTATGTTTGCCAACATGCTCCTTGTCACAGAGTCCATCTTTACGAGGTCTATAGGGCGGCGGGCGATGAGCGGCTGTACCCACATCACTTCACGTTCTTCCACTTTGCGCTTGTACTGTTCAGGCGGGAAGGCTACGAAACGGCTGTAGGCAGGACCGTGCATTCCGACTTTGAAGTGTACGCTCAGTTCGCTGAGTCCTTCCTTGTTCAGGGCAGAATCGACGAGCAGGGTATGAACGAGTTTTATCTGGCTGCAGCCCCGGTAGTGGTATGTACGCATGATAGCATGGTCGAAGGTGTATTTGTATGTAGTGCGCACCTTGCCTTTCTGTTCGGTCTCGACCGAGAGAAGCTTCATCTTGCGGTTGTTCACCGTCAGGTAGAACGGGGGCAGCTGTGGTATGGGGTCGTCCTGTGTATATGATGTGGCGCTGTTGTTCTTGTAGAGCAGGCACGAATCGGTGTCGGCAGGAATGACGGCTGCGAATGCCTGCCACTTACTGCTTCCATCAGCCCATGAAGCCAAACGCCAGGTGTCGAAACGGAGTATGACTCCTTTGTTTGTCTTCAGCAGGAAGTTGTCGTTGGTCACTTCGCCCTGTGAGAACGGAACTCCGAATGTAACGGGGGTGATTGTTTGTAATGTCTTGCTGCCAATCAGACGAAGAACGATCGGTTCGCTGTCGGGGTCGTAGCTGGCGTAGTGGAAATTGCGCAGACGGGCATGGGCCTGAGTAGTGCGGAATCCGAAGTAGCCTTCGTCGAGCGGTCGCGGGTCGAGATAATCGACAAGCATCTCGCCGTCGATGAAGTAGCGCACGTGTCCGTCAATCTGCTCAAGTCTGATTTTATACCAGTGGTTGGGCTTCAGCAGGTGGTCGGCATCAGTGTATTCGCGTAGTACGATAGGGCGGTAGGCAGCATCACTAATTCCACGTTCGTCGCCTGTGTAACGACGGAATCGGGTAGTGGTGTTCCAGTTTCCACCATAACCCATATAGTAGGTTTTGAGGGCATAGTGGTCAACAAAGTTTGCACCTTGGCGTCCAAGCATACGGTCTGCCATCCAGAAACAATTCAGGTCGGAGATGCGTGGTAAACCGTCTTTAGTCTTAAATCGTTTGTCTTTTACTATCTGTGCTTCGTACTCGATGACCACGTTGCCGTGCATCTGTTGGTCGAACCACAGTGTTAAACCTTTTGAGGCAATGATGTCAGCCTCGTTACCTTTCCAACTTATTGAGGAAGTTGAAGCATCCTCAGCCTCCACCGTCCAGGTCTGTGCAAGGACGGTGGATGAGATGAGGATGAATAATAAAAATAAAACCTTTTTCAAAACTATAGAAGTGAGGGAATGATTAGAGTACGCTCTTGTAGAGTTCTACAATCTCTGCTTCTGTTACGTCGCGTGGGTTGCCCGGTGTGCAGACGTCAGCAATAGCCTGTGCTGCCAAAGCTGGAATGTCCTTCTCTGTAATGCCAAGTTCGGTCAGGTGCTGTGGAATGCCTACGCGGATAGAGAGAGCCTTCACTGCATCTACTGCTGCCTGTGCTGCCTGCTCCGGAGTCATACCCTTTGTGTCAACACCCATTGTCTGTGCGATGACGCCGAATTTCTCGATACACTTAGGCATGTTGAATTCCATGATGCGTGGCAGGAGAAGTGCATTTGCTACACCGTGTGGAACGTCGTGGAGTGAACCCATTGGGTGAGCCATACCGTGAACAAGTCCGAGACCTACGTTTGAAAATGCCTGTGCTGCGATGTACTGTGCCAATGCCATAGCTTCGCGACCAACTGGGTTGCGTGGTTCTTCAACTGCGAGTGGCAAGTTTTCAGCAATCATCTTGATGGCCTGCAGTTCGTACATATCACTCATTACCCAAGCTCCCTTAGTGATGTAACCTTCGATAGCGTGAGTAAGTGCATCCATACCTGTAGCTGCAGTGAGTCCCTTTGGCAGACTGTACATGAGTTCCGGGTCGATGATGGCAACGGCTGGGATGTCGTTAGGGTCAACACATACCATCTTAGCCTGACGCTTCTCGTCGATGATGACGTAGTTGATAGTTACCTCAGCACCAGTGCCGGCTGTTGTTGGCAGAGCGATGATTGGAACTGATTTTTTCTTTGTTGGAGCAACACCTTCGAGCGATACTACATCAGCAAACTCAGGGTTGTTGCATACAATACCGATACCCTTTGCTGTGTCCATTGACGAACCGCCACCGATAGCGATGATGCAGTCGGCACCGCTCTTCTTGAATGCTGCGACACCTTCCTGTACGTTGGTCACTGTCGGGTTAGGACGAATCTCACTGTAGATTTCGTATGGGAAGTTGATGCCGTCGAGTACGTCGGTAACCATCTTGGTAGTGCCTACCTTGATGAGTCCCTTATCACTACAAACGAGGGCTTTGTGGAATCCCATGCGGTTGATTACTTCTGGCAACTCGTGACGAGCGCCAGCACCGAAGTACGATACTTCGTTAAGGATAAATCTCTGTGCCATAGTATTTTTGTTTAGAGGTTAATTATTTTAGTTATTTGGTTATTTGGTTATTTCGAGAATTCTTAGTTAAACGATATCCAGTCCGAGGACTTCTTTTAGTTTGAGCAGCGCGTCGTTTTCCTTGCACATTATTCTGAATGCTTCCTGTGGAGTGTAGGAGTGTTTCTTGTCTTCCACTTTCCTCAGACGGATTTTCATCTTCAGCGCTGCTCCCTTGACTCGCTGGTTTATGTACTGCTCAATGACTGGAGCTTTGCGAAGCAGTTCCTCGGCTACGAGGTTGTTGTTTGCTATCACCTCAAACGAGCTTCCGTCTTCCATCAGTTTGGGTTCGATGGCTTTCATGCGCTGGGCTAAGGCTGCTTCGTCACGCGTAAGTCGTTCGATGTACTCTTTCCATGCGATGATTATTGAGGTCTGTTCGTGAGGCAGTTCAGGAGCTGTGCTGACAGGTACTGCTGCGTTCTCTTCCTTTACGGTTGTTGCCTGTGTGGCTGTAGTGCGTCGGATAGAGATGGTTCTCGTAGAACGGGGAGCAACGTTGTTTGTAGGACTTATTATTGACGGTGCCTGACGTGGTGCTGCCGGTTTCGGAGTTGCTGTCGCTGTGCTGCTGATAGCCGGCGACTTAGCGAATATGGGGTGTAGTACATTCTTCTTAGGGCTACGCCCCGAGCCAGGTACGTCTTCGCCTTCTGCTGCCTGTGCCACTTCAATCAGTGTCAGTTCGATGAGCAGTCGTTTGTTCTGACTCTGTTTGTACTGCAGGTCGCAGTCGTTGCACAGACGCATTGCTGTAAATAGGAAACGTGGTGTGCAGCGTTGTGCCTGTTGTGCGTACTTGTCTCTGATTTCAGCTGATGTCTCGATGAGTTGCACGGTCTGCGGGTCTTTGCTGACGAGCAGGTTGCGCATATGACTGGCAAGTCCGTTTATGAAATGCTGTCCGTCGAATCCCTTCGAGAGGATTTCGTTCAAGGTAAGCAGACAGTTTGTTATGTTTTCCTGTACGATAGCCCTATCTACCTTAGGTGCCTTAGGGTCACCGTTTCCGCAGGCAAGGAAATAGTCGGTCAGACGGAAGTAATAATTGCTGTCGAGTACGTTGAGGTTCTTTATGGTCTGTTCGTAGGTGATGTTTCCCTGACAGAAACTTGCTACCTGGTCGAAGATGGAAAGTGCATCGCGCATACCTCCGTCGGCCTTCTGAGCTATCTCGTTGAGGGCTGCCGGTTCGTAGGTAATACCTTCTTGCTTGGCTACATTTTCCAAGTGAGAAACGATGTCGTCAACACCCATGCGGTTGAAGTCGTAAATCTGACAACGGCTCAGAATGGTTGGCAACAGTTTGTGTTTCTCTGTCGTAGCCAGGATGAAGATAGCATGACGCGGCGGTTCCTCAAGTGTTTTCAAGAAAGCATTGAAGGCTGCGGTTGACAACATGTGTACCTCGTCGATGATGAACACTTTGTATTTTCCTATCTGCGGCGGTATGCGCACCTGCTCGATGAGCTGGCGGATGTCGTCAACGGAGTTGTTCGACGCTGCGTCAAGTTCGTGAATGTTGAACGAACGCTGTTCGTTGAATGCCTTGCACGACTCACACTCACCACATGCCTCTCCGTCGGGACGGGGCGACAGACAGTTTATGGTCTTTGCAAAGATGCGGGCACAAGTGGTCTTGCCGACTCCGCGAGGACCGCAGAAAAGGTAAGCATGTGCCAGTTTGCCGTTCTTGATTGCGTTCTTCAGTGTGGTGGTAAGTGCCTGTTGTCCAATCACACTGTCGAACGTCATAGGACGATATTTACGTGCTGAAACTATATAGTTTTCCATTTCTTGATGATTTACTGCACAAAGATAATGGATTTGTCAAAAAATCTTATAATCTTTGCACGAAAAATTTTAAAAGACGTTTTACGAACATGGTAAACGAATTGCAACTTCGTATTCTGCCAGAGCAGGCAGCAAGCGAACAAAGTATCAGGAAATATCTGGCTCAGGAGCACGGAATCAGTGAGAAAGATATTTGTAGTGTGCGGATTCTGAAGCGCAGTATTGATGCACGTCAGCGTACTATCTATGTAAACTTGAAAGTGCAGGTGTTTATTAACGAACAACCTGCCGATGACGGTTATCAGCATACAGAATATAATAATGTGGAGGGCAAACCTCAGGCTATTGTTGTCGGAGCCGGTCCTGGTGGACTGTTTGCTGCGTTGCGACTCATCGAACTTGGCATTCGTCCTGTCGTTATTGAGCGAGGAAAGAATGTGCACGACCGTCGTAAGGACATTGCGCAGATTAGCAGAACCCACATGGTCGATCCCGAGTCTAATTTCTCGTTTGGCGAGGGTGGTGCCGGTGCTTTCTCCGACGGAAAACTATACACGAGGAGCAAGAAACGCGGTAATGTGGAAAAGATTCTGAATGTGTTCTGTCAGCACGGAGCGTCAACAGCCATTCTGAGTGATGCACATCCGCATCTTGGCACCGACCGCCTGCCAGGTATCATTGAGAATATGCGCAACACGATTATCCGGTGCGGAGGCGAGGTGAGGTTTCAGACCAAGATGACCAGTCTGCTGCTGAAGGACAATCGCGTAATCGGTGTTGAGGCACAGTGCGCTGACGGTTCTTCAGTGGAACTGCGTGGTGAGGGAGTGATTCTTGCCACAGGTCATAGTGCGCGTGATATATATAACTATATGTACGCGCGAGGAATAGAAATTGAGGCAAAGGATATTGCTGTCGGAGTTCGTCTGGAGCACCCGTCGCAACTGATTGACCAGATTCAGTACCATCGTCGTGAGGGTAGGGGTAAGTACTTGCCTGCTGCGGAGTATTCATACGTCACTCAGGTAGAAGGGCGCGGAGTGTATTCTTTCTGCATGTGTCCGGGAGGCACGGTTGTTCCTGCTGCGTCGGGACCTCAGCAAATCGTGGTGAACGGTATGAGCAATGCTGCCCGCAATTCGCCTTGGAGCAATTCGGGAATGGTTGTGGAACTGCATGTCGATGATCTCGAAGAGGAATCGCTCCGTGACCTGCCGCCTGTTCCTGGTTTGGAACCGCAGGGCGGACCGCTCCGCATGATGGAGTTCCAGCAGCGTCTCGAATATGCTGCTTGGCTTCAGGGTAATATGAAACAGACTGCTCCGGCGCAGCGAATGGCTCACTTCGTAAACGGCAAGGGCAGTTACGACCTTCCCAAGACGTCCTATACCCCCGGACTCATCAGTACTCCGATACATTTCTGGATGCCGCGCTTCATCACTTCGCGCCTCCAGCAGGGTTTCAAGAATTTCGGCAAGGCAGCACACGGTTTCCTGACCAACGAAGCCATCCTCATCGGAGTTGAAACCCGCACGTCGGCTCCTGTACGCATTCCGCGCGACCGCGACACTCTCCAACACGTCCGCCTCGAAGGACTTTATCCCTGTGGCGAGGGTGCCGGCTATGCCGGAGGAATCGTCTCCGCTGCCATCGATGGCGAACGCTGTGCCGAGATGCTAAAGGAATATGTGATGATGTAAAAAAATCCCCTCGCAGATTATGGCGATTGAGGGAAAATGATTTATATTTGACTACGTCGAAGGTGCTCTCACTCGAAAATCCTCAAATATATTTGGTATTTTACTCGCTTATTCGCACCTTTGCAAGTGAAAAATAAAAGAAACGATTATGGCAACGACAACTGCAAGACGACACAATGCGCACCCAGTCAGTTATTACTGGAACCAGGTGAAGGATATGGACAATAGTCAGAAGTTGGAATTGGTGACAATGCTCATTGATAGTGTTAAGCCTATTCAGACGAGACCATTGGTTGATGCGTTGGAGGAAGAGGATTTTTCCGATATGGACAAGGAACTCTATTCGCCAGAGGAGGCATACGAGATGACTATGAAGGACATCAAGGCTATATACGATAGAGGGCGATACAATTACAGTTGTTGATGCTTGTCATGTACAGAATATGCACGAGTAATTATCTCATCCGTTATCAAAATTTTCCCGCTGAAAGGATAGCGGTTGAGGAAAAATGATTTATCGTTGACTACGTCGAAGGTGCTCTCGCTTGAAAATCCTCAAATATATTTGGTATTTTACTCACTTATTCGCACCTTTGCGAGTGATAATATAATAAATGGTACGATTATGACTAGTATTGAACTTAGAACATCAATTGCCAAAGAACTTGACCAAATGAGTGTTGAGATGTTGGAGAATGTTTCGCATTACGTAAGGCGTTTGCGTAGTCGGGTTCATTCCGTTCGCCAGTCTTCAGATGCAGTTCGGAGTAAACGCAATGCTGCATTGCAGTTTGTGAAAAGTCTATCCGTAGTTGGTCCGATGTCTGTCCCTGCAGATGAACGTGGTATAGATGTACTTGTTAATGAAAAATACGATAAGTGATGCGAGCATACGTTGACACTAATATTCTGGTTGACCTCGTGTTGGCACGTGAAGACTTTCTTTCAGATGCACAGCATGTATTTGCCTTGGGATATGATGGTGAGGTGCAGTTAATGGTGTCTGCCCTTTCTTTTGTAAACACAGTGTATATAGGTAAAAAATATAAGTATCCTCTTACTGAGGTTTGTACGAAACTTCGCATGATAGCTGATTTTGTTGAAGTAGTTGATTTGCGTGGTCAGAATGTAGTTGATATGTTGAGTGCCAGTTGGAAGGACTATGAAGATGCTACACAATATCGTTCGGCAGTTGAGGAGCAAGCCGATTGTATAGTCACTCGCAATAAGAAAGATTTTGTTAATAGTTCTATTGCTGTGTATACTGCAGAAGAGTTTTTAACTCGAATGGAGACACTTAAGTAACTGAACTTTTTGTTTTCAACATAGGCAGGAACTGCAAACAGTGCGGTTCCTGTTTTTTTGTGCCCGGGCTGGTGTGGTTGATGTTTTTGCAAATTGTTAAAAAAGACGAAAGAGGGGCTGATACATCTAAAATGTTTTAACATCCTTTCGTTTTTTTTTTTGATTATTAACTTTGCACTCGCAATTTTGCAAAGACATTTTTTTTAAACAATCAAAAACAAACAAAAAGTATGAAGAAACATTTACTTAGTATTTTTGCCCTCATGCTCATGACAGCAGTGGGCGCAGTGGCGCAGACCGAGACGCTGCTGACCACAATTACAGCAACAGCCAAAGAGCAAGCCAGCTACAGTACGGCGAATGTGGCAACCGTTTCATTCAGTTATACTGCAGGAGGGAGCTCAGCATACCTCGCTAACTGGGG